>CAMJJG010000006.1 GCA_946406035.1 uncultured Prevotellaceae bacterium
ATAAACGTGTTTAACGTCTAACTTTTTGGGGGCACTTCATTATGACACACCCTCTAGTGCTGCCATAGCAGCGATGAGTAACAATTTCTTCATAACTTAGATAGAATTTTTAAAACGGTTAATAGGATGAATATTGTGGTTATGTCTTAATCTATTCAATGATGAAAATTTTGCACCTTTTCTAACTCGCAGATATAATAAAATAAAATGAAAATCACAAATAATATTATTTTTTGTCGTAATTTGATGGAAAATTACTGAAAATCATAACGTTTTTGCGATCATGTCTATGCCTTGTTAACAAAAATAATTGAATTGTGCTTTGCAAGACAATAAAAAACACTTATCTTTGCAGCAAATATCCAACCAAAAGGTTTTTCCGATAATATTGATAAAGAATTATGGTAAATTACAAGGATTTAGGTCTCGTGAACACACGCGAGATGTTTGCTAAGGCAATCGATGGCGGCTATGCCATTCCTGCATTCAACTTCAACAACATGGAGCAGTTACAGGCTATCATCAAGGCATGTGCCGAGACAAAGTCGCCTGTTATTCTGCAAGTTTCCAGCGGCGCACGCAAGTATGCCAACCAGACGCTGTTGCGCTACATGGCCGAGGGCGCTGTAGAGTATGCCAAGGAGTTGGGCTGGGAGCATCCCCAGATTTGCCTCCATCTGGACCATGGTGACACCTTTGAACTGTGCAAGTCATGTGTTGACTTCGGTTTCTCGTCGGTCATGATCGACGGCTCATCGCTCCCCTACGAGGAGAATATCGCCCTGACCAAGAAGGTCGTTGAGTATGCCCACCAGTATGACGTGACCGTTGAGGCCGAGTTGGGTGTTCTCGCTGGCGTTGAGGACGACGTGGTTGCCGAGGAATCCCACTACACCAAGCCCGAAGAGGTGATCGACTTCGCCACCCGCACGGGTTGTGACTCACTGGCCATCAGCATCGGCACCAGCCACGGCGCTTACAAGTTCAAGCCCGAGCAGTGCACCCGTGACCCGAAGACCGGTAAACTCGTTCCTCCTCCCCTGGCATTTGACGTGCTCGAGGAGGTAGAGAAGAAACTCCCCGGCTTCCCCATCGTGCTGCACGGCTCGTCGAGCGTGCCCCAGGAGTATGTTGACATCATCAACACCTACGGCGGCAACATGCCCGATGCTGTAGGCGTTCCCGAGGATCAGTTGCGCAAGGCTTCCAAGAGTGCTGTTTGCAAGATCAATATCGACAGTGACAGCCGTCTGGCCTTTACTGCTGCCGTGCGCAAGGTGCTGGCCGAGAAGCCTGGTGAGTTTGACCCCCGCAAGTACTGCGGTCCCGCCCGTGACGAGATGGTTAAGCTCTACAAGCACAAGATTATCGACGTGCTGGGTAGTGACGGCAAGGCCGAGTAATCATTACAGCTGACCGAATCCTGCAAGGTCCCATGTCGATGCGGCATGTGGCCTTGCTTGCTTTTTTTTGTCACATTTTGGTAATTATTTGATTATCAGTGGTGACAGATGACAGGTCGAAAATATTTTTAAAAAAAGTTACCGAAAAATTTGGTCAGTTTGTGAAACGGCATTACCTTTGCACCGCTTTACGAAACAAATGCGTTTCGCATAGTGCGATCGGGGTGTAGCTCAGTCCGGTTAGAGTACGCGTCTGGGGGGCGTGGGGTCGCTAGTTCGAATCTAGTCACCCCGACATCGCAAAAAGTGCTGATAGTCATTGATTATCGGCACTTTTTTAATTGTTGTAAAACTAATATTCAAGTAAAGAATGAAGAAACAGGTACTGCTACTGGTGTTGGCGCTGCAATCGGTTATGACGGTCATGGCTCACTCATGGCTTGGCGGCGATATCTCGATGATGACATCCAACGCACGTAATGGCGTGATTTACAAGGACTCGTGCGGCGTGACTGTTGACCCCTATGACCTGTTCAGGCAGCAGGGGTGGAACATGATGCGTGTGCGACTGTTTGTGGATCCGCAGAATGCTCCTGGCCGTCACCACGACGAGGGCGTGTGCCAGGACTTGGATTATGTTATCGACCTGTGTCGCACGATCAAGTCGCGTGGCTTTGAGGTCATGCTCGATTTTCACTATAGTGACACATGGGCCGACCCCGCCAAGCAATTCACGCCCAAGCGCTGGGACGGACTGAATGGGAAAGCTCTGGCCGACAGCATCTACCGCTATACCCGCCATTGCCTCATGTCGCTCAAGGCGGCTGGCGTCGAGCCGGCCACTATCCAGGTGGGCAACGAGGTCACCTTCGGCATGGACTGGCCTGTGGGCCGTGTTGACCCGATGAGGGCTGACAACTGGGATGTCTTTACGCGTCTGCTCCAGGCTGGATGCAAGGCTTGCCGCGAGGTGTGCCCCAGTGCGGGAATCATTATCCACACCGAGAAGGCCGGCGTGTGGGAGATGACCCGCAACTACTATGAGCGCCTCGAGCAGGGTGGGGTGGACTATGACATCATCGGCTTGAGCTACTATCCCATGTGGCATGGTACGATTCCCAACCTGGGCGCCACGCTCGACTCGCTGGCCGTGCGTTTCCCCGACAAACCCGTGATGATGGTCGAGGCTGCCTATTATTACCTGCACGACGGCGTGAACCGCGGTGAGGAGGACTTCTCCCACTGCCTGCCCGGCACTATCGAGGGGCAACGGCAGTTCACAGCCCAATTGGTTCAGGAACTGAACCGT
Source organism: uncultured Prevotellaceae bacterium (assembly GCA_946406035.1). GTDB lineage: Bacteria > Bacteroidota > Bacteroidia > Bacteroidales > Muribaculaceae > Sodaliphilus. The sequence continues at coordinate 2,713 of CAMJJG010000006.1, forward strand.
CATGATAATGTGACGGGCCTCTTCTGGTGGTATCCCGAGGAGAACCGCTACGGGACACCGTGGCAAGGGCACGGGGGCTTGAACCGTGGCTTGTTTAACAGTGCCAACGGCCAGGCCTTGCCTGCTCTCTACGAGATGGCACGCTTCAAGCATTGATATCACTCACACAGTCGATAAAAACACATGAACACGATCAATAACGTCAAGAATACCGGTAAAAAACACGTGGGCATCCTGTGCGCCATCCTGTCGGCGGTGTGCTACGGCACCAACCCCTTCGGCGCTCTGCCGCTCTATGACGAGGGCGTGAACACGGCTACGGTGCTGTCCCACCGCTTTGGGCTTGCCGTCGTGCTGCTGGCACTGGTCATGCTCGTCAAGCGAGTGGACTTCAGGGTCACGCGTCGCGAGTTCAAGGTGCTGTTCTCGCTGGGCATCCTGTTTGCCGCATCCAGCATCACCTATTACCAGAGCTTCCACTTCATGGACGCGGGCATCGCCTCGACCATCCTGTTTGTCTATCCGGTGATGGTGGCGGTGATCATGGCGTTGTTTTTCAAGGAGCGCGTCACCGCCATGACGGTCGTCGCCATCGTGCTGGCGCTCGTGGGCATCGGCCTGCTGTATAGAGGAGGGGACGGAGCCTCGATCAGTGCTGTGGGCATCGTGTTGTGTGTGCTCTCGTCGCTGGCCTATGCCGTCTATATCGTCGTGGTCAACCAGTCCGACATCAGGATGTCCTCGTTCAAGGTCACCTTCTATGCCATGCTGGTGTGTGAGGTCACGCTGGTGCTCTACTCATTCACCTCGCCCGACCTGTATCTGCACGCCCTGCCGTCGGCGCGCGCCTGGGCCTATGCCTGCTGGCTGGGATTGGTGCCCACGGTACTCTCGCTGGTGCTCATGACGGTTGCTGTCAACCACGTGGGAGCCACGCCCACCGCTATCCTAGGCGCCTTGGAGCCCCTCACAGCGGTGGCTATCGGCGTGATGGTTTTCGGCGAGACGTTGACGCTGCGCCTTGTTGTCGGCATTGTGTTCATCCTTGCTGCCGTGATGCTCGTCGTCCTGGGCAAGGACCTGCACCTGCGCACCATCACCCATGCTGTGTCCCGCCTGTGGCACTGGAAGTAGCCCTCCGCTCTCTCATGGGGTGAGCCGCCTGTGGCCCCATCGAATTAAATACAACCACCCCGCAGCTATTGTTGAAAAGCTGCGGGGTGGTTGTTATAATCGGTATTCAAGTCTAAAAGGTGTACTTCAGGCCGAGCAAGGTAACCGACTGATTCCAGTCCTTCAAGATCTGAAAACGCTGCTCGGTGAAGAAGTGTAGCTGCTCCTTGATTCTGTATTGTGCACCAATGCCGATGTTGGCGCCACAACGGCTGCTGGAAGAATCGACCCACTTGCTGTCAAACATGAAATGGCTAAAAGTGAATCCAGCCATCGGATAGAGTGCAAATGAGTTGCTGGTTGGAATCACATAGTGGATGTTCAAGTTGGCATTAAGTGCGCTCATGCCGTCATTCTTGAGGTAATAGATGAATTCGGGTGCGATTCTCCAGTTGGTTATGGGCTCGATTTGTACCTGCAAGCCCAATCCTGCCATGGAGTTCTTGCTGCCATAGGCAAATTGCCCTGCTACAGCGATGTCGCGAGCCTCGGCGTGGGCGCCGATGGCTGTTACTAATGCCAAAATGGCAAAAAATAAATACTTTTTCATAATTCTCTGTTCATTATTAGTTTTCTGCTTTTTTTCAATGCATTTATTCGCCTCCGTTAGCTGTTACATTCCCAGCAGGTCGCGCAGGATGTCGAGGGCGGCGGTGACGTCGTCGGTGCCGACAGTCTGGTCGATGCGGTAGTCGCCGATGGCTGCCAGCAGCGTGCAGGTGATCTCGCCATCCTTGCTTTTCTTGTCGTGTCGCATCAGGGCCAGCAACTCATCATAGTCGTCGCAGGTAAAGGGGAAACCGCGGTAATTGTCGCGCACAAACTGTCCCAGCCGGTGCACGTCCTCGCTGGGAAATTTCAACAGCAGGTGCGACAGGACGGCCTCGGTGACCAGACCCCAGGCCACCGCATAGCCATGAGGCACGGGTTTGCCGCGCTGCATGGCCAGGCTCTCCAGCGCATGTCCCACGGTGTGTCCCAGGTTGAGGGCCTTGCGCTCGCCCTGCTCGTTGGGGTCGCGGGTGACGATATCGACCTTGACCTGCACCGAGTGGCGCAGCCGTTGCAGCATGGCAGCATGATCGATGGGGGCATCAAAGTCGTGTTCCAGCAACCGCAGCAGTTCATTGCGATCGCTCAGCATGGCATGCTTGATGACCTCGGCATAGCCCGATTTTATCTCTTCGACAGGCAGAGTGTCTAGGAATCGCGTCGAGATGACCACGTCGCTGGCAGGGGCAAAGGCCCCGATCTCGTTTTTCAGTCCATGATAATTGAACCCCGTCTTGCCACCCACGGCGGCATCGACGGCCCCCAGAAGGGTGGTGGGCACATTGATGAACCTCACGCCGCGCTTGAACGTCGCCGCGGCAAATCCGCCCAGGTCGCACACCATGCCGCCGCCCAGGTTGATGACCAGCGAATGACGGGTTACCCCCAAGCGCTCCATCTCGTCCCACACGTGGCACACGGCCTCTAGCGTCTTGCCGGCGTCACCGTCGGCGACGATGATGAGGTTTTCTCGGCTTGGGGCAAAGCGAGCTGTGTTGACGTCAGCGATGACCACTGTCAGGTTGTGGTCGCGGCTTGCCGTCAAGCGCCCGATTGCCGCTTCGACATCGTTGGTGAAGATGAGGTTCTGGTTCATGAGGAAATGATTCTCGGAGCACTCAGTGGCCTCAGAGGCCTCGTGGAGTGCCCCGAGTGATAATTTAAGCTTTGACGATGCTCAGTGCAACGAGCAGGGCGGGCAGGGCGGCAGCCAGTTCGTCCATGTTCTTGTAGACGAGGTCGGCGCCAGCCTTGACGAGATCCTTCTCGGGAATCGGGCCCGTGGTCACGCCGATGGTGAAGCACCCGGCTGCATGAGCTGCCTGAACGCCAAGGGGCGCATTCTCGATAACGATGCACTGGTTGGATTTCTTTCCTGATTTGGCCATACCCTTCAAGTAAGGCTCGGGATTGGGCTTGCCGTGGCGCACGTCGTGGCCCGTGACCTTCACCTCGCCGAACAGATCGGGAAAATCATTGTCGATGCGTTGCAGCAGGGCATCTTGCTGTGAGCCGGTCACGAGCACGCGCTCGATTCCATATTCCTTGAGCGTCTCGAGCACTCGTTTGGCACCAGGCATGACAGGAGCCTCGCCCAGTTCCTTGAAGTATCGGGTTTTCACGCCATACAATGCGTGAGCCTCGTCGTCGGTAATGTTTTTCCCGGCTCCACTCTTGAACTTTGTCTTGATGATTTCGGTACCGGTCATACCCTCCATGGCATAAAACTCATCGCGCGTGCACTTGATGCCGTTTTTCTTCATGAGTTTTACCCAGGCCTGGGTGTGGAGTTTCATTGAGTCATAGAGAATGCCGTCACAGTCGATGAGTGCGGCACTGATGTCAAAGCCCTTGTGACCTGTATATTTCAGGTACTCGGCTATGGTCTGTTGTAGGGTCATTGGATTGAAACTTTTATAGTATTTATAATATTTATCTCACTGTGATGTGTAAGCAGCCTGACTTGCGCTCAAAGATGGCATAGCATCGGCCACGTTGGCGAAAGTCCTGCACGACCTCGGCCAGAATATTCTTCAAGTCCTCGAGCGAAACGACCATTGTGGGGTCCATGCAGTCAAACTTGACCCAGCTGATGTCGAACGTCGTGCCATAGCGGTGGCAGGAGTTCTCGGTGGCGGCGCGGTTGCGCTTCATGAGCTTGCCCACGCTATAGACCGTGCGTGTCACGCTGGTGACCTTGATGCGATAGGCCTTGCCGCCCCGTTTCTTGATCGTGTCCTGGAAGGCATATCCGATCTCCTTGAGCAACTGTGCGGCCTTGGGCACGAGATAGGGGACCGACGCCGTCAAGTCATCGAGCATATAGGCGTCACAGGAGTAGATCCTGATCAACGGCCGGTCGATGTTGTAGGCGTCGCGCAGGCTCGTTATGGGCTTGAAGCCGTTTTTCCCGGCTGCAACGAGTTGCAGCGCATTGCTGTCGTTGAAGATTTGTTTGAGCGGGCGTTGCTCGATATAGGTGGGCAGGCGATGAATCTCGGCATTGTCGATGAGGCCCATGCTGTCGCCGGTGATGCTGCGGTTGATGGGCAATGCCGGTGGCGCCTTGTAATCCCATGCCGTTGTATCTTGTTGCTCCTTGTTGCCGTGCCCGCCGCATGAGGTGACACTTGCCAGGGCAAGTCCCATCAGCAGCAACATCGGCAGCAGGCTCAAGAGGTATCGGTTCATCTCTCCTATTTAAATGGTAGTGTCTTGTTTCGGCTAGCAAAGTTACATATAAATAATGAAAAAAGGCCTTTCAGTAAGCTCAATTTTCCAACTTTTTTTGTAATATTGCGCCTTCAAAACGATGGAACCTTTGAGATATAGTATTCTTTTTGTGTGTCTGGGCAATATTTGCCGTTCGCCGGCGGCCCAGGCGGTGATGCAGCGACTGGTCGATGAGAGGGGGGTGAGTGACCGCTTCTATATCGACTCGGCAGGGACGGGCGGCTGGCACATCGGTGACCTGCCCGACAAGCGCATGCGCGTGCATGCCAGGCCACGCGGCTACGAGTTGACCCACAGGGCCCGCAAGGTGCAGCACAGCGACTTTGAGGACTTTGACCTGATTGTGGGGATGGATGCCGCCAACGTCGATGACCTGTGCCGCATGGCTGCGACCATCGAGCAGGAGCGCAAGGTGGTGATGATGGGTGACTACATCCGCCAGTTCCCGAACTATGATTATGTGCCCGACCCCTATTATGAGGGTAGTGAGGGCTTTGAGCTTGTGCTCGATCTGCTGGAAGACGCCTGTGACAACCTGCTGGACAAGATTATCCAACAAAACGATATATGATAATGAAAACAATTAAGCTAATGACAATCACAGCCCTTGCCGTGACCGCCATGTCGATGAGCGCCCAATCGCCCATCGCCGTGGACTGGCACATGGGGCAGAACAACAGCGCGGCAGGCAATTACAGTTCGCGCTTTGTTATTAAAAATGTATCAAAACAGCAGTTGGGCAGCGACTGGGAGTTTTTCTTCAACCAGTTCTCCCGCTCGGTGACGTTGCCCGCTGGCTCCCCTGTCGATATTGATGAGGTCTCGACGACCTATTACCGCGTTAAGCCCAACGGCAATTACAAACCTCTTGCCGCAGGCGACTCGCTGGTACTGGACATGCTGATGAGCGGTGCCGTCATCAACAAGTGTTACATGCCCGCCGGTGGCCACGTGGTGCTCGGGGGTGACATGACCCATCCCCAGGTTGTCAACATCAACCGCATGCCGCTCGACAAGCCAGGGCAGTGGCGTGACCACAAGGCTTATCCCGACGGCAACTACATGTATGGCTATAACGAGATGATCAACGGCTTTGGCGACGGCTACACGGGTAACGACTATGACATCTTCCCGACCCCCAAGCAGGTGGATATCGAGGACGGCTTTACCCAGGTGGGTAGTCTCGTGACCATCAAGACGGGCAAGTTGTTCCAGTGGGGTGGCTATCGCCGTGCCAAGAATCTGCTCACCAGTGAGTTGCAGAAGCGCGGCATCTATGCCAGCAGTGGCCAGAATACGGTGATTCAGCTCTTGCTTGACAAGAAACTGAGCGATAACCGCGAGTATTACAGCCTGCGCGTCCATGATGGCAAGATCACTATCCTGGGTGTGACCCAAGCCGCGTTGATGAATGGCGTGAAGACGCTGATTGCCGCACTGGACCACAGCAAGGGTCACCGCTTGCAGAATTGCTTCGTCATCGACTGGCCCGACTTTGGCTACCGTGGCGTGATGCTCGACATCGCGCGCAACTTTGTCATCAGGCCTGCCGACTACAAGCGCACCATCGATCTGCTGGCCTACTACAAGATGAATGTCATCCAGTTCCACTTCACCGACGATGAGGCATGGCGACTGGAGATTCCCGGTTTCCCCGAGCTGACCCAGGTAGCCTCGCGCCGCGGTGCCACGCTCGACGAGAAAGGGTACCTGGCCCAGATTTTTGACGGCAATGGCAATCCCGATGACCTCTCGCAGAGCGCCAATGGCTACTTTACCCGCAGCGAGTTCATCGAGATGCTGCGCTACGCCTGGTCTCGCGGTATCCGCGTGATTCCCGAGATTGAGACGCCTGGCCATGCCCGTGCCGCCATCATGGCGATGAAAAGCCGTGCAGCAAACAATCCCACGGCCGAACAATTCCGCCTGTGGGATGAGAAAAACGAGAGTGTCTATACCTCGGCCCAGAGCTATCATGACAATGTGCTCAACGTTGCAAGCGACGACGTTTACCGCTTTGTCGATCGCGTGGTGGCCGAGTTAGAGAAGATGTACAAGGAGGCTGGACTGAAACTCGAGATCGTCCACTTGGGTGGCGACGAGGTGGCCCGTGGCGCATGGGACAAGAGCCCCGACGTGCAGGCGCTCATGCAGCGCGAGGGCCTCAAGACCCAGCACGACGTGCATGCCTATTACCTCAAGCGCATCAGCGCCCTGCTAGAGGTCCGCAAGATACGCATCGAGGGTTGGCAGGAGATAGGCCTCGACAACACACCAGAATATGATGCCCTGATGACCCCGCGCGTGGCCGGCGTGAACGCCTGGAGCACCGTGGGCTCGCGTGCCGACGTCCCCTACCGACTGGCCAATGCTGGATACCCCGTGATTCTGTCGAATGTGACCAATTTCTACATGGACATGGGCTACAGCTGGCACCAAAACGAGCAAGGACTGCACTGGGGCGGAAAAGTCGATGAGTTTGACTCGTGGAGTGCGCTGCCGGCCAACATCTATGCCAGCGCTCGCACAGCTGTTGACGGCACTCCCATCAACATCACTACTGCCGGCGATGGTAAGGCGCAACTCGAGAAACCTGAGAACATCATCGGCGTGCAGGCACAGTTGTGGGGTGAGACCCTGCGCAGCTATGATGAGGTGCAGTACCTGCTGTTGCCCAAGATGATGGGCGTGAGCGAGAGAGCATGGACCGCCGTCCCCGAGTGGAGTAAGGACCTGACCGACATCAAGGCCTATAATGAGGCCCGTCACCAGTATAACCTCAAGATTGGCACACGCGAGTTGCCGTTGCTGCGAGGCATGGGCTACAACTTCCGTGTGGGTCCCCCGGGCATCAAGCTGGCCGATGGCAAGTTGCTCATCAACACCCAGTATCCCGATGAGCTGGTGACTTATACCCTCGATGGCAGTGAGCCCACTATCGATTCACCCCGCTGGACGGCACCGGTTCCCGTCAAGGACCAGCCCCAGGTGATCAAGGCCAAGGCCTTCTATCTGGGTCACGAGAGCGTGACGACCTACCTGTTCAAGTAAAAAAAACTGCTTTTGAGCCCTTGGATTGCTCGGAGTTCTCGGATTTTTACGAGGGCTCCGAGTGTTATTATATGTGTATGTGTGAAATTTCAAGGAAATGATTGATGAAAAGTGAAAAACATAAATTTCTCGTGATAAAATGTGACGATTTGTTTTATAATTGAAAAAATAATGTGTAAATTTGTAGTTCCAAGCATAACCAAACCAACTTTTTGAAAAAATTATCGCTTAATCATAAAAACCTAACGAGAAATGAGAAAATAGTTACTATTGCTATTCTGCCTATGCCTCTTGTCGCTGCCGGGCCTGGCCCGTGTAGTGACGGTTTCCGTGCCGCCACGACCGAGAAGACCTATACCACAGGCCTCTATTACTTCAATCCCGATGACGGCAAGGTGTATAACTTCAACGGCAACCAGGACAAGATCCTGGGTGTGTGCATCAACCCGCGATTGACCCATCTGTTCTAGTGTCGACAGGGACTTGAAGCTATGAACGAGAGCATCTCTGTCGACGGTCGCCGCCAGAAATGCTCTCGTCGATAAGGGTGGTGTTCCAAGTTTTTTATACCTTTGTGGTCTTGAATGAACCGTTTATTGCCCATAGTGACCTTGTTGCTGCTGGTGCTGGTGGCCATGGCCTGCCGTCGCGAGACCGTGAATTATCCTCCTCAAGCGCGAGTGACGCTCACCTCGACCAACCTGCCCATTGTGTGGATTGAGGTAAAGGGGCGCGTCATCAGCCGTGAAGAACGCATCGAGGCGCGCATCAAGGTCATTGATAATGGCAAGGGGCGCTTGAACTATGCCGACACCGTGCGCCACCCGGGGCAGCGTGTCGATTACGAGGGTTATGTGGCCCTGCGTTATCGCGGCAACTCGTCGCTGAACGTGAGCCCCAAGAAGCCTTACTCCTTCCGCACGCTTGATGGTCCCATGAAGTGGGCGACAAAGAAAAAGGCCAAGATTCTGGGCATGGGCAAGGACGACAACTGGGCCCTGCTGGCACCCTACAGCGACAAGAGCATGATCAGGGACCTGCTGGCATTTGAGATTTCCCGCCCGTGGATGGAATATGTGCCTCAAGGCCGTTTTTGTGAGGTTTTCCTTGATGGCACCTACTATGGGGTGTATATCCTGTGCGAGGTGGTATCCAAGGGGAAGCACCGCTTGAATCTGGCCAAACCTGGCAAGTCGGGCGACGCCTTAACGGGCGATTACCTGATTGAGGTGGACTATGATGATGACGTGCACTACCGGAGCAAGCATCACCCCCTGGATGGTAATGGCAACGAGTTGATCGACAGGTTTATCCACATCCAGTTCAAGTCGCCCGATCATGACGAGATGAAGGAGCAGCACATTCATTACATCACCCAGCACATCGATCAGATGGAGGCTGCACTCGCCGCTCCCTGGTATCAAGATCCCGTCAAGGGCTACAGGAAGTATATCGATGTGATGTCGTTTATCGATTACCAGATTGCCCAGGAACTGGCTCATAACATCGACGCCTATCGCAAGAGCTGCAAACTCTACAAGCGCCGTGACAGCGTCGATGGGCGTTTCAAGGCAGTGGTGTGGGACATGAATCTGGCTTATGGCAACTGCAAGTTGAACGGCTCCTGGCGGACCGACACCTGGGCCTACCAGAACAACGACTCGCTCTATAGCAGTGGCGAGGACTATCTGGTGCCCTTCTGGTGGCCTCGACTCAACAGCGACGAGGCCTACACGGCGATGCTGCGCGACCGATGGGCGCAATACCGCCGTTACAACCTGGAGGAGGGGCGGCTCATGGCGGTGATCGACTCGATGGCGACGGTGTTGACCAGCCATGGCGCGATAGACCGTGACAGCCAGGCATGGCCCCACTGGGGAGTGTACGTCTGGTGCAACTACTATGTCTCTAAGGATTTTGCCGACGAGATCGCCTACCTCAAGCGTTGGCTCAGGGAGCGTATCGCCTGGATGGATGAACAGTTGAAATTGGATAATTAATAATAATTTGCGGTTTTTTGTGCAAAAAAACCTTTGCTCTCACTTTGAGAGTCGTGTTTTTTTGTTACTTTGCTATTTTCAAGAATAGTGCATCTAATCAATTTTAATGAATAAACTGATAACCAACTTGTTATGAAAAAAATTTTACTCTTCTTGTTTTTGACGGCATCATTTGTTACTGGTGCCCGTGCCGCAACCGACGGCGAGGTAAACATCGCCGACGTTAACACCGTCATCTCCATCATCCTTAGTTAAAGGCCCACCATCCAATATAGCGCGGACAGTATCAAGCAAGCCGCCAGATATGCGACATCTGGCGGCTTGCTCATAGTGGTGTGTGGGGAAAGTTGAATCAATAGGTCATGCGGGGAGGAAGTTCCTTGGCCTGATCGATCATGCGTTGAATTTCGGCCTCGGCAGGCACACGGCCACACAGGTGTTTCTCGTCGTTGACCTCGACCAGCTTGGCGGCAAGGTTGGCGGCAACGCGATGGCGCAGCTCCTTGACCGTGTCGACACCAGCAGCCTCGAGCAACTCGGCGAACTGCGGGCCGATGCCGTTGATGCGGAACAGGTCGGCGTGATTGGTCCACGTGAGAATCAGCTTCTCGCTAATTCCCGTCTTCTGGGCAAGGGCTTTGCGTCCTGCGGGAGTGTCACAGGCATCAAGCAGTTGCTCAACGGTCTCAATGCCCTCGGCAATCAATTTGGGCGCATAGGCCTTACCAATGCCCTCGATGTCAATAATCTTGTAGTTCATAACTGATTTTTACTTGATTAAATGGTTATTATGAAAACGGGAGTTTTACTCCTCAACTTTCTTGTCGCAGTTGCAGTCGATGATCTTCCAGATGCATGCTGCCAGAGCGCCGCCAACAAACGGGCCGACGATAAAGATCCACAGGTTGGCCAGTGCGGTGCCGCCCTGGAAGATGGCGGGAGCGATCGAGCGGGCGGGATTGACCGATGTGCCCGTGTAGCGGATGCAGACGAGGTGAACAAGTACCAGCGACAGACCGATGGCCAGTCCAGCAAAGTTGTTGGTGGCGCCATTGGTCTTGGCAGTTGCGCCCAGTACAACGAGGACAAAGACGCAGGTAAAGATGATCTCGGCCAGCAGTCCGCCCATTACCGAGACGCCCTCTTGCAGGTCGTTGGCACCAGTGCCGTCCATCCCCATCACGTTAGAGGTGAGCAGGTAAAGCAAAGCCGAGCCGATGAAGGCGCCGATCACCTGGAAAATCATGTACATGCCGCAATCCTTAGCGCTCATGCGACCGCTCAGGAAGCAGCCCAGAGTGATGGCGGGGTTGATGTGGCAGCCGCTGATGCCGCCGATGGTGTAGGCCATAGCCACTACAGCCAGTCCAAAAGCCAATGCTGTGCCGACAACCGCGGGGATGTTGGTGATGGGGTTGCACCCAAGACTCACTGCGACGCCACAGCCCATGAGTACCAAGACCATCGTGCCGACCATTTCTGCTAAATACTTTTTCATAATGTAAAGAATTGATTTTTATTAGTTAAACAAGTTGATTGATTGGCGATAGAATAGATAATTGCCGATTGCAATGGCAAACTTAGCAATTTTTAATGAAAAACGCAAGAAATTTTTAATAAATCTTCGTATATTTGCAAATTAAATACATCAGAAGAACCTGAAATGTCTTAAAATCAGTTGCAATGAATATATCGATAGTAGGAACAGGATATGTGGGTCTGGTGAGCGGCACGTGCTTTGCCGACCTGGGTGTTAACGTGACATGCGTTGACCGTGATAGCCAGAAGATCAACCGCCTGGTCTATGGTGCCATCCCCATCTATGAGCCTGGACTTGATAACATGATCAACCGCAACGTCAGCGACAAGCGGTTGACCTTCTCGAGCGATTACAGACAGGGATTTGTGGATCGGGATTTTGTCTTCTGTGCCATCGACACCACTGCTGACGAGGATGGCTTGACCGACCTGGGGCCGATCCTGGATATCGCCAAGGATTTTGCCGACAACATCACCCGATACAGCGTGTTTGTCATCAAGTCGACTGTTCCCGTGGGCACGACTCAGCATGTGGCCAAAATCATCGGCGAAGCCCTTGAGGCAAGGGGCGCCGGTGATATCAAGTTTGATGTGGCCTGCAATCCCGACTTCTTGACCGAGGGCAATGGCATCAAGGACTTCATGAAGCCCGACCGCATTGTCATCGGCACCGAGACGACCACAGCCCGGCAGGCCATGGAGCGACTGTATCGCACGATCCTGATGCACAATAACCGGACGGTGATCTATACCGACACGCGTACTGCCGAGATGATCAAATATGCCGCCACGTCGATGCTGGCGACCCGTGTGAGCTTCATGAACGAGATTGCCAACTTGTGCGAGATTGTCGGGGCCGACGTGAACGTTGTTAGGCACGGTGTGGGCACTGATAGCCGCATCGGGCCCAAATACATCTTCCCTGGCTGTGGCTATGGCGGCACGCTCTTCCCCCAGGACATCAATGATTTGATCAAGATAGGCAGCGAGCACAACCATGACATGGAGATACTCAAAGCGGTGGAGAATGTAAACAACCGCCAGAAACGCATCCTGTTCAAGAAACTTAACAACCACTTCAAGGGAGACCTTGAGGGCAAGACGGTTGCCCTGTGGGGCTTGAGTTTCAAGCCCGAGACCGATGACATGACCGCCGCACCATCCATCGACACCATCAACCTGCTGATGGAGGCCGGCTGCCATGTGCGGGTGTATGACCCGGTAGCCATGAATGCCACCAAGCGCCGCTGGAGCACAGTGTATTGCGGCTTGGACATGTATGACGCCGTGAAGGGTGCCGATGCCGTGCTGCTGCTCACCGAGTGGCGCCAGTTCCGCATCCCGGCATGGCAGGTTGTCAAGAACTTGATGAACTCACCTGTCGTGATCGATGGTCGCAACGTGTATGACGGCGATGAGCTTGAGGAGATGGGCTTCTCTTACTACTGCATCGGCCGATAAACACTACTAACAAAGATATAATACCCCCCAAAAAAAAGCCGCCTCCTTTGCGAGGCGGTTTTTTAAGTTTTTAGTACTGGTACTCGGTGTCGATGACCTCAAACTCGGTGCGGCGGTTGATTTGGTCGGCCGCTTGCTGATCCTCCTTGCTCAGCTTCTTGATGAACTCCTCGGTGAGCGTCACGCCTTCCTCAAACTGTGGGTACTGGCTGTGGATGCGCTTGGTTACCGTCTTGGGTCGCGACTCGCCGTAGCCAGCGGGACGCAGCCGCTCCTTGGGGATGCCGTTCTCGATGAGGTAGTCCACCACACTCTGGGCTCGACGCTGCGAGAGCCCCTGGTTGTACTTGGCGCTGCCCACGCGGTCGGTGTGGGAGGCCATCTCGATGACGATGTTGGGATGGTCCTTGAGGAGCATCACCATGCTGTCAAGGGCGAGTTTGGACTCGTCGCGCAGGACAGCCTTGTCAAAATCATAGAAGATATTCTCGATAATCTGGGCCTTGAACATGGCGGCCAAGATAAAGTCCACGTTATACTCGGCATCCTCCTCGGTGCTGTCGCTCTCAAACTCCTGGCGGGCGTTCAAGTATCCATCGGCACTGGCTTGCATGGCATATTTCACGCCCCTCTGCAGGTCAAAGCGGAAGGAACCGTCGGGCTTGGCGGCGGTCTTCTGGTTGCTGCCGTCGTCACCCACGATGCGGATGACGGCATTGGGTACGGGCTCATCGTCCTTATCGACGACATAGCCCGAGATCCAAATCTGCAAATCGGGCTTGATGAAGCTGAAGATGTGGTCATAGCCACGGGCATCGCCACGGTTGCTCGAGAACAGTCCGCTCTCGCCCTGGCCGAAGGTGAGCCCAAAGTCGTCGGCCGCGGAATTCATCGGCACGCCCATGTTCTCGATCACCCAGCGGTCCATCGACACGTTGTCGCCCTCTTCGCGGGGCTGCAAGGTGGCTCTGAACAAGTCCAGACCGCCCATGCCGGGATGGCCGTCGCTCGAGAAGTACAGGAGGCTGTCGGTGCGCATGTTGGGGCAGCGCTCGTTGCCCTTGGTGTTGATCTGCATGCCCAGGTTCTCGAGTGTGCCGTGCTTGTCCTTGAGGTTGATGCGCCAGATGTCGGTGCCTCCTTGTCCGCCGGGCATGTCGCTGGCGAAGTATAACCATTGCCCGTCGGGGCTGACAAAGGGGTCAGAATAGTTGCTCAGCGTGTCGGCAGTGATCTCAAACTTCTGTGGAGCGCCCCACTTGGCCTCGCTGCGGCTGCTGGTATAGATTTCAACGTTGGTGGGCCAGTCCTGCCGCACGGCGCGGGCCAGATACATTGTCGAGCCGTCGGGCGAGAATGCTGCGGCGCCCTCGTCATGCTCGGTGTTCAAGCCTCCGTCCACAATCTCGGGGCGTGACCACTTGCCGTTCTCGTCCTTCTTCATGAAGTAGATGTCCCCCTTCTTGGTGCCCAGGATCTCGCTGCGCAACTCGCCAGTTGATTTCTCGTTGGTCGAGGTGAAGTACAGGTACTCCATGTTTTTGTCGAGGTACATCGGGCAGTAGTCGGCGCGGCGGGAGCCGTAGAATGGCTTGACGATATATCGCGAGCCCTCCTCTTTCAACTGGGGTGCCAACTCGCATCCGCGCAGGCCCACCATCGCCTCCCAACTGCCGGGAGCGATTTCCAGGTACTGGTTATAGCTGCTGATGGCTGCAGCATACTGACCCTCGCGTTGTTGGGCCTGGGCCAGGCGCAACAGCAGGGTGGTGTCCTCATACTCGTAGCGGATGGCATTCTGGAAAGCAGCCGCGGCGCGGTTGCCCTGGTTGAGTTTCAGGTGGCACATGCCCAACTGGAATGCCAGTTCGCCACGCAACCAGGCGTCCTCCTTGCGGTTGTAGCGGTTATAGAGCTTGCGGTAGATGGCCGCCGCATCAAAGTACTCGCCGCGGTCATAGGCCTCGTCAGCATCCTTGAGTTTGGGTCCCTTGCAAGATGTCATCGACAGCGTCATCGATGCCACCATCAGTCCCACAACGATAAATAGAATCCGTTTCATGAAAATGCGTTGCTATAAGAGCTTTAACATTAAAAACGATAAAGCCGCCACATTTATTGTATCTATAGAGGGTAAACCCTATCTATACTCCCTGGTGATCGTCATCTGGTGCTTACCGTCGAGGGCGATGCTCACGCGGGTGTAGCGACCGTGGGTGTCGATGTCGTAGTCAAACGTGCGCTCATGCACCACGTCGGTGCCCTTCAACTCCTTGATGGCGATGAGGAATTTCTTGCCAGTGGCGGTGTCAAAGTCGTAGTGATAGCGAAGGACCTTGCCGCCTGCCTCCTCGCGCACGATGTAGCCGTCCTGATAGACCAGGGTGCGCTTCTCGCCCTTGGCCGATGTGGTGACCAGCTTGGTGAGGTGCCCGTTCTCGTTGTAGCTGTAGTCATGACGGCTGCCATTGTCGCCCTTGACGATGGCGCGGCGGCCATGCTCGTCAAATAGCGAGACATAGTTGATCGTCCGCGCCTTGCTCTTGCTCTGCTTGAGCGAGAAGCTGGTGTGGCTGTCATAGGAGTAGCTGTAATTGACCGTGGTTTTGGCGCCCTTGCTGCCCTGGATGATGGACTGGGTGAGCAATCCCTGATTGTTGAAGATGAACACGTTGTCGCGCTTGCTGCCGTCGGCCATGTCCACATGCTCGTCAACGCGGCCGGTACAGCCGTTGAAGCCCAGGTCAAGGTGCTCGATGCGGTAGCTGTGTGTGGGATTGTTGACCAGGTTGGCATAGAATGTCTTTACCCGCGGGTCAATCGTGCGCATGGTGTCCATGTAGGAGGTCAATTTCTCGAGTGTCACGTTCTCGTTGCAGTAGGGTGCGCTGTCACTGGCAGCCAGTTGTCCCCACGTGGTCCCTATCGTCATTGCTGCCACACAGGCCAGCATTAAAAATCGCTTCATCATAAAAAAAGTTATCGCTTTAGTGTTTGCCCTGCAAAGATAATTAAAAACTTCAATCTTACAAAAAATCAAACATTTCGCCCGATTGATAGTGAACATTTGTCGTTTTTTGCCTACCTTCGCAGTTTGTTAACCTGTCTAAAACAACATAATTAACAAAATAATCACATTAGTTTTTATGAAAGACGAAGAAATCATTGTTCAACCCTCTCAGCAAGACGAGATCGCACTGCCCGAGAACGCCGCGCGCGAGCTCAAGCCGGGGGAGAAGTATGTACCCATCCTCAAGCCCGACAAGACTTATCCCGAGATTACTCCCTACTCGGTGTCGCTGGGCTTGATTATGGCGGTCATCTTCAGTGCTGCTGCGGCCTACTTGGGTCTCAAGGTGGGCCAAGTGTTTGAGGCTGCCATCCCCATTGCCATCATCGCTGCGGGCATCGGCGCCGTGACCAAGCGCAAGAACTCGCTGGGCGAGAATGTCATCATCCAGTCGATTGGTGCTGCATCGGGCATTATTGTGGCTGGTGCCATCTTCACGCTGCCGGCCTTGTATATCCTGCAAGCCGAGTATCCCGAGATCACCGTCAGCTTCCTTGAGGTGTTCCTCAGCTCGCTGCTGGGCGGAATCCTGGGCATCCTGTTCTTTATCCCCTTCCGCAAGTACTTTGTGAGCGACATGCACGGCAAGTTCCCGTTCCCCGAGGCTACCGCGACCACCCAGGTGCTCGTCAGTGGCCAGAAGGGCGGCGACCAGGCACGTCCGTTGCTCATCGCCGGTCTGGTGGGTGGTCTGTATGACTTCCTGCTCTCGACCTTCGGCTGGTGGAAAGAGGTGCTCACCACGGCAGCCATCCCTGCCATGCAGAATTTCACCGACCATGTTAAGATGATCTTCAAGATCAACACCGGTGCCGCAGTGCTCGGCCTGGGTTACATCATCGGCCTGCCCTATGCGTTCATCATCTTTGCCGGTAGCGCCTTCATCTGGTGGGTGATCGTGCCCCTGCTGGGCATGAATCCCGACTTTGCCCAGATGAGCCCCGACGAAATCTTTGCCGGCGGTGCCCGTTACATCGGCATCGGCGGTATCGCCATGAGCGGTATCATCGGCATCGTCAAGTCGTGGGGCGTGATCAAGAATGCTGCCGGCCTGGCTGGCCAGGCCTTTAAAGGGCAGGATCAAAACGTGCAGGTGGAGCGCCACCAGCGTGACATCTCGATGAAGGTGCTCGTGTTTGCCCTGCTGGCAGCCCTGCTGGTGACTTTTGTATTCTTCTACATCGGCGTGATCCATAATCTGATGCAGACGATTGTAGCCTTCCTCGTCGTTCTCGTTATCGCGTTCCTCTTCACCACCGTGGCTGCCAATGCTATTGCCATTGTGGGCAGCAATCCCGTGAGCGGCATGACGTTGATGACCCTGATCGTGGCCAGTGTGATCTTTGTGGCTATTGGCCTTAATGGTTCCAAGGGTATCGTGGCAGCCATGGTCATTGGCGGCGTGGTGTGCACCGCACTGTCGATGGCAGGAGGCATGGTGACCGACATGAAGATCGGTTACTGGATCGGTACCACTCCTGCCAAGCAGCAGACCTGGAAGTTTGTCGGCACCCTCGTGTCGGCAGCAACCGTTGGCGGTGTGATGATTATCCTCAACAAGGCCTATGGCTTCGTTGGCGAGAACGCCCTTGTTGCTCCCCAGGCCAACGCTATGGCAGCGGTGATCAAGCCCCTGATGATGGGTGGCGAGACCCCGTGGCTGCTCTATGGTGTGGGTGCAATCCTGGCCCTGCTGCTCAACTGGTTGAAGGTTCCTGCCCTGCCTTTCTCGCTGGGTATGTTCATCCCCTTGCAGCTCAATGCACCGCTGCTCGTTGGCGCCATCATCAGCTGGTTTGTGGGCAGCCGTAGCAAGGACGAGAAGGTCAACAACGCCCGCAAGGAGCGCGGCACGTTGCTCGCCAGCGGCTTCATCGCCGGTGGTGCCCTCATGGGAGTCGTGAGCGCTGCTATGATCTTCTTCGGCTTCAAGTACACCAGTCCGCTGGGCGACACAGCCAGCAACATCCTGGCCATCGTTATGTACATCGCCCTCATCCTGTTCCTGGCCATTTCTTGCCTGCGCGCCAAGAAAGAGGACTAAATCGGCGAGAAGATAATTGATACCCACACAACCTGCGGGAGCCTGCCACTGGAGACGGGGATGGGCTGCCGCAGGTCGTTTTTTGTGGGCCGATATCAGCGCACCTATGCCAGGGTGTTACTAAAAATGTGGAGTTTTGTGATACATGGATTTGGCAGGGTCGGAAAAAAAGAGTAATTTCGCACGTTTTTTAAACAATAATAACTTCACGACAAGCAAGTATGAAAAAATTATTCTTGATGATGATAGCCGTCATGGCGTTGACGGCCTGCAATGGCAACAAGTTCCATGTCGATGGTGTTGTTGAGGGCGCCAACGACTCGACGACCCTGATTCTCGAGCAGTCAAGCAATGGCGAGTGGTTTATCCTGGACACGGTTAGGGTCGATAACAGCGGCAAGTTCAGTGTGAGTGCCGAAGCCCCCGAGGTGCCTAGCATCTATCAGCTGCGCTATGGCGACCAGGTCATCTGCTTCCCCATCGACAGCCTTGACCACCTCACCATCAATTCCAAGCTTCCTCACTTTGCGACCGATTATACCATCGCTGGCAGTGATCATGCCCTGCAGGTCATGGCCATCGACAAGGAGGCCATGAAATTTGCCGGTGGCAAGGGTACCGATGCCGAGCTCCAGGCATGGAAGGACCAATTGGCCCACCAGATTGTTGCCGACCCCAGCGGCATCGTCGCTTACTATACCATCAACAAGTATATCAACGGCAAGCCCTTGTTCGACCCGTTGAACGACAATGACCTGCGCATCATCGGTGCTGTGGCCAATTCCTTTAACTCATTCCGCCCTGATGACCCCCGCACCGATTATCTGGTCAATCTGTTGCTTGATGGCCAGCGCCGTCGCCGCTCGTTGACCGCGCCCACCGACACCGTCTATGCCGACGTGGCCTCGATCATCGACATCAAGCTGCAAGACTACAACGGCAAGGAGTACAGCTTGACCAAGGTGGCTGCCGACAACCGTGTCGTGCTGCTCGACTTTACCATTTATCAGACCGAGTACTCGCCGCAGATCAACAAGTTGCTCAACGACATCTATCAGTCCTATCACAGCCGTGGACTCACCATCTATCAGGTAAGTCTCGACCAGGACAATGTGGCATGGCGGCAGGCTGCCCAGAATCTGCCCTGGATCACGGTGTTTGATCCCCGCAGTGTCAATTCGCAGTATGTAGGCGCCTATAATGTGACTGGCATGCCCACGACGTTTATCATTCGCAACGGGGAGATTGTTGAGCGTGTCGAGGACATCACCCGGCTCAAGGCTGCTGTGGCCAAGTACATGTAACCTCACGGTTTTCTTGCATGAATTGATAGTCCCTTGCCTGAATGAGGAATGTTAAATAGGTGCAATCAGCAACGCTTGAGCGCTATTTTCGTTTAATTTTTGAAGAAATTTGTAAAAATTCCTTATGAATTGTCATTTTCTCGAAAATATTTTGTAATTTTGCACTCTGAAAATGTTCTAGGCTATCTTGAATAAAGATTCCTATATTACTTTTATCAGTCATTAGTAACTCGTTTTTTATATAAGGATATAGATTAAATAACTATAAATTATGGCAACTAAACTTGATTCACTAGATTACAAGATCTTGAAAATGCTGTCGCTGAATGCGCGCAAGCCTTATCTGGAGATCGCTCGAGCATGTAACGTATCGGGGGCGGCAATTCATCAACGCATCCAGAAACTATATAACATGGGCGTTATCAAGGGCTCAATCTCATTGATCAACCCTTCGTCGGTAGGCTATGAGACGTGTGCCTATATTGGCTTTTTCCTGAATGACCCCTCTAAGTTTGATGAAGTTGTATCCAGGCTCAAAACGGTGCCCGAGGTTGTGGAGTGCTACTTCACCACAGGCAAGTATGATATGTTTGTCAAGCTTTATGCACAGAACAACGACCACTTGCTGCAGATAATCCATGACCGTTTCTTGAAGATGGGATTGGGCCGCAGCGAGACGTTGATAACCTTCAAGGAAGTGTTCAAGCGTCAGATTCCCATCGAGCCCGAGGGCACTGGAGAGCTGAAGGATTAAAAAACATTGTGGGAGCGCCTGTCGCTCCCTTTTTAATGGATAATGGTTTCTACATAATAATATAATCAGGAGGTAAAAAAGATGAATTCAGACTATGAAAAAATGTTACCAGACCACTTGACCGCCCAGGAGCGGCAGTGGTGCCTTGCCGCGCGCCAGATGGGTCACGACGCGGCAGTGGTGTTGAAGAGAAACTTTCGTCGTCGCGACCTGTCGATTGAGGACAAGGGCAACGCGTTTGACATTGTCACCGAGGCCGACAAGGGCAGCGAGCGCATCATCCTCGACTATCTGCACCGCCATTTTGCCGATCATGCCATCCTCAGCGAGGAGAGTGGTGATGATCACCGCCAGGCCCGTTATCAGTGGGTCATCGATCCGCTTGACGGTACGGTGAACTACAGCGCGGGCATTGCGACCTATTGCATCTCGATTGGGCTCAAGGTGGATGGACAGACCTGTATGGGATATGTCTATGCCCCGACGCTCGACGAGGAGTTCTGGGCCATCAGGGGCAAGGGCGCTTATGGGCCCTACGGGCGCTTGCAGGCCAAGGCGACCGTTGAGTTGGCCAGGTCGGTCATCTCGACCGGCTTCCCCTATGACAAGGCCACCAATGCCGACAACAACCTGGATCGCGTCGCCCGCGTGATGCCCCGCGTGAGGGGACTGCGCCGGCTAGGGTCAGCAGCGATGGATCTGTGCTATGTCGCCGCCGGTTGGCTTGACGGCTACTGGGAGCTGAACCTCAAGGAGTGGGATGCCTGTGCCGGTGAGCTCATCGCCCAGGAGGCCGGAGCCTTCGTCAAGCGTTACCGCAACGACCACGGCATCTGCATCCTCGCCGCCTGCCCCGGCATCGCCAGCGAGTTGCTGGAACTGGTAGAGTAAGATTATAAAAGGGCGTTATCAACTAAAAACTAGGAACTGTGGGCAGGAAACTGAAAACTATTTAGTAACTTTGCACCCATTGAAATAAAAATTACCGGAATTTGAATATGGATAACAATAGAAAGATTGTTTTGAGCGGTATACGTCCCACGGGGCAGTTGCATCTGGGCAACTACCTGGGCGCGTTGAGTAACTTTGTGAAGATGCAGAACGAGGGCAAGTATGACAGCTACTACTTCATCGCCGACCTGCATGCACTCACCACCAACCCCGACCCCAAGGAACTGCACACCAACGTGCGTCACATCCTGGCCGAGTATCTGGCCGCAGGGCTTGACCCCGAGAAGTCGACCATCTTTGTGCAGAGCGATGTGCCCGAGGTGAGCGAGATGTACCTGCTGCTCAACATGCACGTGGGCATCGGCGAGCTGATGCGCACGGCCGCCTTCAAGGACAAGGCCCGCAAGGCGCTGGGCATCAGCGCTCCCACCCAGGGCGATGATGACGAGGACGTGGCCAAGGAAATCATCGGTGCCAGCACCAACAAGCGTGTCAATGCCGGCCTGCTGACCTATCCCACGCTGATGGCCGTCGACATCCTTATCCAGCGTGCCGACTTTGTGCCCGTGGGTAAGGACCAGGAGCAGCACCTGGAGCTGACACGCAGGTTTGCCCGCCGCTTCAACTCGTTCTACAAGACCGAGTACTTCAATGAGCCGCAGAACTTCAACTTCGGCAGCGCGCCCGTGAAGGTGCCCGGCCTGGATGGCAGCGGCAAGATGGGCAAGAGCGAGGGCAACTGCATCTATCTGGTGGACGACGAGAAGACCATCCGCAAGAAGGTGATGCGCGCCGTGACCGACGGTGGCCCCACCGAGCCCAACCAGCCCATGGCCGAGCCGGTGCAGAACCTCTTCACTATTCTCAAGCTCGTCGGCACCCCCGACAAGGTGGAATTCTTCACCGAGGCCTATAACAACTGCTCCATCCGCTACGGCGACCTCAAGAAGGAGATTGCCGAGGACATCGTGGCCATGACCACCCCCATCCGCGAGCGCATCCTGGACATCGAGAACGACAGTGCCTACCTGCACCGCGTCCTCGAGATGGGTGCCGAGCGTGCCCGTGCCCGTGCCGGCAAGACGCTGGCCGACGTGCGCGAGATCATGGGCATCACTAAGTTCTGACACCCCCCTAAGGTCTTTAAAGTCCTTAAGGTCCTTATCGTGCTTAAAAGAAAAAATGAAAGGCTATATCGAGGACCGTGAGTTCGGGAAGATATATGTGGAACTGCGCCGGGGCATGACCTCGGTGCGGTTCACTTATCATGCCGACGGGCATCTGCTCATGCGCGCCCCGCTGGGTGTGCCGGTGAGCGAGCTGCAGCGCGTCGTGGAGCGTGACCGTGAGCGCCTGCGGCAGCTGCCGCGCCCACAGTCGTTGTCCTTCAGCGTGGGGCAGGTCATTGAGTGTTACAAGTGCCGTGTTGTCATCGAGGCGCAAAACAGGATGCCGGGCTACATCCTCAACCACTGGGAAGGGGACACACTGCACCTGCAGGTGTACGTGAGTGCCGACCTTGATGATGAAGCCGTCAAGCGGACAATCTCGAGTGCCATCGGCCGCGCGATGGATGTCCAGGCCCATGCGTCGTTGCTGCCGCTAGCCCGTCAGGTGGCCAGTGAGTTAGGATTGCAGCCTGCAGGCTTTGAAATCGGCCGTGGCATGCGCAAACTGGGGCATTGCACCAGTAAAAAGGTCATCCAGCTCTCCCGTAACCTCATGTTCATGCCCGAGGAATTGATCCGTTACATTATCTGCCACGAGCTGGCCCACCTCACCCACATGAACCACTCGCCCCAGTTCCATGCCCTGGTCGATGAGTACACCGGCGGCCGCGAGAAAGAACTGGAACGCCAATTGCGCCAGTTCCGCTTCCCCATCGCCAGGTAGTCCCTTTTTCCAGACAACCCTCTTCTTTTTTCAGACAACCATGACAACATGATTGACAACCACTACAACCTTTTTGGTTGATTGACATCATTTGACAGTCGCTTGTTGGCGCACCACGTACTTTAAATTTACACAAAAACCTTGCAAATTTAAAATCCAACTTTAAATTTACACAACTTTCTTGCAAATTTAAAGTTAATGAAGTAACTTTGCGCTCAAAACAAAATGAATATGATAGACCGCACCCTTCAATCAACACTTGAGCGACTTGCCACCAAGTATCCTGTCATTACCCTGACGGGACCACGACAGTCCGGAAAATCGACACTGTTGAAACATGCCTTTCCCACTTACAGGTATATCTCCCTTGAGGATCTTGATATGAGGGAATTTGCTGCCAATGACCCTCGTGGTTTTCTCAATTCCTTTCCTCATCATGTGATTCTTGATGAGGCACAACGCGTTCCCCAGTTATTTTCTTATATTCAAACCCATGTGGATGAACAAGATGAGGCTGGCATGTATCTCTTGGCGGGTTCGCACAATTTCTTGCTCATGGAGAGTGTTAACCAGTCCCTCGCTGGCCGTACTGCCATTCTGAAATTACTGCCTTTCTCCCGTCAAGAAATGAAAAATGGCGCAGTGTTACCCGCTAGCATTAATGAACAGATCTATCATGGTTCCTATCCGCGATTGTATGACAAAAACTTGTCTCCCAACGAGTTTTATCCTTATTATATCCAAACCTATGTTGAGCGGGATGTTAGGCAACTCAAGAACATCGGTGACCTGAGCAGATTCACTCGATTTATCAAATTATGCGCCGGACGGATTGGTCAACTACTCAACAATTCATCATTAGCTGTGGAATGCGGTGTATCAGTACCAACAATTACTTCATGGCTATCGGTGCTTGAAGCCAGCTACATCTGCTACTTGCTGCGGCCCGACTGGAATAATTTCGCCAAGCGACTGGTCAAAAGTCCAAAACTCTATTTCTATGACACGGGGCTTGCTTGCTCCTTGCTGGATATCAAGTCACCAGATCAGCTTGATCTTCACTTCTCTCGAGGAGCTTTATTCGAGAATATGGTAATTAACGAGTTTGTGAAAAAAGCCTGGAATCAAGGGCAAGAAACCGACCTTCGCTTCTGGCGCGACAGTCAAGGCAACGAGGTGGACTTGCTGGTTTATGATAGCGAGAGGCCTGTTGCCTATGAGATCAAGTCAGGCGAGACTTTCCACCAAGACTTTTTCAAGGGACTGACCAAATGGGCGGATATCACCAGTGCCGATACGAATCATCTAAATGTCATCTACGGCGGATCAGAAGGTCTCGCGACTTCGGCAGGGCGGCTCATGACACTCGACGACATTAACCGAGAGAAATTGTAAAATCCAGGGCAACTGCATCAAAACTTTTTTCAGACAACAAAAACAACTTGAACAACAATTATTTAAAAGTGTTGTTCAAGTTGTTTATTGTTGTTCAAGTTGTCTGAAAAAGAGGGTTCATCAGTGGATGGTGACCTGGGTGGCGCCGAAGCCGTACTCGCGGAAGCTCGCGTCCTGGGCGGTGCAGCGCGGGTAGCGGCGCTTGAGCTCGCTCAGCAGGTGCTGGCGCAGCTTGCCCTCGCCCTTGCCGTGGATGAAGACGATGCGCTGTCCATGCTTGGCCAGGTTGGCATCCATCACCTCGCGG
Source organism: uncultured Prevotellaceae bacterium (assembly GCA_946406035.1). Classification (GTDB taxonomy): domain Bacteria; phylum Bacteroidota; class Bacteroidia; order Bacteroidales; family Muribaculaceae; genus Sodaliphilus. The sequence continues at coordinate 26,940 of CAMJJG010000006.1, forward strand.
AACTTGTCCATCTGGTATTCCAGGATAGCGCCAGGCGTCATGCCGTTCAGGTTGTCCATCAGCGAGCTGATGTGCAGGTCCTGGACGATGATGCCGTTGGGGTCGGCCTTCTTCTGGACGGGCTTGCGCTGCGGGCGGTCGAGGCGCTTTTTCTCCTTCATGGCGCGCTCGAGCTCGCCGCTGTCGATGCGCATCTGGCGGGCTGGACGGTCGTTGGTGACAATCTCCACGGCGATGACAGGCACGTCAAAGTAGGGATTCTCGTGGAAGCAATGCACCTTGTAGAACTTGGTGACGTCGAGGCGCTGCTCGATGAGGGCGGGATTCTTGAGCTTGAAGCCCTTGCCCTGCTTGAATGCCACATACTGGACGGCCACATGGGTCATGCTGTTGAGGTCGTCGTGGCCGAACTCCTCGAGTTCGACCTGGATGTTGGGCTCGACGATGCCGTGGTAGCGGGTCTGCCACTCGCCGTCGCCGTCGCCGCGGGTCATATAGGTGAAATAGAGGAAGTAGTTGCTGTCGTTGACCAGCGTGGCATAGAAGGTGGTCGTGTTCAGGTGCTTGATCTCGCGCGCCTCATATCCCAGCACTACGTTGAGCACTTCGCCCTCGGGGGTCTCCTCGATGGGCAGGGTGGGCTCGGGGACGGGTTGAGGCCTGGGTGCGGGCTTGTCGGGCTCGACCTGGCGGGTGCGGATGTCGAGCGGACGCTCATAAGCCGAGGCCTTGGTGCCTGCCTGCCCCACAACGACCAGCTCCTTCTCCAGCGCGGGGCGCTCAAAGCCGTCCTGGTCCTCTACATAGACGGTCTTGCCGTCGATTCTGGAAACTCGGCCGCCTCCCACATCGTTGAGGAAGCGCACGATATCGTTGATTTTAACGTTCATGATGTAGTATCGTTTTTTTTTAGGCTGCGAAGTTACAAAAAATGCGGCACATGATGAAATAATGAAGGCTTTCCTTGCGTTTCATGTGAATGATAGAAACTATAAACATTAATCAAAATGAAGAAGATCATATTAACATTGGCATTGATAGCTTCGTCAATGACCGTTATCGCGCAAGACGCAATTCAAGTCCCACCAGCACAGGTGAGTGAGGTTGAGGGTTTTAATCCCGCATCCAAGCGGGTCTATGCCTTGCTGTCCGGCTCACCCCAACTCTTCAGCAGCAAGGTCAAGGTGGCCATCGATTTTGGCCAGAGCACCTCATGGCTGGGAGCGATGAGCGAGTCGATGATTGTGGATGAAAACGGCAAGGAAATCAAGTTCAACTCAATGATTGACGCGATGAACTATCTGGGCCAGTTCGGCTGGAAGTTTGCACAAGCCTATGTGGTGCCTCATGGTGACAAGGGCGACATGAGTGGCACCGTTTACTGGATTCTCTACAAGGACGTTGACGATTACAGCCAGATTACCGAGGGATTTATCACCAAGCGTCAACAACGAGGGCACTAACCCCCGGAGCCCCCTAGAAAGTAGAGTTATCGCCAACTAGAATCTTTAAAAAAAGACAGTTGGCGATAACTTGTTGTTTTATAGTGTGTTGACGCTTGTCAATACTTGTGGTCGGTGTCGTCGAGTTCACGGGTAGTGAGACGTCGACGGTCCATCTTGTACCAGCAGTAGGCGATATAGGCCACGACAAAGGGAACGAGGATCGAGACCACACTCATCACCTTGAGGGTGAACTCGCTCGACGAGCTGTTGCGCAGCGTGAGCGAGCTCTGCACGTCGAGCAGCGACGGCAGGTAGGCGGTGTTGTTATAGCCCACGACCCAGAAGAGGGTCAACACGACCAGCACGGTACCGATGCCGGCGGGCCAGATGCCACGACGGTAGTCGGCCTTGATCAACGACTTGCCGATGCCCAGCAACACCAGCACCACGCCAGCGAGCAGGATAACCAGAGCCCACCACATCGACAGGTAGTTCATCAGGTACTTATAGGGCACCCACTGGGCATTGCCGCTGTCGTCAACAGCCACTCCCGATGCCGTGAGGATGACCACCACCACAGCAATAAACAGGGGGACAAACACGCCAGCGTTGACTAGCAACAGGTGGCGCTGACTTGCATTCACCTCGTCATCGTCGATGTTGTTGATAAAGTAGAGCGACGCTAGCGTGCGCGCCAGGAAGAATACCATCACGCCAAACAGCAGGCATCTCCAGTTGGCGATAGCCTCGAGCCCATGATGAGGACCCCACTGCGAGATGGTCGCGGCCTGGACGTTGAGGATGTTGCTCTTGGTCACCGTGAACTCGGCGCCAAAGAACATCGTTGCCACGGCCACGCCCAGCAACACGGGCCCCACGATGCCGTTGACGAGCAGCAGCGTGTCGTAGAACCGCGAGCCGTAGATGTTGCCCGGCTTGGAACGGTACTCATAGCTGATGGCCTGGATCACAAAACTGAACAGGATCAGCATCCACAGCCAGTAGGCACCGCCGAAACTCGTGCTGTAAAACAGCGGGAACGAGGCAAAAAAGGCACCACCAAAGGTCACCAGCGTCGTGTAGGTCAGCTCCCACTTGCGCCCCATCGAGTTGATGAGCAACGCGCGTTTGTCGGGTTTGGCATAGTGGATGAGCATCGACTGGCCGCCCTGCACCATGAGCAGGAACACCAGCAGCGCACCCAGCACCGACATGATGAACCACCAGTAATTCTGTAACAGATTGTATGTTGTCATGATTTGGGCCCTCCTTTACTTTTTGTCATTATCAATGTCTAAATCGGTGAGCGATTTCTTGGAAATCTGCTTGCAGATGATGCTCACGTCGGCAATGAGCAATGCGGTGAACACCACGGCAAAGATCCAGAAAGTCGTCTGCACATAACCCGCACTCAGGTCACTGATGGCCACCTTGTTGGGCATCAGATCCTGGATGGTCCACGGCTGGCGTCCAACCTCGGCAACAACCCAGCCGCTCGCGCTGCACAGGTAGGTCAAGGGCATGGTGATAATGGCCAGGATGTACCACCAGCGAGCCCACTTGGCCTGGTTGAGAATCTGCGGTTTATAGACGAATAGCAGCGCCAACAGCAGGAACAGGAGCAGGTAACCACCCACGGTCACCATGAAGTGGAACGTGTAGAACGTCAACGGCACGTTGGGGACCGCCTCCTCGGGCTTGTCGAGATAGGCGTAGCCAAAGTGCTTAAAGTCGGCATTGATGGCAGCTTTCAGGCTGTCGGTCAACATGGTGTTGCCACCGTTCATCACAGCGCTGTATTGTGCCATCATCTCCTGTAGTTGGTGTCCGCGTTTCATGCGTTCGGCATAGGGGACGGTGTTGATCTCGTTACCCTCGTTGTCATAGGTCACCCCATTGATGATATCCTCGATTCCGGGGACAAAAGCCTTGAAATCATGGGTGGCGAGGAACGACAGCCCATAGGGGATGCTGATGTCGAACAGATAAGGATCCTTGTCGTCAAAGGGCTGCTTGCCGGGGTTGAGGATACCAAAGGCCACGATCGACTGCCCGTGGTTGCCCTTGTACAAACCCTCCATCGCGGCCAGCTTCATGGGCTGATACTTGGCCACGGTGATGGCACTCGTGTCGCCGGTGATCATGGTGAGCACGATGCCAATGACGCCCACCCACGCGCCCACCTTGAGGCTGCGCTGGCAATGATCATAGTTGCGCTTCTTGAGCAGCATCCAGCCGCAAACGCCACACACAAAAGCCCCACCCAGCGTCCACGCGCTGAGCACGGTGTGGAAAAACTTGCTCACCGCCATGGGCGACAGTGCCACGGCGGCAAAACTGGTCATCTCGTTGCGCATGGTGGCAGGATTGAACTCGCAACCCGTGGGGTACTGCATCCACGCGTTGGCCACAAGAATCCACAGGGCCGACAGGCTGGCGCCGATGGCAGTCAGCCACGTCGAGGCGAGGTGGAACTTGGGACTCACCTTTTTCCAGCCGAAGAACATCACCGCGATGAACGTCGATTCCATAAAGAAGGCCAAAATGCCCTCAACGGCCAGCGGGGCACCAAAGATGTCGCCCACAAACCAGCTGTAGTTGGACCAGTTGGTGCCGAACTCAAACTCCAGGATGATGCCCGTGGCCACACCAATGGCGAAGTTCACGCCGAAGATTGTCATCCAGAACTTGGTCGTTGCCAGCCACTTCTCGCTGCGCGTGCGATAATAGATGGTCTCCATAACGGCGATGATGATGCCCAGGCCCAGTGTTAATGGCACAAAGAGCCAATGGTAAATCGCCGTCAGCGCAAATTGCGCTCGCGACCAGTCAACAACATTAGTTAATTCTTCCATAATCAGATTTATTTATAGTTTATACTTGTCGTCGTTGAGTTTTCTTAGGGGGGCGGGCTGACCGTTAGCGGTCAGCCAGTTGCTGACGCACGTACTCGGTCTTCTCCTGCTCGGTGTCACACTTGCTGTTCAGGAAATTGGGAAAGAACAGTATCTTGATGATGACAAAGAAGATAAACAACTTGATGCCGATAATGAGCCACAGGGTCTTGCCTACAGTCATGCTGCGAAAGCCATCGTAGTAGAGATGGAATGCGCGCCACCAGAAACCGTGGGAGTCGTCTTGATTCTTGCTCATGGTTTTGAAAAGAGGAATCGGTTAAACAATTCACAAAGATAAAGATAAAAATCTAATTTCCAAAACAATCGGCCTTTTTTTGACCAAAAGCGGGAAAAAGTGTACCTTTGCAAGAAAAGTCAAGATTATGATACTCAAGCAAGCAATTGAACAACTCAAGAGCGGACTCGCGGGTGTTGCCGAGCCAGCCGAGGTACAGGCGATGATACGCGTTGTGTGTGAAGATGTTTTCAACTATGACCAGGTCGATATGGCCCTGCGTCAGGACAGTGAATTGCCCGATTTCGCGCCCCAGCGCGTCGAGGACATCATCGCGCGCCTGCGTCGTCACGAGCCGTTGCAGTATATTGTGGGCAGTGCACGGTTTCACGGCCACCGCTTCAAGGTAACCCCCGCCGTGCTCATTCCGCGGCCCGAGACCGAGCAACTGGTTGACCTCATTATCGACGAGAATCCCGGCAGCGACCTGCGTGTCCTGGACATGGGCACGGGCAGTGGATGCATCGCCATCTCGCTGGCCAGGGCACTGAAATTTGCTACAGTTGACGCGCTCGACGTCTCGCGCGATGCCCTGGCGGTTGCTCGAGAGAACGCCGCTGCGCTCAAGGTCAAGGTGCGCCTGTTTGAGAGCGACATGCTAGCGCCCCAGCCGCCGGCCACCTATGATATCATCGTGAGCAACCCTCCCTACATCTGCTGGAGTGAGCGCGAGACGATGGATAGCAATGTCAAGGACTATGAGCCGAGTGCGGCGCTGTTTGTCCCCGACAATGACCCGTTGATGTTTTACAAGGCTATCGCGGCCTATGCCGCCCAGTCGCTGGGGCCTGGCGGCCGGTTGTATCTTGAGATCAATCAGCGCTTTGCCAATGAGATGAGGCGCCTGCTCGATGAGAACGGCTTTAACGATGTGCGCATCATCGATGACAGCTACGGCAAGCCGCGCTTTGCTGCTGCCAGAACATAACAATACATGCATCTCACTGATTTTTATAAAAGAATGCTGATGCTATACGTCACAATTGGCGCAATTGGTAGTTGATGATGATTGACGAGAAATACATGTGGCGCGCCTTGCAGTTGGCTCGCTTGGGAGCAGGACACACGTCACCCAACCCGATGGTGGGTGCTGTGATTGTCGGGCCCGATGGCGTGATCATTGGCGAGGGATGGCATCGCCGGTGTGGCCAGGCCCATGCCGAGGTTAATGCAGTGGCCAGCGTCGCCGACGCCACGCGATTGAGTAGCAGCACCCTGTATGTCACTCTCGAGCCTTGCTCCCACTACGGCAAGACGCCGCCCTGTGCCAACCTGATTATCGAGCGTGGTATTCGGCGGGTGGTGGTCGGTACACTCGACCCGTTTGTCAAGGTGGCAGGACGGGGTGTGAGACTGTTGCAAGAGGCTGGGGTAGAGGTGACTGTTGGCGTTCTCGAGCAGCAGTGCCGTGAGTTGAACCGACGCTTTATCACCGCCCACACGACGGGTCGCCCGTGGGTGCAGCTCAAGTGGGCTCAGACGGCCGATGGCTTTATCGGCCTACCGCCCGAGGATGGCGAGAACCCCCTGCACATGTCCACTCCAGTGACAATGCGGCTGATGCACCGTGAGCGATCGCTGTGTGACGCGATTGTCGTTGGTGCCGCCACAGCCCGCATCGACAATCCCTCGTTGACGACCCGCTACTGGCCTGGCCACTCACCGTTGCGGGTGGTTTTGTCACATGAATTGTCGATTCCCGGCAACCTCAAGCTCTTGAACGACGGTCACAACAGCATTGTCTATAACAGGGTAAAAAGCGATGTGCAAGGAGCCGTCGAGTATGTCAAAATTGAGACCACCGCTCCCCAGGCCTGGCTTGAGGACCTTTACCGCCGTGGCGTCACCAGCGTGATGGTCGAGGGTGGAGCCCAGGTGCTGCGGCAGCTCATCGGTGAAGGTCTGTGGGACGAGGCTCGTATCGAGGTCAGCCAGCGCAGGGCAAGCCATGGCGTCCCTGCCCCCGCCATCGACGGAGTGATCCACTCCCGTGTCGTGATCGACGGCAACATGATAACCACCCTGAGACGCATCAGCTTATAGCCACTTGGCACCGCGCCGCTAAGATATTGTTTAGTGTTTTCCTGATTTTAGCTCTGGGCGATAAAGTAAATAAAGGGTCCCCAATAATATCTGTCTCATTAACAACACGATGGTCGGGAAATCATAGCGCCTGCGGGCGTGAGGTTTTGCGTCGCGCCGATTTACGGGACTGCTACTCTAGAGCGAGGGTGCGTTAAAAAGGTGTAAAATCGGCGATTTATCGTTTATTATCTTTAACGGTTGTATTCCGTATGGCTGTGTTGTACTATCTTTACACCCCAAAAATGGTGGTCGTGGACATTAATTATAGGGAAAAACCCCTGTATGACCGAATTTTTTTGTAATTTTGCCGTTTGTATAAAAAGAACTGTAAAACGATAATGACGAATAAAACGCTATTATACTCAATGCTGGTGATGTGTGTGATGATCACAACGTTGCCCATGCTCATGTCATGTAACAAGGATAAAGATGATGATGACAGCACGGTCTATTCCTACAGTACCAGCGAGCAAACAACCCTGATTACCGCATTTGGACTCCAGGCCGATGCCGATGTGCTGGCCAGTTTGGACTCGGTGCATTTCACCATCGATTATGATAACGGATTGATTTATAATGCCGACTCGCTGCCCGTGGGGACCGACATCTCGAAGCTGAAGGTGACCGTCAAGTTCCTGAATACGGTCAGTTCGGCGGTATTTAAGATCACTGGCGCTACCGAGCAGGCCGACACGAGCATCAACTACACGACCTCGATGACCCAAGCGCTGGATTTCACCGGCAAGACGATACTCACGGTCACCTCGGTAGATAATTCTTGTGTCAAGGACTATGAAGTCAAGGTGCTGGTGCACAAAGTGACGCCCGACACCCTCATCTGGGACGAGTCATGGCGTCGTGACCTGCCTGGCTACCGCCATAGCGCCATCGGCCACAAGGCAGTGAAGCAAGGCGACACCTATCGCATCATGAACTATAATAGCGCCCAAGAGTGCTACCTGTTCACCGCATCGGCTCCCAACCAGCCCACGTGGGACAAGCAATGGGTCAATCTGCCTTTTATCCCTCAGATTCCGTCTCTCACGGCAACCGATGCTGCCCTGTACATGCTGGATGCAGACGGTGTCCTCTATACCTCGGCCGATGGTCTGTCGTGGAATGGCTGTGGCGTGACGTGGTACAGCATGCTTGGCGCCTATAATGATTGCGTGCTGGGCATTGTGCGTGGCGATGACGGTTACTATTACGACCAGTATCCCCGTAGCGAGGACTTTGTTGCGACCCGGGTCGATGACAGTTTCCCCGTCAGCCATTCGTCTGACATGATTGTGACCAATAACACCTGGACTGTCTCCCAGCAGGCGATGATAGTCGGTGGCCTGGATAGCCAGGGACGCGCGGTGAGCGACGTGTGGGGTTTTGACGGCAGCAAGTGGGGTAAAATCAACAACGTCCACAGCACCGTGCTGCCGGCCTTGACCGATGCCACCCTGTTTGCCTATTACACCTACAAGCCCGTTAGCGGCATCCGCCGTTACGCGCTGCAAGAGACATGGTATGTCATGGGCGGCAAACTCGCCGACGGCACCCTCAATGGCAATATCTATCTGTCCAGCACCCAGGGTATTACCTGGTATAAGAGTGATTCCACCATCGTTCAACCCGGTTTCATGCCCAAGTTCTATGGCGCCCAGGCATTTGTCAACATCGAGACCCTCACAGCCGCCAGCGGCAACTATCTTCCTCGCCGCATTCAGTCCCAGGTCACCTCGTGGGAGTGTCCTTACATCTACCTGTTTGGCGGTTATAACGACCAGGATGCGTTGTTGCCCTATGTGTGGCGTGGCGTATACAACCGCATGACCAATTATCCGGTTTACTGATTCTGACTCCCGGGAGTGTTTATACAACAAGATGATGAAAAAAACAGTGTTCATAGTCCTGTCCATGCTGCTGGTTGCCATGACGGCAACGGCACAGCAGTACAAGTATGAGACGGGAGGTACACTCGGTGTCTCGGGATACCTGGGTGACGTGAACAATAGCAACCTGTTTAGGCATCCCGGCATTACGGGGGGCGGGTTGTTCCGTTATATCCACAATAGCCGCTGGGCCTTCAAGGCCAACTTGAATTATGCCAGCATCAGCGGCAACAGCAAGGATATCGAGCTGCAGTTCCCCGAGCAGGAGCAATTCAGCTTCTCGTCGAGCCTTATCGATCTGGGTCTCACTGCCGAGTTCAATTTCCTGAACTATGGTCGCGGCCCCCTTTACAAGAAGTACAAGCCCATCACGCCCTACATGGTCGCCGGCGTGGGATTTGTATTTGCCATCAGCAACGGGCACAACCAGGCTTCATTCACGGTACCCATCGGCATCGGTGTGAAGTATAAATACAAGGACAGGTTGAACCTGGGCTTTGAATTCACGATGCGCAAGGAGTTCAGCGACCGCATCGACGGATTGAGCGACCTGTTTGGCATCAAGCACTCGTTTGCCAAGAATACCGACTGGTACTCGTTTGCCTCATTCTCGGTAACCTATGAGTTCGGCAAGCGGTGCATTAAGTGTAACTATATAGAATAAATTATCGTCATGTCATCACTTAGCGACAAGATACAGCAACTTGACACCACGCGCATCCCCCAGCACGTCGCCATCATCATGGACGGCAATGGGCGCTGGGCCAAACAACATGGCCACGAGCGCAGCTTTGGCCACGAGAATGGTGTCACCACCGTGCGACAAGTGACCGAGATAGCCAGCGAGTTGGGAGTGAAGTTCTTAACCCTCTACACCTTCTCGACCGAGAACTGGAACCGCCCGCAGGACGAGGTGGACGCGCTCATGAACCTCATCGTGGTCAGCATCGAGCAGCAGACGCCCGACCTGATCAAGAATAATGTGCGCCTGACCACCATCGGCGACATGGGGCGCATGCCCGCCTTTGCCGCCTCGAGGTTGCGCAAGTGCATGCACGACACGAGCCATTGCACCGGCCTGGTCTTGTGCCTGGCACTGAGCTACTCGTCGCGATGGGAGATTGTCGAGGCGTGCCGGCAGTTGGCGCGTCAGGTGCAGGCAGGCTCCCTGTCGCCCGATGACATCAACGACGACAAGCTATCGGCTCATCTTGCCACTAGTGACATGCCCGACCCCGACCTGCTCATACGCACCGGTGGGGACCTGCGCGTGAGTAACTATCTGTTGTGGCAGATTGCTTATAGCGAGCTTTATTTTACTTCAAAATATTGGCCCGATTTCACCAAGGAGGACTTTGTCGAGGCGATTGTCGACTTCCAGGCGCGTGAGCGCCGCTATGGTAAAACGAGCGAACAGGTAAAAGACGAACAATGAACAGTAGAACAATGAATATCAAGCACACATTGCTGGCGATGGCTGCGATTGTCATGTTCGCACCACTGTCGGTGGTCAATGCCCAAGAATCGATAGCAGTCAACGATACGATCTATAACCCCAAGGTGGTGTTCACTGGTTCGCCCAACACCTACGAGATCGCGGGAATACGTGTCGAGGGTGTTGACAACTACGAGGAGAGCATCATTGTGGGCTACTCGGGGCTGGCCGTCGGTCAGCGTGTCGAGATCCCCGGTGAGGACCTCAAGGCGGCTGCCAAGCGCTTCTGGCGCCAGGGCTTGTTCTCCAAGGTGCAGATCAAGGTCGACAAGATCTACCATGACCAGGCTTGGCTGGTGTTTAACTTGCGCCAGCAGCCCCGTGTGTCCCAGGTCAACTATAACGGTGTGAGGGGTGGCGAGAAAAAAGACCTCATGGAGCGACTGAATTTCACTCCTGGCGGCCAGATGACACCCAACATTGCCGACCGCATCAAGATCATTGTCGAGAAATACTATGCCAACAAGGGCTTTGGCCAAGCTACATGCGAGGTCGTGCAGGTGCCCGACCTGAGCAAGCAGAACGAGGTCATCGTCAACATCAATATCGACAAGCACGAGAAAATCAAGGTGCACAAGATCTATATCGACGGCAACAAGGTGCTGAGCGACACCAAGCTCAAGCGCACCATGAAGAAGACCAACGAGAAAAAGAGCTTGTGGAAAATCTTCTCACAGAAGAAGTTCGTCCAGACCGACTACGAGGCCGACAAGCAGCTCATTATCGACAAGTATAATGAGAAGGGATACCGCGATGCCGTCATCGTCAAGGACAGCGTGGTGCCCTATGACGAAAAGAGCGTGGACATCTATCTCACCGTGGATGAGGGCAAGCGCTACTATATCTCGGATATCAACTGGGTGGGTAACACGGTTTACCCGTCGATGATCCTCAACGAGGTCCTGGGTATCAAGAAGGGCGACGTTTATAACCAGAAACTGCTCAACAAGCGCACCCAGGAAGATGATGACGCCGTGGCTAACCTGTACCTCAACAATGGTTACCTCTTCTACCAGCTCATCCCCATCGAGACCAAGATCGAGGGCGACAGCATCGATCTGGAGATGCGCATGTTTGAGGGCAAGCAGGCGCGCATCAACAGGGTGGTCATCAACGGTAATGACCGCCTGTATGAGAAGGTGGTGCGCCGTGAGCTGCGCGTGCGCCCCGGTGACCTGTTCTCCAAGGATGACCTCATGCGCTCGGCCCGCGAAATTGCCCAGACAGGCCATTTCGACCCCGAGAAGATGGACATCCGTCCCGAACCCAATCCCGACAACGGTACCGTCGATATCATCCTCAACCTCGAGAGCAAGGCCAACGACCAGGTGGAGCTCAGCGCCGGCTGGGGACAGACTGGCGTCATCCTCAAGGCCTCGTTGAAGTTTACCAACTTCTCGATGCAGAACCTCTTTCACCCGTCGTCCTATAAGGGCCTCATCCCGCAGGGCGAGGGCCAGACGTTTACCATCAGCGCCCAGACTAACGCCAAGTACTACCAGGCCTATAGCGTGTCATTCCTCGACCCGTGGTTTGGCGGCAAGCGTCCCAACTCGCTGTCGGTATCGGCATTCTATAGCCGCCAGACCGGTATCAACAACTCCTTCTACACCCAGCAGTTCCAGAACGCGATGTACAACTCGATGTACAATGGCTATGGTTACGGCTACGGCTATGGTTACGGTTATGGGGGATATGGATATAATGGATACAACTACTACGAGAACGCCTACGACCCCAACAAGTACTTGCAGATGGCCGGTGTGACGGTGGGATTCGGTAAGCGATTGAAGTGGCCCGACGACTACTTCACCTTCATGGCCAGCCTGAGCTACCAGTGGTACAGCCTCAAGAACTGGGAATACCTGTGGTACATGAACAACGGCGTGTCCAACTCGATCGTGCTGGGATTTACCCTGTCGCGCAACAGTATCGACAACCCGCTATATACCCGCAAGGGTAGCTCCTTTACCCTGTCGTTAAACGCCACGCCACCGGCCAGCCTGTTCGGCAAGAAGAACTGGAAGGCCCTGAGCGAGAGCAACACCGACGCCGCCAAGAAGGAGCGCTACAAGTGGATCGAGTACTGGAAACTCAAGTTCCAGGCCCGCACCTACACGCCGCTCACCGATCCCGATGGCCGCTGGACTCTGGTGCTGATGACACGAGCCGACTTCGGTCTGCTGGGTAGCTGGAACAAGTGGCTGAAGTCGCCGTTCGAGACCTTCTACGTCGGTGGTGACGGCATGTCGGGTTCCTACACCTATGCTACCGAGACCATCGCCCTGCGTGGCTATGAGAACGGTTCGCTCACCCCCCGCAGCGACGGTTATGCCTATGACCGCTTTGTAGTCGAGCTGCACTTCCCGCTGATGCTGTCCCAAAGCGCCACCATCTACCCGCTCGTGTTTATCGAGGGCGGTAACGCGTGGACCGACATCAAGGACTTCAACCCGTTCGACATCAAGCGCTCGGCAGGCGTGGGTGCCCGCATCTTCCTGCCCATGATCGGCATGATGGGTATCGACTGGGGCTACGGCTTTGACAATGTCTATGGCGAGAAGGGTGGCAGTCACTTCCACTTTGTACTCGGTCAAGAATTTTAACGATATTAAGTTAATCGAATAAACGATTTGGCCCTTTGCTAGTCTAAAAGTCGAAATTTATCAACCAAATTATAGTTAGGAATATGAAAAGAATAGCTTTAACTGTAGTAGCGCTGGTAGCGGTCTTCATGGCTGCCCACGCGCAGAAGTTTGCTCTCATGGATATGGAATATGTCCTGAAGAACATTCCGGCCTATGAAATGGCTAACGAACAGCTCAACCAGGTGTCACAGCGCTGGCAACGTGAGGTCGATGAACTCAAGAAGGAGGCCGACACCATGTACAAGAACTACCAGAGCGATATGGTCTTCCTGACCGATGACCAGAAGAAGAAGAAAGAGACCGAGATCACCGAGAAGGAGAAAGAGGCCCAGCAACTGCAGTACAAGTACTTCGGCCCGCAGGGTGAACTCTTCAAGAAGCGCCAGTCGCTCATCAAGCCCATTCAGGACGACATCTACAACGCTTGCAAGAAGGTGTGTGAGGAACGTGGCTTCCAGGTCATCTTTGACCGCGCCAGCAGCCAGAGTATCATCTTTGCCTCGCCACGCATCGACGTGAGCAACGAGATTCTCGAGAAGATGGGTTACAAGTAAGCGACAGCTTGCACTCCCAGTATTGGAACAACAAGAACATTAGTATACTAACAAGAAAATCAATTTTTTAGACATGTTTAAAAGATTTATGCTCTTAGCCGTAACGGCTACAATGATGTGCTTTGCCGCACAGGCTCAAAAGTTCGGTTACATCAACACCACCGAGATTTTCAACGTCATGCCCGAGAAGGCTACTGCCGAGAATACCCTCAAGTCGGTGAGCGACAAGTATGAGACCGAGTTCAAGAACCTGCAAGACGCTTTCCAGAAAAAGATGGCCGACTATGAGGCTGCTGACAAGGACGCCAGCACCCCCCAGGCTATCAAGGACCGCCATAACCAGGAACTGCAAGATGATTACATGAAGATCCAGAATTTCCAGCAGACTGCTGCTCAGGACTTGCAGCGCCAGCAGGACACACTGCTCGCCCCCATCACCCAGAAGCTCCAGAACGCCATCCAGGCTGTTGGCGCCGAGGGCGGCTACACCTTTATCTTTGACCAGGCTGCCGGCTCGATTCTCTACACGGGAACCAATGCCGAGGACATCAGCGCCAAGGTGAAGGCCAAGCTGAACATCAAGTAAGAAAAATGTGACAAGATACGCATTCAATCACGATTATTGAAAAGTAGGGAAGTCTCCTGCAATGGCACGCGCCAGCGGCAGGAGACTTCATTTTTTTTAGGCCACGGTGGAGTTGCGTGAATGAAAAAAAGTCTCTACCTTTGTCCTTTGTAAAATATATAATGTATTGTCACTAGTATAGAACGATGAAACGATTTCTCATGATTGCTGTGGCCATGTTGCCACTGTTATTGATGGCCCAGGCCAGAATAGGTATTGTCAACTCGCAGCAGCTGTTTGACCTCATGCCCGAGAAGGCAACCGCCGAAGCCCAGCTCAAGGCCCTGAGCGACAAGTATCATGCCGAGTATGAACTGCTGCAAGCCGAGTTTAACAAGAAATATGCCGACTATCAGACTGTCGCTGCCGATGCTGCGATGCCCGAGACCATCAAGGAACGCCGCGTGCACGAGTTGCAGGAGAGTGACAAGAAGATGCGTGAGTTTGAGCGTCGAGCCGCCGATGACCTGGCTGCCAACCGCACGACCCTCACCAAACCCATCACCGACAAGATCCAGGCCGCGATTCGCCAGGCAGGCGCACAGGGCAACTTTGACGTCGTGCTAGATACCGCTGTCACCCCAGTGGCCTATGCCGGCCCTGCAACCGTCGACCTCATGCCTGTGGTCAAGACCCTGCTGGGACTCTAAGTTCCAGGCGTGGGCGATGTCTGTTTGCCATTTTTATTGTAACCGTGCCCAGCGAGGTTACCTATAACGGCGTGACGACACTATCGGCGATAATGCTTTCATGGGTTGTTCGGGATTGACCAGTGTGACCATACCTGCCTCGTGACTCACGTTGGCAGCACTGCCTTCCAAGCCTGTGACCACTTCTAAATAAAAAAACCTGCATCGATCGATGCAGGTTTTTTATTAATGGGGTGGAAGATGGGGCTCGAACCCACGACCTTCGGAACCACAATCCGACGCTCTAACCAGCTGAGCTACGTCCACCATGTAAAATGCGTTTTCTCTCAAACGCGGGTGCAAAGATAATGCCAATTTTGCTACTGTGCAAGAATAACACCGAAAAAATGATTGATTTTTTATTTTTAGGCACTCGCAGTGGTGGCGGAATTAGCGCTCAACAATCTCGGCAGGGGCGATGTGGTCGCTACCCTTGACAAACTCTCCCATCGAGAACACGCCGCGCAGGTTGATGTCGTTATCCAGTATCAGGATGTCGGCGTCCTTGCCGCGCTGGAGCGATCCCTTGCGGTCATAGATGCCCATGATTCTGGCCGGAGTCTCGCTGGCCATGCGCACGGCATCCTGCAGCGGCACATCGACGACGCGCACCATCGTCTTGATCAGCCTGTCCATTGTCGCAATGCTGCCCGCCAGGGCGCTGCGGTCCGAGAGCTTGCACACACCGTCCTCGATGATGACGCGTGGGTCAAAGGCATGCTCCGAGTCGCTGTCGGTCACCGCGAGCGCGTCGGTGCACAGGGCGGTGCGTTCAACCCCCTTCATGTGATAAACCAGGTTGAGCAGGGTCGATGGCACATGGATGCCATCGGCAATGACCTCGACGGCCATGTCCTCGAGCAGATATACGCTCTCGACGGTGCCGGCGTGCTTGAACTCGCGCACGTTGTGGAATCCCGGCATGGCATTATAGAAGTGGGTTGCCAGCGTGTAGCCCGCGTCCCAGGCCGCCTTGACGCTGGGATACTCGGCGGCGGTGTGGCCAATGGCCGCGACGATGCCCTTGCTCGTGATATACTCGCCCATCTCGATGGCTCCGGGCAACTCGGGCGCTGAGCTCCAGCGCCTCATGCAGTCAAAGTCCTCGACGATGTGCCGGTACTCGTTTGGGTCGGGAATGCGTATGGTCTCGGGCATCTGGGCACCAGCCTTGCTGGGATTGAAGTAGGGACCCTCCATGTGCATGCCCATGATGGTCGAGCCGGGCTGTTTCATCAGCTCGTCACACGTCTGGCAAGCCCGCTCCATCATGTCGAGCGGCGACGATGACAGCGTGGCATATATGGCTGTCGTGCCGTGGCGCAGGTGGGTGCGGGCAGCCGTCTCAAACGCTTCACTCGTGCACTCCTGGAAATCGCATCCGCCACCGCCGTGACAGTGCAGGTCAATGCCACCGGGCACCACGTGCATGCCGTGGGCGTCGATGACCTTGTCCATGCCCTCCATTTGGCGGCTGCTCTTGCTCACCTCCTTGATGCGGCTGTCCTCAATGATGACCGAGCCGGCATTAATCCACCCCTCTGGAGTGAGTATATGGCCGTTGTAGATCTGAGTCAACATTCCCAATCTTTTTTATCCTTGAAGTGCAAATATACAGCGTTTTTCGTTTAGTTGTATATGGTAAATACATTTTTTTTGATTTATTGACGATAATTTAGTATTCCGCTCAGGTGATATGTGTCATGCCTGGCTGTGAGCGCCCCGAATTGGTCTTGATTTTTGGCGCGTTTGTCAACGTGATTTGTCGATTGGTCACAACTTGACGACTTGGCGTTTTTTTAATTGGAAAATAATATTTTTCTTTGCGACGAGATCATTGATCTCAAGTAATTCACATTATTATTTTCAAAACACATTTATTAAGAGATGAATAAGATTGTTTTAGTATTGACGATTGCCCTGATGGGGCTTGTCGTGAACGCACAGCCGCCTCGCCACCATCATCAAGGTTCCCCCGAGAAGATGATTGAAAATCGAGTTAACGGGCTTGAGAAGGCACTGGGGCTGACCGAGGTGCAGAAAGCTGCAATCACCCAGATTTACACTGAGGAGATGGAAGCTATGAGAAAGGGCCGCCAGGAGCAGGCAACTCAAGGCGACAAGCGCGAGAGGCCCGACAATGAGGCCATCAAGGCGCGCCACGAGAAGATGGACGCCCAGCGCGCTGCCACCGATGCCAAGATTGAGGCCTTGCTGACTCCCGATCAGCTTACTAAGTTTGCCGAGTTGAAGAAGCGGCACCAGGACAAGCGTGCTTTAGGTCGTCCCCATGGCGGCAAGAAGGGCCTCAAGAAAGGCCAGGCACCGGGTGAAAACTGCCCGCAGGGCCATGACTGCTGTAAGTCAGGAAAATGACGTTTTCTGAGAGAAAGAAACTTTAATCGTGTGTGTGTTTTGAATGAGGGAGGCATTTCCTGTTTGAAGGAAGTGTTTCCCTGTTTTTTGCCCCTGTTTTTACTACCTTAGGGCCGCTAAAGAAAAGTCGGCTAAATGCCGTCCAAAAAGATTAGAAGATGTTAAAAAGGGGTCATTTTTACTTAAAAAAGACCTTCATGGCTCAGAGAAATGATGCCAAAATGAAAAAAAAATGCTAACTTTGCATTATAAAAGTAGAAACAAGCAACATGGATGTAAAGAAAGTCTTATTTATATCGCAAGAAATCGCGCCCTATGTTCCAGAGCGACGATTGTCTCAGATTGGCCGCATCCTGCCTCAAGGCATTAAGGAACAGGGGATTGAAGAGCGCACGTTTATGCCCAAGTATGGCATGATTGCCGAGCGTAGTAATCAGTTGCACGAGATGATCAGATTATCGGGCATGAATGTGATTATTGACGATACCGACCATCCGCTCATTATCAAGGTGGCCACCCTGCAACAGGCTCATTTTCAGGTTTATTTCATTTATAACGAGGACTACTTTGCCAGCAATCGCATCGATGAGCTGGAGATGAACTGCTCGACCAGCGATAACGATGAGCGCAGCATCTTCTTTGTGCGTGCCGTCATTGAGTCGATACGCAAGATGCGCTGGGTGCCCGATATCATACAGTGCACCGGCTGGATATCGGCGCTGGCACCGGTTTACATCCGCACGCTCTATGGCGACGACCCGTCGTTCCGCGACGCCAAGATTGTCTCTGCCCTGTTCAACGAGACCCTACCAGCTCCGCTGGACGCCCGTTTGGCCGAGAAGATGCACCAGGACGGCGTCCCCAAAAACGCCCTCAAGCCCATCAACGGCAAGGAGTTGACCTATGATGAACTCATGGCCTATTCCCTGCGCTATACCGATGCCGTCATTGAGTGTGAACAAGGGGTGAGTGATGTTGTGCTCGAGGCGGCTGCCTCGTTGCCCAAGTTGCCGTTTATCGACGATGATGACGTCAACAAGGTGTCGCAGTTCTACGCTTCGCTGTTCGACTAATTGGGGCGTTCCCCCACGTTTTTCTGTCTATTCTTAAATCGATTTTTTCATTTCGGGAATATGAAGCAGTTTTTTAATGTGATACTGGCTGCTGCTGTGCTGCTCAGCCTGTACGCATGCACCGACGAGACCATCGGTGTGAGCATCACCGACGGCGTGTCGTCGATTATTGAGGATTCATCGTTTGTGATACAGGGGCACTCGGTGCGCAACGACCGTGTGCAGATGCGCACCTCCACCAAGATGCTGGGCCGCATCAGCGCCGAGGGCTTTGGCCAGCTCAGTGCCGATGCCGTGACCATGTGGATGCCTGCTGCAACCCTTGATACCACTGGGGTGAAAGAGGAGTGGATAGACTCGGTACGCTTGAAGTTGCGTTTGCCCTATCGCGACGGCTTTACTGGTGACTCGCTGGCACCGATGCGCTTGGATGTGTATCGCCTGAACCGTGCCCTGCCCAGTCCCATATACAGTGACTTTGACCCGACCGATTATTATAACAGCAGTGACCTGCTCGCCTCCGAGTCCTATTCTCCTGTGTCGGGTTGGCTCGAGGTATCCAATTCCTATGTGACGGGCACTCTCCAGTTCGACACCGTGCGAGTGATATCGGTACCCCTGCCTCAAGAGCTTGGCAAGGAATTGTACAGGGCCTATGTCAACGATCCCAGCAAGTTCTCAAGCCCCAAGGCGTTTGCCGAGGTCTTTCCCGGCATTTATATCACCAACAGTTACGGCAGTGGCCACGTGATGAACATCAAGGCCACCGAGCTTGATGTGTATTACCGCAAGCACGCTCAATTGAGTGAAACGACCGACACCATCTATCCGGCTCAGTGCCAGTCCTATCTGGCATCGACCCCCGAGGTGGTTTCCAACAACATCATCAGCTTCAACATCGACGATGCCATTACCTCGATGGTCAATAGTGGTAGTGCGCTCATCGTGGCGCCGGCTGGCTATGACGTGGAGGTGCGTTTTCCCATTCAGGATATCATCGACAAGTATCAGGCCAACGTGGGCAACAATCAGTCGATCATCAACAGCCTGTCGCTGGAGCTGCCGGTGAGCGTTCCCGAGACGCAATATGACATCCAGCCGCCTCAATACTTGCTCATGGTCAAGTCGTCCAAGAAGGCCGACTTCATCAATGGCGACAGCCTGACCAACAACAAGGACTCGTTCTATGCCACCTATGACGCGACAACCAAGAAGTATGTTTTCTCGGGCCTGCGCAATTATATCCTCAACATCATCAACAATCAGGGTGGTATTGCCACCGAGGACGATATCAACCTCACCATCACCCCAGTTGATGTGACCAACTACACCTATCAGCAATCCTACTACTACGGTTCGACGACCGTCGTTACCAAGATTTCGCCCATGGTGTCCCGTCCCGCGATAGCCAACCTGTTGCTCGACAAAGCCAAGATAAAGATAACCTATAGCAAACAAATTGTCAATTAAAGTTTGCTAGATTAGAAAATTAGTGCTACCTTTGCACCCGCATTGCAAGTCATCGCAGTGCACCAAGCCGCAATAGCTCAGTCGGTAGAGCATTTCATTCGTAACGAAAAGGTCGCGGGTTCGAGTCCCGCTCGCGGCTCCAGGACGGGAAACAATGTCGTTTTCCCGTCTTTTTAATATAAGAGAGAAAGAGAGTCATGGAAATCAGCGTTAAGGATTACATGGAGCGCCAGCCAGGCAACCCCAGGGTGGCCGAGACCGACCAGTTCTACTTGTGGATAGCGCTCAGGCTTGCCAAGCTGTGGGATGAGTCGCCCTGGCTAAGCGAGCTGGATGATGAGTTGCGCCGCGACGTGGTGCTGGCTGTGACTGGCTATTACCAGGACGTTGTGGCCGACGGCGGCCTGTGGCGGTCGTTCACCCGCCTGCACGCCGAGCGTCATGGCACACCGCTACCCCATTATGGCCGCCGTGAGGAATATATTGACTATGAACTGAACGTTGATGATGTGCGCTTTGTCATCTGGTGGACGATAGTGGGGGAGCAGGGTATTGTAGCCCTTGACCCTCACAACGTCGAGCTCGAGGCGCTCGCCATGGCATTCCACAAGGTGCTTGACGAGGAATATGAGGACGCGCCCATTCCCCGTCAGTTTTGCATTGCCAGTGAAGTCGACCTTGACAACCCGCTTGATGCACAGCGCATCTATGATTACGCCTATTGGCTATACTGGCGCAGTTTCCTGCTGCGTCCGTCATCCCAGGCCGTGATGGACCGTGCTATGCCCCAGGCCCATGCTATCATCGCCCGGGCCGGTGAGAGTGATGCCCGCCCCTTGCTGCTCGAGCTCAACGAGCGCCTCATGTACAGCGAGCCGGCAGGCCCCATTCCCCTGACCACTGCCCAGTGGCTGCGCCTGATCATCGACGACCAGCTACCATGAGTTTCCGAGTATCAATATCGCCCCAAAAAGCGGTTATAATCGCGTGAAGAAGCTATAAAATCGCGACTATAACCGCTGGGGAAACAGGTTTACTGTATTGTAGTGAAGATGGTTTTGCCCGTGGGCTTAACTGTCTTTTTTCTTGGCGTCGAGGTGGTAGGTGAACGAGATGCCGATGTAGTGGTGCAGCGTGTCCTGCCACTCGTTGGTCTGCTGATAGGCAGTCTGGCTACTCCAGCGGTAATCATCCTGGTTGAGAATGTCATCGGCGTAGAGCCTGACTGTGCCCTTGTTCTTCAGGATCTTCCAAGCGACGGAGGCATCCCACAGCAGGCGGTTGCGGTTCATGCCGCTGGAGGCATAGCCGTGCCGCATGGCCTCGGTGAGGCTGGATGAGAAGACAAAGTTGCGGTAGTTGGCCTCAAACTCGATGCCGTAGTTGTTATCCCAGAGCGTGGTGTTCTGGATGGGCGACTGCGAGAAGCGCAACCGGTCGGCATTCACCTCGGCAAAGGCCGAGGCCTTGATCCAGTTGTGGTCAAATGACACGGTCAGCTTGTCCTTGGGATGGACGCTCGTCTGGCGGTTGAGGATGCGCTCCCCATGGGTGGGCAGCATGGTCAGGTAACCGTAGTACCGTCCGCCCATGACCTTGAGGTCGTTCTGCAGGCGGAAGTAGTTGCCCAGGCCGTGGTCATAGTTGAGGTTCACTTCCCACACGCGGTTGCCCGCCACGGTCTCGGGACGGCTGGTATAGACGTTGGTCACCGGGTCATAACTGAGGGCTGTGACGTTGCTGTGGTCGGCAGTGGTGTATTTGGCATTGAAGCCTATCGACAACTGCTTGCTCGGGACGATGGCCTTGTAGGCCAACTGAATCTGGTGAGAGTGGCTGTCTTTCAACAGGGGGTTGCCCTCGGTGATGAACAGCGGGTCGCTCAAGTCACGGTAGCCGATGGTCTGGAGCAGTTCGGGACGCGTGGTCTTGTAACTGTAATTCAACTCCAGGCTCATGCTGCGGTTCATTTTCCAGGAGGCCTTGAGTGATGGCTCGACCTTGAAGCGGTTCCTCACAGCTGCGGTGTCGAGCAGGGCTCGGCGGTAGTCCTGGTGCTCATGGTTCCATGTCATGGCGGCCTGGGGCTTCAGCTGCACCTGGCCGATGTTGAACGTTGAGCCAGCAATGACGGCATGGCTGGTGCTGCGGTAGCGGTTGTTGAACGAGTTGGCGGCATCGGCCATGCCGTCGGTGGTGAAGTCGCAGTCCGTCTTGTTGTTGTCGTAACCCAACTGATACTCCGCAGTGAGCAGCCAGCTCTTTGTCAGCCAGCGCTCTAGGGTCATGGTTGACACCAGATTAAACCGTGAGTAGGGCTCGATGGCCTGCTGGCTCAGGGTGGATAAGAGGCCACTGTGATGGTCGGTAATGGTGCGGTCGGCCCAGCGCTTGTTCTTGCCGTCGGTATAGTTCAGTCCCCCGCCGATCTTGAAGGTGCCGCCCTTGATCAAGTGTGTCCAGCTGCCCGAGGTGCTGATGCGGGTCTCGTGCCCGCGGGTGAGGGTGCCCACGTGCTGGTTGATCGTGGGCGCGTAGCCGTAGCCTGAATCGACCAGCTGCTCGGTCTCCCGTCGGCTGATGGAGCGGTTGTTGTCGTATTCGGCCTGCGCCCACAGGAAGAACGTGTTGGTCGAGTCGGGCCTCCAGCGCATCATGCCCAGGATGGTCGGGTTCAGCTGGTGGCTGCGGTCAAAGCCCTCCACCTTGTTGCGGCTCCGTGCCTCGCCGGGAAAGTAATTCTCGGTTTCGCTGCCCGAACTTTTCCACCGGTCATCATGTGCCAGTCCGCCGCTGATGCTGTAGAAACTCTTCAGGGGCTTGTCGCCCTGCTCGCGGCCCCAGTTGTGCTGGTATCCGCCCGAGATGCCTTGTTCCTGGCCCAGACCGTAGCCTGAATTGAGCGAGTATTGGCCCTGGTATCGCCTGTGCCGCTTGGCCACATTATTGGCGTCACCGAACACCATGACGGGGTCCGACTTGGACAGGCGGTTCATCGTCACCTCGGCCTCATAGTGGTCGCGGGTCCTGTAGCCCGCCATCGCGTCGCCATACCAGCGGTCGAGGAAGCCCGGCTTGACGGTCAGGTCCAGCACCATGTCCTCGCTGCCGTCGTCGTTGCCGGTGTGCTCCTTGAGTTCAGATGCCTTGTTGTAGGCCTTGATGTTCTGCACGGCCTCGGCGGGCAGTTGGCTCACCAGGTCGTTGCCGCCAAAGAGGCTCTCGCCGTCCATCGTCAGGCGGATGGGCTTGCCGTTCCACCACAGTTTGCCCTTGTCATCGACCTCCACGCCAGGCAGTTGCTTGATGAGTTCGTCGAGACGGGCCCCCTGCTGCAGCCTGAAAGCCGACGGGTTGAACACGATGGTGTCGCCGCGCATCGTGAACCGCCGTGCGTGCCCCGTGACCTCGACCATCTGCAGCATCTGGGAGGACATCTTCAGTTCGATGGCACCGATGTCGAGCGTGTCGCGGCGGCTGTCGGACAGCGCCATGACGTTTTTCTTCTTGTAGTAATAGCCCAGCATCGACACCGTCAACTCAACGCGTCCATTGCAGTTGAACGAGAAGCGCCCAAGCGAGTCGGCAATCACGGTGCTGCCCGAATAACTGGTTTCACCGATTTGCTGCATGTACTTCACCGTCGCCCCGGGCAAGGTCTCCCGGGTATCGGCATCGATAACACGCCCGCTGATGATATCGGCTTGAGCGAAAAAGATATTGAAAACCAGTAAGATAATTGTAATTAAGTATTTCACAATAGGGTATAGTTATGGCCGTTTCATGCATTATTCTACATGAAACAGTAGGTTAAACTTTAATCAACTATAGTCAACTTTAATCTGGATTCCAAGAGTGGATACTCTTGGTTTTGTTCTCGAGGAGGTCGACCATGCTCTCGAGGAAGAGGAGTTCGTTTTCCTTGAGTTTTTTCTTGGCTTTGAGTTGCTTATAGACCGATGCCAGTTGCTGCATGCCGATTTTCAGGTCGGTCTGGTCCAGACCCTCGGTGTCCTTGCACAGTTCGTAGAGTTTGGACAAGTAGAGGTAGTTGTTGCCGTTCTCCTGCACCTTGTTGACGTAAAAGAGCAGTTTCTTCATCCAGTCCTTGCCATCGGTCTTGCTTGAAGATGAACTCGAGGAGGAGAAAGAGTACACATGGCTTTGGCCGTCCGAAAAACCGGAAAGCGCTCCCTGGGCCTTTTCCAGACTTCCCTGGGCTTTCTCCATGGCGCTCCGGTACTTCTCCATACCCTCCTGGTATTTCTCCATGCCTGCCTGGAATTGTTCCATATACTTGTCGTAGTCGTCGGGACTCATAACCACCGAACTGATTCTCATGCCATCGGTCGCTTTGGGCTTGGTAGGGGCATAGGTGGTGATGATTCGACCATCGATGCTGTTGTCAACGTTTTCTTCCCACTCGATGGTGTAGGTCGTGCGGTGCTGCTTGTCATCGGGGGCAATAAAGCCCACGGTGTAGCAGTGGTCACAGTCCAAGCCCACCGTGATGGCATTTTCGGGGCTGTAATAGAGTCGGTAGCCCTGGAAGGTACCATCATCGTTGTCATTCCACCACAGGGTGTAGATATCTGCCGAGCTGTTGCCATTGACCTGCTCATAGACCCGCTTGGCGTCGTTAATCAGGTTCATGTTCTCGCTGTCGATGGTGAACTTGATCACGTCGAGTTGGCCTTCCTTGACTCCGGTCTCGGGGTCGGTATAGGTGGTGTGCATCTGGCTGAGGTCCTCAAGCGGCACGGCATTGGTGATGTTGTCGAATGCTTCTTTCAGGCGGTCCTCATAGACGTTGGCGCTGGCCGTTGCTGGCACGAGCAGGGCAATGAGCGCCGTGATGATAGTGATATGGCTGGTTGTTTTCATAATGCTGGAATATTGGTTGTGGGTTGGTTATTCAGATGGTTGTTCAATTCGTTCTCTAACTCTTGCTCAAGGTCGATGAGCACGATGCTGCCGTCCTCGTCCTGCACGGCACGGAAACCGTTGGCCTCCAGGTCGATGATGAAGGCGCGGCGCTTGAGGTCGGCCAGTTCGCGTTGCAGGCGCTCGTTCTCGCGGGCAAGTTTGGCATTCTCGGCCTGCAGGCGGCGGTTGCTGGAGGCTTGTCTCGTGGCCGAGGCAGAGCCTCGACCCACTGGACTTGCTGGCGTAGTTGCTGCCAGCTGCTGTGGCACGGTTTCCACAATGGGAGTGGTGGCTGGAACGGTGTCTTTGTCTATCTGGGCGGTAACGGCGGACTGCTCGGGCAGGGTGGGGGATGACGGTTGATGGAAAACGGCAGTCGCCACGATGGCGGCGGTGATGCAGGCTGCTGCCGCGATGCCCCACCAGCGGCGGCCCATCTGGGCAATGAATGGCGTGCGTTGGGGCTCCTGTGCAGGCAGGTTGCCGTCTTCCATGCCGTTGTCCAGATAGGTGAACATCACCTTGTAGTCCTGCCACTCGTCGGGGATGTCGTCATGGGTGCTGAAGTACCGACGCAGTGCGGCTTCCTCCTCCAGGGTGGTGAGGCCGTCCATGTATCTGTCGAGCAATGTGCCCGCTTGTTGTTGTGATAACTGTTTCATCGGTTTCAGTTCTTTCTTGATTGTTGAATTTCCTTGAGTAGTTGTCGTCGTGCCCTGGCCAGCAGGGTGTTCACGCTCGATGGCTGGATGCCCAGGATGGTGGCAATCTCCTCGTTGGAGCGGTGCTCCACCTCGCGCAGCCTGAGTATGGCGTGCTGGGTGTAGGGCAGGTTGCGGATGCGCCCTCTGAGCCATTGCTCGTCCTCGGCTTGCAGCATCAGGTCCAGTGGAGAGGGGACCGTGAGTTCTGCAGCCTGGCGCTCATCGAGCGGTAACGGCGGCTTGTGGCGCAGCTGGTTCAGGGTCAGGTGGCGTGCAATCGTCGTGGCATAGCCCTCGGGATTGTAGAGGCGGGGATCGTCACGCATCTGCCACAAGCGCAGCATCGTCTCCTGGGCGACATCCTGGGCGGCGTCGCTGTCGGCACCCGCTGTCGCGGCCGCCTTCAGCGCCAGTTTCCTGAGCTGTGGAGCTTGCTGGTTAAATGCGTCTATCGTCATCAATATCTCGTCGCTTGTATTGTTGTTACACTATCATAACACACGACTACCCCATTTTTAAACAAGGAATCAATAAAAAATATTGTAATGGGCCGTTTTTTGATGGCAACAGGCGTGTCAACCGTTGCGGTTAACACGCCTGTCATTATTTTGGCGGAACGGGTCTTAGACCAGACCCTTGCCATGGCAGTTCTTGTACTTCTTGCCGCTGCCGCAGGGGCAGGGATCGTTGCGGCCGATCTTGGGACCCTCGTTGCGGATGGGGCCGACGGGGCCTTGGGGCCTCGGGCCGACGGGAGCCGCATTGGGACGGGCGGGATCGGGCTCACCGCCGCGGTTCTCGCTATAGCGCTGCTGGCGCGGCTGGGGCTCACGTTCCTGCACGTTCTGTTGGGGCGGCGCCTCGGGAATCTGGCCACGCATGAGCACGGCGATGGACTTGCCGTTCATGATGCCCACCATCTGCTTGAACATGTTGAAGGCCTCGCTCTTGTAGATTACCAGCGGGTCTTTCTGCTCATAGCTGGCGTTCTGCACGCTCTGGCGCAACTGGTCCATCTCGCGCAGGTGCTCCTTCCAGTTCTCGTCGATGGTGAGCAGCATGACGGCCTTTTGCCAAGCCTTGGTCAGATTCTTGCAGTGGGTCTCGGCTGCCTCCTTGATGTCGATGACGATACCGAAGGTGCGCTTGCCGTCGGTGATGGGAACACGGATGAGGCCCTGGGGCTCCATGCCGTTGGCAATCTGGTCGGCGACAATCTGTTGGATGATGGGATCTGCGACCTCACCCAGGCGGTCCATCTTGCGGTTGAAGGCCTTGAGAACGGCGTCATACAGGATTTCCTGCTTCTTGCCGTCGTCCATGCGGCGGTATTCTTCTTCCTCATACGGGCTCTCGATGGCATAGGTCTTGAGAACCTGCATCTTGAAGTCCTCAAAGTCGTCGGGACCGTGCTTCTCGACAACGTCCTCCACGCTGTCATAGAGGGTGTTGATCAAGTCCAGACCGATGCGCTCACCGATCAAGGCATGGTGGCGGCGGGTGTAAATCACCTTGCGCTGGGCGTTCATCACGTCATCATACTCGAGCAGGTGCTTACGGATGCCGAAGTTGTTCTCCTCGACGCGCTTCTGGGCATTCTCGATGCTCCTGGTCACCATGTTGCTCTCGATGGCCTCACCATCCTTGAGTCCCAGGCGGTCGAGCGTCTTGACAACGCTCTCGCTGGCGAACAGTCGCATCAGTTTGTCCTCAAAGGAAACAAAGAACACTGATGAACCCGGGTCTCCCTGACGTCCGGCACGACCGCGCAACTGGCGGTCAACGCGGCGTGACTCGTGGCGCTCGGTGCCGATGATGGCAAGACCACCGGCCTCCTTGACGGCGGGCGACAACTTGATATCGGTACCACGACCGGCCATGTTGGTGGCGATGGTCACAACACCCTTGCCGTCGATCGATTGACCGGCCTGGGCGACGATATCGGCCTCCTTTTGGTGCAGCTTGGCGTTCAAGACGTTGTGCGGGATGTGGCGCAGGTTGAGCATGCGGCTCAGCATCTCGCTGATCTCGACGCTGGTGGTACCCACCAGGGTGGGGCGGCCGCTGTTGCGCATGGTCTCGATCTCGGCGATGACGGCATTGAATTTCTCCTTCTGCGTCTTGTAGACGCGGTCCTGCATATCGTTGCGGATGACAGGCCTGTTGGTGGGGATGGTGACAACATCCAGCTTATAGATGTCCCAGAACTCGCCGGCTTCGGTCTCGGCAGTACCGGTCATACCGGCCAGCTTGTGGTACATGCGGAAGTAGTTTTGCAGCGTGATGGTGGCAAACGTCTGGGTTGCGGCCTCGACGTTCACACCCTCCTTAGCCTCGATGGCCTGGTGCAGACCGTCGCTGTAGCGGCGACCTTCCATCACACGGCCCGTCTGCTCATCGACAATCTTCACCTTGCCCTCGGCGTCAACGATATACTCATCGTCGCGGTTGAACAGGGTATAGGCCTTCAACAACTGGGTGACGGTGTGCACGCGCTCGGCCTTGACCGAGTAGTTGGCGAGCAGTTCGTCCTTCTTGTTGGTCTTCTCCTCGTCGGTCAGCGGCTCGTTGGTAACGGCCGACAGTTGGGCGGCGATATCGGGCAGGATGAAGAACTCGGGGTCGTCGGTGCCCTTGGTGAGCACGTCGATACCCTTGTCGGTCATCTCGACGGTATTGTTTTTCTCGTCGATGATGAAGTACAGGGGGTCGGTGACGATGGGCATCTCGCGGTTGTTGTCCTGCATGTAGTAGGCCTCGGTCTTGAGCATGGCGTTCTTGACGCCCTCCTCGCTCAGGTACTTGATCAGGGGCTTGTACTTGGGCAGGCCCTTGAAGGCGCGGTAGAGCCTCAGGGTGCCTTCCTTGACGGTCTCCTGGTCATCGCTGGCCATCATCTTCTTGGCGTCGGCAAGCAGGCCGGTCACCAGTTGACGCTGTGCGTTATAGACGCGCTCCACGTTGGGCTTGTAGTCGTTAAACATCTGGTCCTCGCCCTTGGGCACAGGGCCAGAGATGATCAACGGGGTGCGGGCATCATCGATCAAGACGCTATCGACCTCATCGACAATGGCATAGTTGTGCGGGCGCTGCACCATGTCCTCGGGGCGCATCGCCATGTTATCGCGCAGGTAGTCAAAACCGAACTCACTGTTGGTACCGAAGGTGATGTCGCAGTTGTAGGCGGCACGGCGTTGAGGCGAGTTGGGCTCGGTCTTGTCAATACAGGCGACGGTCATGCCGTGGAACATGTACAACGGGCCCATCCACTCGCTATCGCGCTTGGCCAGATAGTCGTTGACTGTCACCACGTGAACGCCGTTGCCTGTCAAGCCGTTGAGGAACACGGGCAGGGTAGCCACCAGGGTCTTACCTTCACCAGTGGCCATCTCGGCGATCTTGCCCTGATGCAGGACGATACCACCGATGAGCTGCACGTCATAGTGCACCATGTCCCACTTGATCTCATTGCCGCCGGCAATCCAGTGGTTGGTGTAGATGGCCTTGTCGCCGTCGATGCTCACAAAGTCCTTGCCCTGGGCTGCCAGGTCGCGGTCGAGCTGGGTGGCGGTCACGGTGATGGTCTCGTTCTCGGCAAAGCGGCGTGCTGTCGATTTCACGATGGCAAACACGGTGGGCAGTACCTCGTTGAGCTTGTCCTCGAGAACATCGAGAATCTCCTTCTGGATGTCATCGACCTTCTTCCACAGCGGCTCACGCTCCTCATAGTCGAGGGTCTCGATCTCGGCCTTGATGCGGTCAATCTCGTCGCGTTTGTCCTGTACCGAGTCGTTGAGCTGCTGGCGGATGTCGGCAGTGCGCTGGCGCAGTGAGTCGATGTCCAGTGCGTCAATCTCGGGATAAATTGCTTTGATCTGGTTGACAATGGGCATGATCTTCTTGAGGTCACGCGAGGATTTATTGCCAAACAATGATTTCAAAATGTCACTAAGTCCCATTTTTTGTTTTATATTTTGATTTTGTTTTTTTTCAAACCGCAAAGTTATAGTTTTTTGGTCGATTATGGGCTATTAATAATGTATAAATCACCCATGTGACACAAAAACTCGGTTTTTGGGGAGTGAGGAAAAGGTGTGTGGAGGGGGAGAGAGGTTCATGCACGGGTGGGGCCGCGGGTGGGTTTACTCAGGAGCCACACGTTGGCCACCGAGCGCATCACCAGCGCAGCCATCAGCGGGAAGAAGGCAATATTACCCACTTGAGGCTGCCATGGCCATGCCAGCATGAGCAGTGTAACGATGAGCGCATTTAGGGCATGGAGCCAACGGGCGGCATGACGGGTTTTCTTGAACCAGGGCAGCACCGCCAGCAACAGCAGCAGCGGGTTGAGCCACAGGATGTTGATATTGGGAGACGTGGCCTCGTGGGTCGAGAAGCACATGAGGAAGAATAGGAGGCAACCTGCCAGGCCACCAGTGGCGAACAATATCGTGTCAAACCACTTGGACACATCGCTGCGCCTTGCATCACGGCATGTCACGGCGATGGCCAACGCCAGCACGAGCAGAGCGACGGTCATGGGCGAGAGGTACCACGGCGTGGGCGGCCTCACGTTGCCCTCGGTGCTCTTGTCGATGGGCACGGTGGTGGCTTTGACCAGTGGCATCGTCACGCTGTCGGTCGTGATGGTGGCTTCTGCTACGGCATCCATCAATAGCATTGGGATGAACATGGTGGCACGCTGGTCGAGTATTGTGTCGATGTTCCAGCCCAGCACCAGATCGATGCCAAAACGCTCCCATGCATAGTTGCGGCAGTAGTGTGCCAATATGTCACGATAGGTGACAGCCGTATCGGTCATTGCGGGATATTGCAATCCCTCGCCCGCTGCCATCTCGATGATGTCGCGGGGACGGGTAGAGCAGTTGTCACTCAGGAACTTGTAGCGATAAGTGCGATTCTCGGGCTGGGCATTGTTCCACAGGAAGTCTCTGACGGCAATGGCTCTATCTTGGGGCAGATTGAGCTCTTGCTCGACCATGCGTCGCTCCTCCATGCCCATAGTGGCATAAAATCGGGGCACGGGCTGGCATATATAATCGGTTTCGCCCAGCATGAAACGCCACATGAACGCCGGCGCTTGAAAGTCAAATACGCCGTAATTGAAGTACAGGTCCACAGGACCTTGCTGAACGCGTATCTCGCTGTGTCCCCAGATGTTGTGTGGCTCACTGCCAGGATAGAACGTGACAAGACTCACCTTGACCGAATCCTCTTCTAAAGCCTCTTTGGGCATTGATTGGGGAAGTTCGGGCGCAGCCTCAAGTGTACCCGTTGCACACAGGGCACACAGCATCGTCGTCAGGCAGTAGTAGTGCAAACCGACTTTTGCCTTTTGGCAATATGTCTTCAACATTTGTTGCATCAATACATTATATAATATGGCAAAAACAATGCCAACCGTCATGTAACTAACGTGGAATTCCTCACTGATAGTATATTTGGGCATGAAAAGGATATGGTTCCTCACCAATGGTCAGGCAAACCGCATCTCATAGCCTGCCCTGTGCAAGCCCCTTCGACCCATCCTTGATAAAGGATTAACACGGCAATCATGGCAATTCTGGGCGCAATTTTTGTATATATTTTTTCCCGTGAATAGGGGCTTTCCCCCACCTAAAGTGGTAAAATATGCATTTTTTTAATCCTCATACCCTATATTTCTCGTTAAAAATTTTGGTGTGTCAAAAATAATTCCGTTCTTTGCATCCGAAATCAAGAAGATATTGCACTTTTCTATACAGATTCTATTCATAAAATTTAAAGTCCCACTCGTGAGAGCCGGACTTTTCTTTTTGGGAAACGATAAAAGCATTTGGCCCCAGTAGTATTAAATGCTAATTTCGCTAAGAAAAACGTATTTCATTTAAAACTCTATTCGTGAAATACGCATTAGCCCCGCAGGGTTCGGGCCAACACCTATATCATTGCCTCTTTTTTTTGCCATGAGCGTGTAACCGGCGGTTACCAGGTGCCGTAGTTGCCGCGGTCGGCGTCGATGCGCAGCAGGATGAACAGCAGGATGGTGAAGCCCCACAGCGACGAGCCGCCGTAGCTGAAGAACGGCAACGGGATGCCGATGACCGGACATAGCCCGATGACCATGCCGATGTTGATGGCTAGGTGGAAGATGAGATAGGATGCCACACAGTAGGCATACACGCGGGCAAACGTCGAGTGGTTGCGCTCGGCTAGCGTGATGATGCGCAGTATCAATGCCAGGAACAGCAAGAGCACCGCCACGCTGCCAATGAATCCCTGTTCCTCGCCGATGGTACAGAAGATGAAGTCGGTGTGTTGCTCGGGCACATACTTCAACTTGGTCTGGGTGCCGTTCAGGAATCCCTTACCAGTGATGCCGCCGCTGCCAATGGCGATTTTGCTCTGATTGACGTTGTAGCCGGCACCGCGTGGGTCATCGGCGATGCCCAGGGTGACCATGATGCGCTTTTGCTGGTGTGGCTCGAGCACCTTGTTAAATGCAATGTTGACAGTGAACATGAACAGGACCGATGCCGCGGCAAAACAGATGGTGATGAGCACCTTCTTCAAGTCGTCATGCAGCATGCCATAGAGCAGGTAGAGCAGCGACACGATGATCACCGTCAAGAAGAAGGCATAGCCATTGACGTGAACACCGGCCAGTTCCAGCCCACCGGCGATGGCTCCCGCCGCCAGGTAGCCCAGCAGCACGTTGCGTCCCAGTATCCATGAGCGGCAATAGACCAGCAGCATGCCCACGATGAGTGCCATGACCATGACAAAGGCGATGACCATGCCCAGTGGTATGCCCATGAAGGTGATGGCGGCAAACTTGAGCACCACGACAAAATAGACAACGGCCATCAGGGCGGCAAACAGCACAAACCCCGACATGCCCTCGCGGTAGAGCACAAACACCAGTGCCGTGTAAACCAGTGCCGAGCCGGTCTCCTTTTCTAGGATAATGCACAGTATGGGCAACACGATGATGCCAATGGCGATGGCATAGTTGCGCCACCCGTTAAGCGAGAAGCCGTAGGTGCTGAAGAGTTTGGCCAGGGCCAGGGCCGTGGCCGTCTTGGCAAACTCGGCCGGTTGCAGGCTCACCGGGCCAAACACCAGCCACGAGCGTGAACCCTTGATGTCGGGCGCGACAAAGATGGTGACTATCAGCAACAGGATCATGAACCCGTAGAGCGGGTAGGCATATGCCTCATAGATGCGCCTGTCAATCAACAGCAGCGAGAAGCCGATGAGGAACGATAGCCCTGCCCACAGGAATTGCTTGCCCGAGAACTCGCTCAGGTCGAACATGCTCGCCTTGTCATAGTCATAGGTGGCGGCATAGATGCTCACGGCGCCCGCCACGACCATGATCAGGTAGAGGACCAACGTGAACCAGTCCACCGACCTCAATAGGTTGGTATTTTCATCTTCATTCCTGACTTCCATTGTTGTTTGACACGGGTTTGGATGGTTTCTTATTCTTGTCGGCCTGGGTGCCGGATGTCATTTTTTTAGCCTTGGGATAGCTGATGGTGTGGCGGCTTGCCATCGCGCGGCCTTGAGCTTGCAGGCCCGGCAGGTTGCCGCGCAGGTAGCGCTGTATCATTAATGCCCCGATGGGCACGCCATAGGTTGCGCCAAAACCAGCGTTCTCGACATACACGCAAACGGCAATCTTGGGGTCATTCATCGGCGCAAAGCCCATAAACACCGAGTGGTCACGGCCGTGCGGATTCTGGGCTGTGCCCGTCTTGCCACACACGTCCAGTCCAGGGATGTTGGCACCAGTGCAGGTGCCTCCCAGCACTGCCATGCGCATGCCCTCGACGATGGCGTTATAGTAGCGCTTGTCGATGTCGGTGTCGTGCCGCTCGAGGCTCTTCTTGAGCACGCCGACGCCCTCAATGTTCTTCACCACATGGGGCGTGATGTAGAAGCCCCGATTGGCGATGGTGGCGCTCAGGTTGGCGATTTGCAACGGTGTGGCCAGAATCTCGCCCTGGCCGATGGCGTCACTGATGATGGTCTGGCCGACCCACTTGCCCTCGCCGTAGATTTTGTCATAGAAGGCCGTGTTGGGGATGAAACCGCGGCTCTCGCCTGGCATGTCGATGCCCAGCTTGTAGCCATAGCCCATCGATACCATGTGGTTTTTCCACACTTCAAAGGCCTTGCCCGTCGAGCCATACTTGCTGCGCTTGTCCATCATGTACTTGAATCCCCAGCAGAAGTAGGCGTTGCACGACGTCTGCAAGGCGGGCTTGAGCGGGATGGGGGAGCCATGCCCGTGGCAACCCACGCGCAGGCCGGCATTGACATATCCGCGATGGCACGGAAACACGGTGCTCGTGGTGATGATGCCCTCATCCAGGAAGATCAGGCCCTGTGTGGGCTTGAAAGTCGATCCAGGGGGGTAGGCCGCCATGATAGAGCGGTCATATAGGGGTTTCAATCGGTTATTGACCAGTTTCTGGTAATTCTTGCCTCGTTCCTTGCCCATGAGCAGCGACGGGTCAAAACTCGGGCTGGAAATCAATGCCAGAATCTCGCCCGTCTTGGGCTCGATGCACACAATGGCACCCACCTTGCCTTGCATGAGCAGCTCGCCATAGGCTTGCAGGCCGATGTCGATGCTCAACTTCAAGTTATTGCCGGCGACCGGAGCCACGTCGTCAGCGCCATCGTTGTAGCGGCCCTTGATCTTGCCAGTGGCGTCGCGGATGAGGATTTCCTTGCCCTTAACACCCCGTAGCCACTTCTCGTAGCTCTTCTCGATACCCAGGTCTCCGGTATAATCCCCAGGACGGTAGTAGTCATCATGCTCGATGTCGCGCGCATTGACCTCGCGTATGTCGCCCAGCACGTTGGCCGCGACGTGATAGTTGTATTGCCTGAGGATGCGTTGCACGACAAAGAAGCCCGGGAAACGGTATAGCTTCTCTTGCAGCCGGCCGTAGTCCTCGGGGGTGAGGTGGTTCATGAACACCTGTTGGGTAAAGGCCGAGTAGCTGCGGCCCTTCTTCATCTCCAGCCACCGGCGGTCAAACTCCTCGCGGCTGATCTGCACCGTGTTACAGAAGTCGGTCGTGTCAAACGGGGTCACATCCTTGGGAATCAGCACCAGGTCATACTCGGGCACATTATACACCACCAGCGAGTCGTTACGGTCATAGATGAGGCCTCGCGAGGGATAGATGACCTTCTCCATGAACGCGTTATTGTCGGCATGGGCCTTATAGGTGCTATCGAGCACCTGCAACTGCACCAGGCGAACGATGTAGATGAGCACAATCGCCACGATAAAGCCGCCGATGACCAGCTTGCGCTTCTCGAGGTTATAATCTTTTCTCACGGCGAGTGCTGACTAGACTGTCCAACCCAAAAATGATGATAATCGACAACAGGCTGCTGCCGGCGATGTGGGCCAGCGTGAGCGCCACGTTGTGCAGCGTGAAGGCCTGGATGAGGAAAATGAGCGTGCAGTAGAGCGTGACCAGTGTCGCCATGTACTTGAAATAATCGCCCACGCCCATCGAGTCGACCGATGGTATGGGGATGTTCATGTCGTTCTCTCGGGAGATGAACATGTTGAACACCGGGCGCCGCACGGCAGCCATGATAGTACAAGCCAGAGCGTTCATGCCAGGCGTGTTGTTGAAGATGTCGATGAGCAAGCCCGAGAAGAAGGCTACAGTCAGCACCCATCCGCCATGCAGGTTGACGGGGAGTCTGAGGATCAGGTAGATGAACACCACGGGCATCGCGATGTTGAACAGCACGATCTTGTTGCACACGAGCTGCATCACCACCAGGGCCAGGAACAGAGCGATGAATTGGATTACGGTCTTGGTCATGGCTGTTCTTCTCCTTGTTCGGGCTCAACGGGTTGAGCGGATTGGACGGGCTGGGCGGGTAAGGCAGGCTGTGCCTGCTGGGCGGGCTTCTTGGGCTTCTCTTTTTGAGAGGGGGTGGGAACCACGTCGATGATCTCGGGCTTGATTTCGGGACGCGTCTCGATGTTGGCCGCGGTGTCGATGCCTTGTTCGGCACGCTTGAGGGCGTCGATCTGATCCTTCATGCTATTGGTAATGACGCGCACGCTGCTCAGTTGGCCAAAGTTGGCCGTCAGCTTGATGCGCAACGACACGAAACTGTCGCTCATGTCGCGGGCAAGCCCTTCGACGGTGCCCACGATGATGCCCTCGGGAAATACTGCCGAGTAGCCGCTCGTGACAATGGTGTCACCCTTGTGGTAGGTGATGTGCTTGGGCAACTCCTCGAGCACGGCCAGTTGGGGACTCTTGCCGTCCCACACCAGCGACCCAAAGAAGCCGCTCCCCTTCAACTTGCAGGAGAGCCTCATGTGCGGGTTCAGGAACGATATCACGCGTGCCGCGTGGGGCCCGACGACATTGACGATGCCCACGACGCCATTCTGGTCGATGACACCCATCTCGGGACTCACGCCGTCATAACTGCCGCGGTTGATGGTGATGTAGTTGTTGGGCTGGGCGATGCTGTTGCTGATGACCTGGGCCATCACAAACGTGTACTGGCGCAGGGCCGGTTGCAGCAGCGAGTCGGGCGACTGCAACGACATGTCACCCATGATGTTGCGCATCTCAATCAATTCCATCTCCAGCGCGGCGTTGCGTTCCTGCAGGCTCTCGTTGATGTCCCGCAGGTGAAAGTAGGACGTGACGCCGTTGAGCGCCTTGTACACCGCGGCACTCACCGAGTTGGCCGAGGTCAGATAGACGCTCTGCTGGTAGGGGTTATCCTTAAACAACAGCACGAGGCTCAGTATCACATAGATAGCAAAAATGAACCACGCACTGTGCTTGACGAAAAAGTTGAGCAGATTATTCATCGTGCCTTTATTAGTTGTAAGCTCTAGGTTTTATGTTGTAAGTACATTTACTGTCGCCTGGAAAAGTACTGTGTTGGCTAAAAAACTAAAAACTTAAAACTAAAAACCAGAGTTATCGCATCAGGAACTTGAAGTGCTTGATGTTCTTCAATGCGATGCCGGTACCCTTGGCAACAGCGTGCAGGGGATCCTCGGCAACATGGAACTCGATACCGATCTTGTCGGTCAAGCGCTTGTCAAGGCCGCGCAGCAACGCACCACCACCGGTCAGGAAGATGCCGTTGTGAACGATGTCCTGGTACAGCTCGGGGGGAGTCTGCTCCAGGGCGCTCAGCACGGCAGCCTCGATCTTGGAGATCGATTTCTCGATGCAGTGGCACACCTCCTGATAGGTCACGGGCACCTCAAGGGGCAGCGAGTTGACCTGGTTGGGGCCGTGGATGATGAAGTCCTCGGGGGCGTCGGGACCCAGGTCGGTCAATGCCGAGCCGACGTTGATCTTGATGGCCTCGGCAGTGCGCTCACCCACGCGCACGTTGTGGGCGCGGCGCATGTGCTCCTGGATGTCCTCGGTCAGGTCGTCACCAGCGGTGCGGATGCTCTTGTTGCTCACGATGCCACCCAGCGAGATGACGGCGATCTCGGTCGTACCGCCACCGATGTCAACAATCATGTTGCCCTCGGGTGCCAGCACGTCAAGGCCGATACCCAGGGCGGCTGCCATGGGCTCGTAGATCATATAGACGTCGCGGCCACCGGCGTGCTCACTCGAGTCGCGCACGGCGCGGATCTCGACCTCGGTCGAGCCCGAGGGGACACACACGACCATGCGCAGCGAGGGGGAGAACCAGTGGTTCTTGGCGCTCACCTTCTTGATCATGCCGCGTATCATGTGCTCGGCGGCATTGAAGTCGGCAATCACACCGTCGCTCAGGGGCCTCACGGTGCGGATGCCCTCGTGCACCTTGCCGTGCATCTCGCGGGCGCGCTCACCCACGGCGATGGGCTTGTTGGTCTTGGAATCCAGGGCCACGACCGACGGCTCGTCGATGACGATGCGGTCATTATGGATGATAATGGTGTTGGCTGTTCCTAAATCGACAGCGATTTCTTGAGTGAATGAAAACCATCCCATGGTCGTTATCTATATGTTTGATAGTTAGTTATAAATGTCTGATAAATTGATGTCCCTTTAATCGGACTGCAAAATTACTCAATTCCTGCCAATAAACCGCTATGTTTTAGTATAGTTTTTTGTTTTTTAGTTGTTGGCCTGGGGCTAGGGCTAGCGGGCACTGGATGGCTGGGTCTCCTCGACCGCGGTAACGGCATTGCGCACGCAGTCCTCACACGAGCACAGCACTCCCTGGTCACTGCCCACACCCTTGAGGTCGCGGCAACGCGTGGCGCCACACAGTCGTTCAAACCGTGCCCTCAAGCGGCTGGCATCAGGGTTCATGCGGTTGCCGTTGTAGTTGAGCATCCCTTGCACCATCTGGGCTCCGCACAGGGCTCCGCAGGTCTCATCCATGCTGCCCATGCCGCTGCCAAAACAGGCTCCCATGGCGAGCAGCTTTTCTTCAGGCAGACCCAGCTCTGGAGCATAGGCCAGCAACACGGCCTGGCAGCAGTTGTTAGTGCGCTTGTATGTCACGGCACGCTCCTGGCGCTGCACGTTGTTCAATCTCATCTCGCTTTGTTCCATTGGTTCAGTATATATAATAATGTGTATGATAGCTATGCAAAATTACAAACAATCCTGCTTGTGGCAAAATATAGGTCAAAAAATGCCGCAAGTGGATGAAAAATGGACTTTGGGGCAGAGAAATATGCCCGGTTCCTGTTTTCCCGTTGGTGGAGATGAAAATGTGGGTCCCTCCATTTGTGTTACCGAAAATAATAGTTTTTGGCCGACTCGGATTTGAAAAATAAAGTCAAGACGCAGCCCTAATGGATTAAAATACTATATTTGTCAACCAAACAAAAATATATCTAACGTGTTGAACCCAAAAAACTTGTGATTATGGCTGATAACTTGAGTGCAAGAGAGAAAAAAACAGCTGTCGAGAACCGATGACGTACGATTAATTATATAGCTGTTGCCGCATTGGCCGCCCTGGTTGTAACGGTTCTGTTTTTGGCTTTTGGCCGTACGGACAAGGGCGCGAGTGATAGCAAGGTAAATGCAGGAACTGGCACAGAGCAGGTGAACACGCCTGGAACGAGTCAGCCTTCGGGAACCGTTACCCGTCCCGCCAGCACTACCGTTACTCGCCCGTCGACCAGCAAGACCGTTACCCGTCCCGCCAGCACGACCGTTACCCGTCCCGCCAGCACTACCGTTACCCGCCCGTCGACCAGCACGACTTATACCCGCCCTAGCAGCAGTGACACCGAGACTGCCCCGAGCGGATCGGGCAGGGTGGACTATCCCCAAAGGACCAAGTGGAATGTGATCAATAAATCAGACTCGGCAAGCAGCCGTGACCATCGAAGGGGTGGAACGCGCCGGCGCTAAGCATCCCATGATGACTTGACAGCACCACATCACGAGCGGGACATGGTCCCAGGCCCGTGGTGTGTGCTTTATTAATTGAGGTGCCGATGCACAAGAAAGCGTGCTACCGTGGCAATAAGCAGGGCCGGTGTGACGTTATATATAATGTAATAGAGAAAAAACATCAAGTGCGCACTATGAAAAAAAGAATGATAATGTTCGTGGTGGCCGCGCTGGCATTGTTGTCGGCGAGCGGCCAGGTGGAATTTCATGGGACTGACTATTCGCCCATCGAGGTAAAGCCCAGCAAGAGTGCTACCGGCCTCGACATGGTATTCGTCATCTACGATACCCAGGGGGTGAGCATGTCCTATACCGCCACCACCGGCGAGCCCGTGGTCTGGTCGTTTTACGACGAGGACACACCGGCCCTCAATCCCCAGGAAATCGCTGTCACGCACTCGGGCTCTGTCACGACACTCGAACAAGACCAATTCAAGGGCAACAGGGGCTACATTATCAAGGAGGGTTCCAGTCGCGTCTACTCATGCTGGGTAGTCAACTATGCCGACTATTATATGGAACTCAACAGCTTGTCGTTTGATAAGGAGAGGCCATGCGAACTGGTCTCGTTTGATATCGACGGCCACTGTGATCCCATTCCCTATTACGCCAACAACGTCAGCGGCACCCGGCAGGTGCTTGACCGAGAGGTCGAGTTGAAGTACAGCACGCTCTCGTGGAACGATAGCATCTGGGAGCCAAACGACACCGTCGAGGTGTTCCCGGCATTGGACCAGGCCTTCCAGATCGCGCCGCCGTTGTGCAACACTGCCTTCAGGCTCACTGGTGACCGCTTCTTGAAGGAGTGGGGCGTCAAGGTGGTGAGTATTGAGAGCCGTGAGTTGTACGAGACCCAGGCCGTATCGTGTGGCACCGTTGCCCGGCTAGAAGATGACGGCGAATACACCAAGGTGGATTACAGTGGCATCACCGACGGTTCGGCTCCGCTCCACATCATTTTCACTGGTAATCCCACCGACGCCGTGGTCTATCGCAAGTGGGAGATTGCTACCGACGAGAGTTTTGAGAACGTCATCATGCAATACAACCTGGACGAGTTGGACTACACCTTCAGTGACGTTGGCACCTTCTATGTGCGTTACATGGTCGCCAATTCTGACGGCTCCTGTGATCACTATAGCGACACCTACACAATCGACGTGGGCATTAGCGAACTCGGAGAAGGGGAGAGAGGTGATCTCCCCAACGTGTTCTCTCCTGGCTCGACACCGGGCGTGAACGACGTGTGGACAGTTCACACCAAGTCTATTGTAGAGTTCCATTGCTGGATTTTTAACCGATGGGGCAATCTGGTCTATGAGTTCACCGACCCCGACGGCGGCTGGGACGGCTACCATAACGGCAAGCTCGTCGATACTGGCGTGTACTACTATGTGATCACTGCCCTGGGTAGTGATGGCAAGTCTTACAAGAAGCGTGGCTCCATTACCGTGATGCGTTACAAGAGGAGTGGAGAGGAAACCACGACCGAGACTGGTAATTGATAATAAGTCGACGAGTTGCGGTATCTATCGCAATTCGTCGATTAACAATACGATAGTGACGATATTTAAGATATGAAGAAAAAAATATTGCTGGCCGCGCTGCTGATGGCTAGTTTCATCGTGGCTCCGGCTCAACTCAAGCGGGAGTATACCAAGTCGGGCTCTAGCGCCACGGCTTCACCTGTGTTTAGTGTCACAGCTTGCCCCGACATCCCGGCAAGTGTGACCTTTGCAGGCGAGAAGGTGAGCTTTGACCGCCTCGATATGGCCGAGCGTCTCGACCGCGAGTTGACAGGCGTCATCTATGGCCAGACGACTACCGAGCTCTGTTTCAAGCGGGCCAACCGCTACTTCCCGGCATTGTCACGCATATTGAAGGAGCAAGGAGTGCCCCTGGATTTCCTCTACCTCGCTGTGACCGAGAGTTCGCTGGACTATAACGCCTATTCCAGCGCCAAGGCTGCCGGCATGTGGCAATTGCTAGCGGCAACCGCGCGGGACTACGGGCTGGAGGTGACCGATGAGGTCGATGAGCGCTATGACCCCGAGAAATCTACCGTGGCTGCCTGCAAGTACCTCAAGGCCGCCTATAAGAAATATGGCCATTGGCCCACCGTTGCAGCCAGCTATAATGCCGGCATGCAGCGCATCTCCAACGAGATGTCCAAGCAGCAGGTCGATAATTCGTTTGACCTGTATCTGGTGCAGGAAACCTCTCGATATGTGTTCCGCATCATTGCCTACAAGCTGCTCATGGAATCGCCCAAGCGTTACGGCTACCGTTTCTCGCGCAAGAACCTGTGGCAGCCGGTAGCCTACACTACCGTCGATGTCACGGGGGCTGTCGCCAGCTGGATTGATTGGGCAAGGGGCAAGGGCATTACCTATGCCCAGCTGCGGGAAGCCAATCCCTGGATACGTTCCACCAAGCTCACCAACGCATCGGGCAAGACCTACAAGGTGCGTGTGCCCAAGCAGTCCGAGCTCTACCGCAGCAAGCGCACCTTCACGGCCTATAACAAGGATTGGGTCATCGATTAAGGCCCTTAAGGCCCTAGGATGCCAATACTCAAACAAGACAACTAACAATAAGACATGAAATTTAACGGGCAGGATTTGGACAGCGTCGAGGTGCTCGGCGCTAGGGTCCATAACCTCAAGAATATAGATGTGGAAATCCCTCACTTCAAGTTGAACGTGATAACGGGATTGAGTGGCAGCGGCAAGTCGTCGCTTGCGTTTGACACGGTGTTTGCCGAGGGGCAACGTCGTTATCTCGAGACGTTCTCGTCCTATGCCCGCAACATGCTGGGTATGCTCGAGCGGCCCAATGTGGACAAGATATCAGGCCTGTGCCCCGTCATCTCGATCGGGCAGAAGACCGTCAACCGCAATCCGCGCAGCACGGTGGGCACGACAACCGAGGTCTATGACTACCTGCGCCTGCTGTATGCCCGTGCAGCCGATGCCTATTCCTACCTGTCGGGGGAGCGCATGGTCAAGTACACCATCGACAAGATTCTCGCCCTGATTCTTGAGCGCTATCGGGGACACAGGATCTATATCCTGGCACCGCTGGTCAAGAACCGCAAGGGGCACTACAAGGACCTGTTCGAGAACCTGCGCAAGAAGGGGTATATCAACGTGCGCGTCGACGGCGTGTTGCGGGAAATCACCTTCGGCATGAAGCTGGACCGCTATGTCAACCACAGCATTGAGCTCGTCGTCGATCGGCTCAAGGTGGCCGACAAGGACCAGAAACGCCTGGCCGACACCGTTGACCTGGCTTTCAAGCAGGGTAACGGACAGTTGATCATTCTTGATGCCGAGACCGATGAACTGGGCTATTACAGCCGCTCGCTCATGGATCCCGCCACAGGACTTTCCTATATGGAGCCGGCGCCCCACAACTTCTCATTCAACTCGCCGCTGGGCGCTTGCCCGCATTGCAAGGGACTGGGATATGTCAACATCATTGACCGTGACAAGATCATGCCCGACATGACGTTGAGCATTCGCGGCGGCGGCATCCTTCCGCTCGGGAAATACAAGAATGTGCAGATTTTCTGGCAGATACAGGCTATCTGTGAGAAATATGGCTGCACGCTCGACACGCCGTTGAGCGAGTTGCCCGAGGAGGCCTTGAACGACATCCTCAACGGCACGAACGAGCGGCTGAGCCTGCGCACCGAGACCTTGAGCACAAGCAACTATTTCTTGACCTTTGACGGACTGGTCAAGTACATCGAGATGCAGCAGGATGACAACGCTACCAGTGCGGCCCAGAAGTGGGCCGGACAGTTCTTCTCGCGTGCCGTCTGCCCCGAGTGCCAGGGGGCAAGGCTCAACCGCGAGGCGCTGCACTTCAAGCTCAACGACAAGAACATCGCGCAACTTGCTGCTATGGACATCAGCGAGCTGCGGGACTGGATCAGGGACCTGCACAATCACGTGACCGACACGCAGTGGGAAATCGCACGCGAAATTGTCAAGGAAATCGACTCACGCCTGAGCTTCCTGCTCGAGGTGGGGCTGGACTACATGTCGCTCAACCGCAACTCGGCTTCCTTGTCGGGTGGCGAGAGCCAGCGCATCAGGCTCGCGACCCAGATCGGTTCGCGACTGGTCAACGTGCTATATATCCTGGATGAGCCATCCATCGGCCTTCATCAGCGCGATAACCAGCGACTCATCGATTCGCTCAAGACCCTGCGCGACGAGGGTAACACGATTCTTGTTGTCGAGCACGACAAGGACATGATGCTACAGGCCGATTATGTTATCGATATCGGGCCGCTGGCGGGCCGCAAGGGGGGGCACGTCGTCTTTGCGGGAACACCCCGGGAACTGCTCCAGCAGCACACCCTCACCGCCGAGTACCTGAATGGCGAGCGCGCCATCGAGGTTCCTGACCATCGTCGCCAGGGCAGCGGCAAGTCGTTGCAGTTGATGGGATGCCGGGGCAATAACCTCAAGGGGGTTGACGTGACCTTCCCCCTGGGCACCTTCATCTGTGTCACGGGAGTGAGTGGCAGTGGCAAGTCAACGCTCATCAATGCCACATTGCAGCCCATCTTGAGCCAAAAGCTCTATCGGTCACACACGGCTCCGATGCCGTTTGACTCGGTGCTGGGTCTGAACTACGTCGACAAGGTGGTTACCGTCGACCAAGCGCCGTTGGGCCGCACACCGCGCTCCAACGCTGCCACCTACACCGGCGTGTTCACCGACATCCGCAACCTGTTTGTCAATCTACCCGAGAGCAAGATCCGCGCCTATAAGCCTGGCCGTTTCTCGTTCAACACCAGCGGTGGACGGTGCGAGAAGTGCAACGGCAACGGCTACAAGGCCGTTGAGATGAATTTCCTGCCCGACGTGCTGGTGCCCTGTGAGGAGTGTGGCGGCAAGCGCTATAACCGCGAGACACTCGAGGTCAAGTTCAAGGGCAAGTCGATTGCCGACGTGCTCGACATGACCATCAACCAGGCCGTGGAATTTTTTGACGCTGTTCCATCGATCTTGCGCAAGATTAAAACGCTGCAGGATGTGGGCCTGGGCTATATCAAGCTAGGGCAACCCTCGAGCACCCTGTCGGGGGGCGAGTGCCAGCGTGTGAAGCTGGCGTGCGAGCTGGCCAAGAAGGACACTGGCAAGACTGTCTATATCCTGGACGAGCCGACCACGGGATTGCACTTCGAGGACATCAAGGTCTTGCTGGGCGTGCTCAATCGGCTCGTCGATAAGGGCAATACCGTCATCGTTATCGAGCACAACCTGGACGTGATCAAGTGCGCCGACCATGTCATCGATCTCGGCCCCGAGGGCGGCCGAAACGGTGGCACGATCGTCGCCAGTGGAACACCCGAACAGGTTGCCATGAACGACTCGTCAATCACCGCACGATACCTCAAGCGGGAATTGAAATCAATAGAATGACGTCGCTCTGTCATGGAGTGGGAGGGGTGTAACCAGGGGCTGGTTACACCCCTTGTCGCATCTGCGATGAGGGTCAAGCCAGGCGTCTTTTGAGGGGCGCTTGATGGGGGTGTGTAGGGAGGAAATGGTGGTACTGTGTCAGTTTTACAAGTAGTTATCAATGCGATTTTTCTGGATGTTTTCGGGTGCCGAATGTGTGTTTTGCTTCGATTGTAGAGTGGGGTAAAGCGGCATTTTTCAAAAATCGCATCGATTTTGATCCAGAAAATTTCGCTATCCGGCCTCATAACCCTCCTCTCGTGGGGCTGATTTTTCGGATATATATCCCCCAAAGCGATCTTCTTCAAAATGTGTTATGCACCCCTTAACTGCTTGAGAAGTGGGGGAGAAAAGCAATTAAACCAGCCGGGATGATATAGAAAAATTTTGGTCAAAAAGTCGTATTTTGCCCTTTTTTGCCCCCAAATGGCCCAAAACTGCCAAAAAGAGGGAAAATCGGGTGATTCTCGACTTTTTGGCAGTGGGAAATAATGCCTCTTAAAAACAGCAAAAGTAATCCCTAAAACGCTATAAATGAGTCATTGTTGTCAATTACTGGAAACGTGTTGATTGTGCTAGAGTTGTTTAATTTTTGGAAAATCGACTTGGAATAGGGTGGGCTGGGTAAAATCGCAAGGAAATCGAGTTGAGCAACCAGAAAACCAAAATTGGTATTTTACCAACAGCAAATTCGGCTTCGTGAACCTCGGGTTGTTTGCGTTTACAAACACTGGTTTCTGGCGCCGAATCGGCTGTTTTGAACACCAAGAGTGAGTTTACAATTACGCCAGCCGCTTAAAAAATGGGAATTTACACTTGAGAAGTTTACAAAAACACCAAAAATTTCGATTAACAAATTTTAAAGATAGTTACAAATAGCTGAAAATGAGCAAAATA
Organism: uncultured Prevotellaceae bacterium; assembly: GCA_946406035.1. Lineage (GTDB taxonomy): Bacteria > Bacteroidota > Bacteroidia > Bacteroidales > Muribaculaceae > Sodaliphilus. The sequence continues at coordinate 71,921 of CAMJJG010000006.1, forward strand.
CAACAAAACTCTCGAGTATTGCTATAGAAATTAGCAGCAAAGCCTAATATATCATAAAAACCCCATATTTATAGATAGAGAATTTACTGAAAAACAACAATATACACCACATAGTATCAAGTCAAAATTTAAGTGTAAACTGATGTACCCGAAAAATTGTCATAAATTGACAAATATTAAAAAATATAATTGCAAACTTCAAAATTTTCGTTTTTAAATTTGGTCAGTTCAAAAATTCGCTTTAAATTTGCAATCTCAAAATTAAAAAACGCAAATAAGCGATTTTGAGGTTTTGAGGCGATTTATGAGGGTTTCCTCGATCGATGTTTTGAGTCAGAAAATTTTTCACTCAAGATTTTGGTATTCTTGCGCCGTTGAGCGCACATTAAAAATTGTTCTTAAATGGATATTGTAACGAGATTAAAAATGTTTCTTGACAAGACCGGGATTTCCAATTCTCAGTTTGCTGATACCTGTGAGATTCCTCGGCCCACGCTCTCCCAGCTCCTGAACGGACGCAACAAGAAAGTGAGCGATGAGGTCATTGGCAAGATACATCGTGCTTATCCATCACTCAACGTCATGTGGCTCATGTTTGGAGACGGTGACATGCTCGTGTCCGGATCCGACCCCATCCAACCCACTGACAAAGTGGCAGACGCCCAGGCGCCCGTTGATGGTCTTGTTGACGACATGGGGCAGCGAGCCATCTCGTTTGATGATGACCCTCCCGTGGGCTATCACGCGACATCGCGGACCAACTCCAGGGTGGCCACCCCCTCGTCGATGACCGAGACCATCGAGAGCATCATGCGCAGTACCGCTGCGGGCCGCGTGCCACAACGGGGCATCACTTCTAGCGATCGCCATGTGGTGAAGATGCTGGTCTTTTACAGCGACGGTCGCTTTGAGGAATTTGGACCTACTAAATAGCAGATTAATGTAATAATGTTGATACTTTACTCACGAGGCTTGACCGGTTGCAACACACTTTAATGACAACGACTTTTGCCACACATTAATAATAAAACAAACCATACCTGATAAAAACAAACCATTGCTATCGAGAGGCAGCCGGCAAGCCAGTGAGTGAAAAAAGAGAAAAACAAACACGGTTACTAGCACAATAACCAACCATTACTAAGCACGCGACCGACCCAGGGGCCAAGTGGTCCTTGGGTCGGTCGCATTTGATTATTTGGGAACCCCGTATTGGGAGGGGGTCACTTGGTCAAGTTGCCCAGGATGTCGCGCAGTATCTGGCGCCCGGCGGCGCTGGTGGCGTTTTTGGCGGCGCGCCCAGCGGCGTCCTTGATGCTGGTGTCCTTGCTTTTCTTGCCCGTGACGGCGTCAGACACCTTTTTGCCCACTATCGATGCCACCGTGGCTGTTACCGCAGTCACAACGGCCTTCCACACCTTCTCCCAGATGCTTTTCTCTTTCTTTTTGGATTTTTCCTCTTTCTCGGCTTGCTTGGCTGCGGCAGCAGCTTCGGCGGCTTGGGCTTCGGCGTCGGCCTCGCGGGCAAACACCTCAAAGGCGCTTTCCCTCTCCCCTGCCAGCTTGTACTTGGCGTTGATGTCGCTGTTGGCATTCATGATGTCCAGTCGTTGCCCCTCGGTGATGGCGCCTATCTGGCTCAAGGGGAACAGGACCTTAGCCCTCTCGACGACACAGGGGGCGCCCTTCTCGTCAAGGAACGATACCAGAGCCTCGCCGGTCTCCAGGCTTGTGATGGCGTCCTCGGTCTTGAACTCGGGATTGGCGCGGAAGGTCTCGGCGGCCACCTTGACGGCCTTTTGGTCTCGTGGAGTGTAGGCACGCAGGGCGTGTTGCACACGGTTGCCCAGCTGGCCCAGGATCACATCGGGGATGTCGGTGGGCAACTGTGAGATGAAGAAGATGCCCACACCCTTACTGCGTATCAGGCGTATCACCTGCTCAATCTTGTCGGTCAGCGCCTTGCTCGTGTCCTCAAACAGCATGTGGGCCTCGTCAAAGAAGAATACCAGCCGCGGTTTCTCCAGGTCGCCCACCTCGGGCAGGGTGCTGTAGAGCTCGCTCAGCAGCCACAGCAGGAAGGTGGAGTACAACTTGGGCTGCAGCATCAGCTTGTCGGCGGCGAGCACGCTCAGCACGCCCTTGCCGTCACGGGTGGCCAGCAGGTCCATGATGTCAAACGACGGGATGCCAAAGAACTTGTCGGCGCCCTGGTTCTCGAGGTGCAGCAGCGAGCGCTGGATGGCGCCGATGCTGGCTGTGGACACGTTGCCATACTGGGTGGTATACTCCTTGGCATGACGGGAGAGCCAGTCCAGGGCCGAGCGCAGGTCCTTGAGGTCGTCGAGCAGCAGACCCTTGTCGTCGAGGATGCGGAACAGGATGTTGAGCACTCCAGTCTGGGTCTCGTTCAGCCCCAGGATGCGGGCCATCAGGTCGGGACCCATTTCGCCGATGGTCGAGCGCATTGAGATGCCCTGCTCACCATAGACGTCATAGAAGCGCACCGGACAACCCTCAAACGTGAGGTCGTTCTGGTCGATGCCGAACTCGGGCAGTCGCTTCTCGATGAAACTCGATAGCTTGCCTGGCTGGCTGATGCCAGACAGGTCGCCCTTCATGTCGGCCATGAAACACGGCACGCCCGCCTTGCAGAAGCTCTCGGCAATCACCTGCAGGGTCACCGTCTTGCCCGTTCCCGTGGCGCCGGCGATGAGGCCATGACGGTTGGCCATGTTGCCCAGGATGCTGATGGGCCCGTTCGGCCCGTGGGCGATGTAGAATCCGTTCTCTTGAGTGTACATGATTGTCCTAATATTTTATTGGTTAATGTATCGATGTTGCCTTTCTCGCTCCAAAGATAAAAAAATAATGCCGAAATCTGTCTGATTTATCACCGAAATATGAAATTTGCTATCATTTTCACGAGCATGGGCACGGGAAATGCTGTCGCTAGAACTACCGAATCTGATAGTTGTTGCTGCTTGAAGTGATTTTTCATGGCAAAATAGTTGGTTTGAATTTTAGAAAATATATACATTTGTTGCGAAAATAAATGCAATTATAGCAAGCAATGACAATGAATTCTGCATATTGGTGGTGGCGTAGCTCAAGATTGAGGAAATCGTGAGTTGCCACGGCCATGTGTATTGATTATCATATAGATTTAGAGGGGTGTGTCATAATTCAGTTATGGCTCACCCTCTTTGCAAATCAACCGCCTGA
>CAMJJG010000007.1 GCA_946406035.1 uncultured Prevotellaceae bacterium
AGCAAGCCAGAAAGCGGCATGACAGATTTCCTCTTATCGCTAGCCTCATTTGTCTGTACCCTAATCGCGTCGTACAATTCTTGAATAGCAGACAGCCTTTTGCCTACTAACTCTGAGACGGAGTTATTGCAAGTGCTGATCTGCTGCTGCTCAAGTCTGGCCAAAGTGAGTTCCAACTCATGTTGGATGAGGGCGTTTTCTTTTTTTATCGCTGTGTTACGGTTCTTAATCCGTATGACGATGAGCGATATGATGAAGATGGCCACAACGGCCAGTATGATTGAGAAGGAAAGCCAGGTATTATTCCAGTTAAGGGTTTTGTTCCGAGATACGGCTTGTTGTCGGGCAAAATCGGTTTCAGATGAGGTCAACTTTTCCTCTTGGGTATTAGTCAATACGTTTATGGCGATTTTCTTGGTGTTGGCAAGATCTCTGCTGTATAACTGTGGGTTCCCCTCTGCTCTGTGGATTTCGGCTGTAGCATTATAGTATGCGAGGCTGTCAACGTCATCGGCTGGGGGCGGTGAGATGTCAAGAATGTGTCTGGCTGAATCGGTTTGGCCCATCTTAGCGTAAGACCAGGCGGCATAATAATAGAATTGAGTCTCATCACAATACTGGACTCCATTGTTGATGATGTCAATCGACAATTCCTTGGCAAGATTATAATCGCCTTGAAATAGAACAACGCCAGCCAACGTTGATTTGGGAGAATATTGTAATGACGGATTATATTGCTGGGCTAATGCAATGGCTTGGCTAAGGTATTCTATAGCCGAGTCAGGATAGAGGTCACCGCAGATGGCTCCAAGTTTCTTTAATGTGGAGATAACGAAACTAGTATCTTGCAAAAGACCGAAATAATGTTTGGCTTCATGTAACCTGATGATTGCTGAACTGTCTTGAGAAATCTGCGTTATATAGAGATCCGCGATCCTCATTTTGGCGTATCCCAGGTTGAAGTAGTCGTCGGGGGCGGCGGTGGCCTCGGCGTGCTTGTAGTAGAGCATGGCGCTGTCGGGGTGTCCCAGCTCGTCCATGACGGCGCCCTTGTAGATGAATGCCCGGGTGAGCTTCTCGCGCTCGCCGCTGTGGGCGCGGTAGTAGGCTAGGGCCCGGTTGATGTCGCTGTCGCTGGTGGCGGTGACATAGCAGCGGTAGCGGGCCTGGGTGAGCAGCAGGTCGCGGTAGGCGCGGTCGGCCGGGGCGGGCAGGGTGCCGATGGCCTGGACAAGGGCCAGGGCGCTGTCGGGGGCGTCGTGCATGAGGCTGTCGATGGCCACCAGCCGCGCGTCATAGCGCGGCGCGCGCCCGCAGCCCGTGGCGGCAGTCACGAGCACCGCCATCGTCGCCACTATGCTCCACAACAAGTACTTCATGCCGCAAAGGTACACAAAAATCGTGTCAATGACATAGCGGCCAGCCCAAAACCCAGCGGGACTGATGAGAAAATGACCTGATGCTGTCGCTATTGGCCCTCTGCGAGGCCCGCTCTGTGTGTTCGCCGCCCCCCTAGGCCACACTGACCTTCGGCCAGTGCGCCCTAGGGCTATGGATATTCAAGGCCGCTGGCCTTGTGCAGGCCTCTGGCCTGCTCGGACTCGCTTGCGGCCCCTCGGCGTGTCACAATATGGAAAACACGAGTCAAGGCCTCTGACCTGCTTGGACTCGCTTGCGGCCCCATGGCGTGTCACAATGTGGAAAACACGAGTCAAGGCCGCTGGCCTGCTTGGACTTTTCTTGGACGCCCGATATTTGAAAACTTTTAGGGCTAACTGTTGTATCGTTTCCCGCCAAAAAAGAAAAAACGGGCGGCCTCTCATGTGGTGGTGAGGGGCCGCCCGTGTGGTGCGGTTGCGGGTGAGAGGTGGGTTGGTTACTCCTCGCCCTCGGCCATGGTGGTGAAGACGTTCTGGACGTCGTCGTCCTCCTCGAGTGCCTCGATGAGTGCCTCGACGTCGGCACGCTCGGCGTCGGTGACGTCCTTGTAGTCGGCGGGCTCATATACAAACTCGCTGCTCTTGATCTCGAAGCCGTTGTCCTCGAGATACTTCATGATGTCACCATTGGCGGCAAAATCTCCAGAGACGAGCATTTCTTCCTCGTCGATGGCAAATTCCTCGGCTCCGCAGTCGATGAGTTCGAGCTCGAGTTCATCGGGATCGACGTCGGCCTTGGGGGCGACATGGAAGTAGCACTTGTGGCTGAACATGAACGAGACGCTGCCCGAGTTGCCGAGCGATCCCCCCTTCTTGTTGAAGTAGTTGCGCAGGTTGGCGACAGTGCGTGTTGTGTTGTCGGTAGCGGTCTCGACGAGGATGGCGATGCCGTGAGGTCCAAATCCCTCATAGATGACCTCCTTGTAGTCGCCGGCGTCCTTCTCGCTAGCACGCTTGATGGCGCGCTCGATGTTCTCCTTGGGCATGTTGGCGGCCTTGGCGTTAGCGATGAGTGCGCGCAGGCGGGAGTTGCCTTCGGCGTCGGGTCCACCGGCCTTGACGGCGATGGTGATTTCCTTGCCGATGCGAGTAAAGGTGCGGGACATGCTGCCCCAGCGTTTCATTTTTCTTGCTTTGCGGTATTCAAAAGCTCTTCCCATGATTTGGTTCTTTTTATGTTGGTTTTTAATCTTGTTTTTATTCTGTAGCTGTAGGTGGGTTACCTGAGTTTGGCGCCGAGCTGTGTCTCGAGATTCTTGATGATCTTGCTCATGATGGCGTCGATCTGCTTGTCGTTGAGCGTCTTGTCGTTGTCTTGCAGAATCATGCTGATGGCATAGGACTTCTTGCCGGCCTCGAGCTTGTTGGACTCATAGACGTCGAACAGGGTCATCGACTTCAACAGCTTCTTCTCGGTGCCCTCGACCACGCGACGGATATCGTCATAGGTCACCGTGCGGTCGACCAGCAGTGCGAGATCGCGGCGCAGTGGAAGCGTCTTGGGCAGGTCGGAGTACTTGATGTCCTTTTTCATCGCGAGCTTGCAGGCGAGGTTCCAGTTGATCTGTGCGTAATAGACAGGCTGGTCCACGTCAAATCGCTTGGCCAGAGCCTCGTCGACGACTCCCATGACGGCAATGGTCTTGCCGCCGCGGTTGCTGTATCGCAGGGCTGGGTTAACGGTCTCGTCCTCGCACTGCTCGAGCACGAGGTCGTTGAGGTTGATGCCCATGCCCGTGAGCACGTTCTCGAGGTCGGCCTTGAGGTCATAGACGTTGAGTGCCCTCACCTTGTCGGCCCATGACTCGTCGTGGTTGTTGCCGGTGATCCACATGGCCATCTGGGTGCTCTCGCTGTAGGGCGCGAGGGCTTTTTCCTGCTGGCTGATGCTGCTATCGTGGCGATAGACGTTGCCGAACTCATAGAGTCGCAGGTTGGGGTTCTTGTGGTTGATGTTGCGCGCGATGCTCTCCAGGCCGCCGAACAGCAGCGTCTGTCGCATGACGTTGAGGTCGCCGCTGAGGGGGTTCATGATTTTCACGCACAGGTCGGCAGGATAGGTCGTGAGGCCCTCGTAATAGGCTCTGACGGTGAGCGAGTTGTTCATGATCTCGTGGTAGCCGACGCTGGTGAGCTGGTTGCTGACGGTCTCCTGCATGTCGTCGCGGAAGTCGACGTCGGTCTTGTTGGAGAGGCTGCTGTGCACCTCGCTGGTGAACTCGATGTTGTTGTAGCCGTAGACGCGGAGGATGTCCTCGACCACGTCACAGGGGCGCCGCACGTCCACGCGATAGGTGGGCACGATGAGTTGCATCTTGTCGTCGTCCTGGGCAGTGATTTCCATCTCGAGGCTCTTGACGATGTCGCGAATGACGTCGTGGGGGATGTCCTTGCCGATGAGGCCGGTGACATAGTCAAACCGCAACTCGACGGGGAAGCCGGGGAAGTCCTGGGACTTGACGTCAACGATCTCGCCGCAGATTTGGCCACCGGCGACTTCCTTGACGAGCATGGCGGCGAGCTTGAGGTTGTAGATGACCTCGTTGGGGTCGATGCCGCGCTCAAAGCGGAAGGAAGCATCGGTGTTGAGGCCGAAGCGTCGTGCCGTCTTGCGAATCCAGGTGGGGTGGAAATAGGCCGACTCGAGGAAGACGTCGGTGGTGCCCTCGGTCACGCCCGAGTCCAGCCCGCCAAAGACGCCGCCGATGCACATGGGCTCCTCGCCGTTGCAGATCATCAGGTCGCGCTCGGTGAGGGTGCGCTCCACGCCGTCGAGGGTGACAAACTTGGTGCCGGCGGGTGCTGTCCTGACGACGATGCGGTCACCCTTGACCTTGGCCAGGTCAAAGCAGTGCATGGGCTGTCCGGTGCCCAGCAGGATGTAGTTGGTGATATCGACGATATTGTTGATGGGGCGTTGTCCCACGGCCAGCAGCAGGTCGCGCAGCCACTTGGGGCTCTCCTGCACCTTGACGCCGCGCACGGTGAGTCCGGCATAGCGAGGGCAAGCCTCGGTGTTCTCGACGGTGACGGGGATGCCGCCCTCGTTGCGGTCGATGGCAAACGCGTCGACGCTGGGCTTGTGCAGGTTGCCGTCGATGCCATGGCGCTTCATCCAGGCCGCCAGGTCGCGTGCCACGCCATAGTGTGATGCGCCATCGATGCGGTTGGGCGTGAGGTCCACCTCGATGAGGTAGTCGTCCTCGATGCCGTAGTACTGTGCGGCAGGGGTGCCGACCACGGCGTCGTCGGGCAGCACGATGATGCCATCGTGGCTCGTGCCGATGCCAATCTCGTCCTCGGCACAGATCATGCCCAGCGATTCCTCGCCTCGCATCTTGCTGCGCTTGATGGTAAACTCCTTGTCGCCGTCATAGAGCTTGGTGCCCAGTGTGGCGACGATAACCTTTTGCCCGGCAGCCACATTGGGTGCTCCGCACACGATCTGTACGGGCTCATTGCCATCGCCCAGATCGACGGTGGTAATGTGCAGGTGGTCGCTGTTGGGGTGGTCGATGCATGTAACCACCTGTCCCACAACGAGTCCACGCAAACCACCCTTGATGGTTTCTACTTGCTCAACAGCGCCCACTTCCAAACCCAGCGAGGTCAGTGCCTCGGCCACCTTGTCGGGTGTGAGGTCGGTGTCGATGTAGCGTTTGAGCCATTTATAGGAAATATTCATAGTCTTGAATGTATTTTATAACCGCTTAAAAACGTGCAAAGTTACAAAAATTTTCCCTAATCACCAATCTGTAGCAATAAATTGAAATAAAAGTGAGTGGCTGGACGCGTCGCGCGTGAGCCACCCGATTAAAGCTATGAGAAAAATATAAACAATATTGTTGAATAACAGGATGAGTCAAGCATGGGCCCTCTACCGTGATGGGCCGCCCCTGGCTCGCGTGGGAAACCATGCTGATTGTGTTGGGGGGTGGCATGATTTCTCGAGGGGTTGCGCTGGGCGCGGCCAGGTGAGGGATGATGCCCCATGCCCTACTACTACAGGTTACTTGGTGAGAATCTTCTTGTTGACATAGGCCATGAAGGCGTCCTTGTAGTTGTCGCCGATGGGCATCGAGGCGTCTCCCTCGAGGATGACGTGGTTCTTCTTGACCTCGACAATCTTGGACAGGTTGATGATGAACGAGCGGTGGATGCGCATGAACATGGCCGAGGGCAGGTGCTCCTCGATTTTCTTCATGCTCAGGAGCACGATCACGGGCTTGTCCTTGTCGTCACAGGAGATGCGCAGGTACTCGCTCATGGCCTCGATGTAGCGGATGTGGTCGATGTCGATGCGCACAATCTTGTAATCGCTCTTGACAAAGATGGTGCCGTCGTCGTCGATCTGTGTGGTGACGTCGGCTGCTGCCTGTTGCCTGATCTCGTAGATGTCCTTCACCTTTTGGGCGGCGGCTTCAAACTCGTCGAAGCCGTAGGGCTTGAGCAGGTAGCCGACGGTGTTGGCCTTGTATCCCTCGATGGCATACTCGCTGTAGGCCGTTGTGAATACCATGATGGGTCCCTTGCTGTGCTCCTGGTTGAGCGACTTGGCAAAGTCTATGCCACTGAGGTTGGGCATGTTGATGTCGAGGAAGATGGCGTCGATGTCATTGTCGTTGACCACTTGCTGGGCCTCGATGGCGCTGTTGCACTGGGCGACAAGCTCGAGGTAGGGTATTTTCTTGATGTAGGTGACTAGTTTCTTGAGCGCCAGTGGCTCATCGTCGATTGCAATACATTTAATCATAGCTTTTTCTTGTTTTTATTTTTAATAGTGAGTGGGGTTGTTATTGTTGTTGTGAGGGGTGAGAGGCGGCGTGGTGCTTGTCGGCGCGTTTAAAGTCGCTGGCCGACATCGCCGGCAGGGTGAGCAGTACGTCATAGGTCTCGTCCTTGTCGTCAATATTCAGTGAATAGTTGTTGCCGTAGATGAGTTCCAGGCGCTTGGTGACATTGGCCAGTCCCACGCCGCCATACTCGTGCTTGACGTTGTTCTTGGTATTGCGGCAATGGAACAGCAGCTGCCCGTTTTTCTGCTCAATGTCGATGTTGATGGTCGATGGCTTGTCATAGGCCACACCGTGCTTGAACGCATTCTCGACAAAGGGGATGAACAGCAGCGGCGCGAGCACCACGTCGTCGTTGCTGGCATCGGGCACATCGACCTTGACGTTGACCATGTCGGTATATCGCAGCTTCATCAGGTTGAGGTACTTCTTGAGGAAGGTGATGGCGTTGTTGAGCGTCACATATTGTCTGTCGCTCTCATAGAGCAGGTACCGCATCATCTTGGACATGTCGATGATGCTGTCCTTGGCCTGCTCGGGGTCAATGTCGACAAGGGCATGGATGTTGTTGAGGGTGTTCATGATGAAGTGGGGGTTGATCTGGTAGCGCAGGTAGTCCAGTTCCTGCTCAAGGCTCTGCTCCTTGAGCTTGGCCAGTCGTTTCTTCTCCTCCTCGTTCATGAAGTAGGACTTGACGCCCAGGTTGGCCCCGATCATCATCACGGCAATGATGAACACCGACACGTCGTGCTTGTCGACGGGCGGTCGTCGGAGATATCTAGGCGGCTGTGGTGGTGGCAATGCCATCTTGCTCGCCTGGCTCACGTCGGGAGGCCCCTTGGGCACGTCACTGGGCTTGTGAGCGCAATGCCCGGCCTGGAACAAGGCGATGACAGCGATGCATCCCAGGATGTAGGTTTTTACCTTCCTGTGCTTGGTAATGATGGGGGCAAGCACATAGTTGTGAATCAAAAACAAGATGAGAAAAGAGAGCAAGGTGCACCAGGAGTCGACCAAGCTTTGTTCAATCCAGTTGGTGTGGTGTGCGTCGTAGTTGAAGAGCAGGTCTACAACTGGCGCGATAAACAGTATCGTCCATACAACCGTGTAGATGATACTCTCTTGCTTGGTTTGTCGGTTTAGAAATCTCATGGTCTCTAAATGGTATATTGCACTCTAATTATCATCATTTGTCACAAACAAAGGTAATAAGAAATAGATAATACTACAAAATTATTTCAGTGGTTATAGAGAAAGATTCAATGAATGGTTGCCTATTCCCGATGGAGTCGCTAAACAGTAAGGGGCCTCGATGCTGTGATGAGGCCCCTTGAAGGTGTAGGTTGGGATGGGTTGTGCCGTCAATGCCAGATGTAGGTCACGGTGCCGATGCCCTCGGTCATGGTGTTCTTGGGCACCGAGAAACTGGACTTGAGGGCCGCCTGTTCACAGGCTCGCCTTACCTCGGGATGGGATGCGAGATCACCTGTCGCGCTGATGGCGGTTGCCTTGGTGACTTGTCCTCGAGGATTGACGGTGACTCGCACGGTGACACGTCCCGACCATTTGCTGTTGGGCACGGGTTTGGCCCAGTAATCGAGCGTGTAACCCACCAGTCCGCTGATGCCGGGCTTGCCGGCCAGCACGCCCTGGCTGGAGTTGCCGGCGGTCGATCCTTGTTGTCCGCCGCCCTTGCCGCTACCGCTGCCAAAGGCGTTTTTCACCCTGTTGTCGGTGGCATTGCTCCTGGTGTTCTTGGGCTCGCTGGTGTTCTTGGATTTGGTCTCTTGAGCCTCGGCGTTCTTGTTCTTGGCCTTGGGCTTGTCAACGACCTTGTCGTTTTGCTTGGTTGGACCCGATTTTTGGGGTTCAACCTCCTTGGGCTGCTCTTTCACCTTGTGTGGCGATTCGGTCTTCTGGGTAATCAGTGGCGGCGTCTTTTGGTTGGCCTCGCCGGCGTCTTCCAGGTCCTCGGCATCGATGTCGGGGTTGTCGCCCTGTTCGGGAGAGGCGCTCTGGTCGGCCGACTGCTGATCCATGAGGTCGTTGTCGACGTTGTGCATGGTGTTGCCCAGCATGACATATTCACCGCCAAACAAGATGGAGTCCTGGGCGAGCTGGGTCAAGTCGGGCGTGTTGGGCACATGCTCGTAGCGCAACGTGAACTTGAGCAGCAAGGCCAGTGTGCCCACCGTGATGAGTAGGGTGAGCAGCAGGGCCCAAAGGCTATTTTTGCGGCGATCGTCTTCCATTATGCTCTAAAAAAACGCGTTAGGGGTTGGTGGGAATTGCGATGTCCTGGGTGGCGTCGTCGCCAGTGGCGATGGGGCCAAACGTTGCCTCGCTGGGCTTGGTGGCCAGTACGATCTTGACGCCCTGCTTGGAGCCCTTGTCCAGGATTTCCACGATCTTGCCATAATTCACTTCCTCGTCGGCATAGACGGCGACAAACTCGTTGGGGTTGCCAGCCTTGAGGGCCTGCATGAATCCTTCGAGCTGCTCGGGGGCGATGGGCAGCAGGTCGCTCTCGCCCATGTCGCTGGTCTGGGTAGCATACATGTTGAGGTATTTGTCCACATAGATGCGTGTCGAGGGCTTGATGGCCGTCTGCTCGCTGCTCTGTGGCAGGTTCACCTCAAGTGCCGATGGGAAAACAAACGTTGATGTGACCATGAAGAAGATGAGCAGCAGGAAGATGACGTCGGTCATCGAAGCCATGCTGAACATCGACAGGGTCTGATGCTGTCTCTTGAGTGACATAGGGACTTGCTGATGATATTGTTACTTGGCCGGCTCGTTGAGCAGGTCCATGAATTCCATTGTCTTGCCCTCGAGCTTGTTCATCACTTTGTTAACGCGCGAGGTGAGGTAGTTGTAGGCAAACAGGGCGATGATGCCAACAATCAGACCGGCGACGGTCGTCACCAATGCCTGGTAAATGCCGCTGGCCAGAATGGTCACATTGCTGTTGTTACCGGCGCTTGCCAGCTGGAAGAAAGCCTGTACCATACCGGTGACGGTGCCCAAGAAACCAATCATGGGAGCGCCGGCGGCGGTGGTGGCGAGCCAGTTGAATCCCTTCTCGAGCTTGGCGACCTCCATGTTGCCCACGTTCTCAATGGCGACAAGCACGTCGTTCATGGGGCGGCCGATGCGGGTGACGCCTTTCTCAATCATGCGGGAGTAGGGGGTATTGGTGTCCTGGCACAACTTGAGTGCCTGGTCCACCTCGCCGCGGTGGATGTACTCTTTGATGCGGTCCATGAAGGTGTTGTCCTGGCGGTTGGCGCGGTTGATGGCAAACAGGCGTTCAAAGAAGATGTAGATGCTCACGACGGCCAGCAGTGCCAGCGGAATCATGAGCCATCCGCCAGCCATTGTCAGGTCCCATACCGAGAGTTCCTTGACGACGGGCTCGGCAGCAACGGGAGCGGTAGCGGCGGCGATGGCGGCCGCACTGTCGGTGACGACTTGGGCAGCACTGTCGATGACCTGTTGAATGGTGTCGGCTGCCTGCTGAATCATGGTGTCGGCCGGCGACACTTGAGCGAGAATCATGTTAAGGATTGACATATCAATTCGTTATTTCTTTATTTGGTTATTATCTTATTAACGCAGAAATCGGCATTTTATTTCAAGCATTCCTTGTAAGCATGAATGGTTGCTTCCAGACCCAGGTATAGGGCGTCTGCAATGAGCGCATGGCCGATGGAGACCTCCATCAGGTGCGGCACGTGCTGCTGGAAGAACTTGAGGTTGTGCAGGTTCAGGTCATGGCCGGCGTTGAGTCCCATGCCCACGCTGTGGGCCACACGGGCCGCGGCGGCAAAGGGCGCGACGGCGAGCTCGGGATTGTCGTCGAACTGCTCGGCAAATGGGCCGGTGTAGAGCTCGATGCGGTCGGCGCCGGTGCGGGCAGCGGCACGAATGTTGTCCTCGTCGGTTCCCACAAAGATGCTGGTGCGGATGCCGGCTTCCTTGAGGCGGTCGACAATGCCCGTGAGAAAGTCCATGTTGGGCTCGATTTCCCATCCAGCCGATGAGGTGAGGACATTAGGGGCGTCGGGGACGAGTGTCGCTTGGGTGGGCCGGACACTCAGGACCAGATCCATAAACTCGGGGCTGGGGTAGCCCTCGATATTAAACTCGGTGCGCACCAAGGGGCGCAGGGCATACACATCGCTGCGGCGGATGTGGCGCTCGTCGGGGCGGGGATGGACGGTAATGCCGTTGGCGCCGAAGCGCTCACAATCCATCGCTACTTGTTGCACATTAGGGATGTTGCCGCCTCGCGCATTGCGCAGGGTGGCTATCTTGTTGACGTTTACACTCAGGTTTATCATAGATTCAAAGTTCGATAATGGGCGCGCTGTGCGCTACAAGTTGCAAAAGTAGCGATTATTTTTCACATAGGTGTGATAAGGAATGTGAATTTTGCCAAAAAAACCATTACGGCAGGCCCCGCTGGGCCCCTCGTCACTGGGCCCCTGGGTTGTAGTCAACGCGTGCCCCCCAAAAAAAGACAACTACCCGCCATGGATAAGTGGCGGGCAGCTATCTGGATGATGCTGTGTGTTTCTCAATAAACTTAAGGATTACTAATTATTTAAAATCTAAACATTTTCCTTATATTTGCGATTATTAATTGTGTTTGGTCAATTGGTGATAATGGACGTCTAATAAATGTAAATCACCAAGTGTCCCATGTCATGTTGATGATGGATCCGGGCCTAATCTTGCCGACCATGTGGCCTGTATAATAGATGTCCCCACCATCAAAGACGTATGTAAACGTTGTACCGTTCTCGTCGGTTAGGATGATGTCATAAGCCACTCCCGCAATCAACATCGATGCTTCTATCACATCGTTGTCGCCACTGATTGCCGCATAATAGACAATCTCGTTGGTCATGGCGTTGTTGATCATCACATTATAGAAGTCTGACAAGCCATTCCCGTTGACTAAGATTAATCGGTACATTGAATAGTAGGTCAAGGTAGGGCTAGACAAACTTTTGGTTTCTATTCTATCACGTCCAGTTGACTGGTGGGTGATGTCTGGTCGGTCCTGAGCCATGGAAACCAGGCTGCAGATGAAGGCCAGTATTATGATAAAAAACGCACGTTTCATTGTTCAATAAATAATTAGTATGTTTAGACTTTATAATTGTGTAAAAAATGAAGTATCCATAAAACTTCACGATGCAAAATTACATCCATTTTCTGAATTAGCCAAATTTTTTCGTAATACAGCGTTGTTTTATTTCCCTGATATTCAATGTGTTGAAAAAAACTTTCTAATACATTTTTTTTGAGGGCGATTTCTCGCGGCCTTGGTGCCGCTGTGTGGGTGCTATTCGGAATTCTTCTCGGGATTGAATCGCTTGATGTAGTCGTTGAGCGACTCGTTGATGCCCATTTTTTTGGCCAATCGTTGCTTGATCACGCTGACGCTTGTCGCGTTGGAGTATCCCATGATGATGGCCGTCTGGATGTAGGAGAATCCAAGGCTTGTCAGTGCCAGTAGCAGCAGGTCGCGGTCGTCGAGTTGCGGGAAGTTTTGCTGGGTGCTTGTCATGATGTTGTTGTGCTCCATGTCGATGTAGTCATAGAGCTTGACCCAGTTGCTCTTGTTGCTGTCCTGGAACTTGACAATGCGCTTCATGTTCTCGGCGATGCGGTTGTTGGGCTCGTGATAGCATGCCTCGATCATCTCGCGCATCATGCCCATGTGTGACGAGATAAAGCTCTTGAGCCGTTCATCCTGGATCTTCATCTCGCTGATGTTGCCTTGAAGGCCCATCAGGTCATTCAACTGGTTCTGGGACTGGTCCTTAAGCTCGGCTACGAGCCTGTCGTAGCGGTGGCTGCGGTGATACATCAACAGCGCCAGCAAGAGCAGCAATGCGATAACCGCAGCCACGACCGATGCCGTGATGAGGTTGCTCTTGTGGCGGTTGCGCTCAATCATGTTATTATAGTCCCGGTCAAAGTCGATCTCGGCATTCATGATGTTGACAATGTCGGGGTCGTTGAGCGCGGCAAATGTCATGCGGTCACACAAGTGGCTGATTTTCCAGAAGTTGAGAGAGTCTCCGCGTGCGAGGGCGACATGACTTTTGGCTTCGAGATAATTGCTTGTCTCGACAATGGCCTGGTTGACGCTCTCGGCCTGCTTGAGGAATAGAGAGGCAGAGTCTGGCATGCCCAACTTGGCATACACGCATGCCGATGTGGTGTATATCTTGTAGTCCAGTTCGTCCTGCTTGATGGACTTGATGCGAGCCAGCAGTTCATAGGCCTTTTTGTACCACTGTTTGTTCTCATTTCCTCTCATGAAATAAGCATACGCCAGGTCGTGCAGGCAGCCGATAAGAGAGGACGTGTCTTGCTCCAATATTGCTATGTCGATGGCTTGGGTGAGGAATTTCTCGGCATCATTGGTGTTTTTTGACCGATACATGGCGCCCAGCTCTTTCATGCATATCATCTGGTAGGAAGAGTCGTCTGCGTTGCGGAAGCAAATTAAGGCGTTTTCCAGTTTCTCGATGTCCCTGCCGTCAAGAGCGCTGTGGTTGGAATACAGCTTGCCCATGCGCAGGTTGGCATATCCTTGATTGAAGTCATCCTTGTTCTTGATGGCGTTGACCTCGGCGCGCTTGTAGTAAATCATTGCCGAGTCGGCGCGAAAGGCGGTGTCACTCGCGCTGAGCACGTCGATGACCGCGCCCTTATACAAGTAGGATTTGGTGAGGTTCTCGTGCTCCTGGCTGTGGCACTCATAGTAGTTGATGGCCTGGTTGATGGTGTCGTCGCTTGTTATCGGCCTGTAGCACTTGTAGTTGGCCTCGGTGCTGAGCAGGGCGTAATAGGCTTTGTCGCCCTCGCTCACGAGCTCGTCTGGGGAGATGGAGTCGAGCAGTGAGAGCGCGCTGTCGCGCATGTTGGCATGCAACATGCGATCGGCTTCGATGAGGCGGTCATTATAGTGCGGCGCACGCGTGCAGCCGGCGAAAACAAACGCCAGAGCTGTGAAAATAATACAAATATGAACGAGAAATCTCATCATCTGTCGCAAAGATACACAATTTTTCTCATCAAGCGTCTTTTTTCTTGTTTTTTATTGGTAAGATAAATCAATTTAAACAATATTATATGAGCTTAAGATGGATGAATACACCGATAATATGTGATAAAATCGATGTTATTGTGCATCGGTTGCGTCAGGACGTCACTCCTTGAGGCGGCTGTCGATGATGATGGTCACGGGGCCGTCGTTGACCAGTGCCACCTGCATCTCGGCGCCAAAGACCCCCTTCAATGTGGGCTTGCCCAGCAAGCGGGCCACCTCGTCACAGTAGGCCTCGTACAGGGGCACGGCCAGGTCGTGGCCCGCGGCATGGATGTAGCTGGGGCGGTTGCCCTTCTTGGTCGAGGCGTTGAGGGTGAACTGGCTCACGGCCAGCACCTCGCCGCCAGCGTCGATGATGCTGCGGTTCATGACGCCCTGCTCGTCGTCAAAGATGCGCAGGTTCACTGTCTTCTGCGCCAGCCAGCGCATGTCGTCGATGGTGTCGCCCTCACGGACGCCCACCAGCACCATCAGCCCGTGGCCGATGGTGCTGTGCAATTGTCCATTGATAGTGACCGAGGCCTCGGTCACCCGTTGTATCACGATTCTCATAGAACTTCTAACTTCTAATTCATTTCATCCACTTGAACAGGTCGGCAAACGAGGCTTTCTTGCCATAATGGAGGATACCACGGCGATAGATGCGTGCAGCAATCCATGTGATGGCCAGTGCCGTGCCAAACAGCAAGCCCAGGCTCAACAGTAATTGCCAGATGGGCACACCGAAGGGCAGCCTGATCATCATCACCACAGGCGAGGTGAACGGGATGATCGAGCACCACACGGCCATGGGCCCCGAGGGATTCTCCATGCAGGCCATGCCGGCATAGAAGGCGATGATCATGATCAAGATCACGGGCGTGGTGAACTGAGACGAATCACTCGGTTGATCGACGGCCGATCCCAGCCCGGCAAACAGCGAACTGTACAGCAGATAACCACCGATGAAGTAGAGGATGAAATTGAGCACGATGGGCACGTAGTTGATCGACATCACCTGCTGCATGATGGCTTGCATGGCTCCCAGGTCCTGGACTTTGGCAATGGCCTCGGGCGACGGTGCCGGGGCGCTGGTCAATCCCATAGCACCACCAGCCACCGTGCCCACGATGGCGAGCAGGATGATCCAGATGGCCATCTGGGTGAGGCCCACAAGACCCACGCCGATGATTTTGCCAAGCATGAGCTGGAAGGGTCGGCAGCTGCTCACGACGACCTCGACGATGCGGTTGGTCTTCTCCTCGATGACGCTGTTCATGATCATCGCGCCATACATGAGCACAAACATGTAGGTGATCAGGGACAGCATCAGTCCCAGGCCCATTGCGGCCTCGGTCGATGATGCCTGCTCGTCTCCGGCCTCACTCCACTTGATGGTGCGCACGTCCACGTTGACATGGGCTTTCTCTATCATCTGCTGGATGTCGGGGATGCCCATGGCCGTCAGATGGGCGGCCTCGATGGTGTCGGTGAGAGCGCCGCGCAGGGTCGATACCAGGGCGGGGGTGATGGTTCCCTCGCTGTAGATGTTGACCACGCCGGTGCTGTCCACGTCGCGGGGGATGATGACCACGGCATCGATGCTGCCGTTGGACTTGTCATAGAACTCGCGAGCGTCGGTCACCGTGTCGCCGCGCAGGGCGACAAAGCTGTACATGTCGTCGCTGTGCAACGCCGCAGCATAGCGGCCGGTCTCGTCGATGACGGCAATCTGCTGGGTGTCGCTGCCCTTGTCGTTGAGGTAGGCCAGCAGGACGGGGACGGCACAGATGAGGATAAACAGCAGGGGCATGCCCAGCGTCATGAAGATGAATGACTTGCGCCCGACAATCGACATGTATTCACGGGCGATAATGAGGCGTAGCTTGTTCATTGTTGCTGTGGAGTGGTATTTTTAGTGGAATTAACGGTCTCGATGAATATCTCGTTCATGCTGGGCAGCACCTCGGTGAAACCCGTGAGCGAGTAGTGCTCGTTGAGCCAGGCGATGGCGTCTCGCACCTCCACGCCGCTGGCTAGCTTGATCATGGTGTCATGGCTCCTCAGGGGGTCTGTGGGTAGCAATGTGAACAGCGCGTCGTTAGGCTCGATGGTGTCGGGTGTCTGAACGGCGATGATGTTCTTCTTGTGCTGCTGCTTCACCTCATCGACGCTGCCGGTGAGCACCACTTGGGCATGGTTGAGCAGGGTGATCTGCTGGCACACCTCCTCGACCGACGCCATGTTGTGGGTCGAGAACAGGATGGTGCTGCCCTGGTCGCGCAGGGCCAGGATCTCGACCTTCAACTGCTCGGCATTCACGGGGTCAAAGCCCGAGAACGGCTCGTCGAAAATCAACAGCGGGGGACGGTGGATGACGGTGCAGATGAACTGCACCTTCTGCTGCATGCCCTTGGACAGGTTCTCGACCTTCTTGTTTTCCCACTGCTTGAGGTCAAAGCGGTCGAGCCACCAGTGCATCGAGGCCACGGCGTCGGGCTTGGTCATGCCCTTGAGACGCCCCAGATAGACGATGTGGTCGCCCACCTTCATTTTCTTGTACAGGCCGCGCTCCTCGGGCAGGTAGCCGATGTGTGAGATGTCGTCGTCGGTCATCTTTTTGCCACCCAGCGTGACGGTGCCCTCGTCGGCGGCGAGGATGCGGTTGATGATGCGTATCAGGGTGCTCTTGCCGGCGCCATTGGGTCCCAGCAGGCCATAGACACAGCCCTGTTCGACCTGCATGGAAACGCCTGCTAGGGCCGTGTGCCCCTCGTAACGCTTCACCACGTTGTTGATTTCGAGATAAGCCATGATTGTAATGTTAATTATAATTAGTTATTTCGGGACATGCAGCAGCTTGGTGATTGCATGAGGAATTTGTTGTCACTCACTCTCCTGTTTCTTGTCGCCGAATGAGAACAAACGCATGATTCGGTCAACGATGCCGTCGCCGGGGCCAGGTATTGATTTGTGACGGGAGAAGGTAAAGTCAGTTTCTCCCTTAATCAGATCGGCGGTAACCCACACTTTCCCATCGTCGTAGTTGTAATCATAGAAAGTGTGTCCTTTTATATGTGCCGTATTCCAGTTGGGTGATTTCTCCAGGGCTTGGTAGAACTCCTCGCTGGGAATCGTATCAAATTGATAATAGATGTCCTCATCGAGTCGTTTTATCTCGGTCAGCGGTGGAAATTCCACGCCCAGCACTTTGGATAGCGTGTCGCGGTCAACAACGACACTGTAGTCGGCACGATTGTTCCTGAACACGACTTCAAAACCCTTCCATGAGTCTGACTGCCTGCACATCATTTCAATTTCGACGCAGATGTTGTCGCCCAGGATTTCGGGCCGCTTTTGTCCAGCGGTCAATGTGGTGTCCAGGTCAAAGAAGAGCCTCATGTTGTTTTCTTTACCTAAATCGAATGTGTGCCACCGGTTGTATTGATAACGATTGACCTGATCCACGATTTTCTGGACCTGGTCGGGAGTCACTTCCTCAAGGAACTTGCAGCACACGACGAATTGTTTGTCACCATACACAAAGTCGGTCTTGTTGTAATACTCCTCGATGGTGTAGTCGGGCAGGATGGGCATGTTGAGCAACCTGTCGAGTTCGGCCTTGTCCTTGAAGGGCAGCACCGTGGTGTCATCAATCTTGTGCTTCTCGGGACCGCACGAGGTGGTGAAAAGCAATGCTCCGGCCACTAACAACAGACCTATGGCCGTCATGATTTTGTGTTGTAGTACAAGTTGTTTCATAATGCTCGTTTTTTGGGGGTTGGAGATAATGTGAGTTAAAAATCAGGTTTCTAAGGTGGACGGCCACCCTAGAAACCTGATTGATTGAAGTTTACTTCTCGGGAGCCATGACGATCTCAATCTTGTTGCCGGCGCTGTAGAGCTGGCGGGCAAACTCGGCGATCGACTCGGGGGTCTGAGCCTTGACGATCTGCTCATAGCCCGTAACGCCATCATATCCATGCATCAGGTATTCCTGGATAACCCCTCTCCAGAACCAGTTTTCCTTGCTGCTGGTGGTATAGTCCTTGAGCATCTGCTCGGCAGCCTCGGTCAGGGCGGTGGCATCGATGGTGGTGCAGGCGTTCTTCATCTCCTCGTTCATGATGTTCAGGGCCAACTCCTCAAATTCGGGATTGACGGGACATACAGCGAGAACCATCGTCTGCGGCTGGTCACCGGCCATGCCGGTCTGGCCGACAGCGTCGGTCGAGTAGGCGGCACCGGCATCCTCGCGGATCTTTTGCAGATAGATGCGGCTCAAGCACTGGGCAAGCATCTCGGTCTTGACCTCATTCTCCAGGGTGTGAGGCAGGTCGTTGTTGTGCCAGATGACGATTTCATACTCCTTGGGAGACTCCATCTTGCGGGTGAAGTGGTTGATGACTTGACCCTTAGGCATCTGCATGTCATTGACCCAGTTGGTCTTCTTGCCCTTCTTGGCGGGCAGGCTGGCGATGTACTGCTCGATGAGCGGGCGGATGGTAGCCTCGTCAATCGCGCCGACAAAGGTGAAGGTATAGTTGGCGGCATTGGCGGTGCGCTCCTTGGCAATCTCGAGGATGCGGTCCAGGCTCACTTGCTTGAGGTCCTCGACATTGAAGGGCTTGTGGCGCCAGCTGCGGTTGCTGATGACGTATTGCATCGTGTCGCTCAGTGCCATCTCGGGCATGAGGTCCTTGTTCTTGAGCTGGGTCTCCATCAGGCTCATGGTCTGGTTGAACTTCTTCTCGTCCTTGTTGAGGGCGGTGAAGTTGAGGTAGATGAGCTGGAACATGGTCTCCAGATCCTTAACAGTGCTGTTGCCCCGCAGCTCGTCGGTCATGTCGCCGATGGTGAGGTAAACGCTCGTCTGCTTGCCAGCGAGAGCCTTCTGCAAGTCGGAGTTGGAGAAGTTGCCCACACCAGTGAAGCTGCTCAGTGCGCTCAGCATCTGCATGTTGGCCCAGTCCTTCTCGCCGTAGAGCGACTGTCCGCCGCGCTGGAAGGCGCTCATGCTGATCTCGTCCTGCTTGAAGTCGGTCTTCTTGATGATGACGCGAGCGCCGTTGCTCAGCTCCAGTTCCTTGTAACCCAGGGTGGTGTTCTCGTTCTCTTTGACGATTTTGCCCTTCTTGGGCATCTTGGTCATGAGGGGCTCGTTCTTGGTGTTGTCAACATAAGCCTCGATGGGTGCGGCGATGGCGGCGTCATAGGCGGCCTTGAGGCCCTCGACGGTGGGATAAACGGCACCTTCCTTCTCCTGGTTGAAGTTGGTGATGACCAGATTCTTGCCATCGGTGGTGATGAGTTCGGGCAGCACCATATTGATCATCTCGACCTGGATCTGGGGAGCAATCATGCCCATGATCTGGTAGAGTTGCTCAATCGAGGGGATGGGATCGCCATCCAGGTAATGGCTGCAGTACTGGCGGCCATAGTTCTCGTTGGAGATCTTGTCGCGATTGTTGTAGCGTTTCTCCAGGCGGCTCATGTACTCGTCGCTGGCGCGCTGGAACTCGGTGGCCGTGAAGCCATGCTTGGCGGCGCGCAGGGCCTCGATGATCACGGCCTGGGTTGCAGCCTCGGTCATGCCCTCCTTGGGCGTGACATCGATGGTAAAGGCATCCTTGGTGTTGGCCAGGATGTAGTCGGCGTCATAGCAGTAGGCCAGGTTGAAGGGGCAGCTGGGCTCCTGGGCCTGGTCGTTCAGTCGCTGGTTGAGCATGCTCACGATCATGTCCTTGATGTAGTCGATCAACAGGTAGTCGATGTTCTTCTTCTCGTCGGGGGTCTCGGTCTCGTGCTTGAACATCACGCTCACCTCGCTATACTGCTGCTCCTTGTCCTTGTCAACGACGATGATGGGCTGCTCGTTGTCGGGCACGGGCTCGGGGGTCACCTGGGCGGCATTGGGATCCAGGGTGTAACCCTTGTACATCTCCTTGATCTGGGCCTCGATGTGGTCCACATCCACGTCACCCACGATTACCAGGGCCTGGTTGTCGGGGCGGTACCACTTGTGGTAATAGTCGCGCAGGTCCTTGTAGGGGAAGTTGTCGACGACGCTCATCAGACCGATGGGCAGGCGCTTGCCGAATTTGGAGTCGGGGAACAGCGTCTCGAGTTGACGCTCGAGCATGCGCATCTGTGCGCTCTGGCCCAGTCGCCACTCCTCGTGGATGACGCCGCGCTCCTTGTCGATCTCCTCGTCGGTGAGCAGCAGGCCGTTGCTCCAGTCCTTGAGGATGAGCAGACAGGAGTCGATAGCGCTCTGGCGGGTGCTGGGCACGTCGTTGATGTTATAGACGGTCTCGGCAATGCTGGTGTAGGCATTCAGGTCGCCGCCAAAGTTCACACCCAGCGAACGGGTGTAGTCGATGATGCCCTTGCCCTCGCCGTTGAAGTGCTCACTGCCGTTGAAGGCCATGTGCTCCAGGAAGTGGGCCAGACCACGCTGGCTCTCCTCCTCCTGGATGGAGCCCACGCGCTGGGCGATGTAGAAGTTCACACGGTGCTCGGGATAGTCGTTGTGGCGGATGTAGTAGGTCAATCCGCAGTCCAACTTGCCGATGCGCACGGCGTCGTCCACAGGGATGGGCGGCATCTCCTGGGCCGTCATCACGTTGGTGCTGAAAAGCATGAGCATCAGCAGCAACACGCTAAATAATTTCTTTTCTTTCATAGTCTTTAAAGTTTTAAAAAATGTATAGAATCTTTTATGTATTGCTTAGACGCAATCTCATCCTTTATAACTACGCAAAAATACAACAATTATTTAAATATTATCGATGATTACGCCATTATGTGGGGCAGGATGATTGAAGTGATGAAGCTGACAATGGCTATGACGGTCATTGTTGCTGTGGCGATAAATGCTTGCTGTTCCATAATCTTATCGTTTTTTTGCCTACGAATTAATCGAATTGATCGAATTGGCATCCGCGCTCATTGGTTAAATAAGAATCCGTTTCATTCGGTTAATTCGTAGGCTGTTAATTACTTATTGAGGTAATCGCTGTAGAGTTGCTGGAGCTCCTCGGGGGTGATTCCCACGGCCTTGAGTTGGCCCAGGAAGTAGTCCATCTCGCCTTGCATGAGCTGCTCGCGCCGGCGGGCAACGATGGTCTCGCGGGCGTCGGGACTGACGAAGTAGCCCAGGCCGCGCTTGGTGTAGATGATGCCCTGCTGCTGCAGGTGGTCGTAGGTGCGAGCCACGGTGTTGGCATTGACCTCGATCTCGGCTGCAAGCTCGCGCACGCTGGGCACTTTTCCGTCGGGAGTCAGCGTTCCGGCGAGGATCTGGTCGCCGATGCGGTCTGCAATCTGCAGGTAAATCGCTTTATTATCCTTGAAGTTCATAATTCTATTCTATTGTGATGATGGTTTACTTCCACCACTTGAGTGAAACAACGTCTTTGTGCTTGAACAGGTACCAGGCAAGAGCCCAGAACACGATGGCCTGCACACTGGCCCAAATGGTCATGCTCGTAGAGAAGGTGCCTCCTGTCATAAAGTCAAAGAACCAACGGGCAAAAGCCTCCATGTCGCCAACGCAGAGCACAACGGGCACGGCAATCAGGAACACGACAAACTGAACGGCATAAAGTGCTGCAAACGTCTTGAGTGCCGACAGGCGGGGCCACAACACGCTGCCCATCAGGAACAGTCCCATGTTGGCAATCAAGCCAATCCACATCACCAGCGACATGTAGCTGGTAATGTTGGCTGCGTCGGCTATTTCATCATAGCCTCTTACCGTTTCAGCAATGCTGTTCAGGAAATTCATGGGGCCGGGGACATAGAAGGAGTCACTCCTGAACCACCACAGGGCGGCAATGCGCGTCAGGTCAGCCAGCTGGGCACAGATAAAGAAGGCAACCGTCATTGCCACCGCGTAGATGAGCACGCTAGCCAGGAACTTCTCGAGCGTCGATGACGGCGAGGTGAGATAGTGGGTGCGACCAGGTTTCGTCTTCAGGTCCTTGAAGGCCAGCGAGGCGACGATGCACACTACTAGCGAGGCAATGCTGCCTACAATGATCTGAGGGATGTGATAGACCTCGGGATCAGTGAAGAAATCCTTCTGAGGTGTAATCAGGTTGCCCAGGATCATGATCAAGGTCAACAGTCCATAGATGCCGATGATGCTGAATAGCAGCATGCGCTTGTTCTCGACAACTTCCTTGCGCACGGTGGCCGTGAAACGGCTCCAGTCGAATATTTGATTTACAGAGGTGTTCATAGCGGTGTTCATTTAGAGGTGGTGAATAATTGGTTGATAGCAGCGGGGTTCTGGAGCGTGGCGTTGAACAGCATCTCCAGGTCCACCTTGGTCTCCTCGCCATCCTGGGCGCGGACAGCACCAAGCGGGCCGAAGGGACTCTGAAGCACAAAGATGGGCTGGTCGCCCTCGCGCAGCGGCCTGAAGGCGATGCGACTTGTCACGTCGGCCATGCCGGTGTTGAGCAGCACGCGGTTCTGGTCGATGATGACCACATGGTCCAGGATGTCGCTGATGTCGCGCACCTGGTGGGTCGAGATGAGCATCAGCTTGTCGTCACTCATGCCTGTGGTGACGAGTTTGCGGAACTGGCTCTTGCTGGGGATGTCCAGGCCGTTGGTGGGCTCGTCCATAATCAGGACGCGGGTGTTGGTGGCAAGGGCAAAGGCCATTAACACTTTCTTTTTTTGGCCCATCGACAGGGAGTGCAGTTGCACATCCATCATGCCACCCATATCAAAGATGTCTAGATAGCGCTGCATGTCGTCGGCACTGTAGCGTGGGTAGAACGGCGCGTTGATGCTCACATAGCGCTTGAGGGTGAGCTGGGGCAGTTCAAACTCCTCGGGCAGCAGGAATATTTCGCTCATCGTCTGGGGCAGGCGGTGGCGCACGTTCACGCCATCGAGCAGAGACTCGCCCTCACGTGGCGTCAGCAAGCCCGTCATCAGGTAGATGAGTGTGGACTTGCCGGCGCCATTCTTGCCTAGCAGGCCGTACACGTTGCCGGCCTCGAGGTTCAACGAGAAGTCGCTGAACAGGTCGCCAGCCTTCTTGTTGTAACCAAAACTGATGTGATTGATTTGTAACATAATAGTAAGTATTTTTAAAGGTGAATAATTGCTTATCTAGTGTACTACTCAACTAGTACACTGCAAAGGTATAACAAAGAGTTTATATTGACCAAATGTTTTAACATATTTTAAGAATTTTTCTTTGGATTAGTCCCATTCGGTGGAATTGTCCAGCCGAAAGCTCGTGCCAGGGCGCTAGGATTGATGATGGGCAATAATAAGGCCGTTGGCGCGAAGCCTGCGTGGCTAATGCGAATTAGTTTTAAATGATTATTGTCCAGGAATAGAATAGCAGGCCTTGGACCTGCTCAGACCCACTTGAAGCTCACGGCGTGTCGCAATGCTGGAGAACAATATAAACGCTGATTTAGCTAATGAAGAGCGAAATTGGCGGTAATGACAAGCAACGCCACCGGGACTAGTTCCCGATGGCGCCACTCAATTGATGGTATGAATGTTGAAATCTTGTTTACGGGTTGCCGCTCAACAGCAAGTCGATGAGCGCCGTTACGTCGGCAATGTTGACCCCCGAGTCTCCATTGACGTTGGCTGCATCAAGGTTGACGCTCGAGGCATCGCCGGCCAGCAGGTAGTCGATGAGCGCTGTCACGTCGGCAATGTTCACGTTGCCGTCATTGTTCACGTCACCCAGCTTATAGGAGCTGGAGCTGCCCGCCTCGTTGCTGAAGTACATGTCCTGCACATCGGCCAGGGCGATGGTCGTTGTGCCCTCGTTGTTGGTCACGGTGATGTTGTTGGCGTCATAGGTCACCTTGATGCCCTCTACCGAGCAGGTCACAGTAGTTCCGTTGGCCTTGGTAAATTTCAGGTAGCTATAGGTCTCGGCGCTGGAGCAGATAGCCACCAGGGCGATAAGCATCGTTATAATCGTCTTCTTCATAATCTTGAACTCTTAAATTGATGTTTCATAATGCGAATAACTACTTGAGGATTACCAACCGGGACCCCAGCCTCCACCGCCAGAATAGGATGAAAGTGAAACTTGTGAGCCGCCGGTTGCATTGGTAGCGCCCTTGCCGGTCCAGAAGGTGGTGCCGCTGGCCGTCACGCCACTGTAGAGTTTAGGTGTGGAGGGAGCAGTAACGACAATGGTCTTGCTGGAAGAGCCGCCGCCGGGACCCCAGCCACCGCCGCCACCGCCTTGGTTGGAGAACGTCGGGGCGTAGGCTGCAAAGGCAACGTTGTTGCCGCTATAGAGTGCATACCAAGTGTTGGCACTTGCAGTACCCTGATAGCAGGTCTGGCTGAGTGATGCACCGCTCTCGATGGCACCCATGTCGCCGCCGATAGCCATCAGGTTGGCACCGCTCTGGATGTAGACCGTGTAGCCACCCTCGCTATTGGCGTCGAGGCCTTCCTCGCTACCGCAGCAGAAGACGTAGCCGCCGTTCAGGTACATGTTGCCGTTAGAGTCGATGGCATCGTTGCCGGTTGCCACAGCATAGACGTATCCGCCGCTGATGTACATGTGTGAGGCGCTGTTCAGAGCGTCATCATAGCTGGTGACATCGATGTAGCCGCCCTTGATATACATGTTTGCCTTGGACTCGATGCCCTCGGCGCCCTCGCCACCGGTAGTGGTCACGGTGATGACGCCGCCATTGATGGTGAGGTTGCCCTCGGCACGGATGCCCTTGGGCGATGATGAGCCGTCGCTGCTGGTGTCGCCCGGTTCACCCCAGGGATCCCAGCCGCCGCCGCCAGGACCCTGGCCGCCGCCGCTGCTTTCTCCGAACTTGGCACCCGATGTCTTGACAGTGATGTTGCCGTCGTTGATGGTGAGCGTGCCATTGAAGTTCATGCCCTTGCCGCCGGCACCTGTTGCCGTGAGGTTGAACGTGCCGCCGTCGATCACGGCATTGGCCTTGCCCTTGATGCAGGCAGCTGCGCTGGCACTGTTGTCGGAATAGGTCTCGCCACCGCCGCTCACGGTGCCCGTGATGGTACCGCCCGTGACGTGGAGGTCGCCAGTGGGCTTGATGGCCTTGCTGGCAGTCCCGGTGACGGTAAAGTTGATGGTGCCGCCGGTGATCTCCATGTCGCCGTCGGTCTTGATACCGTGGTCATAGGTATTGAGTGTCAACGTGCCGCCGCTGATCAGAGCGGTGCCCTCGCTGTGGATGCCCTCGGCCTCGTCCTTGACGGTGGTGCACTTGAAGTTTGCACCATTGAGGATGAAGGCATAGTCGGCCTTGGCGCACTTGACGTTGGTCGTGTCGGTCGTTCCATAGGCCCAGGGCTCGCCCGTGCAGTTGATGTCGATAGTGCCGGCGGTGGCCGTGAGCGTGCTGTCGCACTTCATGCCGCGGGTGCCGTTGCCAGTCATCTTGATGTTGACCACTGCAGCGTCACCGTTGATGGTGATGTTGCGGTCGCTGCTCAGGCCCGTAGCTTCCTTGATCTTGAGGTCGGTGTCATCCCAGGTAGCCGTGCCGCTGTGGTTGAGCGTGATGTTGCCGCCGGTGATGTCGATGCTGCCCTCGGCCTTGATGCACTTGGTGGCGTCGGCGCTACCGTTGACGGTGAGCGTGCCGCCCTGTATCAGGACGTGGCCGTCGAGCGTCGGGTCGGCAGTGTCCTCGGCATCGACCTGGATGCCGTCGTCACCGCAGCTCTGGATGTTGACGGTGCCACCGTTCATCTGGAAGTACTGGGAGACGTTGATGGCGTCGGCCACGGCACCGGTAATGGTGATGGTGCCGACGGTCTTCTTGACCTCCATGTACTCGTTGCATGCCAGGGCATGCTTCTTGTTACCCGTGATGGTGAGCGAGCCGCCCTTAGCAAACTCGGCATGGCCCTTGACCAGGAAGGCCGCCTTCTTGGTGTTGGCGCTGCCGTCGGCCAGCATGTTGGTCGTGCCATCGGCCAGCTGCACGGCGATGCGCTTGCTGTTCTGGATGTTGATGGCCGCGCTGTCGGGGTTAACCAGATTGACGCCGTTGAGCACGAGCGTCATCTTGTAGGAGCCCGCATGGTAGAAGCAGCCACTGCTGCTGGTTCCCTGTAGGGTGTAAGTGTACTCGGTGGCCACATTGGCGTCCTGCATGACGGCGACGCGAGCGCCGGTCACTTGGGCGGTGATGTGGTTAGCGATGTTACCGGCCACATACACGTCGGCCACTGTGTTGTTGTACTTGACGAGGACATTGTCGTCGGCAAACGTCTCGCTGGCGACGGTAACGCTGTCCACATCGGCTAGGGTAAAGCCCTTCTCCAATACTGTGAGCAGACTTGATGACGAATACGGCATCGTGCCCACCGATTCGGTGTTGTAGGCCCAGTGCACATGCCCGGTGTGGATCCACATCGTTTGCTGTGCATAGCCCAATAAGCTTGCCATGGCGAGCATGGCTGCAAGAAGAAATCGCTTTCTCATCATAATGTGAAACTTTAGGTGTATTTTGATTGAATTAAAACATGATTTATTGTCGCAAATCTATGCAACATTATGATGAAATACAAGTTGGGGCCGCATGTTTTCAACTAAACCGCAAATAAATTATGCCAATCTCAAAATAATTGTAAGCAAACTGATGGGCGTGCTCGATGGCTCGAGATGATGGCTGAATCTGGCGCTGAAAACCGTAGTTTTCAGGAGATTGAGGCTCAGTAGGGGTGACTTGTCTAATTTTTGTGACAATGAATTGCTTAGTTTTACTATTTTTGCAGAGTTATCAAAAATTGAAAGAATCTGTTAAGAGTAAGCATTATCAATTTTAATTTTTAAGGACAATGAGAAAGATTGTACAACTTGTAGCCGTGTTGATGGCTATTTCCTACAGCTCAGTCGCTATTGCTGCCGTTGACCCTCTCGACGTGATGGAGATTACGCCAGCCGAGGGCAACGTGACTAGCCTGCAGAGTTTTACCATTACTTTTGGCGACTTGGCTGTTGTTGTCAATGAGGACGCCATCCCCACACTGGTCAAGGGAGGGGGAGACGTGCTGGATGGCGGCATGATGGCCGACGATGAAGGCACTACCGTGTTTGTAGACTTTGAAGAACGTTGCACCCAGCCGGGACAATATGTGCTGAACATCCCCGAGGGGGCAATCACAGTCGAGGGGCAGCCTCTTGAGTCGATGAGTTTCCACTACACCATCCAGGGTGGCAGTGACACGTTCTATGACCAGATCACGATCAATCCAGCCGAGGGCGAGGTTGAGAGCCTGCAGAACTTCACGATTACGTTCCCGGCCTATGTGGGCGAGATCGAGTATGGTAGCCAGGCCACGTTAACCAATGTCAACACGGGCGCCGTCTATCATGCCGAGATGATTGACGTGGGCTATAACGTGCTGGTCAATTTTGCTGAGGAGGTCACCGAGCCGGGTGCCTACACGCTGGATATACCTGCTGGCTCCATCGTTATCTACACGCTCGACAGCCCGATGCTGCCGTTGCGTTTCAACTACACCATCAAGGATCAGGAGAACTCGTTCTATGACCAGATCACAATTGATCCCGTCGAGGGCAAGGTCGAGAGCCTGCAGAACTTCACGATCACGTTCCCGGCCTATGTGGGCGAGATCGAGTATGGCAGCCGTGCCACATTGACCAACAACTCGACGGGTGCCGTCTATCGTGCCGAGATGATTGACGTGGGCTATAATGTGCTGGTGAACTTTGACCAGCAAGTGACCGAGGCCGGTGACTACACGCTGACGATTCCAGCAGGAGCCGTCGTGATCTACACGCTCGGCGAGCAGGTCCAGGAACTCAAATTCCACTACACCATCGAGGGCGGTGAGCCTTCCTTCTATGACCAGATTGCGATTGATCCCGCCGAGGGCAGGGTCGAGAGCCTGCAGAACTTCACGATCACGTTCCCGGCCTATGTGGGCGAGATCGAGTATGGCAGCCGTGCCACATTGACCAACAACTCGACGGGTGCCGTCTATCGTGCCGAGATGATTGACGTGGGATACAATGTGCTGGTGAACTTTGACCAGCAGGTCACCGAGGCCGGTGACTACACGTTGACGATTCCCGCAGGAGCCGTTGTGATCTACACGCTCGGCGAGCAGGTGCGGGAACTCAATTTCCACTACACCATCGAGGGCGGACAGACTCCTGTAGCCACGATCAATCCCGCCGAGGGCGATGTCTATATGCTCCAGAACTTCACTATTGCTTATGGCTCAATGGTCGAGGTCGATAGTGACGCACAGCCCAAACTTGTCAACGATGAGACGGGCGTGGTCTATGGGTGCGCCTTGATGGAAGTGGGCGGCAATGCGCTCATCTACATGATGGAACCGCTCAGTGAGCTGGGAAATTACACCCTCACGGTGCCAGCCGGTTGCATTACCGTGATGGCAACGGGTTATAGCAATCCCGAGATGACCTTCCATTATACGATCGTCGAGAAGGACACCTTTGTGCCCACGGTGATTGAAGAGCAGCCCGACGGAGAGCTACGGCTGTATCAGCGCACGGGTGGCGTTATCCGTGAGGTCGAGAAGGATAATGTTGCCGAGGATGAGTGGCCCTATGAGATCATTAGTGAGCAACAGGACGGCTCAGTAAGTATCGTGTTTGCCGATGATAAAAAGGTATACATCCAGCGCCCTGTTTCGTGGTCCTACTACAACGGCTGGGTAGAGGGAACCCTGAGTGAGGATGGCAAGACCATCACCGTACCCATGGGACAGTATGTGGCCTACACCTTCTCCATGGAGATGGGCGTGCAGGTGGCTGTGTTTACCTATGATGAGGATCTGGGCACCTACACCTATGATGAGTCGGTAACCGAGCTGACCTACACCATCAACGATGACGGCTCCATTAGCTTGAATGGCACATCGCCCCAGATGATTCTGGGTACGATGAACCGCGCCTTTGGCGAGAACTTCCAGTACCTTGACTACGAGTGGTTGCAAGCTGGCGACTATCAATCGGTTTATGTGCCTGCTACCGAGCAACCCGTGACGCCCCCCGTTGGCCTCGAGACCGAGACCTATTACCTCAGCACGGCCAACTTTGACGGCATGGAGTGGGAACCCTATAGCGCTACGGTGCAGATGGGCTTTGATGGCGATGTCGCTTGGCTGCAAGGTATATCCAAGTTTATCCCCGAGGCTTGGATCAAGGGCACAGTCGATGGCAACACCATCACGTTTGCCAATGGGCAGTTGCTGGGCTCCTATGAGGCTTTGCTCTACTTCAAGGCTGCCGAGATGGATCCCCGCACAGGGACTACGACCCAGAAGGACCTGGTGCTGACCTTTGATGGCGTTGACACCTACACGACCACCGACTATGTCTTTATCACGACCTCCAGGGTCGACCTCAACTACGTGAACTACTACCAGGGCCTCACCGTGAGCAAGCATCGAGACATGCTCGTCGAGGTTCCCGATGGCCTCGAGACCGAGGAGTATTATTTCTCGTTTACTACCCAGTTCAATGGTGTGGAAGTTGATGGCCAGACCATAGTCAACGTGGGCTTCTGGGAAGATGAGGTCTATATCCAGGGCTTGTGGGAACTGTTGCCCGAGGCTTGGGTCAAGGGACACCTTGTCGATGGTAAACTTGTTATCGACCTGCCGCAGTATCTGGGCGATTATGAGGATGAATATGAGATGACCTATCCCATCTATCTCATCGCCTTTGACGCGTGGTCAGGCTTGGTGCAGCCACAGATGACCCTTGACTATGATGCCGAGACGCGTGTGTTCGACAACTGTAACTCGCCCTTCGGCATGGGCATCAACAAGACAGGCTACCTGAATGTACAGGACTTCTTCAATGTGGTATTCACTCCCGTGAACCCTGGGTCGGGTGTAGATGCAGTGCTGATTGATGGCTCCAAGGATGTTGAGTACTATGACTTGCAGGGACGCAAGATTGACGACATCAATGCCGCCCACGGCTTGATCATCATCAAGAATGCCGACGGCACTGCAACCAAGACCTACAGGAAGTAAAAAGAATTCTTTTTGATTCCCATGAAATCGCTCTAACCGCTGCCGGTTAGAGCGATTTTGTGCTAAAAAACAGCTGGACGATGCCGTTTTTCCACAGATTTATGGTTACTTTTGTGTGTTTGAACGATAAAACTCTTGAAACTATGATTAAACGGTTGACGGTATTGGCTGCAGTAATGCTGGTGGCTATTGCAGCGGTGGCAGCGGTGGATAATGACGTGTTACAGGCTCGCGCGCTTGCCCGGCGCCTGTCGATGGCATTGAGCGACAAGGTGGAGTTCAAGAAAATCGGCACCGATGGCCACAAGGATGTTTTTACGCTCGAGAGCCGCGGTGGCAAGGTGATCATCGGCGGCAATAACGCGGGCTCGATGGCCGTGGGGCTGAATCGTTACCTGAACCGTTATTGTCGCGTGACAGTGTCGTGGTACAGCGGCGTTACCGACCTGCCAGGCGTGTTGCCCGATGTGCCAGCGCCCGAGCGGGTGACGGCACGGGTGCCGCAGCGGTTTTTCCTCAACTACTGCACTTGGGGCTACACGATGCCCTTTTGGGGATGGAACCAATGGGAGCGCTTCATCGACTGGATGGCCCTTAACGGCGTGAATCTGCCACTGGCGATTACAGGGCAGGAGGCCGTGTGGTATAACGTGTGGACCAGGCTGGGCATGAGTGACGAGCAGGTGAGGGCCTACTTTACCGGCCCCGCTTACCTGCCGTGGCATCGCATGGCCAACATCGACGGCTGGTGCGGCCCGTTGCCCATGGAGTGGCTCACGCAGCAGACCGCCTTGCAGCAGCGCATCGTGAAGCGCGAGCGGGCATTGAGCATGCGGCCCGTGCTGCCGGCCTTTGCCGGTCACGTGCCAGGAGCGCTGCGTGACCTGTTCCCCGATGCCGACATCCAGGCCCTGGGCTCATGGGCCGGCTTTGACGAGCGATACCGCACCTATTTTCTCAACAGCGAGGACCCGCTATATGGCCGCATCCAGCGCATGTTTCTCGAGGAGCAGACGCGGCTGTTCGGCACCGACCATATCTACGGTATCGACCCGTTCAATGAGGTGGACCCGCCCAGCTTTGAGCCCGAGTACCTCAACCGGGTGTCACGGCACATCTATGAGAGCCTCACTGCTGTTGACCCCGATGCCGAGTGGCTGCAGATGGCCTGGTTCCTCTACTACCAGCGCAAGGATTACACCCGCGAGCGCACCCGCGCCATGCTCACGGGTGTGCCTCAAGGCAAGATGACGATGCTCGACTACTACTGCGAGTACAAGGAGATGTGGCGCGAGCACGATGGCTTCTACGGGCAGCCGTTCATCTGGTGCTACCTGGGCAACTTCGGGGGCAATACCAATGTGCAGGGGCGTGTCAAGGAGGCTGGCGAGCGCATCGAGCGCGCCCTGAGCGAGTGTGGCGACAACCTGGTGGGCATCGGCTCCACGCTCGAGGGACTGGACGTGCAGCAGTTCCCCTATGAGTACATCCTGGAGAAGGCTTGGGATTACAGCAAGACCGACGAGCAGGTCGTCAATGAGCTGGCCGACCGCCATGCGGGCCGTGAGAGCCATGCCGCACGCCAGGCCTGGAAACTGCTGTACGACAGCGTGCTCGACATCACGCCAGGCAACTTCGCCGCTCCACTGGTGTGCTCCTATCCCGAGTTGGACAAGGCCGCCCGCCTCGGCAAGTACAATGCGCGTCAGTTGCTGGCTGTGTGGGATCTGTTGCTCGAGCAGGATAGTGTCACGACCGATGCCATGACGATTGACCTCATCTGGGTGGGGCGCCAGTTACTGGGCGACCTGTTCCGCCACGTCAAGGCGCGCCTGGACAGTGCTTATAGCCAGAGCGACACACGAGCGCTCGAAAGGTATCAAGCAATCATGCAGGACCTCATGATTGACCTGGACCAATTAAACAATCATCACCCCCATGCCTCGCTTCACACCTGGCTCCAGCAAGCCCGTGACCTGGGCTCGACCCCCGAGGTCAAGGACTACTACGAGATGAATGCGCGCCGACTGATCACCACTTGGGGTGGGCACCTCAACGACTATGCCTGCCGCAACTGGAGTGGCTTGATCAATGCTTATTATCACGTGAAATGGATGTTTTACATCCAAGAGATGAAGGCCGCCCTGTACTGGCGTCGCCCCTTTAATGAGCAGGACATGAAGGCGCAGATCGACACCTTCGAGCAGGAGTGGGTCGACATCATGAGGGATTACACTAAGCTGGAGCCTTCCAGCCTGGATGTACTTGCTCACTCACGCGAGCTGCGAGACAAGTACCGCAGCCTGCTACAAGCTCTCTAGATGGGAGATGGTGCGCAGGATGGAAAGAGCGGAACTCACGCTGGTAATGTTGCTGATGATGATGCTGCGGCGGCCGTTCTTCTGGCTCAATGTGCAACGCCTGGGATTCTGCTGCACGTAGTTGAGCAGCCGTCCAAAGGCGGGTGACTGGTAATAGGCGATGTTTTCCTCTCCCACCAGAAACAGGTGCATACGCGACTGGCGGATGACCAGTTTCTCGATGCCCAGGCGGCGCGCCGTGCGGCGCAACGGCACGATGCGTATCAACTCGGCAGCCATCTCTGGAATCTTGCCGAAACGGTCCACCATCCTATTCTCGAAGGCCTCGACCTGATCATCGGTCTCCATGTTGTCCAATTCACGATACAGGGTGATGCGCTCGTTCTCTTGCGGTACATAGCTGGCAGGAAACATCAGTTCCAGGTCGGTGTCCACGACACAATCGGTGACAAAGTCTGACGCCTGATCCTGCAAGTCATCTTGCTGGCCACTTGTGGTGGCGAAGGTGGACGCGAACTCCTCGGTGCGCAGCTCGGTGACGGCCTCCTTGAGCACCCGCTGGTAGGTCTCATAGCCCAGGTCGGCGATAAAACCACTCTGTTCGGCGCCCAGCAGATTGCCGGCGCCGCGGATGTCCAGGTCCTGCATGGCGATCTGTATGCCCGATCCCAGGTCGCTGAAGCTCTCGATGGCCTGCAGGCGGCGCCGGGCGTCGGTGGCCAATGGTTTGCCCGGAGGCACAAGCAGGTAGCAGAAGGCCTTGCGGCTGCTGCGCCCCACGCGCCCCCTGAGCTGATGCAGGTCGCTCAGGCCGTAACGGTCGGCGTTGTTGATGATGATGGTGTTGACGTTGGGCATGTCGATGCCGTTCTCGATGATGGTGGTCGATAGCAGCACGTCATAGTCGTGGTTACCAAAGTCGATGATCACCTGTTCCAGCCGTTCGGGCGGCATCTGGCCGTGACCCACAATCACACGGGCGTCAGGCACCACGCGGTGTATCATGTTCTCGAGCTGCTCGAGTTGCTCGATGCGGTGGTTGACAAAGAAGACCTGTCCGTTGCGAGAGAGCTCAAAGTTGATGGCTTCGGCCACAATATCGTCGTTGAGTGTGCCCACAGTCGTCAGGATAGGGTAGCGGTTGGCAGGCGGGGTGGTCAGAGTGCTCAGGTCGCGGGCGCCCATGAGCGAGAACTGCAACGTGCGGGGGATGGGCGTGGCGCTCATCGTGAGGGTGTCCACGTTGAGCTTCATCTGCTTGAGCTTATCCTTGACGGCGACGCCAAACTTCTGCTCCTCGTCGACGACGAGCAGTCCCAGGTCGTGAAACTGGACGGTCTTGCCGATGAGCTTGTGGGTGCCGATGAGGATGTCGATCTTGCCCTCCTTGAGGTCGGCTAGCAACTGCTTGACCTCCTTGGGCTTGCGGGCGCGGCTCAGGTAGTCCACCCTGACGGGGAAGTCATGCAGGCGCTCCTTGAAGGTGCGGTAATGCTGGAAGGCCAGCACCGTGGTGGGCACTAGTACGGCGGTCTGCTTGCCGTCGGTGGCGGCCTTGAAGGCAGCGCGCACAGCAATCTCGGTCTTGCCGAATCCCACGTCGCCGCAGATGAGACGGTCCATGGGCTTGTCGCTCTCCATGTCGGCCTTGACGGCCTGGGTCGCCGTGAGCTGGTCGGGCGTGTCCTCATAGATAAATGAAGCCTCGAGTTCCTGTTGCAGATAGCCGTCGGGGGTATAGGCAAATCCCTTCTGCTCGCGGCGGACGGCATAGAGCCGGATGAGCTCGCGGGCAATGTCCTTGAGGCGGCTCTTGGTGCGCGACTTCATCTTGGCCCACGTGTTGGAGCCCAGACGGTTCAGGCGTGGGGCCTCGCCCTCCTTGCTGCGGTATTTCGAGAGCTTGTGCAGCGAGTGGATCGACACATAAGCCTCGTCGCCGTTCAGGTAGGTCAATTTAATCATCTCCTGGGGCGTACCGTTCATCGAGGTGCGTATCAGCCCGCCGAACTTGCCCACACCCAGGTCCTCGTGGACGATGTAGTCGCCCTTCTCGATCTGCTGGAGCTCCTTGAGGGATAAGGCCAGCTTGCCCGAACGGGCCCTGTCGCTCTTGAGGTTATACTTGTGGAATCGGTCAAAGATCTGGTGGTCGGTGAACACGCACAGCTTCAAGTCGTCGTCGACAAAACCCTCGTGGACGGTGCGCAGCACGGGCTCGAAGGTGATGTGGTCGCCCCGGTCCTCAAAGATGTTGTGCAACCTCTCGATCTGCTTAGCACTGTCACTCAGAATAAGGATCTTGTATCCCTGGGCGATGAATTGAGTGAACGACTGGGCGATGAGATCAAAATTCTTGTGGTAAATGCCCTGGGGCTTGCAGTGGAGTGACAAGTGCTTCAGCCCGCGCTCGGGAGCTGCCTCGCCGTTGACGATGGCGATGCGGCGCAGTTGCTCCAGGCGATGGATGAACAGGTCGGCATCCACAACCTTGCTGGTGGCCTGGGTGTCGCCCTCGTCGGCGATGATGGCGCTCACCGACATCCCCTCCTGGGCAATCTCGCGGATGCGCGTCTTGAGCCACTGCTCGCTGCGGCACAGCACGATGGTGTCGTCGCCGATGTAATCGAGCAGCGACACGTTGTCCTGCTTGTCGCCGCCGGTCGTCATGCCGTTGTTGAGGATGCTCACATGCTCCAGGCGCTCCTCGCTGAGCTGGGTCTCGACGTTGAAGGTGCGTATCGAGTCGATGTCATCGCCCCAGAAGTCGATGCGGTAAGGCAACTCGTTACTGTAGGAGAAAACATCGAGAATCGAGCCGCGCACGCTGTACTGGCCCGGCTCATAGACATAGTCGGTGGCCACAAAACCCAGTTCGCGCAATCGAGCGGCGGTCTCGCCCAGGTCGGCCGTGCCACCGGCATGCAGTTGCACGGTGCTTGCCTGTACATCCTCGCGACGGCGCACGCGCTCGGCCAGCGCCTCGGGGTAGGTGACAACCCATTGCACGTCGGGGTCTTCATACCAGCGGTTGAGCACCTCGGTGCGCAGGATCTCGTTGGGCGCGTCAACCTGGCCGTACTTGATGTCGCGCTTGTAGCCCGAGGGAAAAATCAGTACCCGCTTGTCGCTCGAGATCTGGCACAAGTCATTATACATGTAGCCCGCCTCGTCCAGGTCGTTGACCACGATCAGGTAGGGACACGACTGTCGTGGCAGTCCAGCCAGCAGCATTGCCGCGCTAGACCCTGCCAGCCCGTCAATCACCGCATTGCCGCTACCAGCCAGCAGTTTCTTGACTGCAGCCAGCCGCACCTTACTATTAAATAATGTGCACAGTTCCCTTATTTCCATTGTGGCGTGTTACTTCTTCTTTTTTTTCTTGGCGGGTTTGGCCTTGATCTTGAGCAGGCGGGCATACTCGCCGGCCTTGTCAAACATCTCCTTGGCCTTGTCGAGGTACTCGTCGTCCTTGAGCGAGTTCTCGACCTGTCCGCCCTGATAGTAGAGGCGGTCCATGATCTCTTGGGAAAGGAGATAGGAGATGTCGCGGCGGTGCAGATCCAGGTCATGGTCCAGATCATGCTTGAGCAGCGCCTCGAGTCGGTCGAACTGTGCCTGGGTCGAGTCGTTCATGTAGCCCTCGGCAGTAGCTGTCTTGCGCAGGGTGGCCAGCTGTTGCTCGCACACCTTGTCATACTCAAACTTGTCGGGGTTGATAAATGCCTTGAACTCATTGAAGATGCTGTCGGTCACCTGGAACTCGGCCGGGCCGGCAATCTCGTCCCTGTGCTGTGCGACATATCGCGTGGCAAAGTCAAAGTCCCAGTGGTCGCGCATGATGTTATAGACGATGCGCTTCAGTTCGCGCGGCTCGATCTTGATGTCGGGCATGATGCCTCCACCCTCGAGCACCTCGCGGCCGTGGGCGGTGTGGAACACGCGGGCCGTGCTGTCGGTGGTGGTTTTCTTGAAGGAGCCGTCGGCATTGCGGTTGCCATAGTCCACCTCCTGGATGAGGCGTCCGCTGGGGATGTAGTACTTGGCAATGGTGACCTTGAGCATGCCGTCATAGGGCAGGTTGCGGGTCGATTGCACCAGTCCCTTGCCAAACGAGCGTGTGCCGATGATGACGGCGCGGTCCAGGTCCTGCAAGGCACCGGCGGTAATTTCGCTCGCACTGGCCGATCCGCCATCGATGAGTACGGCCAGGGGAATATCGGTGTCGACGGGATCGACCGTGGTCTTGTAGGTGCGCTCGCTGGACTTGTCACGGCCACGCATCTGCAACACCTGAGTCCCCTTGGGGACAAACAGGCCCACAATCTGGATGGCTCCCTCGACGATGCCGCCACCGTTGCTGCGCAGGTCGAGCACGATGTTCTCGACGCGCGGATCCTTCTTGAGCTCAATGAGCGCATCGCGCACCTGCTGGGCCGACTTCTCGTTGTAGGTTGTCAAGCCGATGTAGCCAATATTGCCGCGAGTGATGCCATAATAGGGCACGGGGTTGACGCTGATGGTCTCGCGCTTGAACGAGAAGGTCTTGACGCTGTCCTCATCGTATGGTCGCACGACGGTCACCGTCAGGTTGGTGTTGGCTTGGCCCTTGAGGCGCTTGCTCACCTGGTCGCTGGCCCATCCGGCCGTGCTGTCGCCGTCAATCATGATAATGCGGTCTCCCGAGCGCAGCCCGGCACGTGCCGCAGGGCTGTCCTTGTAGGGTCCGCTGATGTACACGCCCTTTTTACCGTCGATGGTGCGTTCCATCAGGTAGCTGCCGATGCCGCCATACTCGCCGGTGCTGATAGTCATGAACTCGTCGGTCTCCTTGGCAGGAATATACTCGGTGTAGGGGTCGATGTCGTCGAGCATCGCGTTGATGGCGTTCTCGATGGCCTTTTGGGCATCGATGGTGTCGACATAGAATGTGTTCAACTCCTTGTACAGCGAGTTGAAGATGTCCAGATTGCGCGCCACGGCGGTGTCATCGTTCACAGCCTTGTCATTGTCGGCTAGCGCCACTGGGGCGGCGGCACACAGGGCGACGCATCCCCAAGCGAGATATTTCAGCATCCTTTTCATTATTTATAATGTGTTTGTGGCTGCGAAAATACTACTTATCCCCGAATTTTGCCCGATATAGGGGCCTAAAAATCCCTAAATAGCAGAAAAAAATCAAGTTTTTTCATTTTTTTATTGCACAGTTCAATTATTGGCACTATCTTTGCACCGCATTTTTCGGCAGGGTAGCCGACAAGGTGTAACGGAATGCTTCTTTAGCTCAGTTGGTTAGAGCATCTGACTGTTAATCAGGGGGTCCTTGGTTCAAGTCCAAGAAGAAGCGCAACATAATAGATAGATATTTAGAGAGGAATGCTTCTTTAGCTCAGTTGGTTAGAGCATCTGACTGTTAATCAGGGGGTCCTTGGTTCAAGTCCAAGAAGAAGCGCCAGGAGCGAGACTGCGAGAGCAGCCTCGTTTTTGGTTTTTAATACCCTTGATTGGTTGCGGTTCGGGAAAAATGGTTTATCTTTGCCCCAAACATTCACTTTATACTTATTTGTGATAATGGAAAACATGCTCAATGCTTTGGGTGACTGGATTGTGACGGTCAGTGACGCGGTTTGCGGCTATCCTGAGTTTTTTCTGCTCATCGGTGGCGGTTTGTTTCTTTTCCTGTATTCGGGGGCGGTGTCCATTAGGCGTCTGCCATGGGCCATGCGCGCCCTGCGAGACAAGCAGGCCAGCGACAGCGGCAAGCAGTCGGGACAGATTAGTTCGGTTCAGGCCCTGTTAAGCGCCATCGCAGCCACCGTCGGGATGGGCAACATTGCCGGTGTGGCCATCGCGTTGTCTATCGGTGGCCCGGGCACGGTCTTCTGGATGTGGGTGAGTGCCCTGGTGGGTATGAGTACCAAGTTCTTTGAGGGAACCTTGTCAATCATGTACAAGGGGCATGACAGTGCCGGCGAGGTGCAGGGCGGTCCCATGTATATCATCACCCAGGGTCTGGGCAAGAAGTGGAAACCCCTGGCCGTGGCATTCTCGGTCTTTGGACTGGTGGGGACGCTGTGCTTCATGCAGGCCAACCAGCTCGTGGAGTCGGTGACCACCGTGTTCACTACGCCGATGGGCATTGAAAACACGCTGACGCTGCGTTTCATCATGGGACTGGTGATGGTCGCCATCGTGGGCGGCGTGATCCTGGGCGGCATCAAGCGCATAGCCATGTTTGCCTCGCGCATCGTGCCCGTGATGGTCGTGCTCTACCTGGTAATGGTGCTCGTGATCATGGCGATGCACTTTAGAGACATTCCCGGCGTGTTCGGCCAGATTTTTGAGGGAGCCTTTGATATGCGTGCGGGATTCGGCGCATTTGCCTACGTGGCCCTCACGGGTGCCCGTCGCGCCGCCTTTGTCAACGAGGCTGGCGTGGGTACTGCCTCGATGATGCATGGTGCCAGCAAGAACACCGATCCCATCCGCGAGGGACTGATCGCCATGCTTGGCCCTGCCATCGACTCGGGTCTGGTGTGCACCTTGACGTCCATTCCCATCATCATCGCCGGCAACTATGTCGGCTTGACCGACCCCAAGGGCCTCTATGTTGCCTTGGGTGCATGGGGACAGCTGTTGCCTGGCATCGGCCACATGCTGCTCATGGTTATCGTCTTCTTCTTTGCCTTCTCGACGATGTTTTCCTATAGCTACTATGGGCAGAAGTGCACCAACTATCTGTTTGGCGCACACAACGTCAAGTGGTACAACTACTACTACCTGGCGATGATTGTTGTTGCAGCGATGATTCCGCTCAAGGTCATGGTCAGCATCATGGACTTGGCTTTTGCCTTGATGGCGCTGTGCACCATGTTCACCATCATTGCCCTGTCGCCTCGCGTCAAGCGGCTGATGAAATCCTATTTCGTGAAGCGCTAGTGGGCGAAGTGCTGGGCAAAGTGGGCCATCTTGATGGCGGCTTCGGCAGCCTCGGTACCCTTGTTGCATAGTGCTCCGCCGGCGCGGTCGAGCGCCTGCTGCTCGTCGTCACAGGTGAGCACACAGAAGATGATGGGCACGTCCTGGGTGGCGTTGAGGTAAGCGCATCCCTGGGTGGCGTTGTCGCACACATAGTCAAAGTGGGGCGTGCCGCCACGGATGACGCAACCAATCATGATCACGGCATCATAGCGGCCAGTTCGGGCCATCTGGGCGGCAGCATAGGTCAACTCGACAGTCCCTGGCACTCGGGCGACAGTGATGTCCTCGTAGCCCTCTCGGGCGAACAGATCGAGCGCTCCTTGTAACAGGGCTCCGGTGATTTTCTCGTTCCACTCGGCACAAGCGATGCCCACCGTCAGACCATCGACATGGGGCAGGGTGTGCAGGGCATTAGCGCCCTGGAGTTTATTCAATTCACTTGACATTCTCTTTTCTTGAATAGGGCCGTTAAAGCCGTTAGCTGTTATAAATCCTTGGGGAAGCGTGCGTTGGTGGTGATGTAATCGACACCGGCAGCCTTGACGCGGTCAAAGTCCTCGACCCTATCGACCGTCCATGTGTTGACCTTGAGGCCAGCGGCGTGCATGCGGTCAACGGCAGCCTTGGTAACAATGGTGTGGACGACGTCCAGATCCATCTTGCGCTCGATGCACCAGTCCACCCACTCGTCGATGGTGCCGTCGCTGTCACCAGCGAGCACCTGCACCGTGATGTCGGGGTAATGGCGATGGATGAAGTCCACCACGCCAGGCATGAACGAGATGATGACCACGCGGTCGCTGCACCCCTTCTGGTCAATGAGGTTGATCAGGGCGGGGATACCGTCAAACACGGGTTCGTTCTCGGCCTTGGTGTTGCTGTGGATGCTGGTGCACACCTTGATCTCGACGACGGGCACGACATTGAGCTCGTTGCAGATGTCAAGGAACTCGCCCAGCGTGCACGGCGTGCCGGCATAGGTGATGCCGTGGCGCTTGCTCGTCAGGCGGGTCGAGAGGACGTCCTGGGTCGACATGTCGGCAATCTTGGTCTCGGGGCCTCCCAGTCGCTTGTAGTTGTCGTCGTGGCTGACGACAAAGGTGCCGTCGGCAGTCACGCGGATGTCACATTCCAGTCCCCATGCACCGGCGTTGGCGCCGTTGATAAAGGCTGCGCGGGTGTTCTCGACGCCCCATTGCGAGCCACGGTGGCCGACGATGAGCTGTGCCTGCATACCCAGTGTGCCCACAATGATGAGGGCGGCGGTGAAAATACTCTTGAGCAGTGTCATGATGTTCACGTTTTTGTTCTTGTTGTTAAGTAGGTCTTGAATTTCGGTGATTTCGGCACTGGCATCCAGGCGCTGAGCCAGTGGCAATAATGAGCGCAATAGCTGTTCGGCGGCGGCGCGGCGGTTGATGAGGCGCATCAGCGCCTTGGCCAGTCCGATAGACAGGTGCAGGTCGCGCTCGCCCATGCGTTCACCGAGCTTTTTCTGGTAGCGCAGTGCCTTGGTGTAATATTTCACGGCATTGCGGCTGTTACCCATCTCGAGCATGATGTCGCCTTCCTTGCCTAGGGTGTCGACCAGATTGGACAGGGCGGTGCGCGTGGCGTTGGCGTCGCCAGAGTCTAGCTCGCTCATGTATAACTCGCTGGCGCTCTGGTAATGGGCCAGCACGTTCATCTGTTTGGTCTTGGACTTGATGACTTCGGTCGAAGCCTCGACAGCCATGAGCAGCATGGCCGAGAACCGGGCCTCGTTGCGTTTGGAGAGGCGCTCGAGCAGCTGTTGTGCCTTGGTGAGCTCCTTGGCAGCGCGGCTGTTGTCTCCCATGTCGTGATGGGCGAGCGCGAGGTTGAACAGCAGGGCGGCAACGATGGCGTTGAAGTCCTCGTTTTTCTTCCCCATGTGCCCCGACAGCACCAGTAGCGCGTTCTCGGCAGCGCCGAGCGACAGCGATGGGTTGCCCCCGTCGATGAGCAGTGCCATGCGT
This sequence comes from uncultured Prevotellaceae bacterium, assembly GCA_946406035.1. GTDB lineage: Bacteria > Bacteroidota > Bacteroidia > Bacteroidales > Muribaculaceae > Sodaliphilus. The sequence goes on from CAMJJG010000007.1 coordinate 40,675, forward strand.
GCGAGCCACAGCCATGCGGCATGGAGCTCGGGCAACGACTGCATGCGCTCGTCGTCATAGATGAATTCCTCGATGACTTGCTCGGCCTCGAGGTCACGCTTGTTGGTGATAAGGTAGTCGATGTAGCACATCTTCATCTCGGTGACGATGGCGTCATCCAGGCCTTTGCTCGAGGGCATGGACTCGCCGACGGCCATTTGCGCTCGGGCAATGGTCATGTCGTTGTTGAGACGCGGCATCGCGACAGAGATGGACAGGGAGTTCATTTATATCGATTTATAGTATAGATGTTATGTGTTGGTGGCAATCTCGTGGGCAAATCTTACTGCCAGCGAGGGATCCATGCAGTTGTCGGCGTTGGCGCAGCACGAGGCTATGGCCTGGGCTCCAGTGACGATGTCGACCCACGTTGCACGCGGCAACTGGTGGACGTCGGCATGGGTGACGCCGTTCTTGAGTAATCCGTGGATGACGCCAGCGGTAAAACCGGCTTGCCAGCCGAGCATGTGGCGCGTGGGCGCTCCGATGGCGGGGTGGGGCATGGCCTTGCCACCCTTGTCAAAGCGCGTGACCGACAAGTCGGGATGGATGTGCAGGTAATTGTCGCAGTAGAACTCGACGTGATCACAGTAGGCCTGCTGGGCCGTCTCGCCGGGATACACATCGCGCAGGTCGCGCTCGTGGGCAATCACGAGGTCGCTCACCTCGAGGTTCTCGAGGATGGCAGGCATGACGTGGGCAATGTGGAAGTTGATGCCATGCTGGAAACCAGGCAGGTAGATGATGATGGCCTTGCGCTCGACGGCATAGTTGACCAACTCGAACAGGGCCGAGCGCTGGGGCTCGGTGATGGCATACAGCGAGCCGAACAGCAGGATGTCGTCCTCGTCGATGCGTGGCCACACGACGTCAAAGCGCTCTTGGGGATAGACGCCATAGTTGACGATTGTGTCCTGGCCATTGTCGCTGGTGAAAATGGCCGACAGCGGCGTGGATCCGTCGGTATAACGGTCAATGGACTTGACATCGACGTTGTGACGGGTGAGGTAATCGATGATGATGTCGCCCACGCGGTCGTTGCAGCACTCGCTTACCATGCTCACGTGAAGTCCCATGGTGCCCAGGATGGCGGCGGCGTTGGCGATGCGGCCTCCCATGAAGGCTCTAACGGGTTGATTGCCGCTGTAGAGGGTGTCGAGCACCGATTGGCCGATGGCTATGATTTTTCTCATGACTTGATAACTGTGGAATTAATACTTGGTGCCCTTGGCGATGCTGCCCAGGTAGCCGCCATGGTGGCGCAGGGCGTATTCCTCGCGCGTGAACCCTGTGGCACGCATTGTGTTGACCACCAGCACGTCGCCAATGACGGTCATGACCGTGGTCGAGGTGGTGGGCGTCAGCCCCAGGGGGCAGACCTCCCGGGTGTCGCCGGTCCACAGGCAGATGTCGGCCAAGTGGGCCAACTCGCTGTCCTTGTTGCCCGTGATGACCACAATCTTGAGTTGGGGATACAGGTTGTGTGCCAGTGACACGAGGGCACAGATTTCGTTGGTGCGGCCCGAGTTGGACAGCAACAGCAGCACGTCGTGGGGTTGTATCACGCCCAAATCGCCGTGCTGGGCCTCGCTGGGATGCAGGAAGATGGCCGGGATGCCCGTCGACGAGAAGGTGGTGGCGATGTTGTCGGCAATCTGGCCACACTTGCCCATGCCCGAGGTGACGAGCTTGCCTCCCTCGTGCTTGACCTGCTCAACGATGAGGTTCACAGCCTCCTCATAGGCATCGGTTACTGGTATGTTAAGGACGGCCTTGCTCTCGGCCTCCAGGATTTCTCTCATTGATTGTTTTATGTCCATAAGTTGTCGTGATTGTTTTTGAACGTGCAAAGGTAGTAAATAGTTTCTAGTTTCCCTCTTCTGCCAATTACTTTTTTGGCCATTTGTTGTAGCTTTTGACCATAGGCATGTGCTAATTTTTGTTTAAAAGATTAAAATTGCTATATTTGCGGTCATTACAACAATAATTGACTGATATGGACAGCTGAAAAGCATGCGTGAGCGCTTCAAGCAATGGTAGGAGAGCCCCTATGATTACAAGGTCGATAATGAGCATGTGCAGCACTGCAACAACTGCGGCAACGATTTCACGGGCAACTTCTGTCCCGTGTGCTCGCAAAAGGCGGGCATGGGCCGCATCGGCTGGCACAGTGTGCGCCAGGGTGTGATGGACATCTGGGGGCTGGGGACGCGGTCGCTGCTGTACTCGCTGTGGCAGCTGCTGTTGCGGCCGGGACACATCATCGGTGACTATATCGACGGCAAGTATCTGTTCGGCTACAGCCTGTGGGGCACGCTGTGGCGCAGCGGTTTTATCATGAGCACGGTTTTCTGCACCATGCTGTCGGGTGTCTACCTACTGTTTGATATTGATATACAAGGACTCATAGAATCCAATGGCCTGCGTCCGACGGCTCAGCAGGCGACAATGTTCAAGTACATTTTGTCAGGCGTTTTCCTGGCGCTGGCGTTGATGTCGTTTGTCGGTGGCTTTGTGATAAACCACCTAGCCACGGTAAAACGGCGCCGACAGCTCAAGCAGGCGGCACGGTAGGGGTTGCGATTTTCCTTGAGCGGTCACTCGTGGCCCTCGTAGGCCACGATAGCATCGCGCCACACCTGCGGCAACGGGGCCGGCTGGTTGGTGTCGGGGTCGAGGTTGACCATGACGGTGGCGCAGGTGGCCTTGAGCTCACGGGTGTCACGGTTGACCAGATGCTGCAGCAGCGTCAGGCTCTTGTTGCCCAGGTGGGCACACTGGGTGAGCACCTCGACGGGCTCCTGGAATACGGTGGGCACCAGGAAGGAGCAGTTCACGTTGGCGATAACAATCGACGGGCGGCACCAGTTGATGTCGGCATTGACCTCCAGTCCGGCGAAGTATTCGGTCTTTGCCAGGTCAAAGAACTGGAAATACACCGAGTTGTTGACATGGCCCAGGGCGTCGATGTCGTTGAAGCGCAGTTGCACTTGTGTCTTGCGCTTGAAGGGATATTGTGCTTGGATAGCGTGGGTGTTCATTGTGACGTGGTTACTTAAAAATGATTTCGTGGATGATTTCGCGGCCCAGTGCCTCGTTGATGCGCTGGATGATGCTGGCGCGGTTGAGCATGAGCTCGTTGGCTAGAGATGCCGACGACAGGTGCACGGTCATCACGCCGTCCTTGACATAGCGCCTGATGGTGTAGCGGTTGATACCGTTGCCCACAATCTCGGGCCACAAGGCGCTGGCCCGGTGCTCGTCGAGGGCGACGTCAAGGTGCTCGCGTTGCAGCACGTCGCTGATGATCTGGCCGATGTTGCGGGCTTCGGTGCGCTTCATGACGGCTCTCCTCCCTTGATGACGGTGACGTTCCCATTCTCGACGTGCATCAGGCAATGGCCGCCGCCATGGCGGGCAACGATCTCATCGAGGTGGGTGCGGTTGGTGTCGGTGATGAAAATCTGGCCAAATCGGTCACTCGAGACGACGTCAACGATGCGTTCGACGCGGCAGGCGTCCAGCTTGTCAAAGATGTCGTCCAGCAGCAGGATGGGCACTGTGGGATTGTTGGCCTTGATGAAGTCGAACTGTGCCAGCCTCAAGGCGATGGTGTAGGTCTTGCATTGGCCCTGGCTGCCCGTGCGCCGCATGGGGTGTCCATCGAGCAGGAGCTCAATGTCGTCGCGGTGAATGCCGCGTGTGGTGTAGCCCAGGATGAGGTCGCGCTCGCGGGTCGCGTTCAAGTGGTCGAGCATTGTGCCCTCGTCCAGGTGGCTCTTGTAATGCAGGCTGACGGCCTCTCCATCGCCCGCCACGGCATTGTAGTAGTGCATGAAGGTGGGCAGGAACTGCTCCAGCCATTGTTGCCGGCGACCGTGTATCAGTGCCGCGTGCTGGTCCATGGCCTGCTCCACCGTCTCATAGAGCAGCGGGTCGCGCATCTCTCGCTTGATCATGGCGTTGCGCTGCTCGATGGCCTTGCTGTATCGGATGAGCGCATCGAGGTACTCGCTGTCGTTTTGAGAGATGATCAGGTCCATGAATCGGCGCCGCTCCTCGCCGCTGCCGCGCACCAGGTCCCAGTCCATGGGCGATACCATGACCACGGGTAGCAGGCCGATGTGCTGGCTCAATCGCTGGTACTCCTTGCCATCGCGGCGAACGACCTTGCGCTTGCCGCGCTGCAGGGCGACGCTCACCTCGAGCGGTGTCTCGCAGCGCGTGTAACTGCCCTGGAGCATCATGTAAGGCTCGCCGTGACGTATCACCGCGCTGTTGTCGCCAGTCGAGGCATAGCTGCGGCACATGCTCAGGTAGTAGATGGCATCGAGCACGTTGGTCTTGCCCTGCCCGTTGTTGCCAATCAGGCAATTCAGCTTGGGCGAGAACGCCAGGCGCGCCTCGGCAATATTCTTGTAATTGAGTATGGTGGCAGAGTTCAATGTCATGGTGCAAAGGTAGTGATTTTTCCCCGTTCAAGAGCATGGAGTTTTTCATATTTTATCAACAGGGGGCGGCTGTCCAGCTGCTGCTGCGCGATAGCGGTGAATGAATGAGACTTGAAATCGATAATGGTTGAATTGTAAAAAAAATTAAAAAATTGTTCACGATTAGTAAAAATATTGTAAATTTTCGGCAAAAAGGTGGCTTTTGGTTGAAAAACCAATCAAAAATGTTGTGTATGTTAATAATTGTTTGCAAATTTGCCATTTGAAAGTCTATATTCTCTAGAAGAGCGTGAATAATATTGGGTAAAATCAATAAACTGACTTTTCAATAATAAAAACCGAGAATAATCGACAAGAGAAACTAGATGAAAATAAATAATGAATCATTCATTAACTTCTAAATCAATTAAAAAGTAAGTGCGTATGAAAAAACAATTAGCACTGTTGGCCGCGCTGGCAATTGCTGGTGGAGTGCCCGTAGGGATGACCACGAGTCAGCCCACGACGGGTTTCACCGCTATGGCGCAGTCCAACCGAGTTACGGGCGTCATACGTGACGCACAAGGTGAGCCCCTCATCGGTGCGACCGTTAAGGTCAAGGGTACCAACCGTGGTACCGCCACCGATGTCGATGGCAAGTATTCAATCGTCGCCAACCGTGGTGACGTGCTCGTTGTGTCCTACATCGGCAGTAAGCCCATGGAAGTTACCGTGGGCAGCGGCACGATGGACATCGACATGCAGGCCAATGACCAGGTCCTGGACGAGGTGGTTGTTACCGCCCTCGGTATCCGCAAGGACAAGAAGTCGCTGGGTTATGCCGTCGATGACCTTAAGGCCGAGGAACTGATGCGCAACAAGAGCGCCAACGCGATCAACTCCCTGTCGGGTAAGATCGCCGGTGTGAACATCACCCAGTCGTCGGGTGCCGCCGGTTCGGGCGCCCAGATCATCCTGCGTGGTGGTACGTCGGTTGCCGAGAACCGCGACAGCCAGCCGCTGTTTGTTGTGGATGGTGTCATCTATGACAACTCGGCAGGTATCGTGGGTAACTCCGCATTTGACGGTATGATGAACAGCGCCACCACTTCTTCCAATCGCGTGATGGATATCAACCCCGAGGATATCGAGAGCATGTCCATCCTGAAGGGCCCGGCCGCATCGGCACTGTACGGTAGCCGTGCTGCCAACGGTGTTGTCATGATCACCACCAAGAAGGGTAAAGAGGGTCACACCGAGATCAGTTTCTCGGGTAAGATGATCGCCTCGATGGTCAAGGACCTGCCCAAGACCCAGAACCAGTATGTGCGTGGTTACATGACTGACATGTACAACGACGCTGGCCAGTGGACCGGTCTCGAGATCAAGGACGACAGCTACAACTCATGGGGTCCCAAGCAGAATGTCCCCTTCTATGACAACTTGAAGAACTTCTTCGAGACGGGCATCATCTGGGACACCAACCTGAGCGTGAGCGGCGGTACCAAGAACAACAACTTCTTCCTGAGCGGTTCATTCTACGATCAGGACGGTATCGTTCCCACCACGGGCTACACCAAGACGACCTTCCGCTTCAACGGTGAGCAGAAGGTGGGCCGCTTCACCTTCGGCGCCAACGCTGCCTACAGCGATGCCCGCACGGTGAAGACGCTGACCGGTGCCGCCCTGTACGGCTCCAGCGGTACTGGTGCCCTCTATGCTGCCTACAACTGGGCTCCCAGCGATGACATGCGCCACTACCTCAACGAGGACGGCACGCGCTATCGCATGTTCGGCGACCAGCTCCAGCCCTGGGACGAGCGTGACAACCCCTACTGGATTGTCAACAAGAACAAGATGACCGATGACACCGAGCGTTTCACCGGCAACTTCAACGTGAAGTGGGATCTGTTTGACTGGTGGTGGCTGAGTTACCGCATGGGCGTTGACTCCTATACCACCCAGAGCCACAACGAGATCGCTCCTGGTGGCGCCATCAAGCAGATCTGGCAGCGTGGTATGCTGAGCGACAACATGTACAAGTATCGCTACCTGAGCAACAACTTGATGTCGAACTGGAACAAGCAGTTCGGTGACTTCAACATCAACTTGATGTTGGGTGGATCGACCGACTACACCAAGACCCGTCGCGACTATGAGTCGGCCTGGAACTTTGGAGTAGCCAACTTCTTCAGTTACGAGAATGCCAGCGATGCCGACAAGAAGTTCTCGCATGGCAGCAGCAAGAAGCGCATGGTTTCGGCCTTCGGTGAGTTCCGCATCGACTGGCGCAACGCCATCTTCCTGACCGTTACCGGCCGTAACGACTGGGATTCGACCCTGCCCAAGGACAACTGGAGTTACTTCTATCCCAGCGTGAGCGGCGCCATCGCCTTCACCGAACTCTTCCGCGAGAGCCTGCCCGACTGGTTCTCCTTCGGTAAGATCCGCGCCAGTTGGGCCGAGGTAGGTAAGGGTACCAACCCCTACGTTACCAACACCTATCTGTGGCCTGTGGGCACCTATCTGGAGGGTATGGTCGGCCTGGGTAACACCTGGACCCGCGGTAACCCCTACCTGAAGCCTGAGCGCACCCGCTCGACCGAGGTCGGCCTGGAGTTGCGTTTCATCCAGAACCGCTTGAAATTTGATATCGCTTACTATACCAACAACTCGTTTGACCTGATTCTGCAACCCCGTGGCCCGCAGTCGACCGGTTACATCTTCTGCTCGGTTAACTCTGGTGACGTTTACAACAAGGGTCTCGAGATCAGCCTGAGCGGTACCCCCATCCAGCATGAGAACTTCATCTGGGAAACCGGTATCAACGTCTATGGCAACCGTGGCACCGTGGGTGACCTGGTTAACGGTATCGACGTTATGTACCTGACCGACGTGCAGTATGGCGGCGCCAAGGCTGCAAGTTACAACCATGGCAACTTCATGGGTATCGACGGTACCAAGTGGAACCGCACCAGCGAGGGTAAACTTATCCTTGACAAGAACGGCTTCCCCACCACCGACAGCAAGGCCTATGAGGTCGGCGACCGTGAGGCCAAGTGGCAGGGCGGTTGGAACAACACGTTCACCTTCTTCAAGAACTGGACCTTCAACATGTTGTGGGAGTTCCGTTATGGTGGCGACGTGTTCAACGGCACCAAGTATGCCATGTCGATGAGCGGTGTGAGCCAACTCAGCGCCGACTGGCGCAACGAGACCCTCACCATCGAGGGTGTGCGTGACACCGGCACCAAGGACGCCAACGGCGATCCCGTCTATGAGCCTGTTAGCAACACCTGGAAGGCCGATCAGAACTACATGTTCAACGGCAACGAGACCAGTGGTTACAACATCATCAAGAACTACTACACGGGCGCTTACAACTACGAGACCCGCAACTGGATCACCAACGTCAAGAGCCTGCGCCTGCGCACGATCTCGCTGACCTATGATGTTCCCCGCAGCCTGCTTGCCAAGACCAAGTATATCAAGCGTGCCGCTATCACCGCATCGGCTAACAACCTGCTGCTGTTCACCAACTATGATGGTGATCCCGAGGTTGCCGCTTCGGGTGCCGGTATCGGTGGTTCGTCCTCGGTCGGCTTTGACTACTGTGGCGTTCCCGCTACCCGCCAGTATGCACTGGGTATCAACCTGACCTTCGGTACCGACGATGTCGCTCCTGCCCGCGTCAACAACGTCGAGCTCGAGAACCTGAATGGTCAGATCAACGACCTGCGCAACCAGCTTGCCAATGCACAGAACGCTAGCAACGCTCGCATTGCTCAGCTGCAGGGAGACCTCGACGCCGCTAACCGCGCCCTGGCCAACTGCCGCAACGACCTGAACGCTGCCAAGAATGCTGCCGCCAAGGTGGTTGACAACAGCAAGCAGTACATGAACGTGCTCGTTCACTTCCCCGTGAACAAGACCGCCGTTAGCACCGATCAGCGTCCCAACGTTGAGCGTGTTGCCGCTTACCTGAAGAGCCATCCCGAGGCTACCTGCACCATCAAGGGTTATGCTTCGCCCGAGGGCAACCAGGAGAATAACATCAAGCTCGCTAACGGCCGTGCCGCAAGCGTGAAGGACATGCTCGTCAAGAAGTATGGTATCGCCGCCAACCGCATCAACGCTGCTGGCCAGGGTATCAGCAACATGTTTGACGAACTGAGCTGGAACCGCGTTTCCATCTGCGAGATAATCGTGAAATAATGAGAAACTAGCGACTAGAATCTAGAAACTAAAAAACAGATATAATTATGAAATCATTGAAATCAATTATACTGTGCGGCTTGGGTGTTGCGATGCTGTCGCTCACCTCTTGCAACGACTGGCTCGACGTGAACGTTGACCCCGATAGCCCTTCGGCCGAGTCCACGACCTATGACCAGCGTCTGGCCCACATTCAGTTCTATACCAACAGTGGCCTGCAGTTTGGTGCATGGCGCACCACGATGGCCATGGGTGACTGGACCCGCAGCGCCAGCAACGGCGGTACCTATATGCAGGCATCCTACTGGCATCCTGTTGATGGCCAGGTAACTACCGTTTATCAGTGGTGGTTCGTCGGCGCTTATGCCAACGTGCCCGACATGATCGCCAAGGCCGAGGCTGTCGAGAACTGGCAGTTTGCCGGTGCCGGCTATCTGATCAAGGCCTATGGCTTTATGGCCATGACCGACCTCTATGGCGAGATGCCTTATACCCAGGCTGCCGCCGAGCCCGCTACTCCCGAGTATGACACGGGCAAGACCATCTATCTGGGTTGCTTGGAGACCATCGACAAGGCCATTGAGTGCCTCGAGAAGGGTCAGAGTCAGGATCCCAGCCTGCCCACGCTGGCAGCCGGTGACTGGTGGAACAAAGGTGACCTGAACAAGTGGATCAAACTGGCCTACATGTTGAAGGCCCGCTGGATCAACAAGTTGAACAAGAAGGGTGCCGGTAGTTACAAGGACGGCAAGTATGACGCCGACGAAATCCTGCGCTGCCTTGACAAGGCCATGCAGAGCAATGCCGACAACACCATCGTCAACCATACCGACGACAACGGTGCAACCCACGATAACCTCGGTTGGGATGAGCCCGTTGACTACTCGCCCCTGTTCTCGGTTAGCGGTATGAACTCCGGTTACATGGCCACCAAGATGCTCTACGACAACCTGACCAACTTTGCTGGTAAGGGCGTTGAGGATCCCCGTGCTGACCACATCCTGCCGTGGGCTTACAGCCCCAACAGGAGTGAGAATGGTATAGATGCTGCTGGCGTGAAGTGGAATGGTCACTGGCGCCGCACGCTCGGCGTTGACATGTCCAGTGAGATCAACAGCCAGGGTGGCCCCCTGCGCGCTATGTTCAACACCGAGACCAACAGTTGGTACATTAACAGTGCCAATGAGGCTCGTCTGGGTGATACCGTCTATATCGAGGGTACCAGCGACTGTAAGGGTTACTTTGCTAATCCCAGCATCCTGTACTGCCGCGCCGGTAGCGGTAAGTTTGAGTCGGCTGAGTCGGGTACGTTCTACACCCGCGTAAGTTCGCCCACCTACATCGGTACCTATGCCGAGTGCTGCTTCATCCGCGCCGAGGTGCTCTTCAAGAAGGGCGACAAGGCTGGTGCTTATGATGCCTACAAGAAGGGTGTCAAGGCTAGTTGCGAGTTGATGAACGAGAAACTGAGGGCATGGATTGCCGAGGATGCTAGTCTCGCCGACTGCCCGTCGTTCACCCCGATGACTGCCGAGGCTATCGACAACTATGTGAATAACGGCATCGGCACTCAGGGTGAGTTGACCCTGGGTCACATCATGACTCAGAAGCGTATCGCCCTCATGTTCTCCTATGAGATCTGGAACGATATGCGCCGCTATGACTTCGATCCCAACATCTTCTTCGGTTGGTCGATTCCCGCTTACCACTACAAGGTGGCTGCCGCTATGCTGGCCATCCCCGAGGGCAAGCAGTATCGCCGCTGGCGCCAGTGCTCGCACGAGTACAACTACAACAGCAAGAACCTGCAGGCCATCGGTGCACAGGTTCCCGGCGCCCGCATGACCGACGGCGAGGGCAAGGAAGTGATGTGGAACCGTCAGGACGACGCCTGGACCATCCCCGTATGGTGGGACAGCGACCAGGAGTAATCCCCGCATCTTGATTCATCAATAAAAACGACCGCCGAGGCAATATGAGCCCCGGCGGCGTTTTTTGATTCCGATAAGTTTCAGTATCTTTGCCCCAAAAAGTAAAGGTATGATGCTAGAGAGATTGGATTTTGTGAAGCCGTTGGCTGGCGTTGAGGCATTCTCGACCCTGCGCGGCGAGGTGGATGGTCGCAATGCCTATTCGGCGCTAAACTTGTGTGACTATGTGGGTGATGATGCCTTGCGGGTGCTGGACGCGCGCATCATGCTGGCAATGCAGCTGGGTATCGACCTGGATGACCTGGTGATGCCTCGGCAAACCCACTCTTGCCGTGTGGCCGTCATCGACGAGGGCTTCCGCTCGATGGACATTGACAAGCAAGAAGCGGCCCTCGAGGGCGTCGATGCGCTGGTCACGCAGTTGAGTGGCGTGGTCATCGGGGTAAATACGGCCGACTGTGTGCCCATCGTGCTGGCCGACGAGGCGTCGGGCATCATTGCGGTGGCTCATGCTGGCTGGCGGGGAACCGTGGGCCGCATCGCCGGAGCCGTAGTCGAGGAAATGTGCCGCCAGGGCGCTAGAGCCGACCGCATCATGGCTGCAATGGGTCCCAGCATCTGCCAGGACTGTTTTGAGGTGGGTGATGAGGTGGTGGCGGCCTTTGAGACGTCCCGATTTGACCTGGAAACCATCGTCAGCCGCAATGATGTTACGGGCAAAGCCCACATCGACCTGCGTGCCGCCAATCGTGCCGTGCTTGCCTCGGCCGGACTGCTGGCCGATAATATTGCCGTGTCGCGGCATTGCTCACGATGTGAGCACGACCGCTTCTTCTCGGCTCGCCGCTTGGGCACCAAGAGCGGCCGGACCTTCACGGGAATTTACAGGACGCTATAAGAGGTGCTGAAAAAAACTAGCGATGCCCGCTCGCCATGAGGCCAGTGGGCATCGCTGTTGATAGGTCGTGAGGTTTACAGGGTGGCGTCGCTCTCCTGGAAGGTGGTGGCGCGGCGCACGTCGCCGGTCTGGTAACCGAGCTTGAACCACTTCATGCGCTGTGCACTGGTGCCGTGGGTGAAGCTCTCGGGGACAACGGTGCCTTGAGCACGCCGCTGCAGGTAGTCGTCGCCAATCTTCTGGGCGCAGTCGATGGCCTCCTGCAGGTCCCTGTCGCTGATGGAGCCAAAGAGGCGGCTCTCGTAGTGTGCCCACACGCCGGCATAGAAGTCGGCCATGAGCTCCAGGCGCACGCTGTACTTGTTGGCGGTGGTCTGGTTGGTGGCCTGCATGCGCTGGTGTGCCTGATCGAGGGTACCCATCAGGTACTCGATGTGGTGACCCACCTCGTGGGCGATGACGTAGGCCTTGGCCAAACTCGAGTTGTCGCCCTGCACACCCAACTGCTCATCCATCGTCTGGAAGAATGACAGGTCCAGATACACGTTCTGGTCACCCGAGCAATAGAACGGGCCCATAGCGGCGCTGCCCTGCCCACAGGCGGTGCTGGTGCTGCCGGTGTAGAGTACCAGGGTGGGAGGAGGATACTCGCCGATGCCATACTGCTGGAAAATCTGTGACCAGATGTCCTCGGTACTGGCAATTACCTGCTTGGAAAAAGTGGCAAGCTCCTGCTCCTCGGGCGAGAATTCTTGCTCCTGTCCTGCTCCGTTCTGAACACCGATGCTGCCGGCATTCTGCAGCACGTCGCCGATGTTGCCACCCATCAGCAGTGTGATTAATCCAGCGATGATCAGTCCGCCCAGTCCACCCAGTCCAACCTTGGTACCAGTGCCCATGCCGCGGCGATCTTCAACGTTGGTGCTTTCGCGTCTTCCTTCAAGTCTCATAGTGATAAAGCTATTATTAAGTTGTTAGTATTCTTGCTTCAAAGTGTGCAAATATAGGAATTTTTTTAATATCTCGCCCTATTCTACTGTTTTTTTTCATTCTAGGGTTTTGTTTTGGTGATGATTTGGCAGCCCGTCCCGCATCCTGTGGGGCAGATTGTCACTCGGCACTTGCAGGGTCTCTCTTCTTGCCCGTCTGGTTGAGCAATCGGTTGTGGAGGAAACTCACAATCACCGTGATGACAAAATAGGCTGACGTTAGCGCAAGCGTGTGACTGGCAACGTCGGTGACATTATAGAAGATGATTCTCACGAAAGGATGGATGACAAAAATGCTGGCCGAGATGGTGCCGAGAAAGGAAAATGCCCTCCACGAGAATAATTGAAAAATGCTGGCGAACAGGAGAATGGTGAACACCTCGGTGAACGGACTCAATGCCTTGCTAATCATGCTGATGGATAAGAAAATGAACGAGACAATGCAGACGATGACTAGGACCCTCTTGCTAGGCGCCAGACGTGTTCTGGCCGCAATCATGCCCAAAAGGAATGGAACTGCCCAACCAATGAAGTTGTGCCTGGTCCACGTCATGAATTCATTATGGGCAATGACAAACAAGACTAGATAGTGGATGCCAATGAAAATGCACGTTAGCACCCACAGGCTCTTGACGCTGAGCTTGCGCAGGACCAGGAACAGGAGATAGAACTGCATGATGGCCCCGAAAAACCAGTACACTCCCGGGTTGATGACAAATCCACTGTTGCCATAGTCAAGAGGATTGATGGTTAAGGTGATCTGTGCAATAATGGACCTTAGCCAGTAATCCTCGTTGAACAGGAGTGATGAAACGACAACATAGGTCAAATACACAGGTATCAATAGTTTCCATAGCTTGACGGCATGGCTCCAGATGTAGCTGCCGGTGTTGACGGGCTGGTTGTCATACTTGCGGCACAGTCCATACCCGCTCAGGAACATGAACAAAGCGACGCCTATCCAACCCGCAAAAGAGAAGATATACCAGATTGATGATTCTGTGAAAAGATTTGCCAGAAAAGCGTCGGTGGCGCCCTGTGAGTAGAACATCTCATTGCAGTCGATGTGCAACGGGTGATCCACAAAGTTGTGAATCATGATCATGAGGATGGCACATCCCTTGATGTTGCGGCACTGTTCTCGTGTAAGTTCCATTGCTGTCAGCTAGTGGCGTGTGGTTAAAACTGAGTGTGCTTGCACATCTTGCCCGTTGATGCCGCGGGCGCCAATCAGGTCCAGGATCGTGTAGGGCAAGTCCTCGCTGTTCCACGGACTGCCGTTGCCGTGCCCGTCGATGATTGATTGGGCTGTCGCTGGGTGCCGCTGCATGAAGGCGGGAGTCATGTAGATCATGAAAGGAATCTCGACGCCACACTTGTAGCTCACCGGGTCGTTTTCCCTGCCATGCATGTAGTAGTCGGGGGCGCTGCGAAACATGTCTTGCCCGTGGTCGGGCATGTAGATGACGACCGCGTCACGGTCACGATACAGCTCGATTAGCTCATACACGATTTCGTCGTTGTAGAGAATCGAGTTGTCGTAGCTGGCAAGAATGTCGCGCTGGGATTCGAGGTGATTGGGGTAGTCACGGGCCGTGTATCGGGCATACTGCTGTGGATATCGCATGCTGTAGTCAAAGTGGGAGCCCATCATGTGGTAGACCACAAAATGGTGATTAGTGCTCGACAAGGTGTCGACAAACGGAGCAGACGCCTCGACCAGCAGCTCATCCAGGGTCAGGTTGTTGCCCAGGTTGCTGCCGGGCCGCTGTAAAAACCAGGTTTGGTCGCACGCCTTGGCAAAAACGCGTGCCGAGCCGTTGATGAGCCCCCCGCGTGCCTGGGTGCTGAACCAGTAGCAGCCGTAGCCGCATTGCTGCATCATCTCGATGATCGATGGGTACTCATACCAGTGCTTGGCCGTGCTGGCCGCATCAGCGTGGCTATAGGTGCTCATCATGTAGCGGAAGGCTAGGGATGTGGATGCCGCCGCGGCGTCGATGCTGTCATAGGTGAACAACAGGCTGCTGTCCCTCAAAGCGCCCAGCTTGGGGTTGGTCAACTTGTCGTAACCATACAGGGAACTATGGAAGCGGGCAAACGACTCGCCGATAATCAATACCACGTCGCCAGGCATCTCATTCTGGTCCAGGCCAGTGATGGATGGGTGGCTGTAGTATTGCTTGAGGTTATAGGGGGAGTCATAGGCCTTGACAAACTCCTTAAACCTGTGAGTGGTTCCGTATTTACAGATGCTCCACTTGTTGACGGCCACCAGCAGGCACATCGGCACCAAGACCAGGGCGATGAGTGAGCCTTTGGGCCCCAGATTCATGTTGCGTCGGCGTGAGGCACGCCAGGCAAAGGCCAGAATAAGGAAAAGGGCGCCCAAAATGATGACCATCCACCAGGGCAGCATTGTCGTCATGAATTCCTTGATTTCGTTGGGGTTTGTCTCGAGAAGCAACAGGGCGTAATCCTTGTCGAAGGTGTCGTCAAGGTAAAAAATGCAGTAGAAGTTGATGATGAACGAGATGCCGGTAATCAACAACAGCAGCGATTGGAGAATTGTCTTGAGTTTTTGTGGCTTTATCCACGAGACCAGCAGCGTGACGGCATAAGCCAGGCAGAACCCACTGGCGGCCATGTAGAGCGTGTTGGTGTAATTGTGCAGGCCTATTTGCCTGAATATGTCGGTCCCCGCCGTGAAGATGAAAAAAACCACCAGGAACAGGAAATGTTCCCGGAACGGCTTGAGCAGCGACCGTGTGATAGAATGCAGCAAGTTGGTAGCCATAGGGAAGCGGTTAAATACAGTAGGGGCAAATTTACAAATAATATTTGAAACAGATGCTCTCATGCCTATAGAATCTCCTCTATTGCAATCGTTTTCAGCAACAAGATGTAAAAAGATGGGGATAACTAGATAGGGATTGATGGTAAAATTGTACCTTTGCACATGAGCTAGGTTAGGCTGCTACGTGACAATGCTCCACCCTTGTGCTCATCACCAATCAAGATCTGTAGATAATATGAGAAAGAAAAAGAATCTTGCGATTATCAACGATGACCCGTGGCTGGAACCCTATAGCGACGCCATCAACGGTCGGCACCAGGACGCTGTCAACAAGATAGCTGAGCTCACGGGCGGTACGGGAAACCTGATAGAGTTTGCCAACGCCTATAACTATTATGGCCTGCACCGCACGGCCGACGGCGGGTGGGTGTTCCGCGAGTGGGCCCCCAACGCCACCGAGGTTTACCTGGTGGGACAGTTCAACGAGTGGCGGGAGTGCGCCCCCTACCGCTTGCACCGGCTCGAGGGTGGCAACTGGGAGATTGTGCTCCCCGAGCGCGCCATGCATCACGGCGATCTCTACAAGCTGCGTGTGCACTGGCCAGGTGGGGAAGGAGAACGCATCCCGGCCTATGCGACCCGTGTCGTCCAGGACGAGAAGACCTATATCTTCTCGGCCCAGGTGTGGTCCCCTGCCGAACCCTATGAGTTCAAGGTAAATGACTTTGTGCCTAATACCAAGCCGCTGCTCATCTATGAGTGCCACATCGGCATGGCCCAGAATCGTGAGGGGGTGGGGACCTACGATGAATTTCGCGAGCACGTGCTGCCTCGCATTGTTGCCGACGGCTACAACGCCATCCAGATCATGGCCATCCAGGAGCATCCCTATTACGGCTCGTTTGGTTACCATGTGTCGAGTTTCTATGCGGCGTCGTCACGTTTTGGCACGCCCGAGGAGTTAAAGCGCCTCATCGATGAAGCCCATGCCGCTGGCATCGCCGTCATCATGGACATTGTCCACAGCCATGCCGTGAAGAACGAGGTCGAGGGTTTAGGCCGCTTTGATGGCACGGGCGACCTGTACTTCTATGGCGACGGCAAGCGTGAGCACCCCGCGTGGGACTCGCTGTGCTTTGACTATGGCAAGAACGCGGTTCTCAACTTCCTGCTCTCTAACTGCAAGTATTGGCTCGAGGAGTACAAGTTCGACGGTTTCCGCTTCGATGGCGTGACCTCGATGCTGTACTATAGCCATGGGCTGGGACAGGCCTTCGGCAGCTATGACGACTACTACAACGGCGGCGAGGACACTAACGCCATCACCTACCTCACGCTGGCCAACGTGCTTATCCATGAGGTCAATCCCCACGCTATCACCATCGCCGAGGAGATGAGCGGCATGCCGGGCCTGGCACGCACGTTCAAGGACGGCGGCATCGGCTTTGACTACCGCATGGCGATGGGTATCCCCGACTACTGGATCAAGACCATCAAGGAACGCAAGGACGAGGACTGGAAGCCCACGTCAATATTCTGGGAGCTGACCAACCGCCGTCAGGACGAGAAAACCGTCTCCTATGCCGAGAGCCATGACCAGGCTCTGGTGGGAGACAAGACGATTATCTTTCGCCTGATTGATAAAGAAATGTACTGGCACATGATGACCGATGACCACGACGCTACGGTCGATCGTGGCATGGCGCTGCACAAGATGATACGCCTCGTGACAGCATCACTCATCAATGGCGCTTATCTCAACTTCATGGGTAACGAGTGGGGACATCCCGAGTGGATCGATTTCCCGCGTCAGGGCAACGGCTGGAGTTACAAGTATGCACGCCGCCAGTGGGACCTCGTGGACCGCGAGGACTTGAAATACCGGTTTCTCAACAACTGGGACAACGACATGATACACCTCATCGGCAGTGTGCGGAACTTCCAGAAATTGCCTGTGCGCAAGCTCTGGGACAAAGACGATGACCAGGTGCTGGCCTACATGCGCGGCGATCTCATGTTTGTGTTCAACTTCAGTCCTAACCGCTCTCATGTCGATTACCCCATGCTGGCACCCGAGGGCGAGTACCAGGGCGTGTTTGACAGCGATGATGCCCGCTATGGCGGTTATGGCAACATCGACAGTAGCGTGGCGCACTTCACCGAGCATGACGGCCTGTATGCCGACGCCCACCTGGGCTGGCTCAAGCTCTACTTGCCTGCCCGTAGTGCCCAGGTGCTGCGTCTCAAGGCCCCCAAGCGCCGTCCCGTCGCCAAGAAAACCGTGGCCCGCAAGAAGAAGTAACACGGTGTTTTGTTAGTAAAAAAAGTAGTGCTGATTTTTGGTAGAGACAGAAATCAGCACTAACTTTGTGGTGATTATAAAACTAGCAATAACCCTTTCGGGGAGCGTTTTGCCCGGGTTGTGTTATGCTGCCCTGTAGTGTGGCGAAATCAGTTCACGCTCCTCAAGTTTGACTATTAACGGCCATCGTGTGTGGACTGCACTGGCCCCTAACTGAGAGCTAACATGAAAAAATCTAACGACTTTCTGAAAACATTGATTCTGCTCATCGCCATGGCTTGTGCGACTGGCACAATTTGGGCTCAAGGGCTTACTGCAATGGCAACACTTGACGAGCAGGCGGCAGCACCTGTGCCCAGGTCAAGTCAGCAACGGATGAGCTTGCGCGTGGGTGACGTCAATGGCGATGGCAATGTTGCCATCAACGATGTGACTGAATTAATCGATGCGCTGTTGAATGGCTCCTCGGTGCCCAATGGCGATGTCAACCAGGACGGTTTGTTGAACATCAGCGACGTGACTGTGTTAATCGACATGCTGTTGAACGGTACCGCCCCCTATGGCTTGACCGATGCAATGAACCAGCTTAATGAGATCTACCGCTCGATGCGCACTGCCGGATGGAGCACCATTGGCAATACTCACCAGTGCTTTGGCATCATGGCCTATAACCTGACTGCCGAGGTGATGGGCGATGACATGATTATGGGGGCATCCGGTTCGGGGTGGTTCTTTTATGATGCTAGTTACAATGTCAAATCGTACTACACGAGGACTTCATGGCGCAGTTATGACCTGTGGAACGCCTACTACACCTGGATTGCCAACGCCAACTATCTGCTGGAGACCACCAAGTTGATGACAGGCAGCGAGGCCAATTATGTGAAGGGTCAAGCCTATGCCATCCGTGCCTACAGCTACTTCATGCTCGCCCAGTGGTTTGCCCGCACCTATAAGGGGCACGAGAGTGAGCCGTGTGTTCCGCTGTTCAACAAGACGACCTTCGGCGGCTCGACGGGTGGCTCTCGCGCTACCGTGGCCCAGGTCTATGCCCAGATAGATGCCGACTTGGCTCAGGCTGTGAGTCTGCTCAACGGCACAACCCAGCAAGTGCCTGACCACATCGGCTATGCGGTGGCCCTGGGTCTGCAGGCGCGCGTGGCACTTGTCAAGGAAGACTGGACTGCGGCCTATGAAGCCGCAAATCAAGCCATCAGTGCCAGTGGCAAGGCCATTCAGGATGTGTCGGTATTCTCGGGCTTGAACGATGCCAATGCCGGCAATGTGATGTGGGGTGCTGTCATCCCCGATGAAGAATCGGGCCAGTATGCATCGTTTTTTGCACACATGGACGTTTCGGATGGCTCTAATACGACCTATGCTATGGGCGCGCCCAAGCAGATTTCCCAATGGCTCTATAATAAGATGAGCGCAACCGACGCGCGCCGCGCTTGGTGGGATCCCAGCAGCACTTATAGCACCGGAGGCTATGTTTCCCAGAAGTTCAGAATGAGGGAGGGCACCTTTGGAGCTGGCGATTACATCTACATGCGTGTCGAGGAGATGTACCTCATCGCTGCCGAGGCCGCATGCCGCCAGAACCAGACCGACATAGCCAGAGCTAACCTGAACACGCTGATGCAGAAGCGTGACCCCAACTACAGCTGCACCAAGACTGGATCGGCTCTGGGTGCCCTCACCACCGACGAGACGGGCTCGCTGCTCGAGGAAATCCTCATCCAGCGGCGCTTGGAGTTGTGGGGAGAGGATGGGCGCATCATGACCATACGCCGCCTGCATCAAGGCTTCGGGCGTGCAGCTGAATACGGTTGGCCGTTATCGCTGCAGTTGTCAAGTAAGGCGTTGTATAACCCCGAGAGTTATGCATGGGTATTGACGCTTCCCAGTGCGGAGTTTACGGACAATCCCAATATGAATCTAGAATTCCTGCCCGTGGGTGACCAGAATCCGCTGGGAGATGTTACCGGCACCGGTCAGAATCTCTCGTTCGATGCGGCATCATCAAGCATAACGACGGCCCGAACAAGTTTGACGTATAAAGTTCCTGTAAGTCGTCAATCTGCAGTGGGTGAGTATGCTACCACCGTCAATGTGAATGCTGGTGACAAGTCAACCACAGTAACTGTGACATTCCCCGATGGTGTGACGAACA
Organism: uncultured Prevotellaceae bacterium; assembly: GCA_946406035.1. Lineage (GTDB taxonomy): Bacteria > Bacteroidota > Bacteroidia > Bacteroidales > Muribaculaceae > Sodaliphilus. The sequence goes on from CAMJJG010000007.1 coordinate 60,449, forward strand.
CCAATGTAGCTATCAATTTGGATGACTTGTTGTTGGGACAGACTTATAGCGGCACTGTGTCGTTGAGCGCATATGACGAGGCTTGCCATACTGGTGGCAGCCACATCAGTTCCCACACCTACACCATCCACTGCCAGAATGGCGATCCTGTTGGCCAAAACATCACGTTTGAGACACCGTCGGCCACCTACTCGGCCAGCAGTCCCTATCTGGGAGTCCCTGTGGTTCTGACGCGTGCTAAAACCGACGATGAGTACACTGCGACCATCAGCATTAGTGACGTCCAGGGCAATGTTGAACTCACCGACGCGCAAGTGTTTTTTGCAGTAGGGGCTAATCGTGCTACCACTTATCTCTATTTCAATGATATGGAGGTTGACCAGTCCTATAGTTGTGTTTTGACCCTCTCGCCAGCCGATGCGGCAACCGGTGGGGAATTCACCTCAATGCAGATTACCGTTAATCGCGAGAACTGGGTCACCCTGGGAACCGCTTACTATACGACAGGGCTGTTTAGCGATGAGCAAATCGCAACTACTGTTCAGCAGGTGCAGGGAAGCAATACCTACAAGTTGCTGAAACCATTCAGCAATGAATATGATATTATCTTTACTATCGATGGTAGCAACAAGGTGTATATCCAGTCACAACCTGTCTACAACGATGTTGGTAATTATGGTATTATCTCGATGGTGGGTTATGCCAACGCCGATGATAGCGGCTATGCGGGAACCTATGACCCGAGTACCAAGACCGCCAATCTGACCATCAGGTACTATTGCGATGCCGGTTATTTCCCTGTCTTTAACGACGTGCTCGTGATGCCTTGAGCATGAGGGAAGGCTCGTTGCCGTTGGGCAATAAAACGAGTGGCTGTGTCATTGTGACGCAGCCACTCGCTAGTTGTGGATAGCTATGTGTGTGTTATCTGATGACCTTGGTGGCGCGGCTGGTGCCGTCGCTGTACCGGGTCACCACGATGTTCATGCCATCAAACGGGGTGCCACTCGACATACCAGCCAGGTTGTAATAGGTGTGACTGATCACCTGCTTGTCGGTCACGGGGTCGTCGATGCGGGTGTCGGGTGTTGTGATGAAACTGAGCATGGGAGCCACAGCGAGCGACAGGGGGTCGTCGATGTTCTGGTACCAGGTGCCGGTCTCGAGGTACTCGTAGTTCTCCTCGTCGAGGGCAAAGTGGTAGCCAGTGCATTTCTCGCCCTGTTCACGTCGACACAGCAGGATGGCGATGTCGTCGCCAGACTCGTTGGGGAAGGGACCCACTACGGCAAAGAACTCACTGCCGGCCGGGATGAAGACGGGCTCGTCAAATACAAACTCGGTGGCATTGACCGTGCTCGGGTCGTATGCCAGGTCGCCAGCCTTGACACTAGTGGTGCCAAGGACCTTGCCGGGCATGCCATCATCACCGGCAGTCATGATTTTCATTTCGATATCGGCGTTGGTCGAGGCTGCGGTAACCTTGCCAAAATAGACGTTCACTTGCGAGATCTGTGCGTCGGTGAGGGGGGCGTCAAAGTGCTCGGCAAACTCGCCAATGCCCAGCCAGTTGGTGCCGGCATAGTTGCCATACCAGCCCATCTCCATCATCGTCAGGTCGCCATTCTCCTCGGGAGCGATGTTCCAGATTTCCTGTTCGCCGCCGGCCTGGATAGCACTGCTCACATACTCATCGACACTCGATCCCACGTCGTTGGCCACTTCGAGCTTCAGGCCATAGGTGCCTTCCTGCAGATAGTTCACCGTGGGATTCTGCTCGGTGCTGGCCGTGACATCGGTGCCCTCAAATGTCCAATTCCATGAGGTGGGATTGCCGGTCGAGGCGTCCTTGAAGGTCAAGGGCACATTGGTGGGAACAAACATCATTACCCAGGGCGAGAGATAGGCGCCGTCGGGCAAACCGACGTGTGCGACAGGAGCCTCGGCATGGACAATGACATAGGCGGTGCGAGACTTGGTGTCGGTAGCGGTGCCGTCGCCCACGGTGAGCGTCACGGCATAGGAGCCTGCATGGTTATATGTCACTACAGGATTCTGCTCGGTGCTCGTCGCGGGCTCGCCGCCCTCAAATGTCCAGTTCCAATAGGTGACGTTGCCCGTCGAGGTGTCCCTGAAGTGTACACTCTCGCCCTCGTTGATGCTGATGGTGGCATCATCACCATCGTTGGCCTGCAGAATCTTGAATCCGTCGATGGCCTCGTCCTCGCCATAGTTGCCTTGATAAACAAACGAGAAGCGCACCTGCTGGCCGGCATACTCCCTAAGATCGACAGAGAATCGTTCCCAACTGGGACCGTCATAGCCAGCATCCTGGGCCCACATGAACTGGTCGATGAGCAACGTGGGCGTGTCATCGACGATGGCATAGAGTTTCCACGCGCCATACACCAGATAGATACCACTGGCATAGCAGTAGAACTCGAGCGTGCTGCCCGGCCTGATCTCGATGGCAGGCGAGGTGGCCACCTCGTTCTGGCCATCGCTGTAGTCCAGTACCATCGAGGCAGTGCTGCTCTGGTCGATAGTAGAGAACGACTGGGAACGGTTACCCTGTTTCCACGTGCTGCTGCTGGTGGACTCATAGGTCCATGTCGCAAACTCATCGGGGGTGTCCCAACCCATCTGGTAATAGGGCACCGATGCCTCGTCGGCACCAAACGATGCCGTCAGGCCCTGTCCCCAAGCACTCAATGCTGCCGAAGCCGCTAGTAGTAAAGCAATAGTAGTCTTTTTCATAAGCTATAAAGAATTCGGTTAATAATGTTGTTGTCGTAATAGAGATAATTCCATTTTTACAAGGTGCTCACTGCCGCATCATCGCAGCGGCCGTTCACTGCTTGGGCGGGACGGGTTGCCACAGATAGAGCTTGTCGCTGGGGCGGATTTTCTCGCTCACGGCGATAGAGAAGTGCTCGCCCTTGACGGTTTTCTCAACGGGCTTGAGATCGACGCGTATTTCTTCAATTGTCAAGGGGATGGCACCCGTGGTGGGGCCGATGATCCAGGCCTCGTCGCCCACATGCAGTTCGCCGGCTTCCATGAGGAACTCGGCAACGCCCAGCTTGCTGTAGTAGCGAATGCCCTTGGCCACATATTTCTTGACACGGGTGGCGCTGGAGCCGTATTTTGACGACCACTCGCCCAGGCGCTGCCCCATGTAGTAGCCGTCCCAGAAGCCGCGGTTGAAGACCTTGGCCAGCCTCGAGTTCCACTCGTCGATGCGCTCCTCGCTGTAGGTGCCGTCACAGATGGCCCGCAGTGCCTCGTCATAGCAGCCGACGACAGTGCGCACATACTCGGGCCCGCGGGCGCGACCCTCGATCTTGAACACCGTCACGCCGGCATCGACCATCTTGTTGAGGAAGTGGATGGTCTTCAGGTCCTTGGGCGACATGATGTACTTGTTCTCGATGGCCAGCTCGTCGCCGTTCTCGCGGTCGGTGACAATGTAGCCGCGGCGGCATATCTGGCGGCATGCACCGCGGTTGGCGCTGGTGTTCTCCTGGTGCAGACTCATGTAGCACTTGCCGCTCACGGCCATGCACAGTGCACCGTGGCAGAACATCTCGAGCCTGACGCGCTCGCCATGGGGCCCGCGCACGTCATTCTGCTCGATGAAATCGGTGATTCTCTTCACCTGCTCCAGGTTCAATTCGCGTGCCAGCACCATCACGTCGGCCCACTGGGCATAGTAGCGCACGGCCTCGCTGTTGCTCACGTTGACCTGGGTGGAGATGTGCACCTCCACGCCGATGCTGCGGGCAAACAGGATGGTGGCCATGTCACTGGCGATGATGGCGCTCACCTGGGCGTCGCGGGCGGCAGTGACAATCTGGTGCATGTAGTCGATGTCCTCGTCATAGACGATGGTGTTCACCGTCAGGTAGCTCTTCATGCCGTGCTCGTGGCACCACTGGGCGATGGTGTGCAGGTCGTCGAGCGTGAAGTTGACACTCGAGCGGGAACGCATGTTCAGTCCCTCGATGCCAAAGTAGATGGCGTCGGCACCGCCCTGCTGGGCGGCATATAGTGACTCCCAGGAGCCCACAGGGGCCATGATTTCAAAATCGTTGCGGTTCATATAGTATGTATTAAAGTGAGATGCAGGTGACTCATGTTTTTAACATGTAAAAGTACAACACTTTTTTCAATTCAACAAAATGTGTAACGCAAAATGTGTAATTCCCATTACGAGAATGGAATCAGGCCACCGGTCCTCTACTTGTACTATGCCCAGGTGATGCGACCGAAGGAGTTCAATGAGAAGGACGCAGGGAAAGAATTCAGTTCAGCGATGTTGAATGATTTTAGACAAAATTACTGAGAGTGTGATTCTCTTGTTTTCAGCATTGGGACACGTCGCAGTCATCGAGTGCGTCAAAGCAGGTCGAAGGCCTGCACAAGGCCAGCAGCCTTGAATTGTATCAGCCCCAGGGCGCACTGGCCAAAGGTCAGTGTGGCCTGGGGAAACTTTCGGCACCAAAATCGGGCCCTGAAGGGGGCCAATAGCAGCGGCAATCCATTTGCCTGAAATGGGTGGCCCTCGTCGAGGCCCGTCCATCCCATCCCCGTCCACCCCACGCCACACAGACCTAACGGCCTGTGCACCGTGGGGTTAGATCAATTCAAGGCCGCTGGCCTTGTCAAGGTCTACGACCTTATTCTATCAAGAAAAAGCAGTGCGGAACACGCCATTTAGCATTAAAAAGAAATGCTAATCAACTGAGTATCAGTCATCGCCAATTTTCGCTAAATGCTTGTACAGAAAACAGGAGAAATTACTGAGAGTGTGATTCCGGTTTCTAATGTAGCGACAAAAAGACTCCCCCTCTGAGATTGGAGGAGGAGCCGATAATTACCTTTCTATCTTGTTGGCGATAGCCAGTTATAGATTAGAAACTTAAGTCTCTATTAGTTCAGGCGGCCCTGGTTATCCTTTATTGCTTCCAGAGTGTAATGTGAATCGAAGTTGCCGCTTTCTCCATTAGTGCCCGTGGTAAGCGTCGAAAACGCAAGCGGGGTCAGTATCATAATTCCCGCAGCACGGACTCACATGCAGGCATGAATTATGACACAGCATCAATAGTAAGCCTCTTTTGTGGGAAACAGCAATTAATCGACTCATTAACAATGTGTTGATAATGAATGCTGTTTTCACCGGTCAATAGATGGTGATCATCAGCAGTGTTGAAAGATTTTAGATAAAATCACTGATATAGTCTTATTTATCTGCTAATAAAAGCTTCTTGCCTGAATTTAGCTACATTTGGTTGAAAATGCTTGTCCATACACATTGAATCATCGACTTTTATCGCTATATTTGTGGTGGTTAATAACTATCAATCTTTAAGTTATGAGATGGAATAATAGCTTCTGTAAAGCGGCTGTGCTGGTGATTCTCATGATGTGCATCACCCATAGCGTTGCAGGCTACGACTTCGTGTCGGGCAACGTGTACTATGAGCTGAACAACGATAACACAACCGTCACTGTCACCAACGACGGCGTGGATTACGGTTGGGGCTGGTCCACTGCCTATACCGACACGGTAACCATTCCTGCCCGCGTCACCCATGACGGACACGCCTACACCGTCACGGCTATTGCCCGCAAAGCATTCCACAAGTGCCTGTATGTGAAGCAGGTGAGCATTCCACCCACGGTCAAGGAAATCGGTGACTCGGCATTTTACTTCTGCTCCCGCATGACAGCCGTCAATCTCCCCGAGGGTCTTACCGCCATCAATGATTTCACCTTTGACCACTGTTACTCGCTCACAGGATTACGTTTGCCAGAGTCACTGGTCACCATCGGCAAGAATGCCTTTTATGCCGGTTGTGCCGACTCAGTACTGACCATACCCAACTCGGTAGTCGGCATCGGCGAGGAGGCTTTTGCCTGCTGCGCTTCACTGCGTAGCATCTGTTTTGGCAACGGCTTGAGGGAGATCGGCGCTACCGCCTTTCGCAGTTGCAGCAGTTTATCAAGTCTAGCATTGCCGCCGTCACTGGAGAGCATCGGCGATGGTGCCTTCATGTCTTGCTCTGGACTGACCGGATTTGACCTTCCAGCCGGTGTGAGCCACATTGGCAGCGGTGTATTCCAGGCCTGCGAGAGCCTGACAAGCATGACGGTGGATAGCAGGAACACGGACTTTGATGCCCGGGAGCGTTGCAACGCCATTATCGAGACCGCAACAGGGACACTGGTGGCTGGGTGTGCCGCCACGGTTATCCCGCCATCGGTTACCGCAGTGGGCGACGGAGCTTTCATGGAGTGCATCGGGCTAACCCGTATCAATATTCCATCAGGCATTACCCACATCGGCAACAACGCGTTCAACTCCTGCTATGACTTGGAAAGCATCAACCTGCCTCCACGGCTCGAACACATCGGCGACTATGCCTTTGCAGGATGTGAAAAACTCATTAGCCTCAACATCCCCGACGCGGTAACCGCCATTGGGGATTATGCCTTCTTTGACTGCCCGTGGCTCGATTATGTTGCTCTGGGTAGCGCACTGCACTATATTGGAGCCCACTGCTTTGACGGTTGCTGGCTCACTACTGTGACCATGCGTTCGATTGCCCCGCCGTTGATGGCCGACAGCACCACCTTTGAGCGCTATGGAGTGTTCAGCCAAGCGACCCTGCGCGTACCAGTACAGTCACTCACGGCCTACCGCACGACCGACTACTGGAATCGTTTCCCGTCAATCATCGCCCTGGGTGACATAACCAGTGACGATTGTATCGACGTTAGCGATGTCGTCGCCCTCCTTGACCAGTTGTTGACAGGCAATCTCGCCGATAACCGCATTGCTGACCTCACCGACGATGGCGACATCAGCATTGATGATGTGGTGGCTCTGATAGACCTGCTGCTGGAAAGCTGACGGCAAAGCGTCATTATCTTTCTTTCTTGCCGGTGAGGATGCCCTTGATGTCGTAAAGCTTGTTGAGGGCCTCGACGGGGGTGAGGTTGTTGATGTCGATGGTGAGGATCTCGTCGCGGATTTGGGTCAGCACGGGGTCGTCGAGCTGGAAGATGGACAACTGGTAGCCCGAGCGGCCCGTGGCCACGTCGCCCAGATCCTTGGTCAAGGCAGCGTCGTTGCGGCTGTTGGCCTCGAGTTGCTTAAGGACCTCACTTGCTCGCTTGACGATGCTGGGCGGCATACCTGCCAACTTGGCGACATGGATACCGAAGCTGTGCTCGCTGCCTCCCTTGACCAGCTGGCGCACAAACACCACCTTGCCGTTGATCTCCTTGACACTCACGTTGTAGTTCACGATGCGCTTGAAGGACTTCTCCATCTCGT
>CAMJJG010000008.1 GCA_946406035.1 uncultured Prevotellaceae bacterium
ACGTTAAACCAAAGTTAAAGTGATTCATTTAGTTGGTTTGCAACATAGAAGAACCATTCACGCGTAGGCGGGAGTATCGGCACGCGTTCACAGCGACTTGATGTCGCCAGAGCTCTCTGGCATCAGGTAACGGGTACCGGTGTCCTTGCTGATCTGTTCACGATAGCGCTGGTCATAGCCCGGAGTGGTATAGCGACCGGGCACGACGGTCCCGTTCTCTGATGGCTTCATGATCTGGTCGTTATGCTTCACGGCGATGAGGCGGAATAGCTTGTCCCAGCGCTGCATCATCAGGGCTGTATAAGCAGCACTCTTGTCGGTGAGGTAGTTGACGCGCTCACGCTTGGTCAGGGGCTCGATTTCCTTCAGCACCTGTGCCTGGTCGGCAGCATAATAGTCTTCCAGCTCCTGTTGCGCCTCGCGCAGGTCGCTTATCATGGCGCTGTAGCGCGGATAAATCATGTTGGCTACCAAATTGTTTATCCAGAAGGCGCTGTGCTCGCTGAACTCGTTGCTCTGGTTATTCTCGCGGCGGAAGGCCTCGGGAACCTCACTCACACAGCAATACACGGGCACATAGGCAATCATGTTGGCATCGTCGCAGTTGAAGTACATGATGCCTCCCACCTCGTCGGGCAGCCAGCCACGCAGCTGCGACACCAGCGTGAAACCCGACTGCGGCGTACCGATGGCGCGCTCGCGATAGTAACGCTTGCCATCAACTTCCCAGTTCATGGGCAGCGGGCGGTAAGGCGAGCTCCAAGGACCCGCACTCATGTCGGCTGTCATGTCGAGTGGAGTGCCCTCGTAGTGGTCGCGCATGTCATTCATGACGTCGCGCACCGACAACTTCCTGTCGGGCTTGATGTAGAGTGGCAGATGGTCACACACGTCGTGCTGGCCGTTGATATAGGGCAGATACCTGTCCATCTCGGCCTTGTCATAATGGTGGCGGAAGAAACTCCACACGCGGGCGTCGGCATAGCGCACTTTGTCGAAGGAGATCGGGCAATAGGCGTCGCGGAAGCTGAAGTCCTTATCCTTGCCATTGAAATAGCCTTTCTGGCGTGCAAAGGAAATCACGTCCTTGGAATACATGCAGTTCTTGGAATCCTTCAAGGGAAACTGGCGTATACGGGACAGATTGGCGTGGGCACAGATGCAGTCGTCGGGGATGCGCACGGCCACCCACACGGCTCCTTTCACCCCCGGGCCCTTGCCGATGATCTCGAGAATCCAGGCCTCGTTCTTGTCACACACGGTGATGGTCTCGCCCGTGCTGCGGTAACCGTACTCCTGCAGCAGGTCGGTCATGATGATGATGGCCTCACGTGCTGTGGCAGCACGCTCCAGCCCTAGATACATCATCGTGAAGTAGTCGAGCAGGCCCTCGGGGTTCTGCAACTCCAGGCGTCCGTCAAAGGTGGTCTCAACGATGCTCACCTGCTTCTCATTGATATGGCCGATGACGTCATAGGTATATTCCACTTGCGGTATATAACCTCTCACGGCTCCCCTGCCCCACTCGCGGATGGCAATCATCTCGCCCTTCTCATGCCTGCCGCCCGGGGTGCGCGACAGGGACCCGGCGAAGCCATAACCATCACAATTATAGGTACAGATTACCGAACCGTCGGCCGAGGCTGCTTTGCCCACGATAAGGTTGGTACACGCCCACGACGGAGCCACGGCCAGCGCCAGCGCCGACACAAGGCAAGAGAAAAACAATTTAGCTTTCATACTTATTTACAAATCTCGGTTATCGTTCTGTCATAGCTGCAAAGGTAGTGATTTTTTCTCAAAACATCCGCCTGTTCTTGCAGGGTAACTGCACAAAGATTTGCAACAAAACAGCTAGAGGGTGACTTTTTAATCGGGAATATTTACTACATTTGCGGTCTAAAGAGACTATTCATCACGCGTTAAGGCCCCGCGCCGCGCGCTAAACCATTTCACGACACAGAAGATTATGAACAAATTCACCACTCTAGCCCTGGCCGTGGGCATTGCCCTGGCCAGCTCGGCACAAGACCGTTCCCAGGGAGGCATCAGCCCCGACATGATGCGCCAGATCGTTGCCACCGCGGCACCCCACCAAAACAAGGCCTTGAGCAATGCCATGGCCTCGAATGCCATTGACGACCTTGCCCAAAACTACCGCAACACTAAGGTTGCTGACACCCACTTCAGCATCGAGACGCCCAAGCAGTCGATCCACAACCAGCGTCAGAGCGGACGTTGCTGGATGTACTCGAGCTTCAACGTGCTGCGCGCCAACTTTGCACACCGCCACGGCGACTCCATCAACGTGGAGTTCTCTCACGACTACCTCTTCTTCTATGACCAGCTCGAGAAGGCCAACCTGATGCTGCAAGTCGTAATCGACTGTGCCAACAAGCCCATCGACGACACGCGCGTGCAGTTCTTCTTCCACCACCCCATCAACGACGGGGGCACCTTCTGCGGCGTAGCCGATCTGGCCGAGAAATACGGCCTGGTTCCCGTCGAAGCACAGCCCGAGACCTACTCGGCCGAGCGCACCTCCCGCATGAGCCAGCTCGTCGCCTCCAAGTTGCGTGAGTTCGGACTGGAATTGCGCCAGATGGTCGCCGACAAAAAGAGCAAGAAGGCCATCAACCAGCGCAAGACCGAGATGCTGGGCACCATCTACTCGATGCTCTCGCTCACGCTGGGTGAGCCCATCAAGTCGTTCACCTACGCCTTCCGCGACAAGAGCGGCAAGGCCACGGGCCCCGCACGCACCTACACCCCGCTCGAATTTTACCGCGAGACCGTGGGCGGTCCCATCAACGGCACCTTCATCATGGCGATGAACGACCCACGCAGGGAGTACTACAAGACCTATGAGGTGGAGCTCGACCGCCACACCTATGACGGACACAACTGGCGCTACGTCAACCTCCCCATGGAGGACATCGCCGCCATGGCCATCGCCTCGTTGAAGGACTCCACCAAGCTCTATGCCAGCTTTGACGTGGGTAAACAGCTCAACCGCACTAACGGATACCTCGCGCTCGACAACTATGACTATGCCACCCTGTTCGGCACCACATTCCCCATGGACAAGGCCCAGCGCATCGCCACGTTTGACAGCGGCTCGACCCACGCGATGACACTTTGTGCCGTCGACCTCGACGAGAGCGGCAACCCCATCAAGTGGAAAGTCGAGAACTCCTGGGGTGACGACAGCGGGCACAGGGGATACATCATCATGACCAACGAGTGGTTCAACGAGTACTCCTTCCGTCTGGTCGTGGACAAAAAATATGTGCCGCAGCACATCCTCAAGGCCGCCGAGACCAAGCCCGTGATGGTCATGCCCGAAGATCCCCTCTTCGGCACCGACGATTGACAATTAACCGATATCTACTTGTTACACTCCTGCCGCAACCATTACGGCAGGAGTTTTTTAGGGTGCATGTGATGGGTGTTTCCCGCATTGGGAGGGGTATCTCACTGGGGTTCCTGCCGTTAGCGATTTTCAAGCGACACGCCAAATGGCTGGCCGTGCATCCACGAGTTTTCTGAGGGGGGGGGCACCAATAGACGCGACGGTGAGTGGACGTAACATATTCTTAATAGATTTGTCGCTGCTTCGTAACTGCATGAATGGCTATCGTTGAGTAATTTTGTGGCCGTTTTTATTATTAGAGAAAGAATGGAAAACAGCCAAAACTATATTATGATCATGCTCAAGATATTGGGCACGTTGGGACTGCTCATCTTCGGGATGCGCATGATGAGTAACGCTTTGCAGAAGATGGCCGGCGCCCAGTTGCGTCACGTGTTGAGCCGGATGACAACCAACCGATTCATGGGAGTGCTCACCGGGGCCGGCGTGACGTGCGCGGTGCAGTCATCGTCGGCAACGACGGTGATGACAGTCTCGTTTGTGTCGGCAGGGCTGCTCACGTTGGGTCAGGCCATCAGCGTGATCATGGGTGCCAACATCGGCACAACGTTGACGGCATGGATCCTGTCGCTGGGCTATAACGTGGACTTGACAACGGTCGTGTTTCCGGCCTTTCTGGTGGGCATACTGCTCATCTACCACAAGCGCTATCGCTACATGGGCGATTTCCTGTTCGGTATCGCCTTCATGTTCTTTGCACTGGTGCTGTTGAGCAGCGCGGGCAAGGAATTGGACTTGGAGCACAACCAGGCAGTAATCGACTTCTTCCTGTCGTTTGACCAGAGTAGCATGCTCACGATATTGGCGTTTCTCGCCATCGGCACCATCATCACCTGTATCGTGCAGTCGTCGGCCGCAGTGATGGCCATCACGATATTGTTATGTTCAACGGGGGTGCTGCCCATACACTTGGGCATCGCTCTGGTTATGGGCGAGAATATCGGCACCACGGCCACGGCCAATCTGGCCGCACTGGGAGCCAATACCGAGGCTCGTCGCGCTGCGCTCGCCCACTTGCTGTTCAATGTGTTCGGCGTGATCTGGGTGCTGTGTATCTTCTACCCGTTTGTCAATGTGGTGTGCCGCATGGTGGGCTATGACATCACAGCGGGAGGGCAAGCCGAGAAGCTGCCGGTGGTGCTGGCAATGTTCCACACCTGCTTTAATGTGACCAATACAGCCCTATTGATTGGTTTCATCCCGCAGATTGAACGCGTCGTGCGCTGGATACTGCCCGACAAGAGCGAGCAGCAATCCGAGCCCTTCAAGCTGCAATACATCAAGGCTAACCTGATCCAGACCCCCGAGATTGCAGTCTTGCAGGCCCAGAAAGAGACAGCCCACTATGGCATGCGCACACAACAGATGTTCACGATGGTTCGCAACATGATCATCGAGCAGGACGAGAACAAACTCGAGCAGTTCTACGATAGCATCCAGCAAGAGGAAGAGGTGTCGGACAATGCCGAGATCAGCATCGCCCGCTTCCTGGAGCAGGTGAGCGAGGGTCACCTGAGCTACGAGTCCAAAACCAAGGTTAGGCAAATGCTGCGGGAGATTGGAGAGCTGGAGAGCATTGGCGACTCATGCTACCGCCTGGCGCGAACGATGCACCGCCACGGGCAGCATGGCCATCAATTCACTAAGGAACAAAAGCAGAATCTGTCCGAGATGATGGACCTGTGTGACCAGGCGTTGACCCAGATGAACCACGTGCTGGGAGAGCGTATTGAAGGCCAAGACATGAAGGACACCTACTTCTATGAGAACCAGATCAACATCATGCGAGACCGTCTCAAGGCCGAGAACGTCAAGGCCGTCAACGAGCGGCAGTATGATTACGCGCTAGGTACCCAATACAGTGACCTGGTGGGTGAGCTGGAGAAGCTGGGCGACTATGTGATTAACGTGGTCGAGGCCCGCTTCGGCCAACATCAGAGTACTAATAAAACATAAAAGTGGTTATTGAAGATGGAAGCGACCTGAGCTAAGTCCTCATGGACATAGCCCAAGTCGCTATCTTTTTTTTGACCTACTGGTCATTTCACATGATGTCCTGGGCCATGCGGCGCCCAGCATCATAGGCTCGTTGCAGGTCCTGTTGCCAGTGCTCGTCACGGTACTGCCGCTTGGCCGGCTCAGAGAATCCGCCGAGCTCAAAACGTTCGTAATCCTTGACTTGATAGGTGTTGTAAGCATTGACATGTTCGGGCTTGCCCAGCGCCTTCTCAATGCAGAATAACATTGGCCCGTACCCCTGGCTGTTGTTGGCCTCGGGACTGCCGTTCATGGTTTCCATGAGCACCACGGGCATCTGTTTGGGCGCAGTCATGCTGTAGTCGTTATAGGAGAGCCAGGGAAATGCCAAGCGCTCCAGGAAGGCCTGTAAGCGCCCGGTAATTTGACCGAAGTATATCGGCGATCCCATGGCCAGCCCATCGGCCGAGGCGATGTCGTCGAGCACGGGCGTGAGGGCGTCCTTGAAGCGGCACACGTTAGACGCACGCCCCTTGATTTTGCATGCCATGCACGACATGCAGCCCTTGTAGTCGAGATCATAGAGGCGCACCGTCTTCACTTCGATATCATTGCTGACCGAGGCGGCGCCCTCGGCAAACTTTTGCAACATGGAGGCCGTGTTAAAGTTCTTGCGCGGACCTCCGTCGATAATCATAATCTTCTTCATCGTGTTATCTTATTTCTGTTATCTTTTAACCTTTAACTGCATTCAGCCCAGGACAACGTCAAGCACCATCATCAGGACAAAGCCGATAGCAAAGCCCACGGTACCCAGATTGCTGTGTTCGCCCTGTGACGCCTCGGGGATGAGTTCCTCGACCACGACATAGAGCATCGATCCCGCAGCAAAGGCCAGCAAGAACGGCAACACCGGCTCTAGAACCGATGCCAGCAAGATGATGGCCACACTGCCGATGGGCTCCACCAGTCCGCTAAGGGCGCCCACCAGAAATGACTTGGTGCGCGTGTTCCCCTCGGCCCTGAGCGGCATCGAGATGATGGCCCCCTCGGGGATATTCTGGATGGCGATGCCTAGCGAAACGGCCAGGGCACTAGCAGCCGTGATACTTACCCCGCCCTGGAGCATGGAAGCTATCACCACGCCGACGGCCATGCCCTCGGGAATGTTGTGGATGGTAACGGCCAGTGCGAGCATCGATGTACGGGACAGGTGGCTGCGTGGTCCCTCGGGCTTGTCCTCGCCTGGATGTAGGTGAGGAATGAGCATGTCGATCAATAGCAGGAAACCCATTCCCGCCAGCAGGCCGGCGGCAGCGGGCAGCACAGTGGCCAATCCATCGCCACCAGCCATCTCGATGCTGGGGATGAGCAGCGACCACACAGCAGCAGCAACCATCACGCCTGATGCAAAACCAAGCAGCGACCGCTGTAGTGTGCCCGACATCTTGTCACGCATCAGGAACACGAATGCCGATCCCAGCACAGTGCCGGCAAACGGTATCGACAGCGCAAGCGATAGTCCGTTCATGAGTTCGGATTAATCATGCCGTCAGTAGCCAGCACGCGATTATAGCAACGACTTGATGCAAGCCTCGACGTCGGCCATGTCGGCTGTCGGCTCAAAACGTGCCACCACATTGCCGTCACGGTCAATGACAAACTTGGTAAAGTTCCACTTGATATCAGACTTGGACGCATAGTCGGGGTCTGCCTTCTGTAGCATCTGCTCCATCATCTTGGCCATCTTGCTGTCGCCGAAACCCTCAAAGCCCCGCTGCGACTTGAGGAACGTGAACAACGGCAACTCGTTGTCGCCGTTGACGTCGGCCTTCTTCATCTGGGGGAATGTGGTGTTGTAATGAATAGTGCAGAAGTCATGAATCTCTTCGTCGGACCCGGGAGCCTGACCACCAAACTGGTTACAGGGAATGTCCAGGATTTCGAGTCCCTGGTCATGATAATCCTTGTAGAGTTGCTCGATGGGTGCATATTGTGGCGTGAATCCACAGCCCGTAGCGGTGTTCACAATCAGGATTACCTTGCCCTTGTAGTCCGACAGGTTGAGATCCTCACCCTTTCCGGTCTTGATTGTATAATCGTAAATCATAACCTTCTTTATATTTTTATTATTATGCTTTGTTAAACTTGTCTTTTCCCTGCTTGCAGCGGGGGCACTTCCAGTCATCGGGCAGGTCCTCAAAGGGCACACCGTCATGCTCGGCGGGATCATAGACATAACCGCAAATCGAGCACACATATTTGCCCGTGGCCTCCTGCTTGCCAAAGTCGACCTCGGCCAGCATAGTGGGTACAGGATTATCCAGGTCCATCACACGCTTGGCCTCAAGGTTCTCGTAGCCCTGGGGCGAGTGGGTGGAAAGGTACACCGTGGGGTGATTGCGCACAAACTCGCGCACGCGGTCGAGCGTCTCGCGAGCGGCAGGCCGGTCGTCATAGACAACCGACAACTTGTTCTCGTACAGAGCCTCGTCCACATAGGTGATGTCGCCGTGGATGAGATAGAACAGGCCGTCCATCTCCACAACGATGATGCTGTTGCCCACGGTATGGCCCTTGGCCTTGATGAAGTAGATGCCGTCGGCAATCCGCTGGCACTCGGGGAAGTTGTAGTAAGCACCGTCGGTGAAGGTCACGGGAACGAGGTTGTCCAGGCCCTGCAGCTCGGCTGCGCCCAGTTCCTCGGCGTTGACATACACCTTGGCATTAGGGAACGAGCGCAACTCGCCAGAGTGGTCACTGTGGCGATGCGTGAGCAGGATCTTGGTCACCTGCTCAGGCTTGTACCCAAGGTCGGCCAGGGCGTCCATATAGCCCTTGATATTCTCGCCGGTAAAAGCTAGCGATGTCTCGTCGACCACCTCCTCGGGGGTGTCTGCGGGAAGGCCCGTGTCGACCAGAATCACCTCCTTGCCAGTGTCGATCAGATAGTTCTGCAGACTGCCGCGATAGCGGACGTTGATGTCAAACTTGTCTGTACCCTCTTCACCGCCAAAGGCGAACGGCTGTGAGTAAAAACCGTTTTTCCTGAACTTGACTGCTTTAATCTCCATAATGAATTCAAGTGTTTGATTTAAGTTTTGCAAATTGACGTTTTTTTCACGTTCTCTATTATTTAAACGTGAAAAAGGGGGTTATAGTGTTGACTCGATGAAATGTTTCAAGTCTTCCATGTCTTGCTTGTTGGGATGCCCGGCATGCAACGGCCCCATTGAGCCGCGGCAGGTAAACGAGCGGTCATCGACCTTGATCCCCTGAGCCTCGAGCAAAGCGCGCATCTGAGGCACGGGAGACTTGATGATGGCACACGAGCCGAAGCACACCACGCGCCCCACCTTGTCGGGCGACAGCGTCTTGATGAAACTTGCCATCTCCTTGCTGATTTTTCCCAACATGACGCCAGAGGCCAGATAGAGCGTGTCGACCGGCTCGGTAATGGGTTCTGTCACATCGTGGGCCTGAACGCCAACGACCTGAGCCACAGCATCGGCCATCTTTGCCGACCGATTGAACATCACCCCCAATTACCTGTCACGCATCGTCAAGCGCATCACTGGCAAAACCGTCATCGACTGCATCAACGAGATGCTGGCCATCGAGGCCACATGGCTCCTCAAGTCCACCCGGATGACGGTCGCTCAGATTGCCGACCGGCTCAACTTCGCTTCCTCGCCATCGTTTGACAAATTCTACAAGCGCATGAGGGGCTGCTCCCCGCTATCGGTGAGAACCGCTTGACACACCAGGGGGCAAGGCGAGAACAACCAGAGTGGCAACCAAGTCAATCGGTTGGTTTGGGGGTTGCCCCAAACGGTACAAACGTCCCCGACCAGGGGGAAAGCAGATTCAGGTAACCGCAACCACAAGAGCTATGCAGGCGACCAAGAAAATCACCAAAAATAATAATAAATCATTGTTAGTATTTAAAAAAACATTATATTTGCAGCATTATTGAGTGGTAGATTGACGCATCTTGAGACTGAAGCCACCGTCATGCTTTCACTCAATACTATTGCGAGATCACTATTGTTTAATGTTTTATATTTTTTATATTACTAACTATTCATCAAAAAATTCTTGAGTATGAAGAAATTTTCATTACTTCTGATTGCTGCCGTTGTTGCCATGAGCGCATCGGCCGGCATTAGCTTCAAGGGTACCCATTCCCTGAAGAGCAAGAGGGTCATCAACACCGAGATGACCAAGTTGCAGGGCAAGGCCCTCAAGAACAAGGCTAACAACCTGCGCGTGATCAATGAGCAGCCCGCTGGTGAGCTCAAGAGCTACAACCGTTCCGGTCAGGGCGTTTATGTTTCTGGTGGTTACCTCTACTGCAGCCAGCAGGACGGTTCTCGCATGGATATCGTGTGGGGCGAGGATGGTAAGGTTTACCTGAAGGACATCCTGTTCAACTTTGGTGCTGGCACTTGGGTTGAGGGTGAAATCTTCGACGGCATCTACATCAAGGTGCCCCTGAACCAGTCAATCTACTGGAGTGAGGACTATCAGGCCGACATCAACCTGTGCTGGGGTCGCACCTACCTCACCGAGGACAACAAGATTGGCTTTGAGCGCATCGAGAAGGACGAGATTCTCTACGCCATCGATGAGGAAGCCGGCACCATCACCCTGCTCGACACCGAGGGTCCCAGCGAGCTCGACAGCTCTGACCCCAATAGCTACTGTGGACTGGGTCTGAGCGCTTACTGGACCGACGATGACAGCTGGTATGGCAACGTCGAGTGGAATACCATGCTCACCGAGCGCGAGATCGTTCCCGCTCCTACCGTAATCACCGAGATTCCCGAGGGTTGCGAGGTTTACACCTACTACCGCAACAGCTCCTATATCGCTAACAGCGCCTTCTTCGGCATCTACAACGGCACCACCGACGGCAAGATCAAAGTCGCCTTCGGTCAGGATGGCAAGGTCTATATCCAGAACCCCGTCTGGTGGCATGACGGCTACAACACCTGGGTAGAGGGTACCTATGACTGGATGACTGGCATCATCACCATCCCCACCGGTCAGTACCTGTCATGGAATGCTGAATACGAGTACGGCGTCCAGCTGGTTTGGGGTAGCACCTACACCTTCGAGGACGGTGTAGACGAGGACGGCAATCCTGCTTATAGCCTTAGCTATGAGATTGATGACCGCACCACCGAGATCCAGTTCCAGATCGACGACGACTGCTTCTACCTGCTGGGCAGCGAGGGTGACATCAATGCCGAGTTCCCCTTGAACTACAATGCTACCGGTTTGATGTCCATCTACAGCGACGACCAGAGCATGACCTCACTCGAGTTTGCTAACCGCGACGAGAATGGATATGCCGAGCCCATGGGCAACATTGTAAACGCTGTTCCCGCCGTTCCCGCTAACCCCACCGCCGACGAGTGGTATGACTGTGGCAACGAGGGTGGTTACAGCCGCTTCTACTTCACCCTGCCCACCACCGACGTGGATGGCAACCTGATCGATCCCGAGTATCTGAGCGTCAGCATCTACACCGATGACGACCAGATCTTCACCTTTGACGCTAACACCTATAACTATGACCTTACCGAGGACATGACCGAGATTCCTTACTGGATCTTCAGCAGTGGCTATGACTTCCACGCTGGCTACTTCTACTTCTATCGCACCAATGCCGATGGTTATGACCAGTTCTTCAACCACCAGATCGGTGTCCAGGTTCACTACACCGTTAACGGCGTGAAGAACTCGAGCGATATCGTTTACCTCGAGGTGTTCCCCGGCAGCAATGTCAATGAGATCAACACTGGCAAGACCGTTGCTGGCGTACGCTACTACAACGTTGCCGGTCAGGAGATGGCTCAGCCCAGCGGCATGACCATCCAGGTTACCACCTATACCGACGGCACCACCAGTGCTGCAAAGGTTGTGAAGTAATCTTTTCCTGATATACACAACATCATCGCTAGAGGCGCAAACCATGGTTTGCGCCTCTACTTTGTTATGGCAATGAGCGATTGCTCAGCGCCAATCCCATCATCAAACGCCTCGTGCTGGCAACACACACTGCATCGTGCAGTTTTTAAAGCGGCAGGAGGCTTGACTTTTTCATCATCAGCCCCGTTTTTCGGTAAAAATTCATCAGAAATTTGGCATATTTAACTACAAAAATATATCTTTGCCGTTATAAACCCAATCAATTATTAACCACCAACTAATTTTACAGCATGATGAAGAAATTATTACTACTATTGTTAGCAACTGCATTCACAGTCAGCGCCAGTGCGGGCGCGTCCAGTACAAGACCCACAAGGATTGTCGATAACAAGGACGTCAAGTTCAAGGTGGAAAAGGGCAGCACGCTCATCAACAAGATGTACAAGCGCGGTTCCCAACAGACCCTCTCCACCACACCCCTCAATGCCATGGACTGGAACAGGCTGGCTCCCGCTTCGCATGTGTTGAGAAACGGCAACAGCATCACCTGGGACTTTGAGGACGAGGACCAGTACCTGGAGTGGACCATGATCGACGCCGACGGTGACGGGCACTGCTGGGAGTATGCCAACACCGAGGGACAAACGACCCACAGTGGTACCGGCGTTGTGTCATCGGCAAGCTACGACAACGAGACAGAATCGGCCCTCACGCCCGACAACTGGCTCATCTCGCCCATGGTCATCCTGCAGGGGAAGCTGGTATTCTATGCCTGCGGCCAAGACCCCAGTTTTGCGCGCGAGACATTTGCCGTGTATCTCGCCGTCGGTAACCCCGTGGGCACCGAGGAATTCATCAAGATCTCGCCCGACATCACGGTTACCAGCTCGATGAAGGAACACATCATTGACCTGAGTGAGTACCAGGGCCAGGAAGGATGCATCGCCTTCCGCCACTACAAATCGACCGACCAGTTCCGCCTCAACATCGACGACGTGACCATCACCACCGATGAGGTTACCCCCGAGCCCGGTCCCGACGTCCCCGAGGTCATCACCGAGATTCCCCAGCGCTGCCAGGTGAACACCTACTACCGCAACAGCGGCACCATCCTGGAGCACTGGCTCATAGGCATTTATGCCCGCCCGACCGCCGGCAAGTTCAAGTTGGCCTTTGACCCCGAGAACAATGATGTCTACATCCAGAATCCCATCTGGGTTTACAACACCCTCGACACTTGGATCAAGGGTACCATCGACCCAACCACCGGCATCATCACCATTCCCACTGGCCAGTACCTGTACTGGGATGAGGAGTCTGAGCACGGCATGCAGGTCGTGATGGGCAGCTCCTATGTCTACCTCAACGGCGAGGATCCCAATACGGGCGAGCCCCAATACTATATGGGCACCGAAATTGACGAGCGCACCACCGAGTTCTACATGAAGGTCGATGGCGACAACGTCTATCTCTTGGACACCCAGGGCAACATCTACTCTCCCTACCCCGAGTGGGGTAACGCCTATGGCTTGATGCTCATCTGGAACGACTCCAAGATTTGGGAAGCCATCGAGTTTGCCAACCATGACCGCATCAGCGGGGAGGAACTGCCTTTTGGCGACCTTGCCATTATCGTTCCCGCAGTGCCCGCCAACCCGACGGCCGATGAGTTCTATGACAGCGGCAAGGAGAACGGTGACACCCGATTCTACTTCACGCTGCCCGAGGTGGACATTGATGGCAACAAGATCGACTTTGAGCTCCTCAGCTACAGCATGTGGGTAGATAATGGTAATGGCCCCGAGATATTTGTGTTTGATGAGAACACCTATATCGATCTCACTGGCTTGGGTGACTTGACCGAGATCCCCTACTCCATCTTCTATGGCGGTTATGACTTCTATGACTACATGTTCTACCTGTACCGCACCAACGCTCCCGGCTATGAGCCCTTGTTCACCAACAACATCGGCATCCAGGCCCACTACACCGTGCCCAACGAGAGTGGTCAACTGATCAAGAACTCGAGCGAAATCGTTTGGCTCTATGACCAGGGCAGCAACGTCAACGAGCTCAACACCGGCAAGACCATTGCCAGCGTGCGCTACTATAACGTCACTGGCCAGGAGATGGCACAGCCCAGCGGCTTGACCATCCAGGTGACCACCTATAGCGACGGCACCACCAGCGCAACCAAGGTCATCAAGTAAAGTCAATCGCGCTGTTTTACAGCTATTTGCAATAGTAGAGACGCAATAATTTGCGTCTCTACTTGCACATTTGGCAAGTTTTCAGTAATTTTGTGGTATGGACAAGAATAAGACTTATGAATTACTCTTGAAGCAGGTCGAGAGCCTCATCGAGGGCGAGGACAACAGCGTTGGCCAGCTGGCCAATGCCGCCGCCATCTTGCACGAGACAATGGGATGGTGGTGGACAGGTTTCTACATGGTTAAGAATGATGAATTGCAGTTAGGGCCGTTCCAGGGCCCTGTGGCATGCTACCGCATCAAGCGCGGGCGCGGCGTGTGTGGCACCGCATGGGATCAAGACCGCACCATCGTCGTCCCCGACGTGGAGCAGTTTCCCGGGCACATCGCTTGCAGCAGCATGTCACGCAGCGAGATTGTTGTCCCCTTACACGATTGCCAGGGCGCTGTCGCTGGCGTGCTTGACATCGACAGCAAGGAGCTGGCCACATTCGACGACGTTGATGCCCATTGGCTGGAGCAAGTCTGCCGCGTCATCGAGCGTCACGTCGGCCTTTCCACCCAATAATCCAGAATATCGTCAAAATATCGAGCCATGACCTATGAACCACTAGCCGAGCGCCTGCGTCCACGCAGCCTCGACGACTATATCGGGCAGCGGCACCTCGTCGGCGAGGGAGCCGTCATTCGCCGCATGATCGAAAGCGGCAATATATCCTCATTCATCCTGTGGGGTCCTCCGGGTGTGGGCAAGACGACACTGGCCCGCATCATCGCCGAGCAGACCCAGGTGCCGTTCTACACGCTAAGCGCAGTGACGTCGGGGGTAAAGGACGTGCGCGATGTCCTTGACCGCTGCAAAGCCGACGCCCGCAGCGTTTTCTCGAAGGGGCGTCCCATCCTCTTTATCGACGAGATACACCGCTTCAACAAGTCCCAGCAGGACTCATTGCTGGGCGCTGTAGAGCGCGGCACCGTCACCCTGATTGGCGCGACGACCGAGAATCCCTCGTTTGAGGTCATCCGTCCCCTGCTCTCGCGAGCCCAGGTCTATGTGCTCAACCCGCTTGACCGTGATGACCTGTTACAGCTGCTCGACCATGCCCTGAAGACCGACAAGGCCTTCCAGGGACGCGAGGTGCGTGTCGAGCAGACCGAGGCGCTGTTGCGCTTTGCCGGCGGCGACGCGCGCAAACTGCTCAACATCCTGGACCTGATCCTGCAATCGCTCCAGGACGGTGAGCCGTTTGTCATCAACAACGATATCGTCACGAGCCGCTTGCAACAGAATCCACTCGCGTTTGACAAGGGTGGCGAGATGCACTATGACATCATCTCGGCCTTCATCAAGAGCATACGCGGCAGCGACCCCGACGCAGCGGTCTATTGGCTCGCACGGCTCATCGCTGGTGGCGAGGACCCCAAGTTCATCGCGCGCCGCCTGTGCATTCTTGCAGCCGAGGATATCGGCCTTGCCAACCCCAATGCCCTGCTGTTGGCCAACGCCACGTTTGACGTGATCAACAAGATCGGGTGGCCCGAGGGCCGCATCCCCCTCAGCGAGTGTGCCATCTACCTGGCCACCAGCGCCAAGAGCAATAGTGCCTATCTGGCCATCGATGCCGCTATCGCCCTGGTTAACGAGACGGGAAACGCACCCGTGCCGCTACACCTGCGCAACGCCCCGACGGGTCTGATGAAGCAACTGGGCTACGGCAAGGACTACATGTATGCCCACGACTATCCAGGGCACTTTGTCATGCAGCAATACATGCCCCAGGAGCTCCAGCACCCGCAGTTGTGGCACCCGCAGGACAATCCGGCCGAGAATCAGATGACGGCACGGCAACTGAGCCGTTGGGGAGACAACGCCGGTCACGGCCCCAAGAAGAACGGTTGATTAATCACTTAATAGTTGCAGTACCAGCACAACATGGCACAACACAATAAATTTGGAAAAGATGGCGAGCGGGCAGCCTGTGAATTTCTCATCAGCAAGGGCTACACCGTGCGCGAGACCAATTGGCGGCTGGGACGGCTGGAAATCGACATCGTCGCCCAGGAAACGGGCGCCAACCGGCTACACATTGTTGAAGTGAAAACCCGTGCCAATGCTATCCACTATGACCCCATGGAATCAATCACGCCTGCCAAGATACGCAACCTGGTGAATGCGGCCAACGGTTACCTCGCCCACTACAAGCTGCCGATGGCGATACAATATGATGTGATGATCCTGATCGGGAAAGGTCCTGATTTTGAAATCCACTACATTCCAGACGCCTTTCAGCCCCCACTGCGCACCATCCGCTAGCCGGCAGCGGGCCGTCAATCGGCATTAGAGACATTACGGGCCTGGCTGGGCGTCATCTTGAACTGGCGCCTGAACACCTTGGAGAAATATGCCACATCCACAAAGCCACACGCGGCTGCCACATCACCGATAAGCATGCCGGGCTTGTCACGCAGGAGCCGCATGGCCTTTTCCATGCGCAGCTGGTTGACGTAGGCGGTAATATTTTTGCCGGTCAGCTGGCGAATGCGCCCCTTGAGCTGGCTCTCACCCATTTTGAACTCCAGGGCCATCTTGTCGAGGTTCAACTTGTCTCCGGCCGACTCATCATGATCATCAAGCAACGCGGCAAAGCGTGCCAGGAACACCTCGTCGCTCATGCCACCTGGATCGCCGGCTACCACTTCATGGACTGGCGCCTCAACCTGGGTCACAGCTTGCTGCGTGGGCACGACATCCCGTTTCAACTTGCGTTCAATCAATCGGTTGACCCAAGCTCGCATTTCCTCGGGCACAAACGGCTTTACCAGATAGGCATCGGCACCAGCCTTGATACCTCTAACGCGATCACCAACCGCGGTGCGAGCACTGAGCATGATAACGGGAACTTGGCACAGGCGGCTCGAAGCGCGCAACTGGCGACACAGTTCGCAACCATCCATGAGCGGCATCTTCACGTCGGTGATGACCACATCAGGCTCGAGTTCAATGGCGCGTGCGAGTCCTTGTTTGCCATCGGTCGCATAGGCTATAGAATAGTCATTCTCGAGCACCCTGCCCACAAGATGGGCAATATCGGTGTGGTCCTCGACAATGAGCACGAGAGGTTTATCTTGAGACAGCGCCATGTCCGGGGTCCTGACAGGCTCGCTCTTCCTGACGGCACTGGTCACACGGGGCAATGGCGGAATCAACTCGCCAAAGCGTTCCCTCACACCACCCTCACTCTTCTTGCACGGCAGTTTCACGGTAAAGACCGAGCCATGGCCCTTCATGCTATCGACAGCCACCGAGCCTCCCATCGCCATGGTCATGTCGCGCACGACAGTCAGCCCGATGCCAACGCCATCGGCCAGCTGCTCGGCTTCGGCGCCGCGGTAGAAGGGTTCAAACACATGGGGCAGGTCGGTCTTGCTGATGCCCATACCGTCGTCGGCGACACGAATGATGAACATGCCGTCCTCGACATGGGTGGTGACTGTGATCTTGCAGAACTCCTGACTATAATTGATGGCATTCTCGGTCAAGCCTCCCACAATGGTGCTCAAGTAGGGCGGCACGGTATCGATATCCACACTGTCCTCGCGCGAGGCATAGGTGAGCTCGATGTGGCGCTCCACACACCGTTCCCGATAGCACTCAAGAACCATGCGCATAAACGTCACCGCGTCACCGCGCCTCCAGTCCAGGCGACCAATCTGGCTACGCACGCTTCCCACCTCCAGGATGCGGTCAACCAGGCTGAGCAGGTTGCGGCCCTGGCGTTCAATGATCTCCATATTCTCGCGTTGCTCGGGCAAATAGGGGGTCGCCGTGCTTGCATCCTTCTTCTCTCCCGAGATGACGACATCGATTGCTCCCATGATGGCCGTCAAGGGGGTGCGCAACATGTGTACAACATTGGTAAAGAATAGCGAACGTGTCTCCTCGACTTGCTTGAGCATGCGCTGCGAGCGGTTACGCACTCTCACAGCATAGAGCAGCGCAAAAATGATGAATCCCGCCATGAGGAGTACCAGCAACGTTAAGATAATCTGCATATTGCGCATGCGCTTCAGATTATTAATGTCACGGTTGAGCACATCCATCTCGCCACTGAGCCGGCCACTATCGTACTCGATGCGCTGGCTGCGCATCTCGTCATTCTTCTCCAGGCCGAAGAGTGTATCCATCAACTCGTCGCTATGAATATAATAGCTTAATGCCCGTGAGGGATCGCCCTCCAGCAGGGCGAGTTCGTAGTGCAGTCGATAGGCTTGGGCCTGGTGCTCCTTGCTGTTGATGCGGCGCGACTCCTGCTCGGCTTCCTGCAGGTAACGGCGTGCGTCCTGTTCCTCGCCCAACTTGATGTTCACGCTGGCCAAAGCTAAGCAGGTCCCCAAGTAATGCCAAGTGTCGCCTTGGGCCTTGAGTATGTCATAGGCCTTGAGATACTCCTCGCGGGCATGGGAATAGCGCCTTTCGGCCTCATGCAGCTCGCCAAAGTGCAGATGGCACAATCCTATTCCCAAGTTATTGCGTCCCAACTGATTGTACTCCATCGACTTGCGGTAATAAATCCATGCCGAGTCAATCTGCCCCATCGACATCTTAACGGCGCCCAGGTTGGCATAGTTGATAGCGATTCCCACCGGGCGCCCCAACTTGATTTCACCCTCAAGGGATTTGCGCAGCACGGTGTCGGCCGAGGCATAATTGCGCAATTCTATCTCGATGTTGCCGATGCCGTTCAAGGCCGTTACTCGGGCCTTGATGGCATCGTCGCTTTCCTTGTCGCTATAGATGTCACACAGTTGAAGCGCCTTGTAGTGGTAGCCGTTGGCGACGCTGAAGTCGCCCTTGCGCCGGCAGTCGGTACCCATGTCGGACAATGCCAGCGACATGCTCAACGTGTCACACAAGTCTCGAGCCACATCCAGGCCATGGGTGTGAATCTGCAAGGCTTCGTCAAAGCGTGACTGGTCCCGCAAAGCCTTGCCGTGATACCGGCATGCCAGCATCTCACCCATTCTATCGCCAGCAGCCTTGTAATCAGCTGCCTGCATCGCCAACGAGTCCACGTCATGAATCGACCTCAACACACTGTCAAGCTGATAGTAATGCTCGTTCCTGGTAACGGTGCATGGCTTTTTGGAATGGCGACAGGCAGTCATAATCGTAGCCATCGCCAGCATGGCGACAACAACAACAATAACATATACCTCTCCAGCTCTTAAAAAGCCCGAATTTACAGGATTCATAACGCAGACAAATGACCATTTTAAGGTTAATGCCGCAAATTAACAACTTTTTTTTGAACTTAGCAAGAATTATAGCAAAATTGAGGCTATTACGCGGCGGCATGCCCATCATGACTGCGCCCATTGCGACTAGAGAGAAGCCCAAGCGCCACAATTGGCGCCAAAGGTGATTTTGATTCAATTCAGTGGCAAGAGCCATGCCATTGAATGTTTTTTAACACCATGTAACCGCTCTTATCGATAAAAATGCCTACCTTTGCAGATTGTATGGAACAACCGAAAAAGAGCATCTTTAGACGGGCCAGCGAGTGGGGCATCCCCTTTGGCCTGTATCTGGCATTGGCAGGCATTGCATCAATTTTTGCCGACCATTCGGTCGTGCTTAATTTTATCTTCATGCTCATGCTCATCGGCACACCGTTTCTCGTTTATCGCTATCAGCGGCGCATGTTTATCGAGGACAACGGGTTTACCGAGTATGCGGGCCTGTGGATGCTGGGCATCATGTTATTCATCATGGGTGCCGTCATTGCCAGTTTCATCGTTTATCTGGTATTGCAGTATGGCAGGCCCACGTTCATGCAGGAACAGGCCCAAATGGTCATCGACGCCTATAGCCAGATTCCCCAAATGCAGGACAGCGAGATGCTGCACGTTATCCAGCGCATGGTCGATGAGCACCTGCTGCCATCGCCCATCGAGGTGGTGTTCAACGCCTACTGGTTCATCACCTGCGGCGGTTCGTTCCTCAGCGCCATCACGGCATTACTGGCCCGACGCGCCATTCCTTCCCAACACTAACCACAACAAGTAACAAGGATATAATCAGTCTATGGACATCTCAGTAGTAATACCGCTTTACAACGAAGCCGAATCACTCCCCGAGCTCGCTCAGTGGATCGAGCGCGTTATGGACGAGAACCGTTTCACCTATGAGGTGCTGTTCATCAACGACGGCAGTACCGACGACTCGTGGGCCGTGATCAAGGACCTGCACAAGCGCAACCCCCGGTTGCAGGGCATTTCCTTCCGTCGCAACTACGGCAAGTCGCCAGCGCTCAACACGGGTTTCCAGAATGCCCGCGGCGATGTCATCATCACGATGGACGCCGACCTGCAGGACAGCCCCGACGAGATTCCCGAGCTCTACCGCATGATTACCCGCGATGGCTATGACCTCGTGAGCGGATGGAAAAAGAAACGCTACGACCCGCTGAGCAAGACAATTCCCACCAAGTTGTTCAACGCCACGGCACGTCGCGTGAGCGGCATCCACAACCTGCACGACTTCAACTGCGGCCTGAAAGCCTACCGCCGCGATGTCATCAAGCACATCGAGGTCTATGGCGACATGCACCGCTATGTGCCCTATCTGGCCAAGAATGCCGGCTTT
Organism: uncultured Prevotellaceae bacterium; assembly: GCA_946406035.1. GTDB lineage: Bacteria > Bacteroidota > Bacteroidia > Bacteroidales > Muribaculaceae > Sodaliphilus. The sequence continues at coordinate 20,204 of CAMJJG010000008.1, forward strand.
TCGCGCATTGGCGAGAAGGAAGTGAAACACCGTCCCCGCAAGTATGGCTCGACCAAGTTTGGCCTTGACCGTTTTGTCAACGGCTACCTCGACCTGCTCACGCTGTGGTTCCAGGCCAAGTTTGGCGTGAAGCCAATGCACTTCTTCGGCCTGCTGGGCAGCCTGATGTTCCTGCTGGGTTTCATCGCCGTGGTCATGGTCGGCGCCCTCAAGCTCTACAACATGTATAGCGGCAACAGTTACCGCCTAGTGACCGAGTCTCCCTATTTTTACCTGGCCTTGACGAGCATGATGCTGGGCACGCAACTGTTCCTCACCGGCTTCCTGGGAGAACTCATCATTCGCCACAGCAATGACCGCAACCACTACGAGATCAACGAGGTCATCACCGATGCCGACAGCGCCATTTCCCCTCGCCCAGAGGCCGATGGGGTGACAGCCGATCTCGAGGCCGTCAAGCGTCCTGCAACAATCACCCCGGCACAATGATGAGACATCTTGTCCACACACTAGCCCTGCTGGCGCTGGCGACGAGTTTCCTGGCGTGCAGTGACGACAGTTGCCAGGACAATGGCAGCAGCCTGCCGCTGGTAACGCTGTACATGGGCGGCACACAACAACCCATTGCCGGACTCACCATCATGGGCATTGACGCGCCTGGCGACAGCGTTCTCGAGAAGTCAAGCACGGTCAAAGAGGTTTACCTGCCCCTTCGCGCCACCACGGGCACGACAAGCTATGCCATGCGGCGAGTGGTCACCACGACCAGTGGTCAGAGTACGATTGACGACACCCTCACTCTCACCTATGACCCCATCGAGTATTTCCACTCGATGGAGTGTGGAGTGATGTATAATTTTAACATCAAGAGCGTGACATGCACCACCCACGGCATCGACTCAATCGCGCTGCTATCCCAACTCGTGACCAACTCGCGCACGCCAGTGATGCGCATCTATTTCACTGATTTCCAGCAATGAATCAGCAATCACCACATAGTAGCTTGAGGCGTATCGCTCTAGTGGCGGTGCTTGTCCTAATCGCCGTGGCAAATGCCGGAGCCCAGCAACCGGACAAGCGGCACGTCACCCCGGTCAAGCCCGAGACCAACCGAGTGCAGCCGCCCCCCAAGGGCACCGATGAGAAGATCATCCAGCAATACATCAGCGGCGATAGCGCCGCAGCGGTGGCCGAAGCCCGAAAGGACTCACTGCGCAGGGCCTACAAGCGCTATCCGCTCTTGACCGACCTCGCTGTCGGCGTCAACGTCGCCGACCTGCTGTTCAAGGCTTTTAGGCAGACCTATGCCAGCGTTGACGTGAACGCGACGCTCAACATGTGGAACCGCTTGCAGCCCGTCGTGGAACTGGGCCTCGGGTGGGCCAAATCCTCCCCCGACGAGATGACCTTTACCTACAAGGGAAAACCGTCACCCTACTTCAAGGTGGGTGCAAACTACAATTTCATGTTCAAGAACAGCCCCGATTATCAGGCGCTTGTCGGCATCAGGCTGGGTTACAGTCCTTTTGGCTATGACATAACCGATGCGCATTACAACAATAGCTACTGGGGAGAGCACACCAGCTTTGACATCACCGGGCAGCACTCACACGCCCTGTGGGGTGAAGCTGGAGTGGGCCTTAAGGTGAAGCTATGGGGACCCTTGTCGATGGGGTGGATGATCAGGTATCACGGCATCTTCAAGGAAGGCAAGAACGCCAATTCCAAACCCTGGTTCATACCGGGTTACGGTCCCCGCAACGGGTCGCTGGGATTCAGCATGAGCCTGCATTACAACTTGCCAATGCGCTCCCGCAAGCCCGATGGCAAACATGACATGACCACCACTGCGCAACCACGATAATAATGATGAAGATATCCCGAATCAACCGCCCCCTCACGCGAATGCCCAAGTTGAGGCCCGCCGCCCGACCTGGCTGGTACAAGCGTTTTCGCCAACTGGCGGCTCTGGCCGACAAACAGTTCAGAATCAAGTTGTGAGCCTCCTGTTGCGACATATTCCCCTGCTACTGGTAGCTGCAGCGGCATTGAGCATCGCCTCGTGTGGCAGCGATGAGCCACAGGGGCGGCGCCCCGGCGAGGGCGGCTCCACCGACACGACCACCGACACGACCCAGCGCAACGACTCGACAGTTAACCCGCCTGGTCCTGCCGACACCACCTCGCGCGACAGCACCAGCAGCGGTTTCTCGCTGAGGCTGAGTGCCCCTCGCCATTATGCCTACATGGGCCAGAGCCTGCAACTCACGGCCATCACCAGCGAGACTGCCACGGTGAAATGGCGGTCGACCAACACCATGGTGGCCATTGTTGACCAGAATGGCTTGGTGGTAATGAATAACGCGCTCCACGACGACTCGACCCTGATCATCGCGACCGCCAACGGCATTGCCGACACCCTCACGCTAACCAACAGGGCATGGCATGTCGCCCGGCTCGAAGGCGGTCACTGGAACTCGCCATCAATCAACAAGTTGCACCCAGGAGACACCCTGTCAATCACGATTGTGGATAGCGGCAATCGGCCCATTGACGACGATGGGTTCAATGCCGGTTGCTGCACGTGGACGGTCACTTGCCGCGAGGCCGATGTGGCAAAACTGATTGCAGCATCATTGCCCCCGAGCCACGACAACGGGTGGCAGATGCGGTATACCATCGCCAGCGACGCTCCAGTGAATGTATCGTTTTCAATCATGGCCCGATACAACGGGGCTGCGGCATCAATATCCTGCACAATACAGCCGTGAGAAACGGGGACTTTTACCCCCCCCTTTTTACAACATTGTTAAAAAACAGGGTTTTTTCAAAAAAATTTTGCCAGTTCAAAAAAAGTTACTAATATTGTACTCTGAAAAGTTGAAAAATAGGAGCGATCACCGCACATATTTTTCATTTTCAGACGTTTAGATACATCTTCCTTACACTGCTGCAACCACAATGCAGCGGCATGGACGGGTGAAATAAAAATGCTAATAAAAAACAAAAATATTAATTAACATTATTACTGAAAATTTAACTCAATTGACTATGAAGATTAAGAATTTACTTCTGTTTGCTGCTGCTGCATCGCTGGGCATGTCGGCTCTTGCTGATGACCTTCAGACTGGAGAATTGGCATGGCTGACCAACGGCGATCCCGCTCTTGCAGGTCAGGCAACTAAAGACCATTTCTTTGTACGTGGCGATTATGATGACCATGTTGGTCCTATGACCTATGACAACACTCTGAGTTTCAAGAGTGGCGCTGTGCAGACGGTATGGTTCCATCTCGATGATGACGCTATCTATGAGAATGAGGCTGTTCAGGCTCTCACTCCCATCGCCTATAACTCAACAGGTGACCTGTACAATGAGATCACTTACAACTCATTCCAGTTAGACATCTACCTGCCCCAGACTCTCCAACTCACCGTTAACGAAGATGATGAGGCCTTCACTCGTGGCGACCGCATGCCGACTACCACCAACTTGACTTGGGACAAGAAGAGTGAGCCCAAGGTGATCGACGGCAAGAACTATGATGCTTACACCGTTGTATGCTACAACTCTAACGCCTATGGCACCCACCTGTCGGCACAGACCGCTGGCAAGTATCGCACCAATGGTGCCCTCAAGAAGGACGCTACCCTGTTCGCTCTGTATGTAAAGAACAACAACCAGGCCACCATCGAGGGCAGGATTGATGACATCATCCTCGGTAACATGCTGATGAACTTCCGCGAGTCGTTCATCGCTGAGTGGGATTCCAACCAGGGTACCTTCTTCTATGGCGAGGGTGGTAACAATGAGACCCAGCGCTACATGCTCTACAACCGCGTAGCAACCTTTGGCAGCGCAAGTGTGGTAGAGAACCTGGCCCAGAAGACCATCAACAACGTGAAGTATTACAACATCGCTGGTATGGAGAGCAACGAGCCCTTCGACGGTGTGAACATCAAGGTCGTTACCTACAACGACGGTACCACCAGCACCAGCAAGATCATGAAGTAAGAAATCACTTACGTTCAAATGACACAAAAAACGCGGGCTATTCGCCCGCGTTTTTTTAATGGATGCTGGTCCAAGCCCGTTCTGGGAGCTATTGCCGATGATATTACTATCTCAAGCAAAATCACACTCCCCTAGCCGCACGTTCTTCATGGCCTGCCGCCCCATTACACCGGCATCGGAATCCAGCTGTCAACGGCTAGCGACGTGTTGGGGTGAGGTGCACACCGGTTGATGCGCTTCTCTTCCATGACACACAAGCCGATGGCACGTGTCATCAAGATATCGTCATACTTGCCGGGACGAGCCGCGTAATGCCCATTATGGTCTTCATAGTCACGCATCTCGTTCACCGCGTCGATGTCGCGTTCGACATAGGCGCCATCCCTCAACGCCGCAATGAGCGATGCTACCGCCATGCGTTTGGTCTTGGCATTGGTATGGAAACCCAACTTGCGGGGAGCGCGCTCATACACATTTCCATACACCCGAGAAACCTGGTTGAGTATATAATCGCTCTCACCGGCCCTGGCGGCCTCGTTGGTGAGCGTGTTGCTCTCGACAACAAGCAGCGCCTCATTATAGAGCTTGGCAAGCTGCATCGACTTCCATGCCAGTTGGTCATGATCGATGTGGCCCCGCCACTGCGCGACAATGGCCGCTTGACGGTTGGTGTCCTTGAGGCGCCAAACGGCGATTACCGAGAAATCGCTGGTGACGGCCCTGCCGCCCACATCCACAACCACCAGATAGTGAGTCTTGACCGGCGAAGCTCGCTCGGGCAATTCCCACACTTTGAGCAAGCCATTCGAGACCTTGACTAGATGGATGTTTCTCTTGGCATCCGCGCCACAGTGGCCGTCGGCTTGGATATCACCCACCAATATGGGTGCCACACAACCGCACTCCAGCGCATCAAGATGCTCGGGAGCAAACGGATTGTCTCCCGTCATCATGAAGGCCTCGCTGGCAGTGCCGGGATACTCGGCCATCATCATCTCGTGGCCACGGTACTCGCGCCGCTTGTGATGATACCAGTTCACCTGCTCGAGCGTGCAACCGTCATTCCACAACGTGCGCTCATACTCGTCCATCTCCTGCCACAACGCTAGCGGGTCATCAACTGCAAGCGAGTAGATGCTTATCTCGTGCCATGGGACAAACACCGGTTCCTTATCGCTGTGTCCCTGTTGCGCCCGCAGCCACTCGGCATGGAAATAGTCCCCCACCCCGTTGGCCGTCGACTCGAGCACAATGACCGTATCGCTCTTGAGGGCGATGCTGCCGCAAACGCTGCGCACCACCTCGTCGGGCGAATGCATCGCACTTGCCTGCCAAAAGGCCACCTCGCTCAAGTGGGCCATCGCGATGTCATAGCCCCGCACGGCATCCTCGCTGCGCGAACTGCCGGTGAGCACCAGGCAATCACGGTCCTCGAGTTGCTGCACATTGGGCTGCCCCTCGAGTTTACTGAATCGGGGACGCTTGTCGCCACTGGCCGACAGTTCCCGCGGATAGCATCGCAACAGCAGGTTATACATCCGCTTGATGCTCTTGCTCGTGACATGCATGTGGCCGCAGATGAGGCTGTTCCAACCCGTGTGCCGGACCAGTTGCATCCATGCCATATACATCTGCACAAGGGTGGACCCGCCCCACTGGCGCGCCTTCAACAGGATGACGCGGATGGGGCGATCGGCGGTCCGCTGCCCCTTCATCACAGCGAGCAGGCGTCGTTGCGGGCGATTAAGCACAAACGGCACATTCTTGCCGCTCATCTTGTCCTTGATGGTCACACATCGCGCGCACCAGAACTCAAAATCCTCCACAATGCGCCGTCGGTCTTGCTCAAGTGGAGGCAGTGACAGGTACTCGGGGCAATCGGCCAGCACCTTGCGGGGCAAGAGCACAGCACCAGCCTGAACCCGATCGCCGCAGCATCCCAGGCCGCTCATCGGGTCATAACTGTCAACATCGAGCGCCGCCTTGCGCCGCTCGTTCTCCTCTAGGAGGTCATTAATTGAAATGGTGTCAACGCTCATGCTCTCGCCTCCTATCGGTCAGTTCCACTATATATTAATGTGGGAAGCAGCAACGTTCCACTCATTGCGGTGCCATTCATTTCCAGACGCAAGGTGCGGGCCGTGACCCTAATGGGAGCGGCTGCCAGCGGCTGATTGATGGCACCGTTCACGGTAACGAGGCTCACGTCCTGATCCTGGGCCATGATACCTCGTTGCCCGATGACACGCAAAGTCACGTCAGCCCCATCACTCTTCACATACCACACGACGCGTCTCACAGTCCTTGCCAGCATGGCATCGAGAGCAACAGGATGGGTTCTCCACTTGACCGCCACCTCAGCGGCGGTCTCTCTCTCGAGGTCAAGCAATGTGCCAGCATCGGTCACGACCACAGCATGCAGGGCGTCGCTATACAGGCTCACGGCATCGACTGTGCGCTCGCTCATAGCCCCCGACACCATCCTCGCTACAGGGTAGCCCCGCGCGGGCAAGAGCCACAACTCGCGATAGGCATTACACCAGGCCAAGGCGGTATAGGTCACATCAGTCTGGCAGACAGTCACTCTCGAGCCACTCAAGCGGCACAAGTGACGATGGCGCGACACAAACCAGATGTCGCCATCGCCCTCGACGGGAGGCACATCGGCAGCAATGACAGTGCGATCAACCAGCCGAGCTTCGCCCAGCGTGCCTGACGCACTCTGAGGAATGGCAAAAATCCCGTCGGAGGTAAACACAAACACCGGATAGCGGCCAAATCCACTCGAGTATAGGGGCTTGGTCACGACAGCAAGCGCCAGCGGCCTGCTACCGACAACAGCGCGGCGGTTAGCCTCGACTAGCGCATTACCAGGCAGCGACACGACAACGTCGCCACCGGTAGTGGCGCAGTACAAGCGTCCGCCGGCAGTCGTCGAACTGGCGACCGACGCCAATCTTGACATCGTGCCGACAGCAGCACACTGGGCTGCTGTCATAGACACAACATCGGTGGCAGGGACAAAATCATCCCCAGTCATATCGCCTGTCGCCGTGGCTGTGGCGACCACGTGCCAAGCCGAGTTGTTGAGTTGCAGGGCAATGGCATCGGCGCTACGCCGCGAGAGTCCCATCTCGAGCACATACTCGCGCCCGCCCGTGGTGCGGGTCAAGCATCGATAATCCAACATGCGGCTGGCGGTGAGCAGCTGTGCCTCATCGGTTGCAAGCACGTCAATGCTCTTGACAAGCGGCAACCAGTCGGCCGCGATTCCTCTCGTCACATTCACGCCCAGTCGGTAATGACGCAATGCCATCGTTGCGGCCTGGGTCGACGTGAAACCCGCACTGCCACTATCGACAATGGCCGAAATGCGGTCAGCGTTAGCCAGGGTGGCGTCACCCACCCGCACGGGATCGCTAATCCACAGGTAGCTGTCGTCATGCAGTCGAACGGCCCAGCGCACGAGCATGGGCGCGGCATGACGGCCGTCGGCGGCTGCATCGGCCAACAGGGCGTTCCACGCGGCACGCAGAATGCGTTCCAGCGCAAACGTGTCACCACTTGCCAGTGGCGCTTGCCACTGGTCATAAGGCTCGGCGAAATGGTAGGCGGCGATATCGGTGCTCGTGGTCAACATCTGGGTGATAAACTCAAGTTGGGGCACGGCATCATCGGGGTTCAAGGGGGTCCATGACCCGCTATTGGACGACAAGTAAGTCATGCCACCGCCGGTCACCACAACAATCAATGGCCCGACAGCATGCGCCCCAAGCACGTTGCCATCAACGGTGGCGACAGGATTGCCGTCAACCTTCACGGTATGTCCGTTCACCGTCACGTGGTGCCCCTCGGTCATGAGCAGCAACCGGTCACCAGGCGTTATGGCCCCCGCCGCGGCAGGCATGCCCGTCACTTGCAATGACGACTCCTGCTCGCGCACGTTCTGGGCCACCTCGGCCTCGCCGTGTTGTGCCGCCTCGCCATTGACGTGCGGCACGGTTGCCCTGGGTGTCACCAGGGTCTCTCTCAAGGTGTGCTTCATCTTCATGGTATTGTTAATTATTAAGGTAATAATATAGATGTTGGCCCATCGGGGGGTGAACCGCCCTAACGCACAGTCATCTCTATAGATGCGTTTTCACAGGGCCAACTGCTATATCATTTCCATTATTAATGTGGATAAAATTGGTTGTCGCGGCAAAAGTACCGCCAACCGTCACCCTGCCGCAAGGGCAAAAGGCAACAACAGGCCCCACATCTGCACTCAAGTGGCAGATGTGGGGCCCGATAATGATGCGTTAGCCCTTAGAGAGTAATTAATTACCCCAATTACCGCTCAGCAGATAGTCGATAAGGGATGTTACGTCGGCAATATTGACCGATGTGTCAACGTTACAGTCGGCATTGGCCACGACAACTCCCGTGTCATTGCCGCTCAGCAGATAGTCAATAAGAGCCGTCACGTCGGCAATGTTCACATTTTCATCGCCATTGACATCGCCGCGCAGCACGGTCACGCTGCCGGGAATCTCAAACTGGGTGCCGTCGGTGTAGTACAGCTTGTTGTTATTCCATCCTTGCCAGCTGGTGTTGCTCTGGTCGGTGGGACGGGTCAACCCCCAGGTGATGGCCGTGGTGGTAACATTGCCCTGGTTGCCCAGCGTCAAGCTTGAGCCATTGGGGGTCGCGTTATACCACTCACCGGCACCAGCAGGATACTGAGCATCGCTGATGTCACAGATTGCCTGACCGGGGAAAGTCATCGTACCATCCTCGTGCAGGGTCATCGTGTTGTCGGGCCATCCCAAGCCATACAGGTTAGCCACATGGACAGTCTCCTCGTCTTGATAGATGTACACATCGCTGGTGTGGGTCAGGCCGTCGGCCTCGCTCACGTACTCATGGATGCCGTTGGGCTTTACCAGATGGGTATTGCGGTAGAGCGGCGAGAAGGCAGTGGTTGTGTCGTCAAACACCTGGGTCTTGCCATTGGCCGTCACAGTGGTCCTCTTAACAGTCTCGATGTAGTAGCAGAAGCCCTCCTCGATCAGGATCGAGCCGTCGGCCTCGATAATGCCAGTAACATCACGCATCGGGCCATAGTTGACGAGCCAGTCCTCGTTTACCACATAGAAGTACAACGTGCTGTCGACAGTGGTCGTTACAGCGCCTGTCGTCGTGGTCTTACTGCCGCTCATCGAGCCAAAGGGTTCATCAGTTGCCTGAAGTGTGACAGTGCCCGTTGTGTAGTCCACCTTGAAGGGCTGTGACACGCGGTGCATCGCCAAGCCGCCTTCAAACGTCAATGTGCCAGCGGTGCCGTTGCTCACGATGGTCGTTGTCCAGCCACCCACGTTCAGCGGGTCGGCAGGCGCAACGGTGACGGCGCCAGTGGCGCTCTCGGTCCATTCATAGGGATGCAGCAGGCAGATGCGCTTGCCCAGCATTTCTCCATCACTAGCTGGCGCGCTTGCCATGGCCGTCAAGCCAGCGCACACACACAACAATGCAAATATCTTTTTCATACTCATTATTTTATAAAAAGGGTTTAACGCTAATCTATTAAAACGCAAAATTACAAAATAGCCTGCAATTACAACAAGTTTTGCCCCGATTTTTTTAAAGACCTACCAAAAACACGACTTTTCGCGTCTGCCTTATCTCTCACGACAACTCAACATCAAGCATGCGAGCGTCCACAAGATTCCATCAGGATAAGAAACACCACGCCTGAGCCTTCTCCCTCACAAAAAAATAAAAGGCAGGGCCCACACGCGTGCGAGCCCTGCCCTTTTACTTAATAGGAATTTCTATAATCCTCTCGTCAGGAATTAGTCATTCCAAGTGCCACTCAGCAGGAAGTCGATCAGAGCGGTAACATCAGCGATGTTAACGCCACCATCGAGGTTGCAGTCGGCATTGTCATAGTTAGCTGCATCCCAGTTGCCACTCAGCAGACCGTCGATCAGAGCGGTTACGTCGGCAATGTTAACAGTCTTGCTGTCGTCCACGTCGCCACGCAGGCCATCGGCCAGGGTGGTGAAGATCGTCGAAGCGGTCCAATCACCAACGCCACCAGCGTTAGCGCCCTGTACCTGTACCTCGTACATGCTCTCGGGAGTCAGGCCAGTGATGGTGTAAGGACTGGTGACATTCTCAACAACAGTCCAGTTGGCGGGAGTTACGTCAGGATTACCTACATAGAAGTCATCAACGTTCAGGCAGAACATGTCAGTAATGTTGTAGTGACGGATAGCGATGTGACCACGCTGGCCAGCATAAGCGCTCAGGTCATAGATGTAAACGTTGCCGGCGCCACTGTTGATGCTGTCATAAGCTACAGCAGTAATATCCTCACTCAGAGCAACAAAGTCGCTGGTCGTGATAGAATCACCAGTCTCGGTGGTAACATATACGCGGAAGACCTCACTAGCATAGCTGGGATCCTGGCCCCAAGCCTGGAATCTTACTACACCGTTCAGGGCAACCTCGGGCGATACCAGCCAGTTGTCGGGGGTGAGAGCACCAGCTGAGCTCGACCAGCTAGCCGAAGTCAAGCATTGGGTATTATTAGAGCTATATTGAGCTGAACGCAAAGCCCACCAGTTACCGTCGCCATCGGCATCATAACCAGTCCAACCATCTACCTCGCTCTCAAAGTCATTGAAGTAATACTCTGCAGCGGGATCATAGGGCCTGTAGCGCAGGTTCCATGCACTGTTCTCGTTGTCAGTCCAAGCTGCATCGGCAGTGGTAGCGGCGGGAGTTACATTCAGGTTGGTGGGAGTAGCGGGAATCGAGTACAATACAGTCTTGTAGTCAAGGCAGCCATACCAGCCAAGATCATTGTAGGCCGAATCCAGGACAGCGCTCATACCAGTGTACTCAGATGCATTGTCGAGGGTGATGGTCTGGCCATCGATGGTATAGGTTGCAGCAGCGGGGGCATCGGCATAGCCGTTTCCGTTAGTAAAGGTACCCCACGAAGTCCTCAAACCAAGGAAACTGCTGTTGCTCCAATAGATGTACTGGCCGGCGGGGAAGCTCAACTGGTTGCCACTGACGGTACCCTTGATCCAATTGCCATTAGCAAAGCCGTAGATGGGATTGCGCATGTAAACGGTCGAACCATCGGCAGCATAGAAGATCTGAGCATAACCATCCTGCTCGGTAAGATACAAAGTGGTATCGCCAGGAACGATGGAGTTGCCAGTGCGGTAATAATCTACAACATTACCCTCCATGGCTGCGATGTCGGTGTCGGTATACATCGTGGGAGCCTCGGGAATTTCAACATCCGACGGAGTCAACTCGGTGTTCCACTCACAGAAGCCCATGCAATAGGTCTCGCTGTAACCAGGCGTGTAGCAGCTCAGGCCAGTGCCGGTGTAGGCAGCATAGGTGCCAGTACCGACGGTAGTGCCTTGAAGCGACAGCACATCGTTGCTGATGTTATATCTTGCCGTGGTAGAGCTACCCTTTGCAAAGCTGAAGCCAGTGCCATTGACATAGCTAACAGTACCCATAACCAAATAGCAGTCGCCATAGTTTCCCATGGTCTCGAGAGCCTGGGATCCCAAATTGATGGTTACGCGGCTTCCCGTCTTGGTGCCCTGGATCCAATAGTCTTCCCAGTATTTGTCGGGGTCATAAAGAAGATTCTTGAACCAGATGGTGCTGCCATTCTCAACGACAGTTACAAGACCAGACTGGTCTCCAGCGCTGTAGTAGTATCCGTCCTCTTCTACACCATCGTTAGCGACAGTTAAGTACTGCAGGAAGAGTGCGGTACCACCAGTCCTCTCGTAATACTTTACGGTACCCTCGGGCTGCTCGGTAACGGCGGCCATGAACGTGTGAGGCTTCTCGGGCTTGCCAGCCTTAGCAAGCATCAAGGGCGTGCCATAATGATTCTTGCTGGTTGACATCTTGCTCTCACCAGCAAACACAGACTTGCTACTGATGTAGCTAACAGGTGCAGATTTTCTAACTGCCTCGGTTGCAGACGGCATACCCTTCTGCAGCTTCTGCATAAACGTGGGCCCTGCAACGGCGCTTGCCGACACAGCCAAGCCTAACATTAAGAATAAAAATTTTTTCATAAATCAAATAGATTTAGAAGTTAATAAAAAAACTAATAATAATTATAGTGAGTGTAGTCTCAGTATTTTCTCTATACTACAGGTTTTCGCAATCAATGTCATGAATAGCTTCATGGCCATTTCTAAATGTGCCACAAATTTACTATCAATATTTGTAACATACAACATTTTTCATTAAAAAATTTACAGCTTTTTGTCCGTTTCAATAATTATGCGTTATTTTGAGCACATCTCATCTCCCAGCGACCAAACGGGCCGGGATGTTTCCCCTTGATGACGATGCCACATCTCGCCACCACAGGTAGATCTATTGAAATGCCCCTCGTGCCAGCGATGCAATGGGGCACTGGCACAAGGGGGTGAAAACGTCATGTTATCATGGATAACACCTAATGAGCGCTCAAAAGATAAAACAAATATCTATGCACAATGGTTTTGTTTAACTATCATTCGACACTTGCTCCGCTTCTCGGTCACTAAACCGATTAAAACAGCGCACCAAAAGGAAACGCCACCAGCGTCAGGACAGAAGCATGCCAGCGGCAACCTGGTCAGCCACCTCGGCGCCACAGCTCTGCGCCACCAGCTGCAGCGCAAATGGTGCAGCCGCTGCTGGCCCATTGCCGGTGACGATGTTGTCATCGACAGCCACAGCGCTATCGCCCCATTTCACGCCCTCGACATCGGCCTCCATGCCCGGGTAACATACCGCGGTGCGGCCATTCAAGATGCCAAGCTGAGCCAGCACCACCGACGGCGAGGCACATATCGCGGCCACCTTGCCACCGCACTCGTCCTGCGACACCAACTGGCGGCACAAGTCCTCGTGGGAGGCCAGATTGGTAGCACCAGGCATACCGCCAGGCAACACCAGCCACTCGGCGCCACTGTAATCGTTGTCACTATAGAGGCTGTCGGCAACGACCTGCACGCCATGGGCACCAGTCACCACTTGGTCTTCGTTAATCGATACGGTCACTACCGGCATTCCCGCGCGACGCATCACGTCCACACTCGTCAAGGCCTCGACCTCTTCAAAGCCGTCGGCTAGAAAAACAAAACTCGTCTTCATTTTTTCTATAATATTAAAATTAATAATGTTCATGATCATCCAAGCCTCGCCAGGATAGTCTGTCTAGTCAAGGTTGTCCTCGAGCCGTAAAATTACTCTTTTTCCCCTAGAAAAGCACCAAAAATCGCCCTTTTTTGAAAAAAAACGCCTTTTTTTGAAAAAAAAGTCCGATTTTTTTTGGCGGTTCCAAAAATAGCAGTACCTTTGCATCGCTTTTGACAACAACACGGGCAGTTAGCGCAGTTGGTTCAGAGCATCTGCCTTACAAGCAGAGGGTCGGGGGTTCGAATCCCTCACTGCCCACACGACGACGGTTTCGCACTACGGTGCGAGACCGTTGCTCTTTTTATCACCCCAGGAAAACTCGCCCTCCCCCGCAGTCCGGCCCAGCCGAAATACCGGACCCGGTACATTCTGATGCGGCCGCCCCGAATAATTCGCAACAAATAGTGCGAGTTCGGGAAAAAAGATGTAGATTTGTGGTCTGATTTGCGGAACCGGGATGCGGTTAACGTTATTTCATACATTAACCCCGCCATTTCGTCCAATAGGGCCAGAAACATTTGGCCACAGTGGTTGCACCATTCTAATTTTGCATCAACAAAATGAATCAACCACCAAAAAAAATTAAAGATTATGACTAACTTATCAACCACTCGACCGGGCAACGCCCACAACCCCAACAGCGACAACAAGAGCAACCACCCGTTGAAGCTCGCTCTGCAACGCCTATTACTCGCCGCCACATTGACCCTCGTGGCCGCGATTCCCGCAGCCGCCCAGGTGAGACTGGGTGTCAAGGCTGGGCTGACGCTGAACCAGATGAAATTTGACCGCGAGATCGTCAGCAGCCGCAACCGCCTGGGCTACTCGGCCGGCCTGATGGTCGATGTCAACATTCCCGTCGTGGGCCTCGGCATCGAGGCATCGGCGCTGTACACCCACCGCGAAGACAAGCTCAGCGACAATCACGAGTATTTCAAGAGCCACTATCTCGACATCCCCATCTATGCCCGCTACCGCATGGCCATCCCCACGATCGACAAGGTCGTTGCCCCCATCATCTTCACGGGGCCCACGGTCGCTATACTGTTCCGCGACAACGCCCCCACCAACCTCGAGAACAGCAAGACCTACCTGTCATGGGACGTGGGCGCCGGCGTGGACCTGTTCAAGCACCTGCGCGTCACGGCCAGCTACAGCATCGGCATGTCCAAGGCCATGGAGTATATCAACCACGAATACACCGGCGGCAAGATCCATGGCAAGGATAACCACTGGACCATGAGCGCAGCCTGGATGTTCTGACGCGCTCTGTTCGCACCAATTATTGCACGTTACATTTTTTTGATATAATTTTGCAACGTGAACCAGACAACAACAGAATACTACATGAAGAAAATCAGTTTATGGATAGCGGTGCTGGTCATTGGCACCGCTACCGCTATGTCACAGACCACCTCGCGGTGGGGCGTCACCGCTGGCGCTAACTTCAACAACGTCCACTTCAAGCAGAACGGCATCATTCCCAGCGAGCGCTTGTGGGGCCCGCAAGTGGGCGTGACAGGCGAGATGAACTTCAGCGGAGTTGGATTTGGCGTCGACGGGTCGGTGCTCTATACGCTCAAGCAGGGCAAGGTGAACTACGGCGACCGCGAGGCATGGGCATCGCTGGGACACGGCAACGAGACCGTGGCCATGCACTATATCGACGTGCCCCTCCACCTCAAGCTCAAGTGGCACCGCCTGGGAGGTCTCGAGAGCACCATCATGCCGCTCGTTTACGTCGGTCCGCAGTTCTCGTTCCTACCCTATGCCAGCCACAAGTCACTCAACTCCTACCCGCCCGTCAACGTTTACCTCGACTTTGGCGCCGGTATCGAGATCAGGGAGCGGTTGCAAGTGCGCGCCGGCTACAATTTCTCGGTCGGCCAGTCCTTCCACACCAAGATTCTTGACGACAACGTGGCCAAGAACCGCACCTGGTACTTCAACCTCACGTGGTTCTTGAAGTAACGCCCCGGGCGCTGAAGAACCGCAACACAACTATCTTTTTTTGAATAAAAAACGATAGTTGTTCAGGGCATTTCCTGTGGTTAAATCATTGTTAGAGAATAAACAGAGTTGTTTGAATCAATGAGGCGGTATGTAGCCATATTGCTGGCGCTGGCGGCGGGCATCGTGCTGATGTTCTGCTCCCGCGACCGCAAGCGCTTTTTTGTCAACGAGGGGGTCGTCTGGACTACCGAGTACCACATCACCTATGAGGCAAGCCACGACCTGAGCGACAGCATCCAGCTCATCTTCAACACCCTGGACAACAGCGTGTCGCCCTACAACAAGGCTTCGCTCATCACAGCCCTCAACCAGAACAGAACGACCCGCGTCGATGCCCACATCAAGCGCTTGCTGGAGGCCTCACTAGACGTGTATCTCGAGAGTGGACACGCATTTGACCCGACGGTGATGCCGCTGGTTAACGCGTGGGGATTTGGCTACCAGTCGGGCAGCACGCCCACACGCCCACAACTGGACAGCATCCTCGAGTTCGTCGGCATGAACAAGCTGTCACTCCACAACGACTCGCTAGTCAAGCACGACCCGCGGCTGATGCTCGACTTCAGCTCCATTGCCAAGGGGATGGCCTGTGACGAAATAGGGCGCATGCTGGCCCGTAACGGCGCAGCCAACTGGCTTGTCGAAATCGGGGGGGAGGTCATGGCTAGTGGCGTGAACAAACATGGCAAGGCATGGCACGTGTCGGTTGACATGCCCACCGAACAGGAGCAGCACAACACGACACACAATAGCGCCCTAGTAATCCAGCTCGACAGCGGTGCGGTCGCCACCAGCGGCAATTACCGCAAGTGGCGCAACGAGGACGGCAACAAGCTGTCACACATCATCGACCCGCGCACGGGACAGAGCCGCGTGGGCACCCTGTTGAGTGCCACGGTCATTGCCCGCGACTGCATGACGGCCGACGCATGGGCCACAGCATGTATGGTACTGGGAGACAGCGCCGTAAAACGCTTGATGCAACCCCGGCAAGACCTGGGTGTGATGACCATCAGTGCCGACACGGCCACGGGCAACTTCATTGTGTGGAGCAATGCCGCCTTTGCCCGCCTCGTCACTGCGCCTTGAGCCCACCTGCCTATTCAAAATCACGCCGATTATCGCGGATTATAAAAATGAAACCCGAGTTAATCAGCGTTTAATACTACAGGCGCCGCACCGCGCCCCAGCAGGGAATTAGCGGGCGATAATCAGCTCAATGCCAAGGTCTTCCATTTTCTTAATCACCTTGGGCGAGACGCCAGCATCGGTGATGATGATGTCCACCACGTCAATGTCGGCTATCCTGGCAAACCCTCGGCGCCCGAACTTGCTGCTATCGGCCAGGACGATGGTCTTCTGGGCCGCAGCAATCATCTTCTGGTTCAACGCCGCCTCACGAATCTCGGTCGTTGTTATGCCGTACTCAAAATCAATACCATCCACCCCCAAATACAACTTACTGAACGAGCAGTCGTTGAGAATGCGTGCGCTGTACTCGCCCACAACCGACAGGCTGCTGTGGCGCAACATGCCACCCAGCTGAATGATGTCGATGTTCTCATGCTGTGACAGGATATTGCTCACCACCAGCGATGCCGACACAACCGTCAACTTGTGGATCGGCTGGATGTTGCGGGCCAGGGCATGGACTGTTGTCCCCGAGGCGATACAGATGCTGTCGTCGCGAGTAATCAGGCTCGCCGCCTCTCGGCCGATGGCATGCTTCTCATCGGTCGCCAGTTTTTCCTTCTCGTTGACCGACCGGTTATTAATGTAAGGATTGATGAGCACCGCACGGCCATGGTTACGGTACAATTTATCACTCTTTTCCAATTCGGTGAGATCCTTGCGCACGGTAACTGCCGACACGTCAAGTACATCCACCAGTTCGGACACTTGAACCGTCCCGTGCTTGATGAGCAATTCCATGATCATCTCATGTCTTTCTTCCTTGGTCATAACAAAAACGAAGATTAGATGGCTACGTTTAGATGCCGCAAAAGTAAACCAAAGCATCAAAACAACCAAATTTTTTGGCAAAAAAGTTTCGAAACAGTACTAAAACGAAACATAATTATCATCAAATTGTTCAAAATCTCCATTCAAATACAGATTAAAACGAAAGCAAATCCACCATCAAACGAAATATGATTTCTACAATGAATTAACAAATATGCAAGATTATTCTACTGTTTCATAGTTATTTAGGAAATATATTTCAAAATTAATACTAAATTATCGCGAAAATATTTTGTCATTCAAAAAACACTTTATAACTTTGCACCGAAACTAATTAAATATCAGCAACGCTACCTTCTAAGAATTGCGTTTATGGTAACAAGTGAAGTTTATAAAAAGGAATTCGACGTGATCATCATCGGTGGCGGCGCTACAGGCGCCGGCACCGCGAGGGATTGCGCGTTGCGCGGTTTGAGCGTGCTGCTCGTGGAGCGCTTCGACTACAGCACCGGTGCCACAGGTCGCAACCACGGCTTGATGCACAGCGGTGCGCGCTACGCCGTTACCGACGGGGAAAGCGCCAGCGAATGCATCAGCGAGAACATGACACTGCGCCGCATCGCCCGCCACTGCGTCGAAGAGACCGACGGCCTGTTCATCACACTGCCCGAGGATGACCTGCAATACCAGCAGACATTTGTGGAGTCGTGCCAACGTTCCGGCATCCGCGCCGACATCATATCCCCAGACGAGGCCCGCCACATCGAGCCTGCCGTCAACCCCGACCTGATTGGCGCCGTGAGGGTGCCCGACGCGTCGATCGACCCGTTTCGCCTCACCATCGCCAACCTGCTCGACGCCCGCCTGCACGGGGCCGAAACGCTCAACTACCACGAGGTTGAGGGACTCATCATCAACCAGGACCGTGTTCAGGGCGTGAAACTCATCAATAAGACCAACGGCGAGCACGTTGAGGTGCGCGGTCGAGTAATCGTCAACGCCGCCGGCATCTGGGGCCAGCGCATCGTGCAGATGGCTGGAGCCAAAATCTCGATGTTCCCTGCCAGGGGTGCTCTGCTCATTTTTGGCCACCGCGTCAACCAGATGGTTATCAACCGCTGCCGCAAGCCCGCTAATGCCGACATTCTCGTGCCCGACGACACGGTTTGCGTCATTGGCACCACCAGCGACCGCATCCCCATCGAGACCGTCGATGACATGAGGGTCACCCGCGAAGAGGTGGACGTGCTCCTCAAAGAGGGCATCAAGCTCGCTCCATCGCTCGCCACCACGCGCGTCATTCGCGCATACGCCGGTGTGAGACCCCTTGTCGCCAGCGACGATGACCCCAGTGGCCGCAGCATCAGTCGTGGCATCGTTTGCCTGGATCACGCCAAGCGCGACGGCATCGAGGGCTTCATCACCATTACGGGCGGTAAAATGATGACCTATCGCCTGATGGCCGAGATAGCCACTAATGCCGTGTGTGCCAAGTTGGGCAACAACGTCGAGTGCGTCACCGCCCTTCAGCCGTTACCCGGCTCTGAAGAAGACGCCCCCAGCCAGAGCGATACGACCAAGCGCTATAGCTTTGGCCAGCGTGCCGCCATCGGCCGCCACGGCTCGTTAGCAGCACGCATCGAGAAGGACAACGATATCGACAACGCCCTGGTGTGCGAGTGTGAAGGCGTCACCGTGGGCGAAATCAAATATGCCGTACACCAACTGCACGTTCACAACCTGGTGAACCTTCGCCGACGCACGCGACTGGGCATGGGCACCTGTCAAGGCAAACTATGCTCCTGCCGTGCTGCGTCTCTGCTGGGCGAACTCAACCATGACGTGAAACGCGCACAGGATGATCTGGCCGATTTCCTGGACGAGCGATGGAAGGGCATGAGACCCGTCGCATGGGGTGACACCCTGCGCGAGGCCCAGCTCACCGCAGCCATCTACCAGGGGCTATGCGGCCTGGACTCGGTTGTTAACCGGCAAGGAAAGGAGGACGTGCAATGAGAACGGACACCATCATCATGGGCGGAGGCCTGAGCGGCCTCGCTTGCGGAATCGCTCTCGCCAAGCGCGGCCAGCGCGTGACAATCGTTGCAAGCGGACAAAGCACCCTGCTCTTTAACGGCGGTTCGATGGAGCTGCTGGGAAACATCGATGGCCAGGTAATCACATCGCCACTTGATGCCATTTCCACCCTGCCCCACGACCATCCCTACAGCAAGATCGGCACTAGCCGCATCTCCAGCCTTGCCAGCGAGGCCCAGGGGCTGCTAGCCGACGCCGGCATCAGCATGGAAGGCACCGCCACCACCAACCACTGGCGCATCACGCCGATGGGCGTCGCCAAGCCCGCATGGCTCACACTGAGCGAGAACATACGCATTGACGAGTTGGATAAACTGCCAGCCAAACGCGTGGCGCTCATGTGCATTCGCGGCTTCTTTGACCAGCCCAACGGCATGCTCGCCCATGGGCTGCGACAGTTGGGATTTGATGTCCAGATGGTTGAATTCACCACAGACGACATCACGGCCTTGCGCCGCAGCCCCAGCGAGATGCGCGCCGCCAGCATCGCCAAGCACCTGATGAGCAACAACGCCCTGCAGCGCGTGGCCGACCAGATCAACAAACTGGCCGCCGATGCCGACATGGTATTGTTGCCCAGCGTGCTCGGACTGACCGACGAGAGCCACTTCAAAGCCCTCCAAGACATGGTTCACAAGCCCTTGCGCCTTATCGCCACCCTGTCGCCCGCCGTTGCCGGCAGCAGGATGCAGTCGGCGCTGCGCCACTACTTCCAGATGCTGGGTGGCAACTACCTGATGGGCGACACCGTCGTGGGCGGCAACTTAGAGGGTGACAAACTGCTGACTGTCACCACCGCCAAACTGGGCGACATGCCATTGCGCGCCAACAATTTTGTACTCGCTACCGGCTCGTTCGTCAGCCGAGGCCTCATGGCCAACTATGAGCGCGTGTATGAGCCGATTTTTGACCTTGATGTGGACGCCGACGGCGATCGTGAACAATGGACCCGCTTTGGCATCATGGATCCGCAAGCCTATTCACGATATGGCGTTGCCACCGACAGCGGCCTGCATTGCCTCAAGCACGGTAAGCCCATTGGCAACCTGTATGCCATCGGCTCGGTGCTGAGTGGGCACGACGCTATCAAGATGGGAGACGGGACTGGCGTGTCGCTGCTGACGGCACTAGCAGTAGCCCAGGATATCCTATCGGGCAACAAATGAACCGCACCACCCAATGATGTGCGGCGAGGTAGCAGACACCTCGACCAAAGATTTAAAGAAGTGTAGATAACGATTTGATTGATGATTTTTTAATGGGATATTATGGCTGACAAAATGCAACTTTGCAATATCAGCGAGAACAACTTCGAGCAATGCACCAAGTGCACCATCTGCACCACGGTGTGCCCCGTTGCCGCAGTGAGCACCGACTATCCCGGCCCCAAGCAGGCCGGCCCCGACGGCGAACGTTATCGACTGAAGGACAATGCCTATTACGACAAGGTACTCAAGCTCTGCTTGAACTGCAAGCGTTGTGAAGTGGTATGCCCCAGCGGCGTACACATCGCCGATATCATACAACATGCGCGCATGTCGGCCACCAAGGGGCACCGAGCCAGCCTGCGCGACACAATGCTTGCCAACACCGACCTGCTGGGCACCATGGCCAATCTGGTAGCGCCTGTCGCCAACGCCGCATTAGGCCTCAAGCCGACAAAGCTGGTTATGGACAGCATCATGTCTATCGACAAGCACCGCACTTTTCCCGCTTATAGCCGCATCAAGTTCGAGACCTGGTTCAAGCGCCACGCCGCCTCGACCCAGGACGCCATGCCTCACCACGTGAGCTATTTCCATGGCTGCTATGTGAACTACAACTTCCCCAAGCTCGGTCAAGACTTCGTCAAGCTGATGAATGCCGTGGGATATGGCGTTCACCTGCTCGACAAGGAGCAGTGCTGCGGCGTCGCCCTCATCGCCAACGGCCTGTACAAGCAGGCCACACGCCAAGCGCGCACCAACGCCGCCAGCATCGGCAAGGCCGTCAAGGTGGACCACCGCACCGTCTTGACTACGAGTTCAACCTGCACCCTCAACCTGCGCGACGAGTATCCCGCCCTGCTCAACGTCGACACCAGCGACGTGCGTGACAGCATCATGCTAGCAACAAGATTTATCTACAACCTTGTGGATGAAGGAAAAATCAATCTTGTCTTCAAGCAAGACTACAAGCGACGCATCGCCTATCACACAGCCTGCCACATGCAGCGATTGGGATGGCAACTCTACAGCATCGAGATGCTGCGCATGATACCTGGAATCGATCTCCAAGTACTGGATCAGGAGTGCTGCGGCATATCGGGCACCTATGGCTTCAAGAAGGAGAACTACGAGCGGTCCCAGACTATCGGCTCGATTTTGTTCAATCACATCGCCCAAGCCCAAGTCGAAGCCGTCGCTACCGACTGCGAGACATGCAAGTGGCAGATTGAGATGTCGACCGGATTAGCTGTCGAGAATCCCGTCAGCATCCTCGCCGACGCCCTCGATGTCGAAGCGACAAGAAAAGCAAACAATCTGATTAGCTGATTATCAAAATTATATAAATACTTATCTAAACTAAAAATCAAAGAAAATTATGGCAAGTTTTTTAGCACCCCCGGCCTATAAGCCCGAGAGAACCGACGCCAGCGTCGATGCCGATTACAAGAGGCTTCGATGGCAGGTCTTTGTCGGTATCTTTATCGGCTATGCCGGTTTCTACCTGGTGAGAAAAAATCTCTCCATGGCTGTTGCGCCGCTTGGCGAACTCGGCTTCAATGAGGCCGAACTGGGTGGTGCCATGGCAATGAACGCCCTGGCCTACGGTATCTCCAAGTTTGTCATGGCAAGCGTTAGCGACCGCAGCAATGCCCGTCGCTTCCTGCCTCTGGGCCTGATTCTCTCGGCCATTGCCATGCTGTTCATGATCGTACCCGTCGTGGCCATCGGCCCCGAGAACAAGGGTCTGGCCATCACCCTGATGGGTGTGTTCAACTTCCTGGTAGGTTGGTTCCAGGGCATGGGCTGGCCCCCGTGCGGCCGCGTGATGACGCGCTGGTTCTCCATCAAGGAGCGCGGCACGTGGATGAGTGTGTGGAACTGCGCCCACAACGTGGGTGGCGCTCTCGTCGGCCCCATGGCTGGCTATGGTGCACTGTGGTTCGGACACTGGTTCTTCGGTACCAACAAGGAGCTCTACTTCCTCATCGGCACATATGCCTTCCCGGCCGCTGTAGCCGTCCTGATTGCTATTCTGGCCTATGTACTCATCCGTGACACCCCTCAATCGTGCGGATTGCCCTCGATCGAGAAGTGGAGCGGCAGTGCATCCAAGAACTATGACGAGAAGAAGAGCGAACAGTCGCTAAGCGTGAAGGAAATCTTCCGCACCGTACTCTCAAACAAGTTCCTGTGGTACATCGCCCTGGCTAACTCCTTTATTTATATGGTTCGCTACGGTTGCCTGGACTGGGCTCCCAAGATTCTGGACACCCAGGGTGCCGACCTCAAGAGCGCCGGCTGGGCCTACTTCGCATTTGAGTTTGCGGCCATTCCCGGCACGCTCTTCTGCGGCTGGCTCAGCGACAAGGTCTTCAACGGCCGTCGCGCCCTGCCCACGATGATCTTCATGGCCGTCATCATAGCCGTGATCATCATCTACTGGCAGTTCATCAACAACTTCTGGGTCGTTGTCGGTTGCTTGATTGCCATCGGCTTCCTCATCTACGGTCCCGTCATGCTCATCGGCGTGCAGGCGCTTGACCTTGCTCCCAAGAATGCCGCAGGCACAGCCGCTGGCCTCACCGGCTTCATGGGCTATGTGCTCGGTACCAGTATCCTGGCCAACACTGTGCTGGGCTACGTGCTCAAGCTGGCCAAGACCGATGCGGGCTATGACTTCTCCACCTACTTCTTGCTACTCGTAGTCGCCTGTGTGCTGGCCATCATCTTCATGGGCATGACCTACAAAGAGGAGCAATATCTCGTTGCCGATCGCAAGGGCGAGAAGATCGAGAAAAAGAAATAATCATCAATTTATAATATTTATTAATTTAAACTACTTAACTCATTATGTTTAAACATCTCGTACGAGTAGGCCTGTTGAGCACCGTTGTGCTTGCAGCCTTCACCTCATGTGAGGAAGAACAGCAGTTCACCAATGAGAAACTTGATGCCAAGCGAGTGGAAGTTCAGGTGCTGAATGACCAGTTGGCCAAGGTTCGTGACTATGTGCCCCTGTATGCAGTCATTGCACACCGTGGCTCCACCTTCTGGGCTCCCGAGGAGACCGAGGCATCGTGGCGTTGGGCCCGTGAGATGGGCGCCGACTACCTCGAGAGCGACGTGCAGTGCACCAAGGATGGTATCGTCCTGGCTAACCATGACGAGAACCTGAAGCGCACCACCAACATCGAGAACGTCTTCAGCGAGAACGTTCCCACCAGCCGCGTGGACTTCTACATGAGCCTGGGATTCTCACGTGAGGATGCCGAGGCCCAGTATGGCCGCGACATGGCTGCCTTCCGCCCCTTCTACACCCTGAGCTACTACTATGCCGAGCTGCTCATGCTCGACGCTGGCAGCTGGTTCAACGAGAGCTCGCTCGAGCAGTCCCGTCCCAACTTCAAGGCAACCGAGAACGGCCGCTTTGAGAACGGCAAGATCGTTTACAGCAACGGTCTGTACATCAGCGCCATCCAGGACCAGATCGCTTATGCCGAGGGCAAGCGCCTCGTGCGTGACGCCAACGGTCGCCGCATCCTCACCTATAAGGTAAAGGACGAGTACAAGGGCATGACCCTGGAGCAGATCTACAATGCCATCAAGGCTAAGGGCGAGTATAACGCTAAGTACATGGACTTCATCGAGTACGACTTCGCCAACGCTTACGAGTCTGACCCCGAAGACACCGGCAACCGTCCCGGCATCTATGTCGAGTTCAAGGAGAGCTGGCTCAACCCCGGCAACATGGAGCAGCGCGTGTATGACGTGCTGGCCGAGCAGGGCTGGAACATCATCACCAACGATCCCGGCGACCAGCCCTTCTACAAAAACGGCAAGGTCAACGTGGGCAACACCCGCGGCCGCGTCATCCTGCAGACCTTCTCGTTTGACGCTCTGCGTCGCGCCAACGACGTCTTCCAGGGTCGCATCCCCATGTGCTACCTGCTGTGGATCAGCGAGCCCGCTTATGCAACCGATATCGCCTATGACACCCCCACCGGCTATGCAGCCTTCATCAAGTGGGCTCAGGACAATGGCGCTCACATCATCGGCCCGGCCATCAGCGGTGCCCCCAACAACTATCCCGAGATGAATGCTCCCTGGCAGGCCTACATGATTCGCCGCGCCGGCATGATCAACCACCCCTACAGCTTCGACAGCTGGGCACAGATGTGCAAGTACATGGGTTACTACAACTATGAGTGGGAGACCGAGTTCGACGACTTGCTGCGTCTCGAGATTCCCGCAACCCCCTATTGCACCAGCAGCTATCCCAGCAGTGTGCCCGTTTACATGGACGGTTTCTTCACCAACCGCACCGAGATGTCGTTGCGCTACATGATTGAGAACGGTTTCCGCGGCAACGCCAAGCTGCCCAACCCCTTCCACGCAGGACAGAACTATGACAACTCACAGGCCAACGTCACCGTCCCCGATGCCGTTGCTACCCTCGAGCGTCTGGGTTACTAATCCACGACAGGTGTAATGAACAACATTAACAACAACATTAAATCGACACAATTTAATATGAAAAAATATATTTTGATGCCTGTTTTGGCAATCTTCGCTTTGTCAGCAGCAGCCCAGGACTTCGACACCGATCCCACCCTGGAGCTCGAGAACGCCGAGAAAGAAGTGAAGTTCACCGTCGGTGCCCGCATGATGGCCGATGCAGCCCTGTATCACTCTGACTTCACCCCGCTGCAGAGTGGCGCCTCGATCACCGATGCCCGCATCCGCACCTCGATGACTTATAAGGACTGGTACTTCTATGCCGACTTTGGCTTCGGTGGCGGCAAGTTTGCCCAGAAGAACATCTTCGTGCAGTACAGCACCCTCGACAAGAGCGACAACACCCATGCCGTGAAGGTGGGTTACTACAACGACCCCGCTGGCTCGATGGCCCGCAACACCTCGCTGGGCAGCTACCACTTCATCAGCCGTCCCGGTTCCTCAATGGCACTGGGCGAAGGCCGTGAGCTGGGTATCAGCTATAAGTTCAACAACGATCGCTTCATGGCCTATCAGGGCGTGTTCACCGAGAATGCCTACAACAAGATCGACGCAGGCTTCAATGGTGTTACCGTTGCCGGCCGTTACTTGTTCCGTCCCATCGCCAATGACTACCAGACCCTGCACGTGGGCGTGAGCGCACGCTGGGCCCACCTGGGTGGCGGTGAGGTTTACAACAACGTGCTCAAGAAGAGCCTCAGCCTGAGCCAGCCCCTCGAGACCTATGTCGATGAGGACGAGCAATTCGTCAGCGCCGATCTGGATTGGGCCAACAACGTGCTCAACCTGGGCGCCGAGGCCCTCTACCGCAACGACAAGTTCTTTGCTCGCGGTGAGTTCTTCTACAAGCATGTAACCAAGAAGCGCGATAGCTACTCGCTCTACATCGACGCCCAGAACAACATCGACGGTTGGGGCGACATCGAGTGGTGGGAGAACGCCAACAAACTCAAGAACAACAACTTCTTTGGCGGCTATGTTGAGGCTGGCGTCCAGCTCCTGGGCAACGGCTACAAGTACAACATGCAGGAAGGCATCCTGGGTGGCATGGACGGCAAGTCGCTCGAGCTCGTGGCTCGTTACAACTATACTGGCCTGAACAACCTCACCGATGGCGAGTACTACAATGCTGGTCGTGGCCAATACTACGCCAACGGCTACATGGAGGACTGGCCCGGTACCGGCGCTACCAGCGTGGGTGGTGGTAACATCCACAGCGTGACCGTGGGTTTGAACTACGCGTTCAACCGCTATGTCCTGTGCATGCTTGACTACACGTTCCACAAGCTGGATAAGCCCTTCCTCCCCAACGATAAGAACTTCCACGTGGCCCAGGCCCGCCTGCAGTTCACTTTCTAAAGGAGGAACTAACATTGTGAAACCATCTAATTACCATCACTAGGTTTTTCAATAGTTATATTTATTTCCTATCAATCACTATTATCCCGCCTCACCCGCGACTGGGCCAGGCGGGATTTCTGTATCATCTGCCCCCCCTACAAAGCAGGCAACCAACACAACATCGTGGTTCTCGACCGGTTGTGATGGTTGCCTGATTGTCAAGAAAATGTGACTCGGCAAGCCGTCAGGTTACTTGACGACCTTGGTAGCGGTAGTGGTGCCGTCGCTATAGGTGGTTACCTGAATGGTCAGGCCGCTGGGCTGGGCAACCTCATGGCCTGCCAGGTTGTAGTAACGCACGCCCGTGACGATGGGGCTGGCGTTAACCTCATCGACCGCACTGCCAGGGTACACTTCCAGGTAAACGATGTCGGACTTGTTGGTCACGCCATCAACGGTGTAGTTGAGCTGAATGCCAATGCGCCAGTTGAACATGGGATTCTCGCCCGTATTGGTGCGGTAGAAATAAACACGGCGTAGGTAGAAGTCATAGCCACTGAAGCCGTAGGGTATCTCGGTCACGTCGCCGTCAAAGCCGTTATTGACACCATAGGTCTCGTAGTCGAACGTGAACAGCTGGTCATCATCGGTAAAGATGCTATAGGTCAAGAAATCGGCATTCAACGGGTTGCCATCGACATCAACCAGATTGATGTTGAAGTCCAGACGCGTGTACCCCTCCTCGGAGCCGCTGTCAAAGAACTCAACCACCTCGGGGTTGGCGGGAATGGCGGGCACAGCATCGCCCTGTACCGTCCATGTTGACCCCCACTCTATCGTTGCCAACGAGCCATCGTCACTCCACACGCCAGCTAGTCCTGTTGCCTCGCAGTTGCTGGGGAACGCATTGGAGATGTCTCCCTCGCTGCCCTCCATGGCAATGGTGCCCGTGACGGGATCAACCGAGTAGATCACTTCGGTGGCGCGGTCGTCGGCGATGAAGTCGATCCAAAACAGGCCATCACCCAGATCGGTAACCATGGTCGACCCCCATGCCAGGATCATGCCGTAATCAAACTCCTCGTTATAGGACACATACTGTCCCAACGGCACAGCGATGGTCGAGCCGTCTTCGCTCAACTCACCAATGACCCAGGCGCCAACGCCCTCGCCATAGCACAATGGGTCCTTGATGTAAACGGTCTTGCCATCGTCGGCATACACCACCTTGACACGTCCTGCCTGGACGTCGGTATCATAGCCATACAAACTGACAAACAAATACTCGCCAGCACGCGTGTAGTTGACCACGGTACCCTCGGGCTGCTCGGTGATGATATCCACACGCGAGGGTGATTTGAATGAGGTCACCGATGTAGCCTTGAACGACGGTCTCCAGGGCTTTCCAGGCCCTTTAGGAGCAGCTACGGCACTGCCAACAAAGGCAATGCAGATAAAAAACAGTAAAGCTTTCTTCATAACAATAATAATATATGGATTAATATTTTATATGTACGTTGGAGGCTAGGCCGACACTGCAAATATAAACAAAAAAGGCCAAAAAGCAACCATTATGGGGCCAAAAAGCAAGAAATAACAACAATTTTCACTATATTTGCACTTTCAACCTTAAAACCATTTATAAGCTATGATGGAGACCTTGAACAACTTTTTCACGATTATGAGCGACTACCTGTGGGGATGGCCGATGATTATATTGCTACTGGGCACACACGTTTTCCTGACCTTGCGCCTAGGCATACCGCAACGCAAACTCTTGACAGGCATTAAATTGTCATTAAGCAAGGACAAAGGGTCAAGCGGCGACGTGTCGCAGTTTGGTGCGCTAGCGACAGCACTCGCGGCAACCATCGGCACAGGCAACATCGTGGGCGTCGCCACAGCTGTAGCCCTGGGCGGTCCCGGCGCAGTGCTGTGGTGCTGGCTGTCGGGCGTTTTTGGCATTGCGACCAAATACAGCGAGGGCCTGCTGGCCATCAAGTACCGTGTCAAGTCAGCCGACGGCCGCATGCTGGGAGGCCCCATGTATGCCCTGGAACGCGGTTTGGGTTGGAAATGGCTTGCCGTGCTGTTCGCCTTGTTCACCGCCCTGGCGTCATTTGGCATCGGCAACACCGTACAAGCCAATGCGATTTCAACCATCGCCCAGAACTCCTATGGCATCCCCACATGGCTCACGGGCGCTATCGTTTGCCTGTTTACGGGGCTTGTTCTGCTGGGAGGCATCAAGAGCATTGCCCGCGTGTGCAGTGCCCTGGTACCGTTCATGGCCTTCTTCTATGTACTGGGATGCATCTATATCCTGATTGTTAACGGCCAGTACGTCTGGCCCGCCATCAAACTCATCTGCCAGTCGGCGTTCTCGCCCCAGGCTGCCGGTGGCGGCTTTGTCGGCTCCACGGTTATCATTGCCGCACGCATGGGAATAGCCAGGGGCCTGTTCAGTAACGAGTCTGGTTTGGGCTCGGCCCCGATTGTCGCTGCCGCCGCCCAGACGCGCAATCCCGTTCGTCAAGCGCTGGTATCGTCAACGGGCACCTTCTGGGACACCGTGGTCATCTGTGCCTTTACCGGGCTGGTGATCGTCAGCAGCGTCATCGCCTATCCCGACATCAGCAGCACCGACGGCGCCGCCCTGACCAAGGCAGCCTTCTCCAAGATACCGTATATTGGCACGCCGTTGCTGTCCTTCGGGCTGTTGACGTTTGCCTTCACAACCATTCTGGGCTGGTGCTACTATGGCGAGCGGGCTGTCGAGTACCTCAAGGGCAAACGCTGGATGCTTGGCTATCGCATCCTGTTCGTTATCATGGTGTTTGTGGGCAGTATCATCAGCCTGGATGTCGTGTGGAATGCCGCCGACTGCATGAACGCCCTCATGGCCATTCCCAACCTCGTATCGCTGCTGCTACTCAGTGGCGTGATAGCCCGCGAGACTCGCCATTACCTGTATGAGGATCGTCTCGACCATCACGAGACACAACAAGACAAGGAATAGCCCCGTCGACAACAAGCCCGCAACAGGAGATGTTACGGGCTTGTTATTTATTCAACTAAAACGCTGATTACCAGATAATAGCGCGATCGGCGGGATCAAGCCACATCTTGTCACCAGCCTTGATGCCAAATGCCTCAAAGAAGGTGTCGATGTTCCTCAGCGTAGCATTCACGCGATAGCGGCCGATGCTGTGGGGATCGCTCTTGGTCTGCTGGAAGATGGCTTCCTCGGTCATGTTATCGGCCCAGATGCGGCCATAGCTCAGGTAGAAGCGCTGTGCTGGCGTGAAGCCGTCGATCTTCTTACCATCGCGGAACTGCTGCGTGGTGCGGAAGGCGTCATAAGCGATGCGCAGGCCGCCCTGGTCGGCGATGTTCTCGCCCAGGGTCAGGTGACCGTTGGCATGCTGGTCCTTAACGACGACAATCTGGTCGAACTGGGCAGCCAGCTTCTCGGCAGCAGCCTGGAACTTCTCGCTGTCCTCGTTGGTCCACCAGTCGGTCATGTTGCCATACTGGTCAAACATGCGGCCCTGATCGTCAAAGCCGTGAGTCATCTCGTGGCCGATAACCACGCCGATGGCGCCAAAGTTGGTGGCATCGTCGGCCTCCACATCAAAGAAGGGAGGTTGCAGAATGGCAGCGGGGAAGCAGATCTCGTTGGTCGTGGGGTTGTAGTAGGCGTTGACGGTCTGCGGTGTCATGCCCCACTCGTCGCGGTCCACGGGCTTACCCATCTTGTCGAGGTTGCGGCGGGTCTCGTACAGGCTAGCGGCCTTGATGTTGTCATAGAGGCTCTTGCTGGGGTCAACGGTCAGGCCACTGTAGTCGCGCCACTTGTCGGGATAACCGATCTTGACGGTAAAGGCATTGAGCTTCACCAAGGCGTTGATCTTGGTCTGCTCGCTCATCCAGGTTAGGCCAGCGATGTGAGCGGCCAGCGACTTGCGCAACTCGCCGATGAGCTTGAGCATCTTCTCCTTGCTGCCATGGGCAAAATACTTCTGGACATATACCTCGCCGACGGCCTCACCCAGCAATCCGTTGGGCACGCCCAGGGCACGTTTCCAGCGCGGCTTGCGCTCCTTCTGTCCGCTGAGCATGCGGCCGTAGAAGTCAAATGAGGTCTCGCCGAACTCGTCGCTCAGGTAACCCGTCGAGCCAGTGATGAGGATGCCAGCCATGTAGTCACGCATCTGCTGCTCAGAGAGTTTGCTCATCAGTTCATTGGCAACGGCCATGACCTTGGGTTGCGTCAGGATGACCCATTCCACGGTGGGTGTTCCCATCAGGTTGAAATATTCCTTCCAGTTGATGGCGGGATATGCAGTTTGCAGTTCGGCAATGGTGCGAATGTTGTAGAGCTTGTTGTAGTCACGGGCCTCGGCGCGGTCCATCTTGGCCTGAGCAAACTTGTACTCAATGTCATAGATGGTCTTGCTGGCACGGTTGGCCTCCTTCTTGCTGTAACCGGCGAGCATGAACACCTTCACCAGGTAGTTGCGATAGGCCTGCTGAATCTTCTTGCTGTCGGCGTCGGTATTCAGGTAATAATCCCTGTCGGGCAGTCCGCTGGTGCCAGCCTCGAGCCACATCACGTTCATATCACTGTTCTTGAGGTCGGTCTCCACACCGATGCCAAAGAACGGATTACCGATCTTCAAGTGCTGATCGGCCAGGAAACGGGTCAGGTCCTTCTTCTTGAAGGCCTTGATGCGGGCCAGATCGGCCATGAGAGGCTGTGCGCCCTCACGGTTGAGGCGGTCGCTATCCATGGCCATCTTGTAGAGGTCGGCTACTTTCTGGTTGACGGTTCCATACTTGTACTGGGTCTTGCCCAGCTCCATGAACATGTCGCGCAGGCGGTTCTGGTTCTGCTCGGCCAGCACGTCAAACACGCCATAGCTTGCATACTCGGGCCTCTCACTCAGTGGGTTGGCCTTCATCCAGCCGCCACCAGCATACTCATAGAAATCCTCACCCGGCTTGACGCTCAGGTCCATGTCAGCACGGTTCACGCCGTGTGTCACTTGTGCCTTCACTCCAGGCACTGCAGCCATCATAATGGCCATTGCTAATAACATTTTCTTCATTATTGCTTATAATAATAAGGTTAATTGGTTCTAAGATTTTCCTATTGAACCTGCAAATATAACTATAATCCAGCAAACCTACCTTATCGAGACGAGAAAAACCTAATCTGCACCGTGAAGATTTTGTCAAAAGGCACGATGACCGCATTCAGGAGGGCACAGATACAGCATTGATTTACAATGGCATTCTACAAAGCATCGGGCACAACAGGGAGGGGCGGAACTGTTAACGAAAAGTTAAACACGCTCAATTCCCCTCATGCCACAAAAATATCACTCTGCTACCACGTTTTACAATATCAAAAAGCAAATTAGAGACCGCAAGAGAAGACTCTTTCTCAACGCCTATAGTAAATTACCTTGTTTTCCGTACAAGCATTTTGCGAAAATCGACGATGCCTGATACTCAGTTGATTAGCATTTCTTTTAATGCTAAATAGCGTGTCCTATGCTTCTTTTTCATGTCTAATAAGGTCGTAGACCTTGACAAGGCCGCTGGCCTTGTGCAGGCCTTCGACCTGCTTTGACGCACTCGATGACTGCGACGTGTCCCAATGCGGAAAACAAGAAATATGAGACCACAAGAGAAGACTCTTTCTCAACGCCTGTAGTAAACTATACTAGAAGGGGAGTTTCTTGTCTTCGGGGCCCTGGAGGAAGTCCAGATTGGGTGGTGGAGGTGTTAACGCGTCATTGGTGGGAGGCATGGGCGCAGCGGTATTGCCGGTCGAGCCGCCGTTCATCTTGGACTCATAGGTGGTCTCACTGGTAAGCAGGTCCTGCTCGCCCTGGTTCTCGAATCGTGCATACTTGCTGACGAAGTGCAGCGGAATGGTGTCGGTGGCGCCACTGCGGTGCTTGGCGACGATGAACTCGGCCAGGCCGCGGATGTTGTTGCCCTCGGCGTCCTCGCTGGAGCGGGTATAGTACTCGGGTCGGTGGATGAAGCACACGATGTCGGCATCCTGCTCGATGGCGCCCGACTCACGCAGGTCGCTCAGCTGTGGTCGCTTGCCCATCTTGTCGTCGGCAGAGCGGGTCTCGACACTGCGGTTGAGCTGTGACAGGGCAATGATGGGGATGTCGAGCTCCTTGGCCAGCTGCTTGAGGTTACGGGAGATGGTGCTCACCTCCTGCTCGCGGCTGCCAAACTTCATGCCGGTGGCATTCATCAGCTGCAGGTAGTCGATGATGATGATCTTCACGCCGTGCTCGCGCACGAGTCGGCGAGCCTTGGTCCTGAGTTCAAAGATGGAAAGCGATGGTGTGTCGTCGATATAGAGCGGCGCTGTGCTCAGGGCACGCGTGCGCGTCATCAGGTTTTCCCACTCGGGCGAGGTGAGCTGTCCGCTCTTGATTTTCTCGCCCTCGAGCGAACACACGTTACAGATCAAGCGGTTGACGAGCTGGAGGCACGACATCTCGAGCGAGAACACTGCCACGGGATAGTTGTAATCGACAGCCATGTTCTTGGCCATCGAGAGCACGAATGCGGTCTTACCCATAGCGGGACGCGCCGCGATGATGATCAAGTCGCTGTTTTGCCATCCACTGGTGAGCCGATCGAGCTTGTGATAGCCCGACTCGAGTCCGCTGAGGCCGTTCTCGCGGTTGGCTGCCTCCTCGATCTTCTTGATGGCATCCTGCACGGCATTCTCGATGGGTATGACGTCGCGCTTGAGGGTGTTCTTGCTGATTTCAAAGAGTTTACCCTCGGCTTCCTGCATGAGGTCATACACGTCGATAGACTCGTCGAAGGCCAAGGCCTGCACCTGGCTGCTGTAGCTGATGAGTTCGCGCGCGAGGTACTTCTGAGCCACGATGCGTGCATGGAACTCGGCATTGGCGGCACTCGAGACCATGCCTGTCAACTCGCTGATGCGTATGGCCCCACCAGCCTCTTCGAGCGTCTTGTTGTAACGCAGCTGCTCGGTCACGGTGAGCATGTCAATGGGCTTTCCGTTGGCCGCGAGCGACTGTATGGCCTCATATATCCTCTGGTTAGCCGGGTTGTAAAAAGCCTCGGGCTTGAGTATCTCGCACACATCGTTATAGGCGTTCTTCTCGAGCATCAAAGCGCCCAGCACGGCGTCCTCCATCGCGGTCTCCTGTGGGGGCAGTTTGCCAAACTCACCCATGATTTCGGGCTCATGGGTGGGGCGGGTGCGGCGACGCGCCTGCTTGCCTGTTTCAAATTCTTCCATCTCTTTTATTATAAACCACGGATTGCGCAAGTAGCACTCATCAGCATCCGCTTTCTCATTATTTCTAAATTACACTCAATGGCACCAGCCATTTATTTGGGTGAGGGCAAAATTACAACAAATGGCTGGATAAACCACTATGGGTTATTTACATTCTTTTCACATGATGTTGACATGAGTGTATTGAACATGATTGACATGACTGCCAAAATCTAGCGAAAACGGTTCAAAATCAATGGCTGCATGAAAACTTTTTTTCACGGTCAGATTAGGTTGACCCTGTTTCTGGCCACACTTTACTTTTAAGGCCAAACGCGGATTTCACGGATTATCCCTAATTATTTTCGGCAATAATAATAGGAGTTGGCCCTGCTGTGAAAACGTCGTTAGGCCTATCCCCAAAAGAGGCATTGAGTTTTGCAACAGCCTCAGACCAAACAGGGGGGTATGCAGGTGCCCCCATTTTTTCAGGGTTCCAGACCTCGATCATAGACTGCATAGGGAGCAGAAAAAATGAAAAACTTGGTATTTTATTTTTCTTCTGCCCCGACTTGCACTATCTTTGCAGCAATGTATTGATCTAGAAACCAACAAGTATAGAAAAATGAGAATCTTAAGGATTACAACCCTCGTTGCAGTGGCGCTGCTGGCTATGACGGCGGCAGCCCAGTCCAACCAGATGACCATCAATGATGATGTCCGTCAACAAACCATCACTGTAACAGCCGTGAGCGATGACATCCTGCGTGTGGACGTGGTGCCCAACGGCTGGAATGCCTCCAGGTTGCCCTCGCTGGCAATCGACAAGCCTGTTCCCGCCGCTCGCCCTGATGTGAAAGTGACGCAGGACGAGCGCTACAGCATCATCAGCACCGCAAGCGGACTGGCCGCGCGCTGGGCAATGAACATGCTGATGGTGACCTGCCGGGGCACGGAACTGATTGCCGACCTGTGCCAACGGGACTCGACAGGGTTGATGCTGCTGCACCAGGGACGAGAGTCGTTCTACGGCGCGGGCGAGCGGGGCTACTCGCTCAACCTGGCCGGCGACACGCTCATTAACTATAATGCGCAGAACTACGGTTACCAGAAGGGCGAGGCGCGCACCCGGCAGATGGGCATCACCATGCCGATGGTGATCTCGTCCAGGGGCTACGGCGTGCTATTTGACGACTTCTGCCGCTCATCGCTCGTCGTGGGCGATAAGCGACTGGAGTATAGCACCACGTCGCCGCACCCTATTTCCTACTACATCATCAACGGCAACGGCAGGGTCGAGAACGTGGTCAGGAACTTCACCTGGCTCACGGGACGCCAGGAGTTGCCGCCGCTGTGGACGCTGGGCTACATCACCAGCAAGTATGGCTACCATGACCAGCGCGAAAGCGAGGGCGTGGTCGATACCCTCAAGCGCGAGGGCTATCCGCTCGACGGCATCGTGTTTGACCTGTACTGGTATGGCAAGGAGCAGGACATGGGCCGCCTGGAGTGGGATAAAGCCCAGTGGCCCGACCACCGCAAGATGCTGAGCGACTTCAAGGCGCAGGGCATCAATGTGGTGACCATCTCGCAGCCCTATGTGCTCACCAACGGCCGCGCCATTGACAACTACCGCCAGCTCGACGCGCAGGGCCTGCTGTGCAAGACCGACGGCACCGACACGACCCACACGGTGACCATCTGGGTGGGCCAGGGCGGTATGTTTGACGTGTCCAATCCCGCCACGCGCCAGTGGCTGCGCAACCGTTACAAACTGCTCACCGACGAGGGCGTAACCGGCTGGTGGGGCGACCTGGGCGAGCCCGAGAAGCATCCGCTCGAGATACGCCACCACAACGGCCTCACTGCCGAGCAGTACCACAACTACTATGGCAACGAGTGGAGCAAGATCATCTATGACATGTTCAAGCAGGAGTACCCCGACCGCCGCCCCATGGTGATGATGCGGGCCGGCACGGCGGGCTTGCAGCGCTACTCGGTGTTCCCCTGGTCCACCGACGTGTCCCGCTCGTGGGGCGGCCTGCAGCCCCAGGTGACCATCATGCTCAACACGGGCCTGAGCGGCCTGGGTTACATGTCACACGACGTGGGCGGCTTTGCTGTGGATCCCAACAACCCGCGCGACGGCGAGCTCTACATTCGCTGGCTGCAGCTGGGCCTGTTCTCGCCCGTGCTGCGCACCCACTCGACGGTCGAGGCCGAGCCCTATCACTACAAGGAATACGGCGACCTGACGCTGCGCCTGATCAAGCAGCGCTACGCCTGGCTGCCCTATAACTACACGCTGGCCTATGACAACGCGTGGAGTGGCCTGCCAATGGTGCGTCCGCTGGGCCTGTATGAGGACGATAACAACATCGCGCGCTATGACAACATCTGGGACCAGTACCTGTGGGGGCACGACGTGATGGTGGCACCCGTGATGCAGCAGGGCGCCGTGAGCCGCGACATTACCTTCCCCGAGGGCACTTGGGTCGATATCAACCATCCCGAGCGCCGCTATCAGGGCCACACGACGGTCAACTATAGTGCGCCTCTCGAGGTGCTGCCCCTGTTTGCCCGCGCCGGGGCCTTCATCCCGCAGGCCCGCTACGAGATGCAAAACGTGAGCGACTATGACCCCGACCGTCTGGATATCGTGTATTATCACAGCGAGCATCCCTCGACATTCACCCTGTTTGACGACGACCTGCACTCCACCGGCACGCTGGCCCGCGACCGTCACCGCCTGATCCAGTTCACCGCCACGCCACAGGGCAAGACCACCTTTATCACCATCCAGGGGCGCGGCAACATCGATGGTGATGTCCCCAGCAAACAGTATCGCCTCGTCATCCCCGCTACAACCAAGCCCAGAAAGGTGAAAATCAACGGCAAGAAGGCCCGCGGCGTGACCTATGACAAGGCGACTG
Organism: uncultured Prevotellaceae bacterium; assembly: GCA_946406035.1. Lineage (GTDB taxonomy): Bacteria > Bacteroidota > Bacteroidia > Bacteroidales > Muribaculaceae > Sodaliphilus. The sequence continues at coordinate 56,803 of CAMJJG010000008.1, forward strand.
CCACGCTCACCATTCCCGTCGCCATCGCCGACGTCACCCACGCCACCATCGTCGAGCTCGACAAGTAAAAAGAAGACAAGAAAGACAATGAACACAATGCCAGTAGGCAAAAAATGAAGTACCTTTGCAGTAGATGTTTGAAAAAGAGATAGAGCAATATGACCACTTGGCGGCACAGTACCTAGAAAAGGTTGCAAAGCCGATGGGTAACGAGGAATTCCGCAAGCACTCCGAAATTATCTTCTCGTGCCATAGTTGCGGCATCGAGGGGTCGACGTTCTCGGTCGATGACACTCGGGCGCTGTTTGAACAAGGGCTAGGCTACTATCCCGTGGGAAAGACGTTGCTCGAATGTCAGGAGATGGCCGACCATTTTAAGGCCTACGAGTGGATGCATGACCAACTGGGGCACCCCTTTGACGTCCAGCTGTTGAAGGACATCAATCGCCTGGTGACGTTAAACACCTTGCCATATCGCGTTCCGGGCGCTGTGCCTGGTGAATTCACGACAGTGGATATGGCGGCTGGTGACACCTTATTCGGCGACCACGAGAAACTGATTGTGCAAGTGCCCCGATTGATGGAGTCGACGGCACGTGCGATGAACCAGGACGAAATTCATCCTCTGGTGCTGGCTGCACGGTTCCATGGTTATTTTGAGTATCTGCATCCTTTTCGTGACGGTAACGGTCGCACCGGGAGGCTGCTGTCCAATTTCATCCTGCTGCAAAAAAAGTTGCCTGAACTCATCATCTTCAAGGAGGACAGGCAGCAGTATATTGATGCACTCAGGACCAAGCGCACCGAGGGCACCGATGAATACTTGATCGCTTTCTTCTTCAAAGCAGCAATCAAGCAAATGCAAGACGAACTTAATCAAAAGAAAAACGGCAGCCGGCCGATGCCCTTCTTCTGAGCAAAATCAAACAACCGGAACTGCCCAAAGGCAGACGCAAAAAATAAAGACCATTGGTTTCTGGGAAAAGCCCCGTTAGAGGCTGCAGGAAGTCATTGAAACACAGGCTTGTCGCCATCGCCGACGTCACCCAGGCCACAATCGTCGAGCTCGACAAGTAATCACAGGAAGACAAGAAAGACGATGCGGATTGATAGACAATCCGTTGTCCTTCTTGTCTTTCTTGTCGTTAAAAACTCCGTGTGGCGAGGTCTAGATGACCACGGCGGTGCCGCTGGTGGCGACCATGAGCATCGAGTTGCTCTCGCCGATGGTCTCGTAGTCGATGTCGATGCCCACGATGGCGTTAGCGCCCATTTCCTGGGCACGTTGTATCATTTCATCCATCGCGGTGTCCTTGGCCTTGCGCAGCACTTTCTCATAGCTGCTTGAGCGGCCGCCCACGATGTCGCGGATGCCTGCAAACAGGTCCTTCATGAAGTTGGCACCGATGATCGTCTCACCGGTCACAATGCCCTTGTACTCACGGATGTTGTACCCCTCGACGTGGGGTGTGGTTGTCAGTATCATGTCGTTCTAGTCATTTAATAGTTAAACACACCTGCTACACTGCAAAAATGATGCCAAATTGCAGACAAATGTATCCATCATGTAGTTTTCCTGGTTGTTGCTGCGTCAAAAGGGAAAAAACAGTCAAATGTAAAGAAAATCTTTAAAAAATGTTAATCAATTTGGAGAGTTCGGATTTCTTGTTATACCTTTGTGGTGTACTAGTTATGTAATACACTAGAGAAGTTAGAGAACAACCCTAATATACTTAATCAAATTTACTATCTATTATGGAAACTACTGAATCAACTAGCGCAAAGAGCCAGCGCATCCAGGAGCTGTACCGTCAGAGCATCGATCAGAATGCCCAGGAAGCACGGACGTACAAGTGGATTAATATCATTGTGTGTATCGTGTTGCCGGTGTTGTTGTGCTGGACGTTTGCCAGCAGCATCAAGTCGTGGGTCGGTATTGCCGCGATTGTGGTCATCACGGCCTTGTGTGTCGCTTCATGCTTGAATGAAGTGAAAGGTTGCATCCTCAGGAGCCATGCTCAGAACGTGGATGGATTATTGGACATCAACACGAGGATAAAGCGACTCAAGAAGTACAGTTACTGCGTGGGGGTCGTTATTTTTTACGCTGCCTATGTGGCCCTGCGTTACGATACCAGCGATGACTTCAATCTGGTGAAAACCCTGATCCTCGCTGTCAATTGGGGTGTAATGTGGATTATCATTTATCATTATGATAATAGAGACAGTTCTGAAATCAAGGAAATTAAACAATTGTTAACTACAGAATAAAAAAGTCTCATTTCGTTGAAACTTTTAGACCCCCTCTTGCGTCTATAATAACAAAAACGATAATTAATTAAACCCAGATATAGTTATGAAACGTCAATTCATTATTCGAATGCTCATCGTGCTTGTTACATCGCTCGTGTGCATGAGCTCAGTAAGCCAGGATTTTAATGGCACTTGGCGCGGCGAAATGATAGCCGGGCCGCAACGCATACCCCTCGTAATCCACGTCAAGCACAACGCCAGTGGCGTCACGGTCACGATGGACTCACCGATGCAACAACTCTACGATGTGCCCACCCAGGCCTCTATCGATGGCAACAAGCTCACCGTGACCGAGCCCCAGGGCGGCGGCGTGTATCAGGCCGAGCTCAAGGGTGCAACCCTTGAGGGCGCCTTCACGTTGATGGGCTACTCATTTCCCCTCAACATGACCCGTGATGCCGAGCCAACCCCCAGCGACGATGAGGAGTGGGTCAACGACTCACTGCTGAGCGTTTTTGACAACATCCAGCTCAAGGATGTGACCGTGACGGCCCAGCGCCAGCTCATCAAGCAGGAGGTGGACCGCATCGGATACAGCGTTGCCGATGATGCCGACAGCAAGACCAACAACGTGTTGACCATGCTGCGCAAGGTGCCCATGGTGAGCGTAGATGCTCAGGACGAGATCCGTGTCAACGGGCAGACCAATTTCAAAATCTTCCGCAACGGCCACCCCGACCCGTCGCTGTCGCGCAACGCCAAGGACATCCTCAAGGCCATGCCCGCCAGCAGCGTCAAGCGCATCGAGGTGATTACCGAGCCCGGCGCCAAATATGACGCTGAGGGAACTACCCTGATCCTGAACATCGTCATGGCCGACAACTCGACGCTCAAGGGCGTTTCGGGCATGGCATCGGCCAGGGCCGACCACATGGGCGCCGTGGGAGGCTCGCTGAACCTGACCACACAGCTTGACAAGGTGGTGCTCTCGGTCGACTACGGCATCCACCACGACAGCAGTAATGGCCAGCAGACCAAGACTACGACCCTGAACCGCTATACCCAGAGCGGGGCCGAACTGATGAGCGACGGCAACTTTGATGTGGACAAGATGACGGTACACTTTGGCGACCTGAGCGCCAGCTGGGAGCCTGACACCTTGAATCTGCTGTCCCTCTCGCTGGGCGGGTTCGCCTATGACTACGGCGGTGATGGGTACACCAACAGCATCATGCGCAGCGCGACGGGCGCCCCCATCTACAGCTACAGCATGGGCAACCACACCAGTGCCGACAGTTACAGCCTTGACAGCCGCCTGGACTATCAGCGCCGCACGCGCCTCAAGGGCGAGGCCATCACGCTGAGCTACATGCTCTCGGCCTGGCACAACAAGAACAAGGACAACTCCAGATACACCGACAACGTCAATCTACCTGTGCCCTACTATGGCATCGACAGTGACGGCAAGGAGGACTTCAACGAGCACACCGTGCAACTTGACTGGACACGTCCCCTAGCCGAGAAGCACAAGCTGGAGACCGGTGCCAAATACATCTATCGCCTGAACCGCAGCCACAACATCCAGGACTACCTGGGCATCGACAATGACCTGGACATGCGCTACAAGCATGTGACCCAGGTGGGTGCAGCCTACGTGAGCTACACCTTCCACAGCGGCCCGTGGGATGCCCGTGCCGGACTGCGCTATGAGCACAGTTTCTTGCGCGCCACCTATCCCGACGGCCAGCAAGATGCCTACGAGGCCCACCTCAACGACCTGGTGCCCAGTGCCAGCCTGCGTTATCAGTGCAACTTTGCCAATAGTCTGAAACTCTCTTATGCTGCCAGCATCAATCGTCCCGGCATCAGTTACCTGAATCCCGCCGTAATCGAGAGCCCCACGAGCCGCTCCTATGGTAACACCGATCTGGGTAGTGTCCACTATCACTCGCTGAGTCTGACCTACATGCGCGTTGGTCCCAAGTTGACTTTCAACATCACGCCGCAGTTCCAGTTCAGCAACAACGGCATCGGCGCGGTGAAGTGGGCCGACGGCCTGGTACAGGTATCGACCTATGCCAACACGCTCAAGACCTACTCGACCACCATCACGGCCTTTGTGCAGTGGATGATGACACAGAAGACCAACTTCATGCTTAACGGCTCCATCGGTTACAACTACTACAAGAGTGAGGAACTCGGGTTGAAGAACGACCGCGTCAGCGGCAACTTCTTTGCCAACGTGACCCAGTTCCTGCCCTGGAAACTGCAGCTGTCGGGCTTTGCCGGCATGTGGGGAGGCGGCATCAGTGACCTGTATGGCCGCATGGGTACGGTGTTCTTCCACGGCGTCGGCCTGCAGCGCTCGTTCCTCAAGGACAACCGTCTGACGGTGCAGTTGACGGCCCAAAACCCCTTCAGCGGCAAGTACATGGGTATGAAGTCATATATCACCCAGGGCGACGTGACGGGCTGGACGCGCTATGAGCAGCGCCAGGGCCGCAAGTTCGGCATCTC
>CAMJJG010000009.1 GCA_946406035.1 uncultured Prevotellaceae bacterium
TGTCACTGAAGACCAATTAAGGCTCTTTTTAGGAGTATATTTGACCCTTAAGCCACTTTTTTCTTTAAAACTAAAGTTTCCAGAACTGCCGGTCTTCTTTATACCAAGAGTTAATGGATGGTGAGCAGCATCATCAAACAGGAAAATCGCGCGTGGATTGAGGGCAGATCACTGCCCAACAGCCGTAGCGCGGGCAAGGGAAGACGGATTTTAGCAGATTTTATAGATTATAAAGATTTTTTTAATCTATTTTTTAATAATTTTGTCACTCAAAATCAAAATTCAACAGACCAAAAAGATGGATAAGAAATCAGTTCAGCAGGGGTTCGCGATGGACATCGTGAAGCAGGGCCAGACTCCGTTTTACTACTATGACCTGGACGTGCTGCGTGCCACCCTCAGCGCCATTAACCGCCAAATCCAAGGATGGCCCTTCACAGTACACTATGCCGTCAAAGCCAATGGTAATCGCCGCATACTGAGCGAGATATGCAACCATGGACTGGGAGCCGACCTGGTGAGTGGTGGAGAGGTGGAAGCCGCCCTTGAAGCTGGTTTCAAGGCCGAGGATATGACCTTCTCGGGCGTTGGCAAGACCGATTGGGAAATCAGGCTGGCGCTGGAGCACGGAGTGGGTTGCTTCAACGTTGAATCAATCCCTGAACTTGAGGTCATCAACCAACTCGCAGGCGAGATGAGCGCCATCGCCCCTATCGCCATCAGGGTCAACCCCGACATCGACGCCCATACCCATAAATACATCACCACAGGCACCGCTGCCAATAAATTTGGCATAGGCATCGAAGTTCTGGACCAGGTGGTGAAGCACGCCATCGAACTGCCGCACATACACCTGCGGGGGCTGCATTTCCACATCGGGTCACAGATCACACAGATGCAGCCCTTCGTGATGCTGTGTGACACCATCAACGAGCTGCAGGCCCGTTATGAGCGACAGGGCATCGCCTTCGAGATGATCAACGTGGGTGGCGGCCTGGGCATCGATTATAACAGCCCTGACGCCCATCCCCTACCCGACATGGAACACTACTTCGGCACCTACAAGGAGCACCTCAACATCGGCCACAACCAGCACATCCACTTTGAGTTAGGGCGCTCGATAGTGGGGCAATGCGGGTCGCTGATTACCCGCGTGGTTTTTGTCAAGGAAAACCGCGACAAGAAGTTTATCATCGTTGATGCTGGCATGACCGACCTCATCAGGCCGGCGCTCTATGAGGCGCACCATGAGATCCAGAACCTGACAGCTCCCACGTCGGGGCAAGAGGAGCCCTACGACGTCGTTGGTCCCGTGTGCGAGTCGAGCGACGTGTTTGCCCACGACCGCATGCTGCCCGCGACCCATCGCGGCGACCTGCTGGCCATCCGTTCGGCTGGCGCCTATGGCGAGTCGATGGCTTCGACCTATAATATGCGCTCACTGCCCGAGAGTGTATTTACCGAATAGACATCGGGACGAGCCTCAGCAAATCGGCAGATAGCCTAGAATGCAACTGATAAATTCTCAAAAAACCTTCACAATCAAGGAGACGTACAATATTGAGAATCAACCAGATGTAAAATCTCAAAATTCACATAATTCAGTTGTTTTTTCCCAGTGAGTGGAGGCTTTTCAAGCCTCCCCCGTGGCCCTCGACCACAATCAGCACCCAACCTGATAGACGGGTGATAACGGGATATTTATTTACCAGAAAGACACATTATCTCAAAAAGTATTAATATATTTGCACATTCGACACCCGCATGGCGAGACATCCTTAAATATGGAAGGATATCATCAAAGCGTTCCTTTACACATTATATATATGATTATTATGAAAACATTATTATCTCTCATGACGGCAGTCATCCTACTGCCACTGACGCTGAGTGCACAAGAGCTAGCTGCCAACCAGCAGCTCATGGGCCACTACACCACCAACGACGTCAACGTCGGCACCGGCTGGGGAATGCCGGCACTGTCAGGCACATTGCCCCTCGCCACCGACTTGAACAGCGATGAGCTGGCCCCGTTCAGAGGCAGCAAGATTGTTGCTTTTCGCATCGGGTTGGCCCAATCAACACCCGTCACACGCGTATTTGTCATCCCAGTTGACGCCAACGGCAACCTGGGCGAGATGACTGAATGGCCGTGTGACGTGAGCAGCGAGGGGTGGAATGCCGTTTACCTCGACACTCCCTACCTGATAGACCTGTCCGTCGATGCAAGCCTGAGAATCGGATTTGACTACTCGCAGACCAAGACCAACCGACCCATCTCGGCAGTCAAGGTGGGCAAGACCTATGTCACATACTGCCAAGTTGATGGTGCTTGGGCCGATAAGGGCATCAGCGTTTATGGCAACCTGAGCCTGCAGTGCATCGTTGAGGGCGACGAGCCTTCACCCTATATCATCAGGACCCGCCAACTCCAATCCACGACACACGTCAAGATTGGTGACGATGTGGCATTCCAGTTCGAGGTCAGCAACCTAGGCACAACACCCGTCGCGGCCGGCGAGTGCGCATTTGACATCTCGATTGACGGCAATCACGTGGCGACAATGAGCAACGACGCCCCCTTATCAAACGCCTATACAACACTTTACGGGACAGTAACATCGGCTAGCCTGGCAATTGGTCCACACACGCTGACGGTGACTCCCGTCAGCATCAACGGAGCGCCCCTTGACGACGTCACGAGCGCCCAGACGCAATTCACGGCGTTTGACAAGCTGTTCACGCGCCAGATGCACTTGATAGAGCAGTTCACATCAACCAGTTGCACCTACTGCCCCCGTGGGACGACCAACGTGCAGGCCCTATGCCACATGCGTGACGACATCGCATGGGTATGCATCCACCAGAACCAGAGCAGCATCGACCCCTATACCACCTCGCAGTGCGACTCCATAGCCGACATGCAGAACGTGGGCGGTTACCCCAAGGGCTCATTTGACCGCACGGTGGGCATCGCCAGCGCCAGCGAAGTTATAGCCACCCTTACCAACCTATCGCCCAGCCTGATGGACAGTTTTCTGGAATACATTGACCAAGCTCCAGCCTGGGCCACGGTCAACGTGAACAGCACCTACAACAACGACACCCGTCAAGCCACCATCACCATCGATGGCGAGCTCGTCACCGACTACACCCTCTACATGGGCCAAGACAGCAGGCTCACGGTTTACATCACCGAGGACGGACTGGTTTCGCCCCAACTCAATTCTGGCACATGGGTCAGCAATTACGTCCACAACGGCGTGCTGCGCCAGGCCATCGGCTCGGTCAAGGGCGTTGCCCTGAACAGCAACGGCGACACTTACAAGAACACCTTTACCGTCAACATTCCCGACAGCTGGAATGCTGATAAACTGAACATCATCGCCTTCATCAGCCGCCCGCTGGGCAACAATCTCACCGACATCTATGTCACCAACGCCAACAAGCGCAAGCTAGGCGAGCATGATGAGCCAGCATGGGTGCGCGGCGATGCCAACGGTGACGGCAAGGTGACCATCGATGATGTGACCGTCCTCATCGACGCCCTGCTCGCCGGAACCGAGCCCATCTCGGCCGGTGGCGACTGCGACCAGAACGGCAGGATCAGCATCGATGACGTGACCATGATCATTGATTACCTGCTCTCGGGCACCTGGAACGACTGACACCCGGCCCGTGAAAAGCAAAAGACACTGGAGATCAAGCTTTCTGGCTTGTCACTCCAGCGTCTTTTCTTTCTCGGTCGGGGTACCTGGATTCGAACCAGGGACTTCCTGCTCCCAAAGCAGGCGCGCTAACCGGACTGCGCTACACCCCGATGGCTGATTTTTGAGCGGTGCAAAGGTACATCATTTTCATGAAATAACAAGCCAAAATGACCGAAAATCATTTTTTTTGGTTTTGGTTGGGCATTTTGTGGCAAGAAAGTAGTAACTTTGTGTGTTTAAAACGATAATTAAAATCAATCAATACTATCAATACAACATTTACAATGTACAGAACGAAGACAAACGGCGAACTTCGCCTGGCCAATGTGGGCGAGGTCGTGACTCTCGCAGGATGGGTACAGCGCACCCGCAAGATGGGCGGCATGACCTTTGTTGACCTGCGTGACCGCTATGGCATCACTCAAATCGTGTTTAACAATGAGGTTGACGCTGACCTGTGTGAGCGTGCCAACCACCTGGGACGTGAATATGTCGTGCAGGTAGTGGGCACCGTGGCCGAGCGCTCGAGCAAAAATGCCAACATCCCGACTGGCGAAATCGAGATTATCGCCAGCGAGTTGAATATACTGAGCGAGAGCATCACGCCGCCGTTCACAATCGAGGACAATACCGACGGTGGCGATGACCTGAGGATGAAATACCGCTATCTGGACCTGCGCCGCAATGCCGTTCGTCGCAACCTGGAGTTGCGTCACGACATGGCTATCCTCATACGCAACTACCTTGACGACAAGGGCTTCCTCGAGGTCGAGACGCCTATCCTGATCGGTTCGACTCCCGAGGGTGCGCGCGATTTCATCGTGCCCTCGCGCATGAATCCCGGCCAGTTCTATGCACTGCCCCAGAGTCCCCAGACGCTCAAGCAGTTGCTGATGGTGGCCGGTTTTGACCGCTACTTCCAGATTGCCAAGTGCTTCCGCGACGAGGACCTGCGCGCCGACCGTCAGCCTGAGTTCACGCAGATTGACTGCGAGATGAGCTTTGTGGACCAGGAGGATGTGCTCGACGTGTTTGAGGGCCTGGCACGCCACTTGTTCAAGCAGGTGCGCGGCATTGACCTGCCCGAGAAGCTGGAGCAGATGACTTGGCATGAGGCGATGCGCCTGTATGGCAGCGACAAGCCCGACCGCCGCTTTGGCATGACGTTTGTCGAGGTTGACGACGTGCTCAAGGGCACCGGCACGTTCCCCGTGTTTAATGAGGCTAATTACATCGGCGCCATCTGCGCTCCCGGCTGCGCCAGCTATTCGCGCAAGGAGCTTGACGGGCTGGTAGAGTTTGTGAAGCGTCCCCAAGTGGGCGCCAAGGGGCTCGTGTATGTCAAGTTTAATGCCGACGGCACTGTCAAGAGCAGCATCGACAAGTTTTATGAGCCTGCCGTGTGGCAGCAGCTCAAGGAGAAGATGGGCGCCAACGACGGCGACCTGGTGCTGATCATGAGCGGTGACAACGCCAACAAGACGCGCGTGCAGTTGTGCACCCTGCGCCTGGAGATGGGTGACCGCTTGGGCCTGAGAGACAAGAACAAGTTTGAGTGCCTGTGGATTGTTGATTTCCCGCTGTTTGAGTGGAGCGACGAGGAGCAGCGCCTGATGGCGACCCACCACCCGTTCACCATGCCCAATCCTGCCGATATTCCCTTGCTTGACGAGCATCCCGAACAGGTGCGCGCCATGGCCTACGACTTTGTGTGCAACGGCATCGAGGTGGGCGGCGGCAGCCTGCGTATCCACGACGGCAAGTTGCAGGCCAAGATGTTTGACATCCTGGGCTTCACACCCGAGCGTGCCATGGCACAGTTCGGCTTTCTGATCAACGCGTTCAAGTATGGTGCGCCTCCCCATGCCGGCCTGGCATTCGGCTTCGACCGCTTCGTGTCGATCATGGCAGGGCTTGACAGCATCCGCGACTGCATCGCGTTCCCCAAGAACAACAGCGGCCGTGACGTCATGCTCGACGCACCCAGCCCCGTTGACCAGAGCCAGCTCGACGAGCTCTACATCGACGTGGATCGTGAGCGCTTGAAGGCCGAGGGGAAGATTTGAGTGACAAACTACTGATTACAGGAATTAACAAGTTGGCATCAAAGCTCCGTTACAATTCGATTAATTCGTGTAATCAGTAGTCTTTTATAAATGCTTGAAACATGAAAATCAGAGAGATTACCGAGGCCATTGAGCAGTATGCCCCACTCAGGCTGCAGGAGCAGTGGGACAACTGCGGCTTCCAGGTGGGCGACCCCGAGGCCGAAGCGAGCGGCGCGCTCTTGTGCACCGACGCCACCGAGGTCGTCGTGGCCGAGGCCATTGCCCGCGGTTTCAACCTGGTCATTTCCCACCACCCGCTCATCTTTGGCGGCCTGAAGAAGATCATGGGGCGCACTCCAGTCGAGCGCACCGTGGCCATGGCCATCAAGCACGACATCACCATCTATAGCGCCCACACCAACATGGACAGCGCCTGGCAAGGGGTGTCCTTCAGGATGGCGCAAAAGATCGGGATGACCGATGTCGCATTCCTTGACGACAACACGGTGGCACCCTATGGCGAGGCCGAGTGCGGCACGGCGGGCTGTGGCGTGATAGGCAACATCGAGCCGATGAAGGCGCGCGAGGTTCTCGAGCGTGTCAAGGCGGCATTTGAGGTGGGCGCCGTGCGCTACAGTGGTGATGGTGACCAGCGGGTCACGCGCGTAGCCCTGTGTGGTGGTGCAGGCGGTTTCCTGCTCGACAAGGCTGTTGAGGCGGGAGCGCAACTGTATGTCACAGCCGACATGCGCTATCACGACTTTCTGGACAACTGCCAGCGCATCGTGATTGCCGACATCGGCCACTATGAGAGCGAACATTTCACAAAAGAGATTTTTTTAGAGATTATTCAGAAAAAAAATCCTACCTTTGCAGTCGCTTTTGCGCAAAACGAAGTTAATCAAGTAAATTATTTATAACATTAGGCGTTAGCAATGAGGCTTCAGGCGCCAGCAATGATGCCCCGAAAGCCCTGATACCTAAAGCCTAAGGACCTAAACGAGAAAGGTTATGGCAACACAGAAGAAAGAACTCACCGTTGAAGAAAAGCTCAAGGCCCTGTTTGACTTGCAGCAGAAACTCTCAGAGATTGATGCCATCAAGACGCTGAGGGGAGAATTGCCCCAGGAAGTGCAAGACCTCGAGGACGAGATTGCCGGCCTGCACACACGCGTGGCCAAGTTTGAGGACGAGGTGGCCGTGCAGCAGGACGAGTTGGCCCGCAACCGCGACATCAAGGCCAAGGCCGAGGAACTGATCGACAAGTATACTGCCGACCAGGACAACGTACGCAACAACCGTGAGTATGACTACCTGACCAAGGAGATTGAATACCAGAGCCTGAACATCGAGCTCGCCGAGAAGAAGATGAACGAGGCCAGCCGTCGCACCGAGGCCCTGCATGCCGAGATCGAGAAGGCCAAGGAATTGTGCACCGACCGCGAGCACGCCCTCGAGGAGAAGAAGAGCGAGCTCAACGAGATCGTCTCGGAGAACAAGCAGAAGGAAGAGACCCTGCGCGAGAAGGCCAAGAAGCAGGAGAACAAGATCGAGGAGCGACTGTTGACCGCATTCAAGCGCATCCGCAAGAACACGCGCAACGGTCTGGGCATCGTTGTTGTTCAGCGCAACGCGTGCGGTGGTTGCTTCAACCGCATCCCCGCCCAGCGACAGATGGAGATCAAGATGCACAAGAAGGTAATCGTGTGTGAGTACTGTGGCCGCATCCTGATTGACCCCGAGCTGGTGGGCATCGCCCCCGAGGAGGCCAAGAACAAATAACCCTCTGGCGACCAGCATAACCAGAGGTGTAGTCGACCTGAACCCAGAGGCCGCAGTCGCGTAGCCTTAGACATCGGGAACAGGCACTACAAGACACCGCAATGGCAGCAAGCCCTCATGTGGCACGTTGCCATTGTCTTTTTCATATCTCCACAAACAGGTTTCTCAAACAGATACGAGTACCTATCCGGGGCTACATGGTGGTGTGTATGTTAATAACTTTTTACACAAAAATGTGCGGCGGTGTCACAGGAAAAGAGTAACTTTGTTGCTGGTCAAGCCGTCATTGGCGACAAGGCAACAACAACCTGAAACATAACATCTCATGAACAGAATAGGTAAATTATACTTCAGATATGGCACGATGGGGTCGGCCAAGACCGCGATGCTGCTCACCCAGGCCTATAACTTTGAGGAGCGTGGCATGCAGTACTTGTGCATGAAGCCCATCATCGACGACCGCGAGAACGACAACGTGATACGCTCTCGCATCGGCATCGAGCGCAAGTGCTCATGGATTTACCCCGAGAGCGACCTGTACACGATGCTCAAGGAGATGTTTGACAAGACGCTTGTTGTCAAGGACTGGATCCTCATCGACGAGGCACAGTTCCTGTCGTCCCAGCAGATCGACCAGCTGGCACGCATCGTCGATGACTATGGCGTGAATGTTGTGTGCTATGGCCTGAGGACCGACTTCCAGTCACACATGTTTGAGGGTTCACGACGCCTGTTTGAACTGGCCGACACCATCGAGGAGATCAAGTCCACATGCTCTTGCGGCCGCAAGACCATCATCAACGCGCGCATCGACGGCCAGGGCAACATCGTTACCGACGGCAACCAGGTCGAGATCGGGGGCGATGACAAGTATGTGTCGCTGTGCCGCCGCTGCTGGCGCAACCGCCGCATCGAGAGCACCAACCGCAATGCCATCAAGTTTGAGGGAGAGTGAGTTTATCCAGGCTCATTTATTGGAGAAAAACAGGTGCAGCATCCAGCTGACGAGTGTCAGCACGATGCTGAATCCCATTGCCCACCAGAAGCTGTCCACCATGAAGTGTGGCCCAACGATCCACGAGCACAGCATCACCATCAACGCGTTGATGACAAACGTGAAAAGTCCTAGTGTCAGGACGTTGATGGGCAAAGCGAACAGCTTGACGAGCGGCCGGATACAGGCATTGATAAATCCCAGCACGATGGCGATGATTACCGCCCACCACCAGGGATCGACGGTAACGCCGTCGAGCGTGTAGGCGGTAATGAGGACCGCCAGCGCCGAAACGATTAATCTAGTAATCATAGATATTCTCTATTTTTATATTATTTAATGTATAATAGACACACCCTTCGGGGCCGACAGGAACCATATCGGCCCGCTAAAGGTACTATTTTTTTCCATGCCAAACCTCAATAATCTGTTTTTTTAAAACCTAATACTGATTTTTTCAGTAATTTTGCAGCTCAAAACAGGTACACATTATGACAGAAACAACAAGAAAGTTCCTTAATCTGGCTCAGGACTATGTAATGATCACACTGGGCTTGTTCACCTACGCCTTTGGTTTCACTGCCTTTATCCTTCCCGAGAAGATCGTGATTGGCAGTGTGACGGGTCTGTCTTCACTCATCCACTTCTGGCTGGGGTGGAATGTGGCATTGACCTACTATGCCATCAACATCATCTTGTTGTGCATCGCCTTTCGCAGCGTGGGCAAGCAGTTTGTGCTGCGCACGATCATTGGCGCGTCGATAGCCACATTCTTTATCGGCGTACTGCAACCCATGTTCCCTACCCCCATCGTCCAGCAGCAGACGTTCATGAACGTGATCCTGGGTGCGGTGTTGTGCGGCCTGGGCCTGGGTGTGGTATTCACCCACAACGGTAGCACCGGTGGCACCGACATCATCGCGGCCATGGTGTCCAAGTACAGCACCATCTCATTTGGCCGCACGATGATGTATTGTGACGTGTTGATCATCTGCTCGTCCTACCTGCTGTTCCACTCGATAGACAAGATCGTGTATGGTCTCATCTACATGGTCATCTACTCGGTTGCGGCCGACCGCGTGATCAACAATACGCGCCAGAGCGTGCAGTTCCTCATCATCAGCAAGAAGTGGGAGCAGATTGCCAACAACATCAACAGTGTGGCCCACCGCGGCTGCACCATCCTTGACGGTACCGGCTGGTACACCAAGGCTACCGTCAAGATTGTGATGGTGATGTGCCGCAAGCATGAGAGCGTAAACATCTTTCGCATCATCAAGGAGACCGACCGCGAGGCGATCATCACCCAGAGCAACTGCAACAGCGTTTATGGTTACGGCTTTGACGAGTTGAAGGTGCGCGTGCGCAACAAGAAGGACAACGAAAGCGAACCGATGCCCATTGAAAACAGCAGTCAAAATCCATAGCGACCGGGCATACACCTTATTGCAGTACATTTTGTTAAAAAAACACTTATTTTTTAGGCTTGGGACATAAATTCCAAGCCTAAAATTGTATATTTTCCAAAAAAATCATATTTTTGCACGCATTTTGTCACTCCGAGGTGTCAAAAAAAAAGAATTTCATTTAATTACGAATACTACTATTAACACTTCTAACACTAAATTCTTACAGATGAGAAAAATCACTTTTCTGATGTCACTACTGCTCGCCGCTGGTGCGATAGCGGCGCCGGTGACGCCCGACAAGGCCTATAAGACGGCAAGTCAATTCATGCAACAGCACCGTGTAGGGACCACGCTGAACAGCGTGCCCGTGGGCCGTTCGCCCAGGATGATGGCCAATGGCCAGTCCTCGACCACACAGTCCAATTATTACATCTTTAACACCAGTAACCGCCAGGGTTATGTCATCGTGTCGGGAGACGACCGCACGACCCCGATTCTGGGCTATACCGACAGCGGCAACTTTGACCCCAACAATGTTCCGGCCAACATGAAAGCATGGCTCGAGAACTATGCTCAGCAGATCTCGTCGCTCGACGCGATGGGAATCACCGGTGAAGGGTTCACCACCCCCCGCCCCACCCGCAACAGTATCTCACCGATGATCACCAGCCACTGGGATCAGGCAGGCCCCTACTGGAACCACTGCCCCGAGTTCATGGACATTGACGAGAACGGTGACACCGTCGGCGAACTGGCCTACACCGGTTGTGTGGCCACGTCAATGGCCCAGATCATGAACTACTATAAGCACCCGATGGCTTGTTCCCAGATTATCCCGTCCTATATTGTGACCTTCTACTGGCAAGAGGAATATGGCGCATTCGAGACCGACCCGCTGGATCCCATCTACTTTGACTGGGACAACATGCGCGACAACTACACGGGTGCCGAGACCGAGGCCGAGAAGGATGCCGTGGCATGGCTCATGCTCTATGCCGGATGTGCTGCCCACATGCAGTATGGAATCAATGCGTCCAGCACCAGCGACCCCTATATCCCCACGGCGCTCAACGACTACTTCAACTACGATGCAAAGCTCGTCTATCGCAGCGACTATGACCAGAAGGATTGGGAAGAGATGATCTACCAGGAGCTGGCTGCAGGACGTCCCCTGATTTACAACGGCCGTGCAGGCAGCGGCGGCGGACACTCCTTTGTGTGCGACGGCTATGCCTATGGCGACTACTACCACATCAACTGGGGCTGGGGTGGCCTGGGTGACGGCTACTTTGTCCTGTCGGTGCTCAACCCCTATGCCGGCGGCATCGGCGCCGCATCGAGCAGCGAGGGCTACAACATCGACCAGACCGCCATCATCGGCATTCAGCCTGGCTACAGCGGCACCCCTGACGAGGTGGACCACCGGTTGACGGTGTTCAACATGTACTACACGGGCTCGAGCTCGTTTGAGCGCAGCGACGACGGCTCATTCAAGCTCAACAAGCGCCGCTATATCAAGGTCACCGGCGAGGACCATATCGACGACGGCACGAAGTACCTGCGCGGCATTGCCCTCTATGACAACGAGGACAACTTCGTCGAGTTGATCGCCCAGACCTACTATGCCACCAGCTACATCTCAATCACCGACAGCTGGCCCGACACCCAGAGTTCAACGACCTACCCCTTCGGCAATGGACTGGCCAATGGTGTCTACAAGATCAAGCCCGTGTGCAGCCTGCCCGGAACCGATGAGTGGAAACCAATGATCGAGAGTGACCGCTACTATGTCGAGGCCACCATCAACGGCAACTGGATAACGATGGCCAACCACCCCGTGATCGACCTCCAATCCACCAACTTTGAATTTACCGGCGGCGAGAAAGTCGGTACAGCCGAGCAGTGCCATGTCACTGTCAAGAACAACAGCGCCGACCGCTTCAGTGGCCGTCTGTTCCTCTTTGTCGACAACGAGAACATCGATGAGTATGGTGAATACACCACCGTAGTAGAGGCCGAAATCCCTGCCGGCGGCACCAAGGTCGTCACCTTCAACTTCACCCCGAAGAATGCCGGCACCAAGAGTGCCCACCTGTCCACCTATGACACATCGTGGAATCCCAGCATCCCCGGTACGGGCAGTGTGACCATCGCCGGCTCTATCGTCTATCCCATGAACCTGTCGGTTGACATCAATGCGCTGAATGCCGACGAGGACATGGTCATCTATGATAGCCACATCAAGTTCAAGGTCGATGTCACCAACCATAATACCGAAGGCGAGTACAACAGGTACCTGCTGGCACCGCTGTTTATCGTCGACGAGAACAACAAGGGCACCATGGTGACCTACTTGAGCCGCAACGTGGTTATCCCTGCCGGTGAGACCCAGACGTTCTACTTTGAGTTTGACAACTTGGCTTTCGGCTCGCGCTACGCGCTCAACATCTATGGCCGCAACGAGAACGACTCGACCAAGAACCTCGTGCCCCCTGGTGGATCCAAGTTCTATACCATCGACCGCGGTATGGTCGTGTGGACCGGCGACGGTAACCGCATCGGCTACAAGCCCTATAATGGCATCGCTGTTCCCGACAATGCTGCCGCAGTGAGCGTCGAGGGCCTCGGCTTGAACGCTATCGTAGCCGGCAATAACCCCAACACATTATATTATGTTGGCGCCAATGACGAAGTGCCCAGCGGCCTCGAGGGCAAGAACATCATCAAGAACCATGTTGCCCTGACCGACATCGTGCTCAAGCACGGCTATGACTATTATGCACCCTACCGTTTCTCGGCCAGCAACATCAGCTACGAGCGCAACTTTGCCCGTGGTCGCCATGCTGGTCAAGAGGGAGGCTGGAACATGATGGTACTGCCATTTGCAGCCACCAGCGTGACCGCCGACGGTACCGCCATCGACTGGATGCACAGCAAGACCGATGCCAAGGGTCTGTGGATCTGCAACTTTGACAAGGAAGAGGATACTACCGACGATGCCGACTTGCTGGCAGAATATGTGGGGAACAAACTGGAAGCTAACGTGCCCTACTTCGTAGCGCCCTATGATGGCGCCAACGGCACCGACATGCGCGGCAAGACCTTTGTATTCTCGGCCAATGACGTGACCGTGAAGCCCAACCCCTCGGCCATCACTAGCGGCACCTTCCACATGGCTGTGGGAGAATACGCCCAAAAGACAATCGAGAACGCCTTCTTCCTGAATGCGGCTGGCAGCCACTTTGTGAAGGCCACCAGCGGCACTGTCAATGCATTTGAGGCCTATGCCAACAATGTAATTGCCAGCAATGCCAATCGCCTGCGCATTGTCCTGGACGAGAATGCCGAGGACGCACCCGGCAGCTTGCGTGGCGACGTCAACAGGGACGGAGATGTCAACATTGCCGATGTCACCGCACTCATCGATCACCTGCTGAGTGGTGACACCACGGGCATTGATGTGACCGCAGCCGACTGCGACACTGACAACGCCGTGAACATTGCCGACGTCACCGCGCTCATCGACTACCTGTTGAGCGGTGCCTGGTAATCGGCCACATTGACCTCGTTTCACACAAGGGCGCATCAAGCAATACTGCCGATGCGCCCTTGTTGCATGATAAGGGAGGGAGTTGACGGCTATAAACACGACATTATGCCACGCGAGACCATGTCGGCACAGTTCTTGCTGATTGACGGGTGATGTTTATCTATACCTATACCGATGTTGAAGGGACCGAGTCACAACGAGTGGCCGGCGAGATTGACCATGTGCTCAAGCCAGCCTTTGGCGACAGGCCTGGTGCCAACGGGCATCAAGCGACAGGGCCCCGCTTGAGCGCAAGGATGTTACAGGAATTTGAGGCCGCACGTCAAGAGCTTGTCAACGGCATTGTCACCGACGACATGGTGCAACTGGTCGACATGGGCAACTATGGCGTGGGCATACATGTGAAAGCCCCGTGCGGACTGACATTATGTCATGCCGTCCAGGGCAATAATGTCCACTCGCGCATCGATATAGAAGAGATGCACTATCACCAGCAGTGGAGCGGAGCCCCCATGGAGGTCATCGACCGCAGCCGCGTGGTGGCGTCCTCACAGGTCTTCCTTGACCATGCCGCCCAATGGAAAGAGCAAATTGCTGCTGCCTATAAGGCCGACAGCAAGGGGGTGAAGATGCGCAACATGGCGATGAACAACATGGATGCCTATCTGGAACGCTACTTTGACGGCACGGGCATCACCTACTACTTTGACAAGCGCCATGCCGACGGGCACAAGGCCCGCCTGCTCGTCAGGATGAACGCCTACAAGACGCTCGACCTGCCCATACCTCACGACAATTTCATCAATCACCTGGACCTGGTCAAGCCCCACATGGTGGAGTTTGCCTACATGGCGCGTGATGGACGTTTTACCGTGCGTGGCGAGGTGCGCGACGACTGGCAACAGGCACCCGAGCCGCAGGACAGTCCCAACGAGGATTCAACGACCCCCGCTAGGGGCCTGAAGGGTTGGCTCAAGCGCATGCTCGACGGCGGCAAGGACAGCAAGGCCACCGCAGTAGCACCCAGGTCAGAACTGGCACAACTCGTTGACAGTTACTTCGATGGTAAGCGGCACCAGTACCACCTCGTCGAGGACGAGGAAGACGGTCGGCGCGAGCTACACATCCGCCTCAATCGAGGGCGCTCGATGGTCATCGACTTGAACCAGGGCGGCGATCTCAAGTCCCGTCTCGACCACGACATGGCCTATATCCCGCGGCTGATGGAGCTAGCCAAGCTGTTCCCGTACCGCTTGACCGGTCCCCGCAAGAAGGTGGAATGGATCACCGCTCCCGCCGCTAACGACTAGAAACCAAAAACTAAAAACAAGATATCAATATGGCAATCACCATCAACACCGGCGACCTCAAGACGATTCTCGAGACCACGCCATCGACTCAGAACATCCTGCTCGTGGGCAAACACGGCATCGGCAAGAGCGAAATCATCACGAGGCACTTCGAGGAGCAAGGCATCCCCGTCATCGCCCTCTTCCTGGGGCAGATGAGCGACCCTGGCGACCTCATCGGCCTGCCCAATAAGGACGAAGCGACCGGCAAGACCGAGTTCATGCCGCCCTACTGGTTTCCCATCGATGACAAGCCCGTGGTGCTGTTCCTTGACGAGATGAACCGCGCGCGACCCGAGATCCTGCAATCGGTCATGGACCTGTCGCTCAACCGCAAGCTAGCAGGCCGCTCATTGCCGGCAGGCAGTCGCGTCATCGCCGCCGTGAACGATGGCGAGGAGTACCAGTTGACCGATCTTGACCCCGCGCTGGTATCGCGCTTTAATGTCTATTTCTTCTCTCCCACGGTGGGCGAATGGCTCTTCTGGGCCAAGCAGAACGACATCGACCCGCGGGTAATCACCTTCATCGAGGAGCACCCCGACGAACTGGAGAAGAACGTGGACATCAACAAGGGCACATTTGACAAGACGCCCGACCGTCGCGCGTGGGTGCGCGTGTCGGGACTGCTCAAGGCCAGTGGCCACATCACTGACATGAACCGCCTGGCCAAGATGATTACCGGTGTGATCGGGGCCCGCTCGGCATCGATGTTCATGCAGTCGCTCAACCAGTCGCGCATGCTCACTGCCCACGAGGTGCTGCAGGACTTCACGGCCTGCCAGCATGATCTGGCCACCTACACCATGCCACAGATCGCCATCATCAACGAGGGCATCTACCAGATGCTGGAACTGGGTGTGAGCAAGCAAGACAGCAAGACGGTGAACAGCAATCTGCTGCGGTACATCAACTGGATGCTGGGCAACGGCCGCCAGGAGGCCATAGCCCACTTTGCCTCGTTCTTTGAGAACGCGACCTATCCCAACGCCAATGCCTACATCATGATGGACTGCCGCGACGCCTTGCAGCTGATCAACCAGATGATTAACGCCCTATGACCGTCGGCGAACGCATAAAGTCACTAACCCAGGACTGGTTCCTCACCGAGCCGCTCCTGTTCGCCGTGTTCTGCACCCACGCTCTCAAGCGCAACGACAACATGGGGTGTGACATGAGATGCGGCAAGGGCATCATCGAGTATAATCCCGAACGGCTGGAGCAGTTCGACGACAACCAGTTGGCCCTCAGAATCAAGGCCGAGGTGGTGCGCATCATCCTCAAGCATCCCTACCAGCGGCAGCCCTACAATCCCCGTCGCGATGTGATGCGCCTGTCCAGTGACCTGACGTTGTGTGATAACCTGGAAGGGATGGACAGCATCGGCCTGGAACCGCCTAGCATCTTCAACATTGAGCGCGACCAGGCCTTTGAGCAGTACTATTCTATCATGGCGGGACAAATCGCCCAGCTGGAGCAGAATGCCGACGGTGACGGCATCCCCATCACAACGACGGCCGGCGAAGGGCAGGGCGAGAGCAGCGAGTTGACTGGCGACCTGCTCGATGCCGACGCCGGCGCATCGCTGTGGGAAGAAGATGAGCTCATGAGCGAGAAAGTCAACCACGAGATCGAGACAGCCCAGCGATGCAACCAGTGGGGATCGATAGGCGGGGACCTGCGCAGCCTTATCGAGAGCACCCTGGTGAGCCAGCAGAACTTCCGTGCCATCCTGAGCCAATTCCGCGCCAGCATCTTGAGCGTCAAGCGCCACTTGACCCGCATGAGGCCCAACCGCCGCTACGGTTTTGACGCGATGGGCAGCCAGTATGCCTACAGCACACGGCTTCTTGTTGCCGTTGACGTCAGCGGCAGTGTCCCCGACGAGGACATCCGCAAATTCCTCGCTGTGATCAACCGTTTCTTCAAGCAAGGCATCGAGCGCATCGAGGTCATCGAGTTTGATAGCCAGATAACTACCGACAAACCTATCCTGCTCAAGCAAGCCAGCCAGTCGATAAGGGTCACCGGTCGCGGTGGCACCAACTTCCAGCCAGCTATCGACTTCTACTATGATCACGAGGAGTATGACGGTCTGGTCTTTCTCACCGACGGTTATGCCCCCATCCCTCAAGTGCCCGACGACAAGCGCCACAAGCCACTGGCCTGGATCCTGACCACCCAAGGCGGCAACGAGGACAACCTCAAGCCGTTGGGGCCCGTCGTCCGCATTACCGGCCTATAAAGAGCCCGAGTGTGCCGCGACGCTTCAAAAAACTGAAGGCCGAATGCCGAAATACTGAAAACTTTTGTGTATCTTTGCGGGTTAAATCGCATTTGATATGAAGAAAGACGACGACGAACTGGAAGGCATGGAACAGCAAGAGCCCGTTGACGCCGATGCCACGCCCGCCGAGGGTGGCGAGGGCAGTGAGCCGCAAGCCCATTCCTCATACCAGGTCCCCAAAGATAAGAAACTGCAGCTGAGCGGCATGTATGAGAACTGGTTTCTCGACTATGCCTCCTATGTGATTCTGGAGCGTGCCGTGCCTCACATCGAGGACGGCTTTAAGCCCGTGCAGCGCCGCATCATGCACGCCATGAAGGAGGCCGACGATGGCCACTTCAACAAGGTTGCCAACATCGTGGGCCTGACCATGCAGTACCACCCGCATGGCGACGCCTCGATCTATAGCGCGCTGGTGCAACTGGGCCAGAAGGAGCTGCTCATCGACACCCAGGGTAACTGGGGCAACATCCTCACTGGCGACGGAGCAGCAGCCGGCCGTTATATCGAAGCCAGGCTGAGCGAGTTTGCCCTAGACGCGGTATATAACGCCAAGGTCACCGACTGGGGACTCTCTTATGACGGCCGCAAGCGCGAGCCGCTAACGTTGCCCGCCAAGTTCCCGTTGCTACTCACCCAGGGCGCCGAGGGCATTGCCGTGGGCCTGTCGTGCAAAATCCTGCCCCACAACTTCAACGAGGTCATTGACGCCGCCATCAGCTACCTGCGCGGCGAGGAGTTCCACCTCTACCCCGACTTCCAGACGGGTGGCTACATCGACGTGAGCCACTACAATGACGGCGAGCGGGGCGGCTATGTGCGCGTGCGTGCCAAGATCGAGAAACTCGACAACAAGACGTTGCTGGTCAAGGATGTACCCTACGGCAAGACCACCGGCAACGTCATCGAGTCGATCCTCAAGGCGGGTGAGCGCGGCAAGATCAAGATACGCAAGGTCGAGGACAACACCAGTGCCACGGCCGAGATCATCGTCTCGCTGCAAGCGGGCACGAGCAGTGACATCGCCATCGATGCCCTGTATGCCTTTACCGACTGCGAGATCTCCATTTGGCCCAACTGCTGTGTCATCAAGGACCAGAAACCGCAGTTCCTCACCGTGAGCGACGTGCTGCGCTACAGTGTGGACCGCACCCGCGACATCCTGCGCCAGGAGCTCGAGATCCAGCGCAACGAGACGATGGAGAGCCTGCACAACGTGTCGCTGGAGAAGATCTTTATCGAGGAACGCATCTACAAGGACAAGGAGTTTGAGAACGCCAAGGACCAGGAGCGGGCCCTCAAGCACATCGACAAGCGCTTGACGCCGTTCAAGCCCCAGTTCTATCGCGAGATCACCCAGGATGACCTGTTGCGGCTGCTCGAGATCCCGATGAAGCGCATCATCAAGTACAACAGCGACAAGGCCGAGGAGAACATCGCGCGCCTGAAGGAGCGCGTCGAAGACATCGACTACAAGCTCGCCCACTTGACCGACCACGCTATCGAGTGGTTCCAGGGACTCAAGACCAAGTATGGCTCCAAGTACCCGCGCCGCACGATCATCCGCGAGTTTGACACCATTGTGGCAAGCAAGGTCGCCGAGGCCAACCAGAAACTCTATATCGACCGCGCCGGCGGCTTCATCGGCACGGCATTGAAGAAGGACGAGTTCGTGTGCAACTGCTCGGACATCGACGACATCATCATCTTCTACAAGGACGGCAAGTTCAAGGTCACCCGCGTTGCCGACAAGAGCTACGTGGGCAAGAACATCCTCTACCTGAACGTGTTCAAGAAGGGCGATGACCGCACCATCTACAACGTGCTCTATCAGGACGGGCGCGGCGGCACGACCTACATGAAGCGCTTTGCCGTCACGGGCATCACGCGAGACAAGGAATATGACATCACCCAGGGCAAGCCTGGCAGCAAGATCACCTGGTTCACCGCCAACCCCAACGGCGAGGCCGAGGTGCTGCGCATCACCCTCAAGCCCAAGTTCAGATTGAAGATCCTACAGTTTGACGTCGATCTGGCCGAGCTGGCCATCAAGGGCAAGCAGGCACGCGGCAACATCGTCACCAAGAACGAGGTAGCGCGCATCTCGCTCAAGGAGGCCGGCCAGTCCACACTGGGCGACCGCGAGGTGTGGTTTGACCCCGACATCCTGCGCATCAACTACGAGAAGCATGGCCGCTCGCTAGGCCTGTTTGGCGGCGAAGACCGCATCCTGGTCATCATGCAGGGCGGCGAGTTCTACACCACCAGCACCGAGGCCACCAACCACTATGACGAGGGCATCTTGCGCATCGAGAAGTTCAGCAAGGACAAGGTGTGGACCGCCGTGCTCGACGACGCCGACCAGGGCCACCCCTACGTCAAACGCTTCACCCTCGAGGATAACGCCAAGAAGCAGAGCCTGATCGGTTCCAACCCGGCCTCGCGCCTGCTCTTGTTGACCGACGAGCCCTGTCCGCGCTTCGAGGTCAAGATGGGTGGCGCCGACGAGGCCCGCGAGCCGTTTGTCATCGATGCCGAGGAATTTATCGGCGTCAAGACCTTCAAGGCCAAGGGACGCCGCGTGACCAACTGGGAGGTCGCCTCGATTATCGAGGTCGAGCCGCGCGAGCCAGCACCCGACAGCACGCCTACCCCACCCGACGGCGGCGACGATGATGAGGCATCCACCACCCCTGCCGACCCCATCACGACCGACGGCATCAGCCAGGATGAGGTGCTAGACCAGTTCACCGGCCAGCAACGCATCCCGTTTGACGAAGTGTAATTGGCAATATAGCCCGAGTTAGCGACCCGCGACAATGAACAGAATCATCCAATACCTTCTAGTAGCCCTGGCCATCTCGACGGCAACCGTCGCCGCCAGCCAGGACGAGGTGCGTGCCTCACACCCCACGCAGTCGATGTTCATGGTCGATGTGGGATATGCCTCGATCCACGACAGCTACCTGACGCCCATCACCTATGACGGCATAGGGCTGGGACTGACCTTCGAGGTCTCGCGCTTGACCTCGTTGGGCGACTACAAGTGGCTGTGGCAACTAGACGTGGGGGCCGACTATAACTACGTCGAGAACCCCAGCGGCAACAACGAGCTGCACAAGGTCATGGGCGATATTGCCTTCAACATGCAGCACGTGTGGAGGCATGTGCTCACACCCCGCCTGAACTTCTCGGCGGGCCCGATGGCCCAGCTGCGCGCCGGCATCGTCTACAATGCGGTCAACAGCAACAACCCGGTCACCGTCAGGGCCCATGCCAACCTGGGCGCCAGCGGTACGGCCTGGTTCAGCACCCGCTTGGGGCGCATGCCTGTCACGCTGCGTTACCAGGTGCAACTGCCAGTCGCGGGGGTGTTCTTTGCTCCAGAGTATGACGAGAGCTACTACGAGATATACCTGGGCAACCACCGCAACCTGGCCCACGTGGGCTGGTGGGGCAACCGCCTGGACATGACCCACTACCTGGGCGCCGACCTGCATCTGGGCAGCGCCATCGTGCGTCTGGGCTACCGCGCGCGCCTCGAGCACTGGCAGGTAAATGGCTTGAAGGTGCATGACGTGAGCCACGCCGCGGTCCTGGGCCTCTCCCTGTAACGTAAGCCCCAAGTCACGCTGATGGGTGCATAATGACTGACCATCGTGAACCGGGATGCGGGTTTCTGGAATGTCAGATTGGTTAAAACGGTGAAATTCGTTGTTTTAAAAGAAATGAAAAGGATATTATTATATTGTTTAGTGCTTCTGGCCATGGGCGGCTGCGCCCAGCAGGATGAGTTCGAGAGTGACCAGGTGGGCAACTTCGAGGCGCTGTGGACCATCATGGACGAGCATTACAGTTTCTTTGACTACAAGCAGGTGGACTGGCATGAGGTGCACGACCGCTACCGCCAGCGCGTGTCCAACGAGATGACCGACCGCGAGCTGTTCGACATCTGCGGCGACATGCTCAAGGAGCTGCGCGACGGCCACACCAACCTCATCGCCGCCCATGACGTGTCGCGCTACTGGATATGGGAGCAGTGGCCCGTCAACTACAACGAGCGCCTCATCGACGAGCACTACCTCAACTTTGACTACAAGATGGCCAGCGGCATCAAGTACCAGATCCTGCCCAGCAACTTCGGGTACCTGTACTACGGGTCGTTCTCATCGAGCATCGGTGAAGGCAACCTCGACCTCATCCTCAGCTATTTATCCACCGCCGATGGTCTCATCATCGACGTGCGTGACAACGGCGGCGGCCTGCTCACCAACGTCGAGAAACTCGTGTCGCGCTTCATACCGGGGCGCACCCTCGCCGGCTACATCTGCCACAAGACGGGCAAGGGCCACAACGACCTGAGCGAGCCCTATGCCTACTATTTTGAGCCTGCCAAGAACCACATCCACTACCTCAAGCCCGTCGTTGTGCTGGCCAGCCGGGGCACATTCAGCGCAGCCAACAACTTTGTCTCAATCATGAAGGGCCTCGACCAGGTCACCATCGTGGGCGACACCACTGGCGGCGGCTGCGGCCTGCCCTTTACCAGCGAGTTGCCCAACGGCTGGCGCGTGCGTTTCTCGTCGTGCCCGATTATGGACGCCCAGGGCAAGCTCACCGAGTTTGGCGTCGCGCCCGACGTGCGCATCGACCTCAACCCCAGCGACCACGAGCATGACGGCATCCTCGACGCCGCCATCGACATCCTCCGAGCCGCCACTCGCCCGTGAGCTGCCCCAAAACATTATTTTATTGATTATCAGCCACAAGCAGCAAACAAGCTATCATTTCGTCATTTTTCTCTCATTTTTTTTAAAAAATTAGGATAAATTTCTTGCCCATATCAGCATTTTTGCTTAATTTTGCACGGATATATTACTAATATTGATTTATCTTTTAAAAGTTTCGTGACGTTGTTTCACATGGGAGCCAAACCTAATCCAATGAACAACTATATCTGATGGGAAGACAAATCAACTAAGTAATCGGCAGATGAGTGAATTTATCAATATTTTTATTAACTTTTTTATATTTTGCTATTATGATGTATAAAAACTTTTTTAGGTTTCTCGCAGCTGGCATGATGCTGCTTGGAACGGTTAGTGCTTATGCACAACCCGCCGTCCACCCGAAGGCATACTACGATGCCATCACGTATGAGTGGACTGATGCAAATGGCGAATCGCACACCAATGCGATCACCGAAGTGGCAACCAATCCCTATCAGATTGTTGCCCTGTTGAAGAAGGTTTACTGCGACCCCAACGTTCCCGGTCCCAAGTACACCTCCTACAGCCAGAACGGTACCCGCGAGCGCGAGGTTTACTACGGTGCACAGTCGGGCGGCTGGAACATCAGCGCCAGCGACGTGACTGCCCCCTACGAGGAAGGTTACACCATCCTCATGGTTGCTGTTAAGGAAAACCTGAGCCTGCTCAACTCAGCAAGTGGCAACGGCACAAGGCTCCAAAACACCCAGCAGCTCATCAACTACATCAACAACAACGTGGCTTCGGTACAGCTGCTGACCGACGGTCTGCGCATTGGCGAAGGCCAGAACGCTGGTACCGTGTTCAACATCAGTGGCACCTACAACCGCTTCTTCATGCTTGGCAAGGGCCAGTCCCGCCAGAAGTACAGCAGTTATGAGGGTTCCACCTATGGCGAGCAGCCCCCCTTCATGCAGATGTTTGAGCAGTTCAGCCCCACCTCGGGTAACTCTGGCTCCGAAATCACCGACTTCTACACCAAGATGATTGCCGGTGATGCCTATCCCGTTATCCATGACTGTTCATCTGTAATCGAGAACGAGCACTACTTCTCGATGGCTGGCAAGAATGGTCACGAGAGCAAGTCGCTCACGGGCATGAACATCTTCATCCCTGACTACCGTCTGCTCTATTGGAAAAACGGCAGCAACGACGGCCGCATCATGAACCCCTACAGTGGTTGGGGTAGCCACAGCTATTGGGAGTCACACTATGCACAGTACAACCAGACTCATGCTCCCATGGTAGGTCTCTACACCATCGAGCTCGGCGCACAGGCTCAGCCCGCTGCCGAGGCTAACACCTACAATGTGCTCCTTGACTGGACCTCATCGCTCAACACGATGGCCAATGGCGAGGTTCCCCAGACCTACACCGTTTACATCGTGCTCACCGACGAGTATGGCACCGAGACCTATGACGAGCTCGTTGTCACCGGTGAGACCACTTACACCTACCAGGTGCCCCAGAACGAGCACAGCTACTCCATCACCTACATCGTGCATGGCCAGCCCGCCGACGGCGAGCATGACATGTTCGTTGCTTGGTCCAACCAGGCAACCGTGATCATCCCCGGCACCAACGACTTCCTGCACTTGAGCTTGAACCACTTCGAGAGCGACTACCGCAGCGCCCAGGAGTTGAACTACTACCGCAACTTCCTGACCCTCGAGAACGAGGACATCATGAACGCCCTGACTCCCGCCCGCATCCAGGCTGGTGAGAACACCTTCGTGCTCTATCGCTTTGACGTGAACAATCCTGACGTGATGGTAGCTGTTGCCGAGCTCAAGCTCAACGCTGGCAACAACGTGACCTACACGATCACCTATGACAACCAGGAGACCCTCGCTGGCTACAACATCAATGTCAAGACCAACGGCAACCTGGGCAACTATGCCGCCAACGCAGCCGTCGACCTGAGCGACATCATGTTTGTTGACCAGTTCACCGCTAGCACTGCCGACAACACCCATCCCAACCGCTATGGCTACATGCTGGCCGAGCAGGTAGAGGAGAATGCTAAGAGCACTAACACTGTAGAGGTACCCGTACAGAAGACCGCTTCGACCATCGACGGCTTCTACACCCTCGACGAGATCATGAGCGACGTTGATCGTCACTTGACCACCAACATCAAGAATGCCAACGTGGAGATGAACCTGGTGAACAACCCCGCCATCTATTACTACACCCTGGAGCGTGGTAACAACGTTAATCCCAACGAGCCCATTTCCAAGCTGCAGCGCCGCACCGACGGTACCTTCATGGAGATGGACAACACCCTGGGTATGGAAGGCAATGTTTATCCTGACGGTGCCTTCAACCTGTTTGACAACGACGTGCTCACCGGCAACTATGGTGACTTTGCTACCTACGTGCCCGTGATTTGGACCTTCGGTACCGACCGCGTTAAGAATGATCCCGCGTTGAACAACGACGCTGTGAACAGCTATGGTAGCCCCATTTGGAAGACCGGTGTTGGCCAGATTGCCGCCGCTGACGCTAAGGCTACCTACACCGCTGGTGAGTATGTAACCTGGAAGGATGAGAACGGCCAGATGTGCTGCTTCATCAACCCCGTTATCAATGTAACCAGCCAGCTGCCCGACTATGCTAGCGTTGACTATGACGTATTCATGTATCGTGTATGGCGTCTGTGCGACGGCATCCGCTTCTCGTTCTACAATCCCCTCACTGGCCTGCGTGGCAACGACATCAACGCCGTTCGCGTTCCCGACAAGCTGATCGTCGAGGAGATGACCGACGCTACCAACGTTAAGTTCGGTGACGAGATCTATGACAACCCCATCAACGACCACAACGACTTTGGCGGTCTTGCTTACGGTGCTCTGGTTAATTCTACCACCAAGTTCATCGTTCGCATGTACTATGTGAAGAAGAACGACGCTGCCAACGGTCCCATGTACTATGTTGTTGAGAAGACCATCAACGACTGGAGTGACTACCACGTTGGTGTTAACGAGCTGAACGTTAACAACGAGACTACCACCACCTACTACAACGCACTTGGTGTTGCTAGTGACAAGCCCTTCAAGGGTGTGAACATCGTTGTTACCCGCCACAGCGACGGTACGACCACGACCAGCAAGGTGGTTAAGTAATTGAAGCCACACTGCTAGTTTAACAATCCTTATCAACAGGAGAGGCTCCCGCACCTTGGGACAGCCTCTCCTGCTGTTTTCTTCCCCCCTTGGGGCAGCCAGGGAGATTCTTTCCCTGACATCCTAACTTTTATGAGTTGAATGTAAAGGCTCATGCTATTAGCATTTATTAGGGTGTCCGGGGGAAAATTGCCAAGGCCGCATAAGCACGTCGATATCAATGCTGTTATGGTAGTTTTGTAAGAAGGAGCTTACTTTGCCGGGCGGGCAGGCCTTCAGCCTGCTATACTTTTACCGGGCACCAGTAATTAGCATCAGCTCCGCAGGGGTTGCTTCTATATCATTGCCAAAACAATTTCATGCCAAACTATTGCACATCTCGTTAAATGATAGTACCTTTGCGGCGAGAAATGAACCTCGCTTGACTAAAGCACTATAAATGAACATTTTTTGTTTATTCACATATTTCATTAACTCAATTTAATTTCAATTTTTTATGAAGAAATTATTTTCTCTCCTCACGTTAGCTCTGCTGACCCTGTCAGTTGGAGCCGCTAACACTTATGTGAAGGTGACCAGTGCTGACCAGCTCGTTGCTGGCAAGAAGTACATCCTCGTAAACGAGGATAACAATGCTGCTTTGGGTGCCATCAGCAACACCAGCACTCCTTATGGCACAAAGGTTGACGTTGCTATCAGCAATGGTGTTGTTGACATCGACGGCACTGCTGCTGTAGAGTTGACACTGGGCTCCAATAACAGCTCTTGGACCTTTGATATGGGCAACGACAGCGAACACCATTATCTGGTTTGGACTTCAGGTAATTCGCTGAATACCGCCACCGAACTCAGCACCGCCAACACAAACTGGACTGCCTCTACCACCGATGATGGTATCGTCCTGATTAACGGTGCCGACAACACCCGCAAGTTACAGTACAACCAAAGCAGCCCCCGCTTCGCTTGCTACACCAGCGCTCAGAAGCCTGCCGTCCTGTACGTACAACAGGCTGCTGTGACTGTTGCTGCTCCCACTCTGACTCCTGCTCAGAGCTTTGACGAGAGCATCACGGTAACTATCACCAACAACGAGGAAGGCGCTACCCTGTACTACAGCACCGACGGTTTGGCTTGGACTCTGTACACCGAGGCTCTGACCATCACCGAGACCACCACTGTTTACGCTAAGGCTACCAAGGGTGGTGTTGACAGCCCCGTTGTTAGCGCTAAGTACACCAAGAACGAGCCTGTCCCCGAGGGCGCTATCGTTTTCACCCCTGGTAACTTTGATGCTATTGAATCTAGTGCATGGACCATCACCAAGGACGGTGTGACCATCAGTTGCACCAGTGGTACCATCACCGCTGACCAGTTCCGCATGTTCAAGAGCCAGACAACCACCATCAGCTCGACTGTTGGTGCAATCACCAAGATTGAGTTCACCTGCACCGCTAACGGCACTACCAAGTACGGTCCTGGCTGCTTCCAAGCTCAAGACGGTTACACCTACGAAACCGATGGTCCCATTGGTACCTGGACTGGCAGCACTTCCAGCGTTAGCTTCTACACTGAGACCAACCAGGTTCGCGCTACCCAGATCTTAGTCTTTGTTAACAGTGAGGTTCCCGCTGTTAGCGCTCCCGTATTTGATCCCGCTGGCTGCACCTTCACCGGTAGCCAGGTAGTTGCCCTGACTTGCGAGACCGAGGGTGCTGCTATCTATTACAGCATCAACGATGGCGAGTATCAGCTCTACAACGCTCCCTTCACCCTGACCGCTACCTCAACCGTTAAGGCTTATGCTGAACTCAATGGTACCCAGAGTGCTACCATCACCGCTACCTACACCAAGCGCGTAGAGGTTAGCAGCGTTGCCGATGCTAACGCTCTTGGCAACAAGGTTGACTTCATTTACTATGGTGACGTAGCTGTTAGCTATCAGTGGTACAACGCCAACAACCAGTACTACAGCACTTGGATTGTTGACGGCCAAGGCAATGCCGGTTTAATCTATGGCAAGCAGGTTCCCGCCCTCAACCAGGGTGACGTTCTCGCCGAGGAGTGGGAGGCCCAGAAGACCACCTACAACGGCATCCCCGAGTTCCAGTACCCCAACAACGTTGTTGCCAGTGGCGACACCTGGGAGATCAACCCCGTCGAGCTGACCACCGTTACCACCGATGACGTGAACAAGTACATCATCATGAAGGGTCAGACCATCACCGCCGATGCTACCGACACCACCGGTCGTCGTTACATCAACGCCGACAGCCTGGTAATCTTCAACCAGTTTGGTGTTGAGCTCCCCGCATTTGAGGAGGGCAAGACCTATGACGTGGTTGCTATCGCTACCATCTACCACAACGCTCCCGAGCTCTACATCATCAGCGCTACCGAGGTACAGGCTGCTGCTGGCCTGCGTGGTGACGTGGATGGTAGTGAGAACGTGAACATCGCCGACGTAACCGCCCTGATCGACTATCTGCTGAGCGGTAATGCCGAAGGTGTGGTTGTTGGCAATGCCGACTGCAATGTTGACCAGGCCGTCAACATCGCCGACGTAACTGCCCTGATCGACTTCCTGCTGAGTGGTAATTGGAGCGAATAATCCTGTTAACCACGACTAGAGGATAAAATCCCATCTATCGAGGGTGTGGCCATGCGTTTTGGCCACACCCTCCTTTTTTTTTGATGCCTGCAGTGAAAATTGATGAGTGAATAGGAAAAAATGTGTAACTTTAACGCCTGGAACATAAAAACACGACTGATCGTTATGGAATCGACCAAGAAACTGCTGCTACTTGACGCCTATGCGCTCATCTTCAGGGCCTACTACGCGATGATACGCAGCCCGCGCATCACCTCGACCGGCATCGACACGTCGGCCATCTTTGGCTTTGTCAACACCCTTCAAGACTTGCTCAAGCGCGAGCACCCGTCACACATCGCCGTGTGCTTTGACCCGCCAGGCGGCAACACCTTTCGCCACAAGAGCTACGAGCCCTACAAGGCCAACCGCGACAAGACCCCCGAGGGAATTCTCGTGGCTGTCCCCTACATCAAGCGCATCCTCGAGGCCTACCGCATCCCCATCTATGAGGTCGAGGGCTATGAGGCCGACGACGTCATCGGCACGCTCTCTCATCTGGCCGAGGGTCAGGGTTTCTTTACCTATATGGTCACTGCCGACAAGGACTTCGGCCAGCTGGTGACACCCAACATCAAGATCCTCAATCCCAGCAAGAACGAGATTATGGGCGTAAAGGAAGTCAACGCCAAGTATGGCATCCAATCGCCCACGCAACTCATCGACATCCTGGGACTGATGGGCGACACCGCCGACAACATCCCCGGGTGCCCCGGCGTGGGTCCCAAGACTGCCGAGAAGCTCATCCAGCAATATGGTTCTATCGAGAACCTGCTGGAGCACACCAGCGAGCTCAAGGGAGCCCAACGGCAGCGCGTCGAGGAAAATGCCGAGCAAATACGCACATCGAAGTGGCTGGCTACCATCATCACCGATGTGCCCATCGCCCTAGATGCCGATGCGCTGGCCCGCAAGGCCGTTGACATGGACGCCCTGGGGGCCGTGTTCAGCGAGCTGGAATTCCGCACCCTCACCCAGCGCCTGATCGTCGGCGGCGAGGCCAATGTGGGCCTTGGCACAGCTCCTGACGCTCCTGCAGCCCCTGACGCCATGACGCCTGCAGCCACAACGCCTAGCACTGCGCGCCCAGCGCCTGGCCAGCAGCTATCGCTATTTGACCTGGAGGAGCCCCAGGCTGCCGAGGAGTCCCCGAGCACCAGTGCCTCCTACAAGTCGCTAGCCGACTTCACCTACGATTACAGAGTCATCCTCGACCCCGAAATTGCAGCCGCCGCGGTCAGCGCCATGCTTGACGAGCCCCGCATCGCCGTCACCATGCTAGGCATGGGGGCAAGCGCCATGCAATATGAGATTGTCGCCATCAGCCTGTGTGTCAAGCCTCATGAGGGTATTTTCCTGCTGAGTGACAGCTTGCCCGACTTGTTGTCGATCGTTGCGCCCGTTTTCAGCGGCAAGGCCTGCATCGTGGGCAACAACATCAAGCGCATGATGGTCGCCCTGGATCAACACGGCATCAAGTTCACGGCGCCCTACTATGACACCGCCGTGGCCCACTACCTGCTGCAACCCGAGCGCGGCCACTCGACCAGCGAGATTGCCTATGAACTGCTGCACTACACGACTGTCAACGCAGACAACGTGCTGGGGACCAAGGGACGCCAGGCATCCAAGCGGCAGATTCCCGTCGCCGAAATGGCACGGGTAGCCACCGAGGCCGCCGACCTGAACCTGCAACTGCCCGACGTGCTCGACAAGGCCCTGAAGGAACAAGGGCTCTACAAGCTGTTGACCGATATCGAGCTGCCGCTCATCCCCGTACTGGCCAGTATGGAACTGGCGGGCGCACGCATCGATGTCAAGGTCCTGAAGGAGTACTCCATCACCCTGACCGAGCAGATGAACCGCCTGGAAGTGGAGTGCCACCAGCTGGCAGGCATGTCGTTCAACACGGCATCGCCAGCCCAGGTGGGCGAAGTGCTGTTTGACCGCCTCAAGCTGGACCCCAAGGCCAAGAAGACCAAGACAGGCCAATACAGCACCACCGAGGAGATCCTGCTCAAGCTGCGCGACCGCCATCCACTCATCGACAAGATTCTGGAGCTCAGAGGAATACGCAAACTGCTATCCACCTACGTCAATGCGTTGCCAGCACTCATCAACCCCACTACGGGGCGCATCCACACGACCTATAACCAAACCGTTACCGCCACGGGGCGCCTGTCATCTACTAACCCCAACCTGCAAAACATCCCCGTGCGCAGCGACGACGGCAAGGAAATTCGCCGTGCCTTCATTCCCGCCGAGGGCAATATCTTCTTCAGCGCCGACTACTCGCAAATCGAGCTGCGCCTAGTGGCCGACCTGAGCCACGACACGACGATGCTCGACGCGTTTGCCCACGGTCACGACATCCACGCCATTACTGCCGCCCGCATCTATCACAAGCCACTGGATCAAGTCACCAGTGACGAGCGGCGCAAGGCCAAAACGGCCAACTTTGGCATCCTGTATGGCATCAGCGCCTTTGGCCTGGCCCAGCGTCTCAACATCCCGCGCGATGAGGCCAAGATGCTCATCGACGGCTACTACACGACCTTCCCCCAGGTGCGCGACTATATCGACCGCAATATTGCCCTGGCACGCGAGAAGGGCTATGTGACAACCGTTTATGGCCGCCGCCGCATGCTGCCCGACATCAACTCGCGCAACGCCGTG
The DNA here is from genome assembly GCA_946406035.1 of uncultured Prevotellaceae bacterium. Taxonomy (GTDB): domain Bacteria; phylum Bacteroidota; class Bacteroidia; order Bacteroidales; family Muribaculaceae; genus Sodaliphilus. The sequence continues at coordinate 30,347 of CAMJJG010000009.1, forward strand.
GTGAGAGGCTTCAGCGAGCGCAACGCCATCAACGCGCCCATCCAGGGCACCGCGGCCGACGTCATCAAGCTCGCCATGGTGCGCATCTACCAGCGCTTCCAGGCCGAGGGTATCCAGTCCAAGATGATTCTGCAAGTGCATGACGAACTCAACTTTGACGTCATTCCCAGCGAACTCGACAAGGTGGAACGCATCGTCATCGAGGAGATGGAGGGCGTTTACAAGGGCAACGTGCGCCTTACCGCCAGCCACGGTGCTGCCACCAACTGGCTTGATGCACATTAAATTAAAATATTTTTGGCGAAATATTGCTCAGATTGAAAAAATAGCAGTATCTTTGCACCGCTAAAACGAGTTTCGGGGTGTAGCACAGTTGGTTAGCGCGCCACGTTCGGGACGTGGAGGTCGGAAGTTCGAGTCCTCTCACCCCGACTCAAGCAGAGGTAACTAGTTGTACATCAACGAGTTACCTCACTTTTTTAGGTAACAATATGGCTATTGGCCCATCGGGGTGATTAAACCGCCCTCCCCTATGGGCAGAAGCCTTTAGCTCGGCGAAGCCAAATGAACCAGATTATAGTTTTTTCTTATGATTTCCCGTGCGATGGCACGGTCATCTGTAGAGACGTGCTCGCAGGGCCAACTGCCATACAGTTCCCTTTAATCATAATCAATAGTCCCACATGAAACAGAACAATATTATCCAACTGGACTTTACTGATGTTGCTCAAGTGTATCACGACCTCAAGTACAACGATGGTGAAATAGCGTTTGCCGACAACATCACGAACATACCAGGACTGATGAAGCAATTCCAAGTCAATTTCATCGCCTATCTCATGGTGCTAGACGGCACTATGTCGCTGGAACTGAACACAGTCCCCTATACGCTCGAGAAGAACAACTCACTGTTTATTGACCGCAAGATGGTCATCGACAACGTGCGGCACAGCAACGACTTTCGTTGCCTGATATGCGCCATGAGTGCCGACGTGGGATTTGGATTTTTCAACAAGAGCCTGATGCACTCGGTCATGCACATCATGACCAATCCGGTCATCAAGCTCGATCAAAACGAGGTGGACCTGATGATCAGGTATTACGAGCTACTCACGTTCAAGATGGAGCATCCCGAGATGAACTTTGGCCGCGAGACCATGCGTGACATCATCCGCTGCTTTGCCTATGACCTGCTCTCCAACATCAACAGGCGCCTCATCCAGGGCAGCGAAGACGACATGTTGCGCCAGAGCGATCGCATCTTTAGACGATTCATGCTCATGCTCGCCGCCAACAAGAGCGCCAACCGCAGCGTCCAGTCCTATGCCCAGGAACTATGCATCTCGCCCAAGTACCTGACGAGCGTGTGCCGGCGCCACAGCGAGTACACACCCAGCGAACTCATTGCCACATCGGTCATCAGCCGCATCAAGCAGCTGCTGCTCTATAGTGACTTGAGCATTAAGGAAGTAGCGGGGGAGATGGGCTTTGACAACCTGTCCTTCTTCGGGAAATATGTGAAAAAGCACTTAGGCCTGTCGCCCAACCACTACCGCAAGGCCAACGGCTATGGCAAGTGAATGCCCCACCCTCACAGCTCAAGATAATCAAGTGTTAATGCCGGGCCCGTGAGGCTTCTCCATGACAATTTCCAAGTCACGAGAGGGATGGATTCCCGGATAGCATCTCAAGCATCTGGGCAGCGGTAAGCCCCGTCACGGGGTGCCGCCAGTCGGGGGCCAGTTCAACCATGGGAATCAAGAAGAAATCGCGCTCGGCGAGATGCGGGTGGGGTACGCTCAGCGTGGCCGTGTCGATGATGCGGTCGTCGATCGCCACAATGTCGATATCAACAAGACGGTCGGCATAGTTGCCATGCTCATCACGATGGGAAGCACTGCCCAGGCGCCGCTCGATGGCCTGCAGGTGCCGCAGCATGCCGTGAGGGGTCATTCCGCTCACGACGTGCAGTCCCACATTCAGGAACCTGTTCTCGCTCTCAAATCCCCATGGCTCACTCTCGACGATGCTCGACATGACACACTGCTCAACGCCAGCCGCAATAGCAACGACGGCGCGATAAAGGTTATCGCGCCGGTCGCCCATATTGGAACCTATATTTAGGTAAAAATGCATGTTTTACAGGGTCTTGTGAACCTCGATTTCCTCAAAGGCCTCGATGATGTCCATCTCCTGCAAGTCGTTGTAGGACTTGAGGCTCAAGCCGCAGTCATAGCCGCTGGAAACCTCCTTGGCATCATCCTTGAAGCGCTTGAGCGAGGCCAGCTCGCCCGTGTGGATCACGATACCGTCGCGAATCACGCGCACCTTGCTGCCGCGCTTGATCTTGCCCTCGACAACCATGGCGCCAGCGATGGTGCCCACCTTGCTGATGTGGTAAACCTGACGCACCTCGGCACTGCCGATGACCTCCTCCTTGATGTCGGGCTGCAACATACCTTCCATAGCGCTCTTGACCTCCTCGATGGCGTCATAGATGATGGAATACAAGCGGATGTCAACACCCTCCTGCTCGGCGGCACGCTTGGCCGAAGCCGACGGACGCACCTGGAAGCCGACGATATAGGCATCGCTGGCGGCAGCCAGGGTCACATCGCTCTCGGTGATAGCGCCTACGGCCTTGTGGATCACGTTGACCTGTACCTCGGGGGTCGACAGCTTGATGAGCGAGTCGCTCAATGCCTCGATGGAGCCGTCCACGTCACCTTTGACAATAATGTTGAGCTCATGGAACTCACCCAGGGCCCTGCGGCGGCCGATGTCCTCAAGGCTGACACGGGTCTGAGTGCGACGATTCAGCTCACGCTGCAGCTGCTCGCGCTTGTTGGCGATCTGACGCGCCTCTTGATCGGTATCCATGACGTTGAACTTATCACCGGCTGTGGGAGCGCCATCCAAGCCCAGAATCAATGCGGGAGTCGATGGACCGCTCTCGGTAATGCGCACGTTGCGCTCGTTGAACATCGCCTTGACCTTACCAAAGTGGGTTCCGGCCAGCACGATGTCGCCCACGCGCAGCGTGCCGTTATCTACCAGCACGGTGGCAACGTAGCCACGGCCCTTGTCCAGCGACGACTCGATGATCGAGCCGGTTGCCTTGCGATTGGGATTGGCCTTGAGGTCGAGCATGTCGGCCTCGAGCAGCACCTTCTCCATCAGCTCGCTCACGCCAGTACCTTTCTTGGCCGAGATATCCTGGCTCTGGTACTTTCCACCCCAGTCCTCGACCAGGTAGTTCATCTGTGCCAGTTCTTCCTTGATCTTCTCGGGATTGGCTCCGGGCTTATCAATCTTGTTGATGGCAAAGATGATGGGCACGCCGGCAGCCGACGCGTGATTGAGCGCTTCGACCGTCTGTGGCATGACGCTGTCGTCGGCAGCGACAATCACGATAACGATATCGGTCACCTTTGCACCACGGGCACGCATAGCGGTAAACGCCTCGTGACCAGGGGTATCCAGGAAGGTGATGCGGCGACCGTTGGGCAGCTTCACGTTATAGGCACCGATGTGCTGTGTGATACCGCCAGCCTCGCCGGCGATCACGTTAGAGTTACGGATGTAGTCGAGCAACGATGTCTTACCGTGGTCAACGTGGCCCATGACGGTAACAACCGGTGGACGCTGCACGAGATCCTCGGGCTTGTCCTCCTCCTCGCTGATGGCTTCAACAACCTCGGCACTAGTATATTCGGTCTTGAAGCCAAACTCGTCGGCAACAATGTTGATGGTCTCGGCGTCAAGACGCTGATTGATGCTCACCATCACACCCAGATTCATACAAGTGGCGATAACCTTGTTGATGGGCACGTTCATCATGATGGCCAGGTCATTGGCCGTGACAAACTCGGTGAGTTTCAGAATCTTGCTCTGAGCTGCTGCCAGTGCGGCCTCCTCGCGGACCTCCTCGCGATGCTCCTCGCGGCGCTCACGGCGACGCGCGGCAGCGGCCTTCTTACTGCTCTTGGCAGTGAGACGAGCCAGCGTCTCCTTCATCTGGCGCTGAACGTCTTCCTCGCTGACCTCGGGACGCAAGGGCCTGCGGTTGCCCTTCTTGTCCTTGCCAGCGCGTTTGCCGGCCTGGTCGTCCTTGCCACCGCGGTTCTTGCCCGACTGTGACGAGGGCTGGTTGCCAGCGCTCTCGATGTCAACTTTCTCTTTACCGATGCGTTTGCGCTTGCGCTTGCCGCCACCCTCGGCTTGAGCCTTGGCGAGTCGCTCGTTGCGCTTCTCTTCCTTGCTCTTCTTGCGTGGACGGGTCTGCTGGTTGAGCGATGTCAAGTCCACCTTGCCCACGACCTTGAGCTGTGGTCCGCTAACAGTCTCGGAGACGGGTCTGAATACATCCTCGTCCTTATCCTTCACGTCCTGCTTGGGTTCCTCGACCTCTTCAGGCCCATCCTGTTCAGGTTCCGACGGCTGGGCAACAGCCAGAGCATCGGCCACAGGCTCGGGGGCGGGAGCGGGTTCTGCCTTAACCTCGACCTGTTCCACAACGGGAGCGGGTTCTTCCTTGACGGGCTCCTCAACAGGTTTGTCGGCCTTGGGAGCCTCGACCGGAGCGGGTGCGGGTTGTTCCACCACCTGGGGCTGGGGCTCGGGCTTGGCAACGGGTTTGGGTTTGCCGGCAGCATCCAGGTCAATCTTACCCAGGAAAGTGGGCTTCTGACCAGGGACCACGGTTTTGATTTCGTGTTCTTTGGCGGCATTGTGCTTGGCTTTCTCCTTCTGCCGCTCGTTGGCCATCTTCTCCGACTTGCTCTTGAGGTCCATGTCGGGCTTGAACTCCTTGACAAGCATTTCATAGACATCGTCCTGGATGCGCGCGTTGATGCTAGCGTCGATTTCGATGCCCTTCTTGTGCAGGAATTCCTCGATGGTCTGCCTTCCCACGTTTAAATCTGCGATGACTTTACTAATCTTTATCGCCATATAATGTCTTTTATCGGTTCGCTTTCGGCAATATGCTTTCGGCTTCTATATTATTGTTGAGAAAATTGATAATTGTTGTTATTGTATAGTCGCTTAATCCTCAAACTCAGTCCGGAGGATGGCAAGCAGGTTATCGACGGTGTCCTCCTCGAGGTCGGCACGGTCGATGAGTTCTTCACGAGGCGTGCGCAGCACCGACTTGGCAGTGGCGAGACCCACATTCTTGAGTGCCTCGATTACCCACTCGTCAACCTCGTCCTTGAACTCGTCGAGATAGATATCCTCCTCGCCCTCGGTCTCGACATCGCGGTAGACGTCGATGCTGTAACCGGTCAAGATGCTGGCCAACTTGATGTTCAAGCCACCCTTGCCGATGGCGAGCGATACCTCCTCGGGACGCAGGAAGACCTCGGCATGCTTGTTCACGTCATCCAACCTGATCGACGAGATCTTGGCGGGACTCAAAGCACGCTGGATGAGCAACTGGGGATTGCTCGTGTAGTTAATCACATCGATGTTCTCGTTGCGCAGCTCGCGCACGATGCCATGGATGCGGGCACCCTTTACACCCACGCAGGCGCCAACGGGGTCGATGCGGTCATCATAGCTCTCGACAGCGATCTTGGCGCGCTCACCAGGGATGCGGGCCACGGCGCGGATGACGATCAGTCCGTCATGAATCTCGGGCACCTCCTGCTCAAACAGGCGGCGCAAGAAGTTCTGGCTCGTGCGGGAGACGATCACCTTGGGATTGTTGTTGGTGTTGTCAACATTCTCGATGACGGCACGCACGACGTCGCCCTTGCGGTAGATGTCGGTGGGAATCTGCTCTTCCTTGGGCAGGATAAGCTCGTTTTTCTCATCGTCGAGAAGCAGCACCTCGCGCTTCCACACCTGGTAAACCTCGCCTGCTACCAACTGGCCTTCCAGAGCCTTGAACTTATTGTAAATGGCATCCTTCTGCAAGTCCAGGATCTTGCTGGCTAAGGTCTGACGCAGGTTCAGGATGGCGCGGCGGCCAAACTTGGCAAAGTCAATCTTGCGGGTGTGCTCCTCGCCCACCTCACAGTCAGGATCATCATCGGCCTGGGCGTCGCTCAACGAGATCTGCTTGTTGGGATTCTCCACCTCGCCGTCATTGACGACTTCCAGATTCTGATAAATCTCACAGTCACCCTTGTCGGGGTTCACGATCACGTCAAAGTTGTCGTCGTTACCGAACATCTTGGACAGCACGCTGCGGAAGGACTCCTCCAGCACGCTGATCAACGTCGTCTTGTCGATGTCCTTGAGGTCCTTAAACTCGGCAAACTGCTCGGTCATGTTGACCGCTTCTTCTCTTTTAGCCATAATGTCGTTTAGATGATATTTTTTGTGTATTTAATGTCACTGTAATTGAAGCGTTCCTGCTCCTCGACCATCTCGGGGCGTTTCTTGCCCTCGAGCTTGCGCTTGACGGTCATCGTCAGCGTGAAGCCCTCGTCGTCGGCATCGGCCAGGACGCCCTTGAGCTTGCGGCCGTCGCACGTGAGTACTTCCACCTCACCGCCCACGCTCTTGCGATACTGGCGCGGCAGCAGCAGTGGCGACGTGATGCCATAGGAGCCCACCGTCAACTCGTAGTCCTCGCCCGTGTCGCGGTCAAACGCGGCCAGCACGGCATCGTTCACGGCCACACAATCGTCGATGGTAATGTCATCGTCGCTGTCCAGGGCCACGTCGATCACGTTGTCCTTGCTCACCTTGAGGGAAACCAGAAACATGCTGGTACCTTCCAGGGCCTCGTTTATCACTTGTTCCAGTGCCGTCTTGTCAATCATCGCTTCAAAAAAATTATAATAAAAACGAGGAAGCCCGATTGCCCCCTCTCACGAATGCTGGTGCAAAAGTACTCATTTTCCCGCATTCACGCAATATTTAATGTAAAATCAGCTACAAAACTACACACTCATTCATTCTATTTAACATTATTTAACTGTTTGACACTCTTTGAATCTTAAAAATATGTTAAAATCGGGAAGACAAATCCTGCAATCAACTAATAACTGTAACTTTGTAACAACAACGACTGGGCCATGACTAGAAGACGGCAATCCAATAGACCGACAAACTGTGAACTATTGTTTTCATGGTTGGTTTGCCTGTTGTTCTTATTCTTGTCGTGCCGCACTAGCTGGGAGCGCCTAGAAAATTGCGGTTTTTTCTACCCCAGCTATCAGTCATGGGAGATCAGCGAGTGGCTCATCAACTACCAGGGCGGCTTCGTCAGGCGAGGCCTGGCAGGGCAAGTGCTCTGGATGCTTGAGCAGTGGCACCCGTTTGACGTCAGGGTAGCCATCACGCTATTTTGCATCATCAGCACGATAGTCGTCCTATGGGTCATCGTGCGCATCTTTAACAGACGGGGCTGGGCATTACTCATCATCCCAACGGGGTTCTGCCTGGGTTTCACGATGTTCAGCACATGGGCACGGCGCGATTTCCTATCGTTGATGCTGGCCTATGCCATCTTCGTGCTTTTCAGGCATGTGGCACGCAATCCCGGGAAGCGGACTGGATGGATCGCGTTTTATCTCGTGTCGGCGACACAGCTCCTGATTCACGAGGCTTCATTCTTCTACACCTTTCCCATCCTGGTGCTGCTTGATTACCACAACAGCCGCCGCAATCAGCCCATTGCCAGGAGAGCCATCCCGACCCTGCTGCGTTTCCTGCCCGTGCTACTTGTCATGGCCCTGGTATGCCTGTTCAAGGGCAACGAGGCTATCGCACGGACGGTGTGGGCATCATGGGAACCAATCATCAGCCGCTATCAACCCGACGCAACGACCATCGGCAATGGTGTGGGCGCATTGGGCTGGGACACAGGGGCCATTATCCCATACCACCTCGTCACATCCCTCGTTGGGCACGCCCACCCTTCGGCATGGAGGATTCCCCTAGTCCTGTTCAATCTGCTGGCCGGCTACTTCCTGCTCACTCGGCTCGACTCGGTCAACATGGGCCTGTACCGTACCCGACCGATGGATCATGCGTTCATGAGCGACATAGCCGCGATACAATTCATCGCCCTGTTGCCCATGTTCACGGTACTGTCCTGTGACTGGGGCAGGACACTCCCCTACTGGGTTATCACCTCGTTTTTACTCTACCACACCTTCAAGGACGAGCCGGTGGCATTCCCGCCCTTGCTGTCAAGGATGTCGATAGGGGTCCAGCGATTCATCACGGGCAACCGGCTGCTGCGGTCACCCCATTTCTACATCTTGATTGCCTTGCTGGCACCGGTACCTTACTACTTCGCGCCCCTGGACCACATCAACACCATGCAACAGAGGGCGTGGTTCCTGCTCACCGACGCATTCCACACTATCTTAACAACGATCTCATGACACCTATCATACAACTACTGCGCCCCCAACAATGGCTCAAGAACCTGTTCGTGTTCCTGCCCTTATTCTTTGACAGGCACCTGTTTGATGTGGATCTGCTGGTTCCCTGCATCCTCACCTCAATTGCATTCTGTTTTGCCGCGAGCGGCATTTATTGTTTCAACGACATCCAGGATGCCGAGGTCGACAGGAGGCACCCCGACAAGTGCAACAGGCCCATTGCCAGCGGCGCAGTCGGCAAGACGACGGGCTACATCGTCATGGCCGTGTGCATTCTTGTCTCGCTGGCCCTAGTGGGCGTTATCGGGCACAGCTGGCCGCTCTTCCTCGTCATCGGGGCATACATTATCATGAACATCGCCTACTCACTAAAACTGAAACATCTGGCCATCGTCGATGTATTCATCATCGCCACGGGATTTGTGCTGCGCGTGTTGGCAGGCGGCTTTGCGACAGGCATCCGGGTCACTCACTGGATCGTATTGATGACCTTCCTGTTGACGTTGTTCCTGGCCTTTGCCAAGCGCCGTGACGACGTGATTGAGTTCAAGGCCAGCGGAGTCGTGACCCGAAAAGCCGCGAGCCATTACAACCTGCAATTCCTCAACGAGGCCATCAGCATCGTCGCCAGCATCACGATGGTGTGTTACATCCTGTACTCGGTTTCGCCCGAGGTGGTTGAGCGTTTCGACAGCCCCTATGTTTATCTGACCTCACTGTTTGTCCTGGCAGGCATCATCCGATACCTGCAACTCACGATAGTGGATGTGAAAAACGGCAATCCCACCAGGGTATTGCTCCATGACCGCTTCATCCAGTGCTGCATCGCCGGCTGGATCGCCGCCTTTGCCCTCATCATTTATCTCTGACCCGCAATGAGAGATCGCCAGCTCGACATCTACCGCGCCATCGTGATGATATACATCGTGTGCGTCATCCACTGCTGTTACCTGTTCAGGGACGCCCAGGAGCCGTTCTTGTCACTCTTCTTGTTCGCGATGCCTCTCATTTTCTTCATTTCGGGAGCATCTCTGTCGGTTAGCCGGTCGAGCCGAGGCCTGCTCGAGACCGTCAAGAACCGGTTCAGGAGAGTTGTCGCCCCCTACTACATCTATGCCTGCGTGCTCATTGTCACGGGTATCGTTCTGTCATGGGGGCTGAAACTCGCAGGGCTCACGAGATATGCTTTTTTCGACATCACGCGATATGATTGGGAAGATTGCATCGACATCCTGCTGGGCAGGTACATTCCGCAATTCTCGTTCATGTGGCACCTGTGGTTCATTCTGCCCTACTTCATCCTGAGTTGCACATTCCCCTTGCAAATCAAGCTGATGGGCAAGGTCAACCGCATGGTTTACCTGGCACTGTGCCTGATACTCTTTTTAATCGTCCAAGCCCTGCCGGAGTTGTCGCTGCTCAAGCAGGTTCTGTGCTTCAACGTGTTTATGGTGGCGGGCTACCTCTTCTACAAGCGTGTAAAGACCAGCACGCTTGTAATCACAGCACTGGCGGCGCTTGCGGTGATCTTGGTTTACACGCTGGGGCTGGGAGGTGACTTCTGCCCGATGCAGGACCACAAATTCCCTCCCGACTGGGTTTATCTAACCTACAACATACTTGCACTGAGCGTTTTATCAATCACATTCAGCCGCATCACTCTGAGGGGGCACTACGTGCTCGACGTGTGGAACACGAGGGGTTATACCATCTATTTGTATCAGAGCGTAGTCTTCTCGATAACGAGTGTCGTGCGGCAACAGTTGCCCATCGCCATACTCACGCCGCTGCCGCTCAGATTCCTGATAGACGCGACGCTGGTTTTCCTGCTGTCAACGGCTCTCTCCTATCTCACCCACCCGCTCGAGCGATGGGTCATGAAAAAACTGGATTCTAATCACTCATGATTATGAAAAGAAGTATCGCTGCTTTTGACTTCGACGGCACGCTCACGACCCGCGACTCGTTTCTGGCTTTCATCAGATATGCCTGTGGCAAGTGGCGGTATTACGCGGGATTTGCACTGTACGCACCCATGCTGCTCTTGATGCTGGCGCGCCTGTACCCCCACGACAGGGCCAAGCAACGGCTATTCTCCCATTTCTTCAAGGGCTGGCAGCATGACCGTTTTGCGGCACTGGCTCGGGAATTCTCGACCGAAATCGACAAGATGAGGAACCACCCCGTCATCAACCGGTTGCAGGAACATGTCGCTCGTGGCGACACGGTCTATATCGTGTCGGCCAGCCTGCCCGAGTGGATTGAGCCCTGGTGCAGCCAGCTGGGCGTCAACGCCGTGCTGGCCACTGAAATCCAGGTCAACAGTGAGGGCCTCATCACCGGCCGGTTCAAGACCCGCAACTGTTATGGAGCCGAAAAGGTGGCCCGGCTGCTTCAAGTCGAGCCCAACAGGTGGCAATACATCCTGCACGCATACGGTGACAGCGCCGGCGACAAGGAAATGATAGCATTTGCCGACGAGGGCACCCTCATCACCGGGCAGCCCTTGCCCCCACTCCGTGATGATGGATTATCCAACGAGTGATGCCCAAACTAGCGCTATTTTACCTCGAGTGACGTTTTTGGGATGCTCAATTCAGAATTATTTTGTATTTTTGACGCCTCAAAACAGATTAATAATTAGATGAAACCGGCAATTATACTACTGGCGATACTGGTGGTGGGTGGAGCCATTGTGTGGCTCATCGACCGGCTGTTTTATCATCGTGATGAGCCAGAAAAGGCCGATGACCCCGTGGACAGCCCCGCCCCACAACAGGGCTGCGCCGACGAGTCCTGCGGCATACGCTCAATCTGCCCTAGCGAACAACTCCTGGCTGGCGAGTGCCGCCAGCAGGTCACTTACTATGACGACGAGGAACTCGACACATTCGCCGGACGTGACGAGAACAGCTACTCTGACCAGGAGCTGGAGCAATGGCGCGATGTGCTCTACACCTTGCAGCCCAGCGACCTGCTGGGCTGGGGACAAAGCATCAAGCACCGCGGACTGGTGATGCCAGCACCCATCCGCGACGAATTTTTGCAACTCGCTGCCGAACATCGTGCCACATAGGCAATAAAAAAGCACTGGGCACGTTTTATAGATACTGAATCACAAATTTGGCCAATTTGAACAAGACACGAAGATTCATACCGATAATGTTAATAGCGATGATGGTCCTGCTAGCTGCTTGCAGCAACAAGACCAACACCGCCCGATCTCGTTTTTGGCATTCATTCACGACTAAATATAACGTCTATTTCCACGGCAAGACCAACTATGACGAGCAGATGAAGGCCATGATGGACGCCTATGAGGACGACTACTCACAGCGCCTGTTCATGCACCCTGCCGAGGCCCGTGCCAACCCCAAAGCCCCCCAGCCCACGGGCAGTTTTGAGCGCACCATCGAGAAGATGGAGAAAGCCATCACCTTGCACTCGATCAAGAAGAAGCCCAAGCGCAAGAGCGGCAAGAACAATGACCCCAAGTACCGTGAGTGGCTCGCGCGCGACGAGTACAATCCCTATCTGCACAATGCCTGGTACCTGCTGGCCAAGGCCCAGTACATGAAGGGCGACTTCCTGGATGCCGCGGCAACGTTCCGCTATATCGCACGTCATTTCACATGGAAGAATGACCTGGTGCAGGAGTGCCAGGTGCGCGAGGCCCTGTGCTACTGCGCCCTGGGATGGACAACCGAGGCCGATAACGTCCTGGCCCATGTCCACCTGGACCAGATCACCAATAAGCGCATCCGCGCCCTGGCCAACGCCGCCTTTGCCGACTATCACATCAAGGCCCAGGAGTCAGAGCAGGCCATTCCCTATCTGGCACAGGCCATCAAGGGCTTCAAGGGCAGCAACAAGGTGCGCATGTCTTTCCTGCTCGGCCAGCTCTACGAGGACGTCGGCGACAAGCACAACGCCTATCTGGCTTACAAGCAGGCAGGAAGCAGCAACAGCTCGACTTATCGCACCAAGTTCAATGCGCGCATCAAGCAGAGCGCCGTCTATGAGGGCACCAACATCGCCAGCGAGGTCAAGGCACTCAAGCGCATGACGCGCTATGACCGCAACAAGGACTATCTCGACCAGGTTTACTATGCCATCGGCAACCTGTATCTATCTCATGGCGACACCCTTAACGCCATTGAGAACTACCGGCTTGCTGCCAAGAAAAGTACCCGTAACGGTGTCGACAAGGCCATCAGCCAGTTGACACTGGGAGGCATCTACTTTGCACAGCGACAATATGATGACGCTCAGCCCTGCTATGCCGAGGCTATTCCTCTGGTTAACGAGGATTACCCCAACTATAAACTCCTGAAAAAGCGCAGCGATGTGCTCGACGAACTGGCAGTCTATTCCCAGAATGTGACCCTGCAGGACTCGTTACTCAAGCTCGCCAAGATGACGCCCGAGGAGCAGAAGGCCGTCATCGCCAAGATCATCGAGGATCTCAAGAAAAAAGAGAAGGAAGAAGCCGATTCCTTGGCTCGTGAGGAATACCTGGCCCAGCAAAATGCTAAGGGCAGTGCACTGGGACCTAACAAGAATGACCCGTCGACCTACATCATGAACACCGACAACTCATGGTACTTCTATAACACCTCAGCCAAGAATGCCGGCAAGACGCAATTCCAGAAACAATGGGGCAGCCGCAAGCTCGAGGACAACTGGCGACGCAGGAACAAGACCACCTTCTCGTTTAACGAGGACGTGGAAGAGGAAACCGACACCACACTGCTGGCGAAGGCCGACAGCGTCATCGTCAACGAGAACGGCGACACCATCAAGGTCGACGCCGAGGCGTTGAAGCGTGCCGAGGATCCGCACTATGAGGAATACTACCTCAAGCAGATTCCCAAGACCGAAGAGGAAATCACGGCGGCACACGAGATTATCCAGGAAGGCCTGTATAACATGGGCGTCATTCTCAAGGACAAGATGGAGGACTATGACGCCTCGGCCTATGAGTTTGGCCAGCTACTGCAGCGCTACCCCGACAATACCTACCGCCTGGACGTCTACTACAACATGTACATGATGTTCATGCGCAACGGGCAAGAGGCCGATGCCGCCCCCTACCGCGACAGCATCCTCGTCAACTTCCCCGAATCCAAGTACGGCAAGGCGATGCTGGATCCCAACTATCTGGAAAACCTCAAGAACATGAACCGCGACCAGGAAGCCATGTACGAGCAAGCCTATGCCCGGTACCTGGCCAACGACCACTCGGCAGTGCATGACTCCTATGCCGAGATGATGCGCAAGTATCCCTTGTCCAAGATCATGCCCAAGTTCATGTTCATCGACGCCCTGAGCTATCTCACCGAGAAAAACCATGACAAGTTCAAGGAGACGCTCAAGGACATGCTGCAACGCTATCCACAGACCGACATCACGCCCGTCGCCAGCGAGATCGTCAAGCAACTCAACCAGGGGCGCAGGCTTGAAGGTGGCGGCTCTAACATGCGCGGCATGCTATGGACCACACGGTTGAGCAACGACACATCGACCCAGGCACTGGAGCGCACGTTCACCCCGTTTGCCGAGGACAACGACAAGCCACAAGTGTTCATCTTGCTCTATCCCCAGGATAGCGTGAACGAGAACATGCTGCTCTATGAGGTGGCACGTCACAACTTCAACGCCTTCAAGGTCAAGGACTATGACATCGAGCTGATGAGTTTTGGCGACCTGGGACTGCTTGTGGTCAAGGGGCTGGACAACTTCAAGGAAGCCTCACACTACCGCACTCTGTTTGAACAAGACAACTCAATCAATATCCCGCGGCAGGTACACTATGTCATCATCAGCGTAGATAACTTCAACCTGCTCTTGAACGAGGGCCGCACCTTTGAGGACTACTTCAATTACCTGGAGGAGAAGAACGATAAGGAGCACAGCGACCTCGAGAAGAAGGAACTCGACGAGGCCGAGAAGAAAGCTATGGAGGAGGCCGAACGCGAAGCCGCCGCCGAACGCGAGAAGGCGCGCATCGAGGCCGAGCAGATAGCTCGCGAGGAAGCCGAAATCGCCAAACGCGATGCCGAGGAAAAGGCGCGCGAAATAGCCGAAGAGAAAGCCCGGCTCGAGGCCGAAGCCGCCGAGAAAGCTAGACTCGAGGCTGAGGAAAAGGCACGCCAAGATGCCGAGAAGCAACAAATCAAGGCCAGCGACTACCGCAACAGGTCGACAGCTGCCAGCAGCACCCAGGCCCCCATGAGCGACAAGGAGCGCAAGGCCAAAGAGCGTGCCGAGGAGGAACACCTCAAGCAGCTCGAACGCGAAGCCAAGGCCCGTGAAAAGGCCGAACGCAAGCGCCAAAAGGAGATTGATGACAGCATCAAGAAGGAACAGAAACATCAGCGCAAACTGGCACGCATAGCCGAGATCGCTGAGCAAGACTCCATCGAGGAAGCCGAGAAGGAGAAAGAGAAAGAGCGCGACTTCCGCTACAAGTGGCGTGAAGATTCGGCCAAGGCTGCCTATAAGGCTGCCCAACAGGCCAAAAAGGACGCCAAGAAGGCTAAGGAGCAAGCCCGCAAGGATAAGGCAAAACAGCGCAAGGAGCAGGCCAAGCAACGCGAGCGTGAACGCAAAGAAAAAGCCAAACAGCGCGAACGCGAACGCAAGCAGAAGCAGAAGGAGCGCAAAGAGCAGGCCAAGGCCCGTGAACAAGAACGCAAGCAGCGGCAGCAGGAGCGTGAACAAGAACGCAAGGAAAAAGCCGAGCAGCGCAAGGCCGAGCAAGAAGCTGCCCGCGACAAGGCTAAGCAGGACAAGGCTGAACAGGACAACGGCGACGCCAACACGCCCCAGAACAAGCCCAGCCGCACCGGCAACAATAATAAAGATGACTAATAGAACGATTAATATATGAGCAAAGAAAGAATATTGTGGGCCGATGACGAGATTGACCTGTTGAAGCCACACATCCTCTTCCTCGAGAACAAGGGATATGAGGTAGAAACCGTCACCAACGGGCGCGACGCTCTCGACGCCCTGGGCAACCAGATCTTCAACCTCATCATCCTCGACGAGAACATGCCCGGCATCAGCGGGCTAGAGGCTTTGCAACGCATCAAGATCATGCAACCCAACGTACCGGTTATCATGATAACCAAGAGCGAGGAGGAAGACATCATGAACCAGGCCATCGGCAGCGAAATCGCCGATTACCTGATCAAGCCCGTCAACCCCATGCAGATTCTGTTGTCTATCAAGAAGAACCTGCACAGCGAGGCGCTCATCGCCGAGAAAGTGTCGGGCGACTACCGGCAGGAGTTCATGCGCATCGGGCAGATGATCAACTCGGCAGAGTCCATCGAGGACTGGTATGAGCTCTATACCACTCTCGTGAGGTGGGAACTGACACTGTCGAACACCGACACCCAGATGGACGAAATGCTCAAGATGCAGAAGGTCGAGGCCAACAACGCCTTCTCCAAGTTTGTCAAGCGCAACTACGAGAACTGGATGAGCCAGCCCGAGCACCCGTTGCGCAGCAACGAGCTGTTCAAGACCAAGGTGCTCCCCCTGCTCGACAAGGGCGAGAAGGTGTGCTTTGTCGTTATCGACAACTTCAGGCTCGACCAGTGGAAGATGGTCAGCCCACTACTGGCCGACTTCTATAACGTCGAGAGCGAGGAACTCTACACCACCATCCTGCCCACCGCCACACAATATGCCCGCAATGCAATCTTCTCGGGGCTCCTGCCTGTTGACATCGAGCGCTTGTTCCCCGACCTGTGGGTTGACGAGGAGAGCGAGGAAGGTAAGAACCTGAACGAGGCGCCCTTGATCCAGACGCTGCTCGACCGCTATCGCCGCAAGTTCCACTTCTCTTATACCAAGATGAATGACAGCGTGGCCGGCGAGAAACTGATGCAGAACTTCGGCATGTTCAAGAACTACGAGCTCAATGTGCTGGTATTCAACTTTGTGGACATGCTGTCACACGCACGCACCGAGTCCAAGATGATACGCGAGCTGGCCAACAGCGACGAGGCCTACCGCTCGGTAACCGTCTCCTGGTTCAAGAATTCCAATGTGCTCGATATCTTCAAGCTCATGGCCCAGAATGGCTACAAGGTCATATTGACTACAGACCACGGCACCATCAAGGTGGACCGTCCCATCAACGTCATTGGCGACAAGAACATCAATACCAACCTGCGTTACAAGGTGGGCAAGAGTCTCACCTACAACAGCAAGCAGGTCTATGAGATCAAGCAGCCCAAGCGCGTGGGCCTGCCCGCTCCCAACATCTCGAGCACCTACATCTTTGCGATGAACCGCGACTTCTTTGCTTATCCCAACAATTACAACTACTACGTTTCCTACTACAACGACACGTTCCAGCATGGCGGCATCTCAATGGAAGAGATGCTCGTGCCCATCGTGACGCTGGCACCCAAGTTGTAAACACGGCAACATGCAATCTATCGAGTAAAAACATCACAATATGAAAGAGAACAAAATCATTGAAATACCCATTGCCAATCTCGAGTCCATCGATGATGCAGCCTACAAGTTCATGACCGAGATGGGCGACCTGACCGTCTATGCCTTCTACGGCGAGATGGGTGCTGGCAAGACCACATTTATCAACGCGCTGTGCAAGCAGCTGGGTGTCGAGAGCGACGTGACCAACTCGCCCTCGTTTGCCATCATCAACGAGTACCGCAGCGACACCACAGCCGAGCTCATCTACCACTTTGACTGCTATCGCCTCGAGAAGGAGGAAGAAGCCGTCGATCTGGGCGCCGAGGACTATTTTGACAGCGGTGCGCTGTGCTTTATCGAGTGGCCCGAGCGCATCGACGGCCTGTTGCCCGACGACACCGTGAGAGTCGATATCACCGTCAATGAGGACCATAGCCGCACCCTCAAGATGACTTTCCCCGCCTGACCTGCCATGCCACACTACATCAAGGTGAGCCAGACGGCAAGCACCAACACCTACCTGTCCCGCTTGGCAGCGACGCTGCCGGGCGGTACGGTCATTTATACCCCCAGCCAGACCGCCGGTCGCGGCCAGAAAGGTAACTCCTGGGAGAGCGAGGACGGTAAGAACCTGACGTTCTCGATGCTGCTCAAGCGCCCTCCTGTCAAGGCCCGCGACCAGTTCTACCTGAGCGAGGCGGCAGCCCTGGCCGTGGTCGAGGCGCTCACAGCCCTGGGCGGAGACGGCTTCACGGTTAAGTGGCCCAACGACGTCTATTGGCGCGACAAGAAGGCCTGCGGCATGCTCATCGAGAACTCACTCGATGGCGCTGACATCGCCACAAGCATCATCGGCATCGGCATCAACGTCAACCAGGAGCGGTTCCTGAGTGATGCGCCCAACCCCGTGTCACTGATCAATATCACGGGCCACGAGCATGACCTGATGGAACTCCTGAAGCGCGTCTGCTCACGCATCGAAGGCCTTGTGGAGTCGATGGGCGACAGTAGCGCCCGCGAGGAATTGCATCAGCGCTACATGGCGGCCCTGTACCGCAACGACGGCCAGCAACACCCCTTTGAGGACGCCAGCGGGCACCGATTCATGGCCAGTGTGGCAGGCATCGCCCCCGACGGCACCCTCACCCTGCTGCACAATGACGGCACCCTACACAGCTACCTGTTCAAGGAGGTGAAACACATCATCAACGATATTGTCCTCTAACAAACAACTCATTGACAGAATCATGAATATCGTCGTTTATTGCAGTTCACAGGCGGGGTTGGACGAGAAATACCAGCAACTGGCCCACGAACTGGGCACATGGATAGGCCAGCATGGCCACACCCTGCTCTACGGCGGCTCCAATGCAGGCCTGATGCACATCACCGCCAGCGCCGCCCATGAGGCGGGCGGCCACATCATCGGGGTCATCCCCGAGATGTTCAGGCACAGGCTAGATCCAGTGTGTGACGAGGCTGTCCATACCGCCAACTTGGGCGACCGCAAACAGTACATGATCGAGCACGGCGACGCGTTTGTCGTCATGCCTGGCGGCATTGGCACCCTCGACGAGTGGATTTCCACCCTCGCCGTGATGACCATCGGTAATGACGACCCGCGGCCTGTCATCGTCGCCAACATTGACGGCCTCTACGACGCCACCATCCAGCAACTCGCCGACATGACCCGCTCCCCATTCGCCCGCGGCAAGAACCTCGCCCGCACCCTCGTCGCAACCAGTTCCCGGGAACTCATCCAGGAGTTGTCCGGCCTCACTTCAGATAGGGCCTCACAAAGTCTTCAAGATCGTTGACTTGCAACTTCTTGGCAATCTGCAATTTCTTGTTATAGACTGTGCCGATGCTCTTATAGCCCATCGTCACCATGGTTACCGTGCGCGAGAAGCCACAGCAATACAGGGCCAGCAGGTTCAATTCGCTCTCGGTGAGTGAACCATGTGCAGCCTCCTGCGCCTTGACCAGCACGCAATCGTGCAACTCGTTGACAAGGCTTTGCAGATGGGTCCAGTAATTGCTGCCATTGCCCACACCTGGCACGGTCATCATTTCCTTGAACTTGGCGACAAACCTATCGCCATCATATTGGTAGGACCACTCCATCAGTTGCTGTACGGCTTCGATCTGATGATTGACAATAGTCTGCAACTCATTACTCTGCCGATTGTCTTCCTCATCGTTCAGCTTTCGGGCCTCGAGGCGTGCCTGCATCCGCTTAAGGCTCTCCAGCGAGCCTTCCAGGTCAGACTTGAGCATCTCTACCTCTTGTTGGCTCATCAACAACTTGTTCTTGTACCTCCACACCAGTAAGGCCAACGACAGCAGGCCAAGCGCTAACAGGGCGGTCAGCAGCAACACCCCCCTCAATCGGGACTCGCTCTTCACCTGCTTCAACACCGCTAACTGGTTGTCGTACCGCTTCTCAATGGCCAGCAGGCGGTGATTGAGCCCATTGATGGTCAATGAGTCGGCAATAGCATGCGCCAGTTGGATGTATTGTTTTGATTTCTCATCATTTTTCATGTAGCAGTGCTCCAGCTCGGACATGAGTTCAAAGTACAAGATACTATCCCTTGCACTCGCTGCACGGGGAGCTGTTTTCACATAATACATCGCCGAGTCGGGTTGGCCCAGGCGCAAGTAGGACATGGCCAGCCTATAATGGGCACGAGGATGATCAATGAGCTCGGGGGAAGTCCCGATGGCCTGAAGCCCGTACTGCTTGCTCAACCCATAATCGTGTGCCCTCTCCAGGTAGTATTCCGATAGCTGATAACGGTTGGCAAACGCGTGGTACTGGTCTCCCAACTGCTGGGCCAGCTCGATGGCACCCTTCATACACATCACGGCCGAATCATGCTTCTCATCAATATTTCGGTAAATGCCCCCGATGCTGGTCAGGCACACCAACTCATAGTGCTTGTCGCCCAGGGCTCTGAATAGCGGCAAGGCCTCACGATACTTCTGCAGGGCAATCGTGCTCGAGCCAATCACTTGATTCTGATATAAAACGCCCAACCGCAGTTTGGCATAGGCGATCATCGAACTGTCGGTGGCAAGCGGCAACTGCTCGGCACTGTTATAGCTCTTAACCGCCTGCTCCAGGTAGCCCATATCCTCGTTGACGCACCCCTGGGCGACCAGTGCCTTCAGGTACTTCAACTCATCACCCGACTGCCTGAAATAGTCAACAGCAGCGTTGATGGCCGAGTCGCTCTTGCACGGCACATAGTTCTTATACATCGCCATCGATAGCAGCACAGCATAATAGGCCTGCTCGTGCTTATCAAGTTGTTCGGTACTCATTGGCTGCAACAAGGCTAAACCCTCTTTCTCGCCCTGGTGATAGACCATCGAGTCGATATGCGAGAGTTCCCGCATGGCGGCGCTGTCGTGATGACACCCCGCCAGCAACAGTGTAAATGCCGACAGTAGTGGAATAATGATATTTCTGGAACGCAGCATTATCATCGCAATAATTTATGTTTTCAATTTCAGGAAAGCACCCCAAAACGGGACATTCTTGACGCAAAATTAACACTTTTGGGCCTATTTCTCACACCGATGAGTGGAAAATGAGATTTTTATTATACAGATATCTGATTACCAAGATATTAAGCACAGCAGAATGAGGTCGTAATGTTTTGATCTTTGACCCGATTTAACAGTTAAAGCCTCTACCTTTGCCCGTGTCAAAAAAACAATTCATTTTCAACAAATCCCCTACTATATCATGAACAAAATCATTATGTCCACATCACTACTCCTACTGGGGTTATCATTGACCAACTGTCAAGACGAGCCTGTCGTGCCAGATAAGCCAACTCCCGTTGACACCGTTAGGATAGACGCACCCTACTCCGGAACGCTGCCAGTGCTGTTTATCAACACCCTGGACAGCTGTTCCATCAACAGCAAGGAGGAGTATGTCTATGCCCAGTGGTGGCTGGATAACATGGGAGACGATCGATTTGTATCCATCGGGTCAAGATATGCACCGCTGAGCATGCAGATCAAGGGGCACGGCAACGCTACATGGACCGATCTGGAGAAGAAGCCCTATCGGATCAAGTTGAACAAGAAGCACAGCATGCTCAACATGCCATCAAGCCGCCACTGGGTTTTGCTCGCTAACGCTGAGTACTGGATGGGGCAATTGAATGACGCATTGCCAAACGAAATCGGTCGCCGCATGGGGATGGCATGGAATCCCCACACACAACCTGTCGAGGTCGTGCTCAACGGCGATTATACCGGTCTCTATTTCCTGACCGAGAAAATACGCGTTGCCAAAAACCGAGTCAACATCGAGGAACAGAAAGACTATGATACCGATCCCGGACGAGTCACTGGCGGCTGGTTACTGGAAATTGACAACTACATCGAGCCTGATAATATCTCGTTGATCGAGGGTAACGGCAACCCCTTCTGGGTAACGCCACATTCCCCCGAACACCTGAGCCCGCAACAACGGGAATATATCACCCGCTTCCTGACGGAGGCCGATCAGGCTATCTATTGCAGCGACAAGAGCAGCAGGTTGTGGGAAAATTACATCGACATCGACTCACTGGCGGTTTTCTACATTGTTCAAGAAGTTATCGACAATCCTGAGGCTTTCTCGGGCAGTTGCTACATGTATAAGCATCGTGGTGAGAACACCAAGCTAATATTTGGTCCATTGTGGGATTGCGGCAGTTCTTTCCACCGTTTTGGACCGACCTACCTGTTTGATGATTTCATATATGAGAATCTGCCCAGCTACTGCCGCTCCAGATGGATCGCCGAGATCGCCAAGTTTCCCCATTTCCAAGAGCGCGTGAGATACCACTGGAAAAGGTTCATTGAAGAAGTATATCCCACAATGGATTCCTTTATGGAAGATTTCGTTACACGGATCGAGGCCGCTGGCAACTGTGACCATCAACGATGGCCCCAATACAGCGGCGACAACATCACTGCCCGCATGAGAGCTTTTGCAAAACCTTGCTTTGACAAGAAAGTTGCCTGGCTCAATAGCCAGTGGGGCATCCGTCAACCTCACCATGAAGACCCCGAGTCCAGGCACAAGAAATGATGAAACCCATGCTGCACACGTCCCGAGGCAGCCCCTAGGGGCACCCTTCATAACTGCCAACAAGTGAAAAATGAGATTTTTATTTTCCAGATGCCTCATTCCCTGCTATTTACATTTTTAAAAATGAGAACAAGATAAGGTAACTCTTTGACAAATTAATTATAACTTTGCAGGCGAAATTTCCTCGTTATGACCGATCACCCATTAAAACCAGATATCAAAAATGAACATGACATCCAAACTGATAACATTGCTACTTGCACTGGCTACAGCGCTTGAGGCCGCGGCAGGATTTGACACCATAACTTATAATGGCATCATATATGAGTTCTATTTCTCGGGCTCTGGCGACAGCGCTATGGGGGATTGTGCCAAGGTGGGCAGGAACGATGGCTACAGCGGCACCGCCGACATCGCTTCTTCTTTGACCTATGAATATACCTATATTTCGGGGCACAACCAACAGGGTAACCCCATCTATACTACCCGACAATTGACGGCCCCGGTCACGTCCATCAACAAAGAAGCGTTCCAAAATTGTCACGACCTCACGAGTGTGGTCATCCCTAACTCGGTTACCGAAATCGGCGACAGGGCCTTCCAGGGTTGCCGAAACATGACTAGCGTGAGTATCGGCAATTCGGTAGATACAATCGGCCAATATGCTTTCAATGAGTGTGTAAGCCTACCCAGCGTAGATCTTCCCAACTCCCTCACATCGATCCCCAAAGGCTGTTTCTACCGATGTTACAACTTGATGAATGTAGACATTCCCAACTCGGTAACCAAAATCAGTTCATGGGCCTTTGGCTTTTGTCGCGATCTGACGAGTGTAACCATCCCCAACTCGGTTACCGCTATCGGCGATAACACCTTCTATGAGTGCGCTGGTTTGGAGAACGTGACACTTGGCAACTCCGTCACAACCATACCACGCAGTTGTTTCTATAATTGCACTGGCCTGGCGAGTGTGAACATCCCCAACTCGGTCACCGCCATCGGCGACAAGGCGTTCTATGGCTGCACCAGCCTAGCGAGTGTGGACATTCCCAACTCGGTAACGACTTTGGGCGAATCGGTGTTCTACAATTGCGGTAACCTAACGAGTGCGACTATCGGCAATTCGGTTACGGCCATTGGCGAGAGTGCATTCTATGATTGTCGCAAACTCAAGAGCATCGTCATTCCCAACTCGGCGACTTCAATCGGCAACAACGCATTCTACAGGTGTTTCGACCTGGCAAGTGTGACCATCGGCAACGCTGTTACTCACATCGGTGAAACCGCTTTCTATTATTGCACTGGGCTATCGAGCGTGACCATCCCCGATGCCGTCATCACTATCGCTCATGGCGCATTCTATGAGTGCGAGAACCTGACGCAAGTGACCATCGGCAATGCGGTCACCACTATCGGCAATTCGGCATTCCTCAATTGCTTCAGTCTGGAGAGCGTGGTCATCCCCAACTCGGTCACAACCATTGGGTACGACGCGTTTTTCAATTGCCACAACATGACGAGTGTGACTATTGGCAACTCGGTCTCCACCATAGGTATGCAAGCCTTCATAGGTTGCACCAGCCTGACGAGCGTGATTGTCCCCAACTCCGTCACCCACTTGGACGCAAACGTGTTCAGCGGTTGCACCAACTTGCGTAGCGTGCGACTCTCCAATTCCTTATCCCAGATCCCCAGTGGCTGTTTCCAGAATTGCATCTGGCTCGAGAGTGTGGTCATCCCCGGCTCGGTCACCTCAATCCAGTATTCAGCGTTTGCCGGATGCCGCAACCTGTCGAGTGTGACTATTCCCAATAGCGTCCGCCACATCTACGGCAACGCTTTCACCGATTGCTACTCGCTCACGAGCGTGACATGCCTGGCGACGACACCGCCTTGGGCCTATGAATCAACGTTTGACAATTACGACAAAGCCACCCTGTTTGTCCCCTTTGAATCGATAGATGATTATAAAGACACCGAGCCCTGGAGTAGATTCAGCAGCATCCAGCGCATAGCTGGCGATGTGAATGGTGATGGCGAGATCACCATCTCGGACGCCAACAGCGTGATCGATATCGTCATCATGGGCGGTAACAACGGCCACACCCGCATTCCCGAGGCCGACGCCAATGGCGACGGCGAGGTCAACATCGCCGACGTTAACGCCGTCATCCACATGATCATCAGGGGCCAGTATTGATGCTAATAACCATGAGGGTGACATCAATATTTATTCTTGATAATGATATAGCAGCTGGCCCAGCAAATGACAATCATATTATGACCATGCATCGCATGGGAAATTAATCCCATTAGGGCGGTTAATACGCCCGATGGGCCTGCAGCTATATCATTACCCATATTTTAAAGGAAAATCGTGTTCTGCTTAACCACAAATGTTAATCCCATCACCTAATTATCCAAAATATTATATTATCTTTGCTGCAAAGACATTTTTAACCTCTAAAATAGAATGATTATGAAAAAGACAGGATTAATAGTGCTCATCGCGTCACTGATGTGTTGCTTTACCGCTCAGGCCCAACTGGGTGGACTGCTCAACAAGGGCAAAAAGGCCGTCGAGAAGGCCAAGCAGGTCAAGAAACAAGCGGATGATGTCAAGGACATGGTCGATGAGGGCATCAAGAAGGCCAACGGCGACATCGACTTCTACTACATGGACGCTTACAAGGGCTTCTACCGCAGCAAGGGCGGCAAAATCGTTATCCAAGGCAGTTCAGACAAGAAAACCGTCTATTCCATCGACAAGAGCGGCGACATCACTGATGGCGATGGCCGCAAGGTGGGCCAGATGCTCAACGGTGGCGTGGTCAACTGCCAGAACCTCTCCCCCTACCTTGTCCTGGCCGCCAACGGTGACGTGATCATCGATGGCGAGGCCATCGGACACATCGACGATGCCGGCAAGGTCACCTGGGAGGGACAGGCCATAGGCAAGGCACACGGTATCGACAAGCAGGTGGCTGCCTATCTCTACTTTGGCATCCTCAACGACAAGCCGACCATCACCGCCAGGAGGACCCAAATCAAGGAAGAACAGCTGCGGGCCGAGCAGGAGCGCAAACAGGCCGAGCAGGCCCGTATCAAGGCCGCTCAAGAACAAGAAGCCAAGCGCAAGGCCATGGCGGCCAACCAGCCCAAAACCAGCCAATCCGGCGGTAAGAAGGCCAGCGGCGGCACGAAGGCAACCGCTGCCCCCAAGGTCAAGGAATGGAGCATCGAGAAGGGCAGCAATCGCGGCTATGTCGATGAGAATGGCGTGGTCTATAACTCGTCACACAAGAAGATTGGCCAACTGCCCAAGGGCAGCGGCGATATCAAGGACGCCTCGGGCAGCACTATTGGCCGCATCAGCATGGGCGACATCTATGACCGCAGTGGCAAGGTGTGCACCGTGTCGAGCGGTGGCTCGATCTCGGTTCCCGGCTCCAATGCCACTGTCGCCGAGGTGCATGCCGGTGGCCGCATCGACATGAACAAGGATTCTAAGACCCTGGGCTACTGCGACGTGCGCCCCTATGAGTGGGCCGTGGCCATCATCTTCTGCGATATCTTCAATTTCTAGACACAGCTGGTGTTTCCCGCCCCCCCGACTAATGGCGATAACTGTCCGTGAGCCAAATGATAGCCGCCATGGACAGTTATCGCCATTGCAATTTCCTTAATTATCCACAAAAAAATGGGAACAAGGGGTTGAGTAAACGGCAAGTCGCGTGTCTATATAGTGAATGGCAATCAAGAATCGGCATATTGAAAGGCTGTTTAAGGCACACTATCACGAGATGTGTCGTCTGGGGATTATGCTGCTGCATGACGAGGAGGAGGCCAGGGACATCGTGCATGACATCTTTGCCCAACTCTTGGACGGGCACATCAGCTTCGATGAGCACAAGTCCAGGGCGTTCCTGTTCACCTGTGTGCACAACAGGTGCTTGAACGTGATGCGCAGCCGCAGTGCCCGCGAACGCGCCATGCGATACTACATGCCCGACGAGCAGGCGCCTTCGCCCGAGGCCAGCGAGGGCCTCATCACGGCACTATTGGACGGCGTCCAACGTCTCGAACCTCCCATGAGCCGCGATATCGTCCTGATGCACTATCGCGATGGACTGACGTTCAAGAAAATCGCAGCCCACTTCGGCGTGAGCGAGACGACAATCTATAACCACCTGCGTGACGCGATGAACCAATTACGTTTAACCATAAAACAACAGGGATGATGGACAAGACCGAATTGCTGTTCCACATGATGGAACATCCCGAAAAATATGATGACGAGCAGTGGCAAGAGATTCTCGATGACGAGCAATGCCGCGAGCTCTACACGACGATGTCGGCCACAAGGGGCGCCTTGGACGCTGAACGTTATGACCGGCAGGCCGACGACACCCAACTGGAATGGGAACGGCTGATTGCACAGCATCCTCATGCGGGCTCATCTTCTCGCCCCGTGTGGCGCAGGGTAGCAGCGGCCATCGCGGTCACCGTCATTGCTGTCGGCATCGTGGTGGCGGCCGTGCACACGCGCGGCTTTGGATTGCTGCATGAGGATCATTCCACCGATACAGGCATTCAGCAAGTGCCTGCAACAGCAACCATAGACGTTTCAGGTGATGTCACCAAGGATCAAGAGGAAATGGCCACCCTGCAAGAGGAAGCACATCTCTATGACGACGTGCCTCTGGGACAGATCATTGACGACATGGCTGCAAGGTACAATATCCAGGAAGTGGAATGGCAATCTGAAGAGGCTAAGTCGTTGCGCCTGTATTACCGCTGGGAGCCGTCCTACTCTATTGACAAGGTAGTGGACATGCTCAACAGCTTCCAGACCTTTACCATCAAGCACATGGATAACACACTCATCATCAGCGACATCACTAATGACAATGATTAAGCGGTGGTACATATTGCTGCTCGTGTTGTGCCTCACGGCGATGACTGTCCAGGCTCAACGGATCACGCATCGGTTTGACAACGTATCGATGAGTGACGCGTTGCGATACTTGCAAAAACAGACCGACAAGTATCAAATCGTATTCATCTTCAATGAGTTGGAGGATTTCAGCGTTACCGCCAACGTCAAGAATCAGACCATTCCTGATGCCATCAGGCAACTCATCGGCTTTTACCCCATCGCCATGACCACCAAGGATAGTGGCCGTGAAATCTATGTCGAGTGCACCCACAAGACCGAGTATCGCCTGATTGGACGTCTGTTGAACGAGAAATCCCAACCGCTGGAGTATGCCAATGTGATGTTACTCCATCCCGCCGATTCCACCTATATTACAGGTGGCGTGACCAATAGCAGCGGCGTGTTTGTCATTCCAGTGGATCACTCGCCGGTCATCGCTCGCATCAGCCATGTGGGCTACAAGACCGTGTATCGACGTTTCAAGCCCACTAGGGTTGGCACCATCAGGATGGAACGCTCTATCACGCCCCTCAAGGGGGCACAGGTCACCACACCCGTCATCAACATGCAGCATGACGGGACCAATTACACCTTGACCAATCTGGGCGGCACCGTGATGGGCAACGCGGGGAGTGCGCTCGACCTGTTGCGATGGACTCCTGGCGTGGTGATTGACGCTGGAGACAACATCAAGGTCATTGGCCGCGACAAGACCCTGGTCTATATCAACAACCGCCTTGTCAACAATGTGGCCGAGCTCTCGATGCTCAATTCCCACGACATCAAGCGCATCGAGGTCATCCGCGACCCTGGCGCCCAATATGCCTCCACAGCCGATGCCGTCATCAAGATCTACACCCACAGTTCCCTCAAGAATTATCTGGGCGCCAGTGTGACCGATGTGGTCGATTTCAAGCACAAGGTGTCGAACGCCACGACCCTGACCATCGACGGCAAGTACAACAAGCTGTCAGGCAACATCTCGATGAGTTACAACCACTACAACTCGCGCAGCTCCAACACGCAGCACACCCACATCTACGACAGCAACAAGGACGATACGATCCACTACGAGGGCAGCGGTAACGATTACCGCGTGTTTGCCGGCATCAACTATGCCTTGACACCCAGGAGCGTGCTGGGCCTGCAATACAATGGCAGCTACAGCAAGACGGGGCTTGACCTGCAAGTGACGCGACAATTCCAGCGCACCAGCGGCAACTCTTACTACATGATCCGCACCGATGATGACAACGCGATGAAACTGGGCTCGGTGAACAACAGTTTCTCGGCCAGTTACTCATGGCAGCCCAGCGATGAAGCCCAGTTGCTGGTCATCGCCGATTATGCCACCTCGCGGCAGACCAACGACCAGAAGATTGTCGACCGATATTTCCAGCAAACCCAGAAGATTCACTATTCCAACGACTATGACATCACCACGGCGACGGCAAGATATGACTTCGGCACCCGAGGCTGGCAGCACAAGACAGGACTGGAATGGGGACACGCGGGCAACAATGGCGAGGCGACCAAGGACCACGACACGCAGCAGATCAACCGCAACAACGACTGGGCTGCCGCCTACTATTCCGTCAGCAAACAATGGAGGCGCTGGCGCGTCAGCGCGGGTTTGCGCTACGAGTATGACCACACGAGTAGCATCCAGGACGTCGTCATCCGCTACAAGAAGGACTACCATGACTTGCTGCCCCATGTCAATGTCGGGTACCGTGTGAATCGCGACTTTGACCTCACAGCCAATTACCGTCGCACCCTCGTGCGCCCGTCCTACAACCAGTTGCGCTCAGCATTTTACTTTAACATCCTGCCCTACAGCAGCCTGGGCTACTCGGCACTGGCGGGTACCGATTTCATGGTATTTCCCATCCAGTCACAATCCGTTTCTCCCAGCAATAGCCTGTCGCCCAGCGTCACCTATGTCTATGCCGACGACATATCTACTGGAAATCCCCTGTTACGCCCCACGGTGACCAATCGCGTCAGCCTCGCGGCACATTATCGCCACTTCAACGTCCAGGCCTCCTATCGGCACGTGGAGAATGGCATCCAGACGATACACCAGTTGCTCCAGTGGGGAACGTTGCGCCAGAGCCCCATCAACATCAACCCCTACCATGCCTGGACGCTCGACCTGGACTACTCGCTCAGCACCGACAGGCTCAGCCTCTACCTGCTGGCATCGGGCACGCTGCCCCGCATCACCATCCCCATGCTGGGACTGGAGACCGAGAAGCGCCCCTGTGGCCTGCTGCACGGCAACGTGCAGTACAACGTGCTGCGGCAGTTGATGTTGGGTTGCAGTGTGCTCTACTCGACACCGTGGACGGCGGGCTATACCCGCTGCAACTCATTGCTGGGCTTGAACCTGAGCGTGAGGGCCACCTTCTTCAAGGGCAGGCTCATGCTGGGCGCCAACTATCACGACGTGCTTAACCGCAGCATGAGCACCCGCAGCGAGACCAATTACCTGGGTGTGTTCAACAGCACCGAGGTCAACAACGACTCTCGCAACATCCAGGTCATCGTGCGGTGGACGTTCAACACCATCAACAACCCCTTCAAGCGCCGAAGTGGCAACGATGCGCCCCTGCAACGCACCCAGGAAACCGTCAATTAACCACTTAAACAACAATAAAGAGATGAAAAAGAAAATGATTTCAATGGCAATGATGGCCCTGATGGCCCTGACAGCCTGCACGACCGACGAGCCTGAGCCCGTCATCCAGAACGACCCCGCGTCACCTGTAATGCCCGTAGGGGACTTCAAGATGTGGCCCACGCCCACCATCGACGATAGCAACCTGCAGGGCGAGGGCTACTCGTTTGATTACTGGCAGGAGCACAAGGGCGAGGCCCAGACGGGCGACGAACTCATGGCGATGTGCAATGTCCCCAACGATCTGCTCAAGAACATGTCAACGGCCAATCTGGCCTGGACCTGCTTCAACCACCCTTACCATTCTAATTGGGAACTTTTTAACGACATCTATGACGGCATTCTGTCGGTCATAACGAGGTTTAACGGCTATGAGGAACTCATGAAGCGTAAAGGCGGTGCACAGTCCTTGATTGACTTGTACTGTCGATTAGGCTGCAAGAGGGTTGAGGCCGAACGTGATGGAATCACCCTGGTTGACGAGATCGACCTGGCATCATGGGTGATGGTCATGTGCACCGCTGCCGATTATCAGGCGTTCAGCCAAGACCAAGTCACAGAACTGGCCAAAGAGATGCTCCACAAGAGACGCATCCACGCCCCCAGTTCCACCTCTCATTTCACGCTCGAGTATTCTTCTTATTTACTGGGAGGCTTTATGGCTTACCACTATGACAAGACGCTACCCGTGGAGCAGCAAGTCCTGCTGGCCAATTTCATCAAGTTCTGCTGCAAGCAGC
>CAMJJG010000010.1 GCA_946406035.1 uncultured Prevotellaceae bacterium
TCAAGCCACCGATGTTGATGAACACATAGAAAATCTGGAAGCCCGAGTCGCGGCGATCCTTGATCTCCTTGATCTCCTCGGCGCTCTTGCCAGCGGCAACAGCGTCGGCCTCCATGTTATCATACATCTGGCCAACGATAGCCTGCAGGTTACCCTTGAACAAGCCGTTACCAAAGGCGATCAGGAACAATGCCACACAGGTGAACACAAGAAGCCACATGTGGTTGCCGGCCGAGTGGACAACAGGAATAGACAGCAGCACGTAGCCGATGGCCATGATGACAAGACCCCACTGGATGGTGCCCTTGTAATTCTGGGTGCGGTCGGCAATGAAACCGCCGACAAGGCTCAATACATAGATGCCAGCATAGAAGACACTGTAGATCACACCACTGGTGCCCTCGTCAAGGCCGAACTTAGAGCACAGGAACAGCAGCAGCACGGCATTCATGATGTAGTAGCCGAAGCGCTCACCCATGTTGCTCAACGCGGCAGGGATTAGACCCTTGGGATGGTTTTTAAACATAATCTGTTAGTTTTTGATAGGTTAATTATTAATAATGTTATTGTTTCGCTTCACCTGAATCTAGGGCACTGAAGGCGAGTGCATAAGCACGCACCTGCTTGACCATGGCCAGCAAGCCGTTGCTGCGGGTGGGGGAGAGGTGCTCCCTCAGGCCGATGCGCTCGATGAAGTACAGGTCGGTGTCGAGCACCTCCTGGGGCGTGGCGCCGTCAAGCACGCGCACGAGCATCGAGATGATGCCCTTGACAATGATGGCATCGCTGTCGGCTTGCAAGCGCATCTTGCCGTCGATGCAGTCGGCCTGGAGCCACACGCGGCTCTGACAGCCGTCAATCAGGTTGTCGGCCGTCTTGTATTGCTCGTCGAGCGCGGGCATGGCGTTGCCCATGTCGATGATGACCTGGTAGCGGTCCATCCAGTCATCCAGACCCTCAAATTCCTCAATGATTTCGTCTTGTCTCTCGTTAACTGTTGACATTGATTATGTGGCATTTTTGGTTTAACCTACAAATTTAGCCCATTTTTTTGATATATCGAGAAAAATGGTGCTAAAAAGTTGAATTTTGTCAGTACCTGGTGAAAAGTGACAATGCATTATTAACACGTCAAGGCGAGGCCCTATAGCCAGCTACTGGTAAGTCCGTTTTGATAATCGCATATCCAAGTCGATATAATTCAGCTGATTGTGTGACGGGGCGAAACACATATCGGACAATACAATTTATTTAAAACACGCTGCTTGGACTAACTGAGGCAACAAGGCAAGAAGTCCCGCAGCATACTTGCTGCCGGACTTCTTGGGGTTATCGGTGTGGTCTAGTGCCCGCATCGGCGGACACATCACGCGTTATCAGAAGAACTTGATCAGGTTCTTCTTCACCTGATTGTTCGACTTAGACCAGGGCCACCAGCTCTTCTTGGGAGCCTTGCTCAGGATCTGGTTGATCGTGCGGGGGTTGGCAAATACCTGGGCTCCGCGGCTCTGTGCGTAGCGGCTGTCGAGCTCTTCCTTAGTGGCCTTGCGCTCGGCCTTCTCCTGCTTAACCACCTGGTAAACAAACAAGGCGTTCTCACCCTTCCAGGGACCCTGCAAAGCACCGGGCTTAGCTGCGGACATTCGGCCGATCAGGCCAGGCTCTTGACCCAGCTTGGGATCACCGTTGGATGCAAATACCACGTTGACCGTGTCGATCGAGGTGCCCATTGCGGCGGCATAACCATTCAGGTCCTTGGCCTTGCCCTGGTATTGCTTCAACAGAGCGTCACCCTTCTTGCTGTTGCGCACGCGCTGGGTGAGCATCTCCTTGCCCTGGCTGAAGTAGTAAGGCAGGTAACCGCTGTCATAGATGTCATCGACTGCAACGGCAACCATGACGTCGTTGTTGTCGCTGAAGATGGGCGAAACGTCACCCTTCTTGCTGTCATAAGCCCACTTAACGGCCTTGCGGGTATCCTTGATACCACCACCGAAACCGCTACCCAGTTGGGCAGTGCTGGGGGTGATGAGCATCTCGACTGCGTTATAACCAGCCTTGGCTGCGTTCTCCTCAAAGTCCTTGATGGTCTTGTTCTTGTTCAAGAACTGCTGGAACTTATCGCGCAGGTCGTCACTGGTCTTGGTGCTTGCATAGGCGTCATAGGTGATGGTGCCCACGGTGTAGAACGTCTTGGCAGCCTTCTTGTCGTTAACCTTCATGTAAACGGCGCCTTGCTCGCTGCTGTTGTACACAAAGTAAGTGCCATTGGCGGCATTAGCGATCTTGGACTTGATAGAGTCGGGCAGGTTGTAAACGCGCTGCCACTCGTTGGCCTTGCCGTCAACCTTGTCGGCGTAGGTCTTCTTGAGCTCGTCAAGGGTCTTGCCAGCGTTGATCTGGGCCAGAACATTCTGCTGCATCTTGTTGTCGCCCTGTACCACGATGTAGCTCAGGTCAACTGAGTCAAGGCTGACTTCCTTGTTCATCAGCTTGTACATCACGTGGTGGTTGTTGACAGTGCTGTCGCGGTGGGTGGCGCCGATGGCGGCGTTGGCAAAGATGTCGCGCACGCTAGTGGGCATTTCCTTTTGAAGCACCTTGGCGGTGTCGATCTGCACGGTGCCAAGCAATCTAACCGAGTCGATGCCGCGACCCTTCTGCAGGGCGATGTAGGCAGCGTCGGCGATCTTGTTGGCGGCAGCGATGTCCTCGGCGTTAGGCTCAATATTAACGGCGATAAAGTGGATAGCACGCACCTCCTCGTCAATCTTGAACATGGGTTTGAGCTTCTCCCACTCGGCCTTGAGCTCCTCGTCGCTGACGGGATATTTGTCATCGGCAAGCGAGGAGTAATCCTTCTTGGCAAAGGTAACAACGTTGGTGATAGCCTCGTCCTGTTCCATCTGGGCGCGGTCCAGGTCATTGGCCTGCATGCAACCAGCCATCAGGTTCTGCAACTTGGCGAACTTGTATTGCTTAACGATGTCCTCTTGCAGGTTGTTCCACTGCATCTTCAACTCGGCGATTTGTGACTCCTGAACACCCTGCTTGCCGGGATTCATGATGAAGTCAAACAACTCGGCGGGGCTCTTGGCGCCGGCCTGCTGTGCAAACTGTGCAACGGCGGGAGCGGGGTTCTTGCCGATCATGAGTTCGCTGATCTCTGTGTCGCTCACGTCGATACCCAGTCTCTCGTACTCCTGCTCGAGCAGCTCCTCGTTGATCATCTCATCGAGCACCTGCTGCTGGCGGATTGCAGGGTCGGTCTGCTGTTGGTTGTTGTTCTGCTGATCCTTGGCCATCTCTTGTTCCAGGCGATGCTGGAATTCCTGAATGCCAATTTTCTTACCGCCGACGGTTGCGGCAGCTGTACTGCCACCGGCACGACCGATGGCCTCGAAACCTACTTGGACAATGAATAAAAGCAATGCGGCTCCGATAACCAGAGCAAGCAGTTTCTTACGTTGTCTAATTTTCTCTAATGTAGCCATTTACAATTATTTTTATTACGTTATTTCTCTCTATTTTAGGGCTTTTCGCCAAATAAACACGCAAAGGTAGTTATTTTTTACATTATACCAAAAATATAGCCCTTTTTTCTTGGTTTTTTCTATTTTATGATGAGTTTTTATTACCTGAACTTACTGTTTTAGCACATCTGTTTGCGCGATTTTTGGGCTTCTTGAAACGGCGATTGAGGGCTTCTTTTCAACATTTGATAGCTGATTTTAGCAATATTTTAGATGATGTGTTGACGGTGATTGGCAATTTAGTGTTAAATTTGCAGTTAATATTAATGTGTAAGGTAAAATGATGCCCTGGCATGGGCTCTGAAAGTCAAAGATAATAACAAACAAACTACAGAATATGGCGAAGTTAAAGAAAGTCTTATTGTCAGTGCTGGTTGCGGCGCCTGCTATCGGAGCGGCTCAGCCTGGCGTGATGAACAGTGAGGCCTGCGGCTATCTGGAGCGCGGCAGGCAGATGTATGAATCGCACAACTATGTGGGCGCGATCGACCAGCTCGAGCACATGAAGCAGCTGCCCAGCGATGCCTCGATGCGTGAGCAGGCCGACTATTACATCGCCATGAGCCGCTTTGAGCAGGGCGATGACTCGAGTCTGGCCCTCTTGCAGCGATTTATCGACAATTATCCCGCATCGCCGCTGGCAATGGATGCCCAGATGAGGGTGGGCAACTTCTACTTCTATCACGGCCAGTGGGAGAGCGCGTTGTTGAGTTACTCGATGGTGCGCAACCGTTCACTCGACCTCAATAGCGACGAGGACTTGGAGTATCGTCGGGCCTACTGTAACCTGCGTCTGGGCAACTACCGTGACGCCGAGCGCCAGTACTATGAGCTCGAGAAGAGCTCCCGCTATGGCGGAGCCAGTGACTTCTATAAGGCCTATCTGGATTATGCCCGTGGCGACTATGACGCTGCCAGTGATAAATTCACCCGTATTCCCCAAGACAGCGAGCTGGGCTACCAGTCCCAGTACTACTTGACGCAGATCGAATATAACAAGCAGCATTACCGCCAGGTCATCGAGCAAGGCAAGCAACTGCTTGATGCTCGTCAGAACGACTACTTTGACGCCGAGCTCAACCGATTGGTGGGCGAGAGCTACTACCATCAGGGAAACGATCGCGAGGCCCGCACCTACCTGCGCCGCTATCTTGATAACCCCGAGGGAGAGCCTTACCGCACGGCTGCCTACACGATGGGTGTGCTTGACTACCGCGACGGCAACTATCAGGCGGTTGTCGATAACATGCTGCATGTGACCGACAGTAGCGATGCTCTCTCCCAGAGCGCATACCTGTATCTGGGCCAGGCCAAGCGCCGCCTGAATGACCTGAACGGCGCCAACATGGCTTTCCAGCAGGCCGCTATGATGGACTATGACAAGAATGTCAAGGAGACAGCCTATTACAACTACGCCGTCGGCGTGAGCAAGGGGGCGCGCACCCCGTTTGACAAGAGTGTGGACCTGTTTGAGGACTTCTTGAACGAGTACCCCAACTCGCGCTATAAAGATAATGTCGAGGGCTATCTGGTGGATGCCTATATGAACACCACCGACTATCAGCGGGCCCTCACGAGCATCAATCGCATCAAGCATCCGGGAGCGCGCGTGCTCAAGGCCAAGCAGAACATTCTCTATAATCTGGGAGTGCAAGCGCTGGCCAATAACCAAACCAAGCAGGCCAACAAATACTTCAAGGATGCTATTGCTGTGGGCAACTATGACAAGACGGCCCTGAACGAGAGCCGCTTGTGGCTGGCCGAGGCCGAGTACCGCGAGGGTGACTATAAAGCTGCCGCCAAGTACCAGCAGGAGTATGTCAAGGCCATCGACAAGACCGACGAGAACTATGGTTTGGCACAGTACAACCTGGGTTACAGCCTCTATGGCCAGAAGCGTTATGCCGAGGCCAAGACCGCCTTCCAGAACGCCATTGCCAGCAAGCAGTTGAGCAGCGACCTGGTGGCCGACGCCTATAACCGCATCGGTGACTCGCAGTACTATGCGCGTGACTTTGGCGGAGCCCAATCGTCCTATGACCAGGCCATGCGCCTGGACAAGAATACCAGTGGCGACTACTCGATGTACCAGAAGGGCATCATGATGGGGTTGAGCCACCAGTATGCCGATGAAATTAACCAGATGGACGCCCTGATCAAGGCTTATCCCAAGAGTGATCTCGCCCCCCAGGCTATGCTCGAGAAAGGCAACGCCCAGTCATTATTGGGCAAGAACAATGACGCACTCGACACCTATGCCAAGCTCTTGAAGGATTATCCCAAGAGCGTCGAGGCCCGCAAGGGACTGTTGCAGACGGCGCTGGTCAATAAGTCGATAGGCAAGGAGGACGCCGCCATCGAGGCCTACAAGAAGGTCATCAAGCAATATCCCACCAGTGACGAGGCTCAGGCTGCCGCCGAGGACATGAAACTCATCTATGCCGACCGTGGCCAGTTGGCCGAGTTCGGCAAGTTCCTCAACAGTGTGCCCAATGCGCCCAAGATCGATGTCGGCGAGGTCGAGCGCCTGACCTTTGAGGCCGCCGAGAAAGCCGCCATCGACACCCGCCCCAGTATCGACAAGATGCAGCAGTACCTCAAGGACTATCCCGACGGCGCCTACGTGCCCAAGGCTCATTACTACATCGCCCGCTACCACTATGGCAAGGGTAAGTACAGTGACGCGATGACCGCCATCGACAAGGCCTTGCAGGCGGGCGGAGACGCTTCCTATGCCCAGGACGCTCTGGCCATGCGCAGCGACATTCTCGCGCGCCAGGGCAAGATGGATGAGGCCTTGCAGAGCTACAAAGAGCTGGCCGATCGCGCCACCAGCGACGATAATCGCACGCTGGCCCAGCTGGGTGCCATGCGTGTTGCCAAGCAGATGGGTAACTGGAACGAGGTGCGCCTGATCACGACAACGCTGCTCGACCGGGGCGGACTCACTGCCAACGAGGAGAAGGAAGTGACTCTCGACCGTGGCATGGCGTCGGCCCAGATGGGCAATACCAAAGAGGCCGAAGCGGCCTTCAGGACGCTTGCCAAGGATCCCTCGAGCGAGTATGGCGCCCAAGCCTCTTATGAGTTGTCGCGCATGCTCTATGAGATGAACGACAGCAAATCGGCCGAGCGTGTCATCAACGAGTTGATCGATGCAGGCACGCCCCACAACTACTGGCTTGCCAAGAGCTTCATCACTCTGGCCGACATTTACCACAAACAGGGTAATGTGTCACAGGCCCGAGACTACTTGCAGAGCGTCAAGAGCAACTATCCCGGCAAGGAGAAGGACATCTTTAGCGAGATCGAGTCCCGCTTGAACAAGTGGAAAGGCGGCAATGCCTCATCGACTACCAATTCGAGTACCGATAACGGAAAGAAAAAGAGCACCAAGAGCAAGAATTAAACCACCACACATTATAATATATAAGTTATGATGAAGAACAGAAAATTATATATCGCCATGCTGCTGGCGGCGTTCGTGTGCAATGTGACCGTTGCTCAGGACAACACCAAGTTGAATAAGGAAATCACCCTCGAGAAGGACATCGCTCCCCTCGAGAAGAAAGCCGTCAAGAAAAACGAGTTGCCCAAGGTCAAGAAACCCGTCAGCACTGGTCCCAAGACCTCGCTAGGCTATAGCGACCTGACCACGCCCATCGAGGTGCCCACCACGATACCGACGCTGCTGCCCTATGGCTACCGCACGGCGCACAACTTCAGCGACCAGCGCGGTTATCTGGACGTGGGCGCCGGCACTCAGGCCAACTTCCGCCTGGACTTCGGCTACCGCGTTATCGATGCCGAACACGAGAATCTCAAGTTCTGGCTCAATCACAACAGCAGCTGGGCCGGCAAGAATTCCAGCAAGATTGTCCTTGACGACGATAACCGTCTCAAGCAGAAGTTTAACGACAACACCATCGGCGTGGACTACAATCGAGCGCTGGGCAACGGAACCCTTGGCCTGGATGCGCAATTCCACATCGACAACTATAATTACTATGGCGGCTGGAACTCGGTGGATTTTATAGGAGGGCCGAGCCTTAACTCAGCTTATGATTGGGACAAGGAGAAACAGACCTTCGTTGATTTCAATATCAATGCGGGCTGGAAGAGCCGCTTTAATCTACTGGATAAACCTTTGTTGTACAACGTGGGTTTGCAATATGGCCATGCGGCTTATGACAAACCGTTCAACAAAGACTATAAGCATGGTGCCCACGATAATTGGGGCATCTTGAACTTGGGCGGCAGCTATAACATTAACGAGTTGACTACAGCTGGATTGGCCATCAAGGGCGAGTACCTGCGCCGTGGTGCCAAGGCGATTGCCAATAGCGAATTAGACCTGTTTGACGAGGTGGGTATGATCACCCTTTCGCCCACTTACACCATTCATGGTGACATGTACAAGCTACAATTGGGTGTGAATGCTCATTTGAGCTTCAGCGATGGGGCTGTCTTCCGCCTCTCGCCCAACGTGCGTTTCAATCTCGCGTTGGTCGATGGCTTCACATTCTATGCCAACGCGTTAGGCGGTAAATTATTGGGCTATCGTGTGCCCACCCACTACGCCAATCACCGTTATGACTATCCGTTCTTGATGTACGGCAGCATCTATACGCCCCTTGATGCCGAGGCTGGCTTCAAGATCGGGCCTTTCCAGGGCTTGAGCGGCAAGTTGTCGCTGGGCTATGCCATCGTAAAGGACCAGCCGGGTATCTGCTACTACGATCTCAATCCAACTGACTATCCAAGCCTTCCTTTGGCCACCGGAATGATGAGTACCTACACCGTTATTGATGGCCGTGGCTATTGGGTCGGTGCCGAACTCAACTACAAGTACCGCTCGCTCATCGAAGCTAATGCCAGCATCAAGTTTGCACCCCACGACGACGAGTTTTTCGCGACCGACAAGCACTACAACAATTACAAGTTGGGCGTAGACCGCGCTTCTACCGTGGGTGATTTTGACATCAAGGTGCATCCGTGGCGTCCGCTCACGTTTGACGTCGGCCTCGAGTACCGCGGCGGCCGCATGGCGTTGTTCAACTACTACATTTCTAGCCCCGAATACACGAATCAGATAATGTACGAATTTGTCGACATGGATGACGTTATCAATCTGCACGCTGGCGCCAACTACCGCCTCAATAATAATGTCGCCCTGTGGCTCCAGGCTCACAACCTGTTGAATCGCCGCTACGATATCCTCTACGGACAGGGTGCACAGCGCATCGGCTGCATGGTCGGTGCTAGCTTCACCTTCTGATAGACACATTCAGCAAGATAAAACCGTGGCATGAGGGTCAACCCCATGCCACGGTTTTTTAATAATAAAGAGTAGTACTTGTTGTCTTGTTGTTGTTCAGGTTGTTTGAAAGTGGAGAGGGCGGTTACAGCAGGGTCGGGAGGTTGTCGATGTGCTGGGCGAAGGCCTCGGCAGCGTTGCATCGGCACTCCAGGCCGCGGAACTTCTCCATCGCGCCGTGCCACTCATAGATCTCGTCCATGTGCTGGCTCACGTGGCAG
Source organism: uncultured Prevotellaceae bacterium (assembly GCA_946406035.1). Lineage (GTDB taxonomy): Bacteria > Bacteroidota > Bacteroidia > Bacteroidales > Muribaculaceae > Sodaliphilus. The sequence goes on from CAMJJG010000010.1 coordinate 9,072, forward strand.
TTGCACGCCTCGTGCTTGCGCTCGAGCACGCTCTCGATGTTCACCCAGTGGGTGGGGTGGAACAGCTGGCTCTGCGTTCCCGACATGGCCTCGAAATAAAACAGCTTGAAGCGACGGTCCAGTCGCCTCCAGGCATCCATCACCAGGATGCCGCAGATGGCGTGGTCCCTGTGGCCGTCGAGGGGCCAGTGGGTCATCACGATGTCGGGGTTCTCGCGGTCGATGAGCTCGCGCATCTCCTTGTAGCGTTCCAGATTGACTTCAGTATTGCCGTCCACCTGGCTCATGAAGATGTGGCGTGCTCCCGTCACGCGGCAGGCGTTCTCGCTCTCGACCACGCGCACGGCGGCGGCTTCGCTGTGGCTCATGCCGGCAATGCCTGCCTCGCCGCGCGTGAGATACACGCACACCACCTCATGGCCCGCATCATGCAGCAGGCACATCGTGCCGCCGCAGCACGTCTCCGGGTCATCGGGGTGGGCTCCGATAGCCATCACCTTGAGGCGGCGCTTGCTTGCAGGTTGATTACCGTTGCCGCTCTGCTGGGCGCTAGCGCCCATGGGCAGTCCCAGCACCGTAGCTCCCACGGCTGCTGCGCCCGTCTTCTTGATCATTTCTCGTCTATTCATCGTTTGTCGGTGACTATAATGTTGTTATATCCAGGCAGTGATATAGATGTTGGCACCAACCATGCGGGGCTAATGAGAATAAGACCGATAGAACACGAATTTATGCTATTTTCATTGCGTGAAATACGTTTGATCTGCTAAGTCCGTGTTAAAAAGCAATCGCGGGCCAACGTTTATATCTTTACCATTCCATTGATTGTTGCAAAAATAATTGATTTGTACTGGCAATGCAAAAAAATGGGCAAAAAATTGTACTGGCAATGCAACTTTGCGTGCGTTGATAACTCGACGAGAATAATATTTTTGAGGGGACGCGCCAATGATTTTGCTAGAAGAAATCGACGTTATGGGGCCCTTGGTGCTGTCGTTGAATCGGACTTGATTATAAATAATAATATATTACAGGATTAAAAAAATCAGGAAATTATAGTTAAAAATCCATGCAAATTGCTTGTTTTTAGAATAAAAGTGTTATATTTGCAAGTTAATTGTGAATAGTTTGCTGTGGCGAATAGAATTTGTATCCTATTTTTCCATTTGCATTTCGTTGGCAATATTTGTATAACCAAAGTTAAAATAAACAATGATGAAAAAATTACTTACCTTTCTCATGCTGCTTGCCATGGCCATCCCGCTATGGGCAAGCGAGCACACGGTGACCATCAACCGCAACGAGGGCCTGTACCAGACGGGTACAGGTGTCTACTATTGCGTCAAGGATGGTATCATGATGACCTTTACCAGCGGTCTCGACAACGAGAACTACCTCGTCGAGCACCAGCAGGTGTACTTTGAGGTGAACTCCTACAACTACATTATCAAGCGCATTGTGTTCCACTGTGTGGACAGCACGACCACGGCCAACCTCATGGACTGCTTCTACTGGGGACCAACTACGCTCTCGATAGTGCAGAACTTCTACAATCAGAGTGAGCCTGGCACCCTGACTGTGACCGACCCCTACACGGCCGTGTGGCAGGGTAGCAGTAACCACATGCAGTTCACCACCATGGCCAAGCCCGTGCGCTTTGGTTCGGTCGAGATCGTCTATGACAAGCTCGATGGTGACATCTTCGACCTGGTGACAAGCACCAGCCAGATCCAAGATGGCAAGACTTATATCCTTGTCACCCAGAATTATGATAAGGTGATGAAAATCAAGATGACCGATGATGCCACATTCCCTGCCACTGACATCGTGGGCTGGATGGGGCCTGAGGGAAATGAGAAATCTCGTGTCAAGGTTGATGGTAATGCACAACTTTTCAGAATGGAACAAGTTGTTGATACCACAATTGATGGGTATAGCCGAGAATCAGCTTGGCTCAATACATTAAATGGCTATATACGTCCCAGTAGTACTTCGGGCTCTACCAATTTGATCTTGAGTACGGGTGTGACAGATTGGAACCGTTCCTATTCCTATATTGGAACTGCTTCTAACTTCTTGGCACGATTCAAATCAAAGGGTAGTGGGTATTATATTCGCTACGATTCCAGCAATAATGGAAAATTCAGGATGTATAATAGCACCAGCGATGCTAACACGCGCGTGTGGCTCTACAAGCTGGCCGAGGCCTACAACATCACCACCGTGTGTGATCCCGCCAGTGGCGGCTCGATCGACCTGGGCAACGGTGCAGTCAACAGCACCTCACAGCAGGGAGAGACCGTCCACTTCACCGCCACGCCCAATGCCGGCTACAGCCTCACTGGAGTGGATGTGATCGCCGACGGCGCAACGACCACCATCCCCGTGACCGATAACGGCGACGGCACCTACAGCTTTGTCATGCCGGCCCAGGATGTGACCGTCACGGCCCACTTTGAGATTGCCGGTGCTTACCAGATCTTCACCGAGAACACCCCCGCCGGTGGCGGTGTGGTCAACGTGACCGGTGACGTGACCACCGTCGACAATAACAACTATGCCAACGGCGGTGCCAATGTGACCGTTACCCCGAGCCCCAACTGGGGATGGGAGGCCACAGGCGTTACCGTGACCGATGTCAACAATAACGAGGTGACCGTGACTGACAACGGCAACGGCTCCTACAGTTTCACCATGCCCGAGGCCGATGCTACCGTCCATGCCGGCTACAAGCGCGTGGTGGGTGACATCTTTGACCTGGTGACCCATGGTAGCCAAATCCAGGAAGGCCAGACCTATATCATCGTCTCGCAGACCTATGACAAGGTGATGCGTTACTGGACACCGGGCCAGACGACATTTGCTTCGGCCCCGATCGTTGACTGGCCCCTGGGCAGCAGCGACAAGAGCAAGGTGCGTGTCGATGACAACGCGGTGTTCTTCCGCATGGACAACCTGAATTCCGATACCACCAGCACCGGTGGCCTGAACTTGACCCGTGCGGCCTACCTGAACACCCTGAACGGCTACATGCGCACTCAGAACTACAATGTGTTCCTGAGTTCGCCGCTCACTGGAGAAAACCGCGGCTCGATGATGGTGAGTGGCAATGCCTACAACTACCTGTTGCGCTTCCTGCAAGACAACACCAGCGGCAGCAACACCAACTTTGTGGTGCGCTACAACAACGCTGACGGCAACTTCAATGTGCTGAACTGGACCAATGATGTCAACACCCGTGTGTGGCTCTACAAGCTGGCCCAGGCCTACAGCATCTCGACCGTGTGCACTCCGCCCGAGGGTGGCAGCATCACGATCACTGGCGGCATGGACGAGAGCAACATGGCCCAGGCCGGTGAGACGGTGACCCTCGACGTGGCCACCAACTGGGGCTGGACCATCAGCGAGGTCGTTGTGATCAACAACGACACTGGCGAGACCACAACCATCACCCCCGTGGCCACAACCGATGCCGGCAACAGCTACACGTTTATCATGCCCGAGGGCAATGTGACCGTCGAGGCGCGATTCTATGAGTCGATGCCCAGCCTCTACCTGCTGGGAACGGCCATGGGTCGCACCAGCTGGGTTCCTGCCGGTCCCCGCTTCAACTACAACCCCAATACCGAGGAATATTACCTCGAGGTTTACTACAAGGGCGGTAATGATGATGCCAATTCCGATCAGGCTTATGGCTACTTCAGCTTGGCTAAGGGTATCGACCACAACATCACCTGGCAGACAGCCACTGGCGGCGACTGGAGCAAGGTAACCGGCCGTTTGGCAGCTGAGTATAACAACTACGGCGTGGACGACGGCTCGACCGATGTCGTGCTCTATGGCGACCGTCCCGACAACGCATTCAAGATTCCTGCGGGCGTCTACACCATCTATGTCAACAAGGACATGAATCGCATGCGCATCGTCGAGACACCGCTGCACCTCTACTTTGATCCCGAGAGCGGCAGCACCGTCAATCCCGGTCAAGTCGTGACCATCAGCAGTGACCTGCAGTCTATAGTCCATGGTATTGCTCAGCAGTACTCTATCAACGAGGAGTCACAGTCGTTCAAGAACACGATTGACAACTGGACTACCCAAGAAGCTGACAATACCGCGGTGATCACCGCTCTGGGTCAAACCACTGTCCAGGCCGAGGCCAATATCGACTATATCGTCGTTCCCGGAACGGCTGTGTATAATGTGGTGCCAGTGACCTATGCCATCGAGGCTATGTGGTATCCCCAGAACGGCGGCTTGATCGAAGTGGCTTCCAGTGCCGCTGCCGATGCTTCGGTGACCTTTACCGTCACTCCCAGTGCCAATTATGCGCTATCCTCGTTGTCGATTACCGGCAACACTACGGGCCAGACGATCACTCCCACCAATAACGGCAATGGTGGCTATACGTTTGTCATGCCTGCCGAGGATGTGTTCATCTACGCCACCTTCTCGGAGGTAGTTTATAACATCTACACCGAGTGCAACCCGCCCGAGGGAGGCTTTATCGATGTAGCCCCGACTTCGGTCGCCAATGCCGACGTGACGTTCTCGGTTGAGCCTAATCCTGGCTTTGAGGTGAACGAGGTGCTCGTGACCAACATGACTACTGGCGTAACCACGACGCTGACTCCCGACGAGACGACTGGCGAGTATAGCTTCACCATGCCCAGCAGCGAAGTCACTATCACGGCCTACTTTGCCTCGCCGCTGTCGCAGATCGAGGATACCGGCGTGCCCGAGCGCACCTACACCGTTGCCGACGAACTGATCGGCACCTGGGTCGTACAGAATGACGAAGTGAGCTACCTGTGGGCCAAGGACGTGGGCAACAAGTCTAACGAGAAGGTCGAGATACCTACCGACCAGTATGATTACATGGTCAACGTGGGCCTCCAGAAGCGTGAATGGGATCAGAGTAACTGGGTAATCCTTGATTTCAAGAACATCAATGATGAGCCCGAGAATTACTTGAACAAGACGATTGCCGCCGGCACCGTCAGGGGCGAATATGTCGATGATGTGAACTACCGCATCGAGTTGACCCAAAAGCCCAGCCCCAGCACCGCAGTGGTGGGTTATCCCGGCTACAATGGTGACTATAACGAGACCAGTACACACCCCGACAGCATCTACTACTATAACCAGTACATGCCGTTCAACTTCCTGCCTTCCAATCTGGTTGAGGGTGGTGTGGCTCCCGGCGATAATGTGATGCCCACGGTCGATACCAGCGTGCGTGTCTTCTTCATGAATCCCAAGATTCAAGAGGTTACCCACATCATGGGTGTGTGGATTGGTGCTGACATGTTCAGTGTCTATCAACCCGAGGGTACTAAGGTCAACGGCCTTGACCTGGATGGTATTTTCAAGGTGAACTGGATCTACAACAGGCTGTATGACGCGGGTCCCTATGGAATGCCCGAAGGCTTGATTCCCGGCTCGCTGTACTCGTTCCATGCCGCAGTCTTTAAAGATGTCAACGCTGGCGGCCCAGCAGGCGCCCCGAAACCCAATGAGGGTGACAACACGCCCAGCTATTATGAGGTTTATCCGTTTGACCTGCCGCCCAGCCCGTCACCTCCCACTGCAGTCAAGAACCTGACGGCCGACAAGTCTGTTGATAGCATCCGCTACTACAACATCATGGGTGCCGAGAGCTTGGAGCCCTTCCAGGGTATCAACATCATGGTGGTGCGTTACACCGATGGCACCTCCACGGCTGTTAAGATTGTGAAATAAGACTATTTGACCCAGTACAAGAAGCCGCGCGCTCCCTCGTGGAACGCGCGGCTTTGTTTTGCCTTGTTGGGCGTGGTTTACCAGGAACCGCTCAGCAGGTAGTCGATCAGGTCGGTAACATCCTTGATGTTAATAGCATTGTCCTCGCTGCAATCGGCGCCGTTTATGTTGATGCCGTCGCTATAGCCGCTCAGCAGGTAGTCGATCAGGTCGGTAACGTCCTTGATGTTGACGGTCTGGTCGCCGTTCACGTCGCCCCTGATGTACTCGGGCGTGCTGGGTTCGGTGAGTTCGGCATTGATGGTCACGTCGTCACCTGGCATGATAAACGAGTAAACGCCTGAGTTCTCGTCAAGCACGGGTGCGATGGCCTCGCCGCCAGTCGTGGCGATGTTGACCGCCGTCAGCGTGCAGCCGTCGCCGGGCGTGACAGTAAAGGTCACTGTCTCGCCACGCTGGGCAGTCGTGCCCATGGTGCCGCCAGTGATGGCGATAGTGCCCAGCTCGGGATTACAGTTGGTGACGATGGCATAGGACTCGACGAGTTTATATAGCCACACGCGCGACACCTCGGCACCCGTGACGTTCCAGTTCATGACCTTGAAGTTGTCGTCGGCGTTGTCATAGCGCACAATCCAGTTGCCGTTGCTGCCGCTGGAAGAATCCTTGAAGCGTATCAGGCAGTTATTGCTGTTGCCGATGTACATCCAGGCGCGGCTCTCGGCAACGATGCCAGGCTGTTGCAGCACATTATAATTACTGGTGCGCAGGTAGCCGTTGCCAGTGCTCAGGTAGGCCGCCGTGCGGGTATTGGTCGAGATGGTAGTGTCGGCCACTTGGGTCATGGTGAAGAATCCCGACTCATCGCTCACTCGGGCGATGGTCTGGTCGTTGCCGAGCCAAGCCACGACATCGTCGGCCTGGAATGTGGCATCGCCCTCGCTCCAGTGCTTCATGACCTTGTCATAGTTGCGGCTCACGAGCACATAGGTGCCCCCCTCGGTGATGTTGGCACGGGCATCCACCAACTCGAACAGGCTGCCTGTCGAGCGCACGAAGTTGGCCGTGATGGTCACGTCGCCCTCGGGCATGACAAAGGTGTAGCCGCTCTGGCTCCCGTTCACTTGAACGGGCGAGCCTGCTGTCGATGTCACCGTAACGCCGTCGCATTGCCATCCCACGTTAGGACTGGTGGTGACGGTAATGGTTTCGCCGGCCGATGCCGAGTTGGCGCTCACACTAAAGTTGCCTCCTGCAACCGGACTGGCCGATGCCGTGATGCTGTAAACAGGAATCTCGTCAAATGTGGCCTGGATGCTCACGGCCTCCTCGGGCATGACAAAGCTGTAAATGCCCTCGGCTGTATCCAGAGCAAAGTCGATGGGCTCGCCGCTGGCCGTGACAACGCTCACTGTGTTCAGGGTGTAGCCGGTGTTGGGCTGGACGGCAAATGTGACCGTGTTGCCCGCCTTGGCCTTACTGCCCACAACCCCGCCAGTGAGCCTGATGATGCCGCTTTGAGCGGGCGTTACGCCCGTTGTCACGGCATAGGAGTCATTGCCGGTGTTGGTCAAGTTGAGCTGGTACCATTTGGTCCCTAATCCGACTGTAGATCCAGCACTGTAGTAGTATAGGTAGCTGAAGTACTTCCAACCGTCGATCAGGTCGTGGTCAAAGTCAAATTGCAGACTCGTTGACGCTCCAGCGGGCAGGTACAGCGGTTGGGTCTGGCTCAGCAGCTCGGTACCCACGTTAGTGTCATCATTGTTAATGCGGTAGAGGCGAACCGAGAAGTCCTCGTCATAGGCCTCGGTGCCTGTGTTGGTGATGTCGGCAATGATACTGTAGCAATCGGCAGTCATGATGCGGTTCAGGCTGTCGGTGATGCCCAGGATGCGATAGGAGACGTCAAGCGTGGCGCTGGGCATGGTGTTGATGGTCACCGATTTGGTATAGAAGGGCGAACTGCCGCTCTCGTTGAGCGAGAACGTGAGCGTCTTGGTGCCTGCCGTGGTGGGCGTGAACCGGTAAATGATGTCACCAGTCTCGCCTGCATTGATGCCTGCCAGCCCCATTGCGGTAAACTCACCATTGACAAACATGTAAACCATGTCGTTGGTCGATGTGCCGCCATTGGTAAGGTTCAAGTTGACTGTCACGGGCTTGCCATGATTGAGTGTGCCCTGGGTCGTGCAGCTGTTGACTGTGTATTTTGTAGATGAGCCTGCGGTGCCATAGCCCTTGATAGAGCAGGAGTAAATGCCGCTGATGGTTACCTCAATATAGTTCACGTCTGACCCGACACACGGCTTGTAGTCCTCACTGGGATAGATGGAGTAGATGGGCTTGATGCGGTAGGTGCCGCTGGTCATGCCCGCGCCAAAGCTTAGCGCACGGGAACTTACCGAGATATAACCTTCGGGGCCGATGGCACTAGTGCTGTAACGGGTGAACAACACTTCCAGCAGCTCGCCGTCCAGGCTAAACAGGCCCCAGCCCTGGCGGAACTGGGCCGTAGCGTTTGTGTTGTTGACAAATTTGCCCGACACGCTTACCGAGAAGGCCGACGAGGCCGAGCTGCGCGTCGTGTTGCTCGAGTTGATGGACAAGTCCTCAAAGGTGAACTCTGGCGTGCCAGTGGTGTCACCGGCGGGCTCGAGCCCGATAGCAGCACCCTGTCCCAGGACGTAGCCATAGGCTCCGGCGGCGCTGCCGATGCCCTCGTCACTAGGATTGAGCAGGTTGAGCAGGAAATAGCCGTTGCTCTTGCCGTTCCAGCCCCAGTTGATGTGGAAACGTCCCTCACCGTCATAGCCGTCGCAGACAAAGGCGTGTCCCGAGGACTGCTTGTTGCCGCCGTATGCTACAGGACGTCCCGCTGCCAGTTCGGCATAGATGACGTCTTCCCAGCCCTCGGTGCTGAAACTCTCACGGTAGATGTAACGGGCTGAATTCTTGTAGCCGAAGTAATTGATGAGCCTGTCAGGAATATAGCGGGTGAAACTGCCCGTCGCTGTTAGGCCAAAGCTCGATTTCAACGATGTGGTGCTGTAGAGCATCAGGGTGGCGACGGCATTGGCCGCTGCGGTGGTGCTGTCATTGATGTAATAGGTGTCCTGCATCAGGTCCCATTCAAAATCGACCGGTTGCAGTGACGGCATGGTCAATTCATAGGTGCGACCGGGGTAGGACGTGTACCCTTCAAGCGTCTGGGTGGCGCGGCTAGGGTACTGCCAGTAGGCCATAATCTGGGCCATCGCAACAGCGACACAGCCCACATAGGCATGGGCGTTCTCGCTGCCGTTGACATGTGGCAAAAGCCTGTTGTAGGGCATGCCCTGGCTCCAGCGTACGTGCACCAGCGGCTCGATGGCTGGGCGCGAGATGTTGTTGCGCGCCTCGGGAGCCGCACCAGCTGCGATGGCTTCGACCTGGGCTGCGTAGCCATCGAGCCATTCCTGCAATGCGGGAGGAACGTCGCCGGCATCAATACTGCCGCTGTCGCTGTAACCCAGCACTGTGGGCAGGCGGTCATCGCCGGCGATGATAACATAGCCCTTGCCTGCTGTCGACGTGTTAAACACATAAAAGGCTGCCTTGCCGCTTGTGGGCATGGTAGCCTTGAGCGAGGCCCGTGAGGCGGTGCCGATGGTTCGGGATTGCCTGGCCATGAATTGGGCGGCGAGTTCTCGCGCCTGAGCCTCGGTAATCTGATTTGCCATGGCGGTCCCCATGACCGCCATGCAAATCGAGAATAGTAAAATACGGATTCTAGTCATAAAATCTTGAAGATTGGTGAATAATATAAAAATATGATTGTGTATCAATTGCTTGTGATCAATGACCAGTGAGCAACATGTCGATCAGGGCGGTGACGTCGGCGATATTAATGCTTCCGTCGGCCATGACATCGGCGCCAAGTTCGTTGATGTCGCCGCTACCGCTCAACAGGTAGTCGATCAGGTCGGTGACATCCTTGATGTTGACAGCGTTGTCGTTGTTCACGTCGCCAGGCGTGAAAACGGGCTCCTCGGGGAACACGATTGTGTAGGTAGTGGACCCCTTGAGGTCTTTCTGAGTGCCACTGCTGTAATAGTAGGACTTGACAAAGTACTTCCAGCCGTCAATAACGTTATCCATGTCAAATTGTACGGTTGCTGTCTGTCCGCTTGCGATGGTGACGTGCTTGTTCATGCCCTGTACCGTCGAGCCCGTCGAGCTGTAAATGTTTTTGTACAGTTTGACCGAAATGTCCTCGTCATAGGTCGTTGAGCCGTTGTTGGTAATGGTGAGTTGGATACTGAATTTGTTGTCGGTGATGATCTTGTTGGCAGCGTCGCTGACGTTGAGTACATTGATCGAGGCACTCAGGTTGGCTGCGGGCATCGCGTCGATGGTTACAGTGCGACTGGCAATGGGGTCGTTGCCGTTCTCGTTCCACGACCAGGTGAGCGTGTAGTCGCCCGTGTTCTCAAACAGGTAGGTGTAGTGGATGTTGCCGGTCTCGCCAGGTTCCAGGCTCACATATCCTGCCGCGGCAAACGTGCCATTGACAAACATATACAGTATCTCGTTGCTCGACGAACCGTTGTTGGTCATGTTGAGGTCGATGTTGACTGGACGGCCATTGTGCAGGTATCCCGTCACGGCGATATCGTTGATGGTGTAATTGCGTTCGCCGGCCGTGCCATAGCCCGTGAAGGTGCAGTTGTTGCCGTCGATGGTCACCTCGATGTAGTTGCGGTCAGAGCCGACACAGGGGCGCCAATTGTTCATGTTGTACTCGCTGTACATGGGCAGGATGCGGTAGGTGCCGCTGGTCAGGTTTGCACCAAAGCTGAGTTCCTTGGCGGTCTGGGTGAGATGATAGCCAGGCCTCAAGGATGTGTTGTAGGAGTTGGAGAGAGTAGAAATCAATGTGCCGTCTTGGAAGAGACCCCAACCAAAGTTGATGGCCAGTGTGTCGGACGTGTAGTTGTGGAAGCGGCCTGTGACCACGGCCTTGAACGGGTCGCTGGTGTAGCTGCGAGTGCCGGTGTAGCTGTTGAGGGCTACCATGCTGGCAGTGAGCTCAAACACATGTGAGCCGCCCTTGTTGGGCTGAATGCCCACCAGGGCACCCTGTCTGAAGATGTAACCATAGGCACCATCGGCGCTACCGGTCCCCTGTTCGTCGGGATTGAGCACATTGAGCAGGAAGTAGCCGTTGCTCATTGCATTCCAGCCCCAGTTGATGTGGAATAGCCCGTTACCGTCATAGCCATCGCAGATAAACGCATGCCCGCCCGTGGCCTTGCTGCCGCTGTAGATGACGGGGCGACCAGCTGCCAGCTCGCTATAGAGCAGGTCGGCCCAACCTTGGGTACTGTAGTTGTGACGGCTCTCCATGTGGGCGCTGGGATCGTAGTCAAAATAGCTGGCGAGCCTAATGGGAATGCTGGCGGTTTGGGCACCCGACGAGGTTTTCTTGAAATCCATCTCTACGGCCTGGGCGCAATAGAGCGACAACTTGGCAGCAGCCAGTGCTGCCACGCTGTTGGTGTCGGTGGTCAGGTAGGTGTCCTGCATGCTGTCCCAGTCAAAAGTGGTGACGGGCAGTTCGGGCATGGCAATACTCAGTGACTCGCTAGTATAGGCTGGAATCGGCTGTGTCGTGGTGGCAGGCCATTTCCAGTAGTGCAACACCTGGGCCATTGCGGTGGCCACGCAGCCCACATAGGCGTGCTTGCCCGAGGGGATATAGGGTAACAGGATGTTGTAGGGGTTGTTCTGGGACCATGTTGCCTTCACTAGTGGACTGATGGCCCTGCCTGCCGTCAGGCGAGGTGCTGTTTTGGCACCCGCGTCGATTGCAGCCATCTGTTCGGCATAACTGTCGAGCAACTCCTGCATGGCAGGGGGAACCGACTCGCTGTTAAAGGTGCCGTTCTCGCTATAGCCCAGCACGGCTGGAGCGCGATCGTCACCGGCAACGATGACATAGCCCTGGCGAGAGGAATTGAACACATAATAGGCGGTGTTGCCCGTGGTACCAATGCGGGTAGATCTGCTGCCCAGGGTCAGGCTAGGCGCCTGTTTGAACTGCTGCGCCATAAAGTTGGCGGCGATGCTTCTGGCTTGGTTTTCGCTGATGGGGTTAGCGCAAACTGTAGCTGAAATGAGAACTGCTAGAAACAGTAATGAAATGTTACTTTTCATTGTGAAAAAACGAGTATTAAAAAGTGAAAAATTTGGAATTGTTGCAAAGGTAGTCATTTTCTGTCGATTTTGCAAAGTCTCATGCGCCTATGCCGGGCGACAGCATCAAAATTTGACGCAGAATATTGCCCTGGCGCCTGTGCCTCTCGATCATGGGCGGGCTAGCAGTAGCATCACGCGAGCGCGGTGCAGGCGCCATGCCGTGCCATAGATGCTGTCCTCGTCGCCATAGAGCGACATCAGCGTGTAGTTGGCTAGCGTGGCAATGATGACACGCTTGAGCTGGTCGGCGATATTGAGCAGTGGCCGGTAGTTCAGGCCGATGGCCAGTACGATGTTCTCGCTATCGAGGTTGAAGTTGATGTTGTGGCCAATGATGTAGCCGGCCATGCGGGCCATCAGGTCGTCCAATGCCTCGCGCACGCGGCGATCGACGATGGGTTGGTTACTCTCGTTCACACCCCAAGAGGTCGCATTTCCGGCAGGATGCCAAGTGCCCTCGGTATAGATTGCTTGCTGGATCTCATTGAGATCAATAGTGATGTCAAAGCGATATTTTGCTTTGCCGTAAAAGTTGATTTTCATGGTGTTTTTTTATTATTAGATGATGATTATTGGATGATTAAACAGTCAGCGCAGTGCGCGCACCCTCACCTGGGTGCAAATCTTGGTCAATGCCGTGGCGGGAGACAAGAAAAATCGCGAGGCACGGCAGTTTTCCAGCACATGGTCGATGGCACGCTCAATGCTCAGGCCTTTGTTCATCAGTTCCCTAACCTGCTGGGTGATTTCCTGCCACATCTGACGGCGCAGGCGCCTTTTGGCCAAGAAGATTTCTTCGCTGGTGTGGTAGGAACGTGCCCCGTTACCGCGCTTGTCGCGGGCATTTAACAGGTGGCACACGCAGCGGTATGCCCGTTCATGGCTCACGTGGTAATGAGGGTGCCCGTTGGCTATGGTAAATTCGGCGGCGCCTCTGCGGGCTTTGCTCACTGGGATGCCCTTCTCGAGCAAGGCGTCCAGGGTAGGGCGATAGAGTTCCAGGAACTCCTTGTCGCGCTGTCGGCACAGCTCGCGTTGTTCTTGTAGTGATTTCATGTCGTTCATGGTATGAATGATAATAAAATGGTAAAACAATAATTTTTGATGTTGCAAAATTACAATAATATTGGTTGTTTATCAATAATTGATTGTCTATTTAACATTTTATTAACACTATAGCGTGCTCTTGTAGCTATTCAACCCATTCTTTATCATGACCTGTGTACCACTTGGCATGGAGGCATGTCGATTCAATTCCCGCTCGTGGATGGTCCTGTTTTGGAAATTTTCTTGTATCTTTGTGTCGCTTTGAGTTGACACGTCCGTGTGAAAGTGTTTCAAAGTATTGATTTTCAATAATATCAACAAGGTTGAGATGCATTTTGGAAAGGCAATGATATAGATGCTGGCCCAGCAAATAATAACCGTATAATCATGCGATGCATGGGTAATTAAGCAAATTTTCAAATTAAAATTACTTGATGTCGATACTTATTAAATTTTTAATTTAATTTGGCTTCGTCAAGATAAAGAATCCCGCCTGCAGGGCGGTTAAAGTTGCAAGTGGGCCAACTATTATATCGTTTCCCATTAAAAATCAGATGAAAATGTTGAGAATTATGGAATTATTTAGAAAACTGCACCCTTGTAACCAGTCAATTACTCGTGGCGTTCTGCCATTGTTGTTACTGGCTCTCATTGCCTTGCCCCATGTCGCCCTGGCAAACACCAGCTATTTGACCCTCAACAACGGGCAGATGCATGTGTTTCCCGACACCTGTGTGTCATCAGTTACGAGAGACAAGACACATATCGTGTTCACAGCCCGTGACGGCCGTCAATTCTCCTATCTTCTCTCAATGGTCCAGTCGGTAGATAGCAGTTTGCCCAAAGATTTGCCCACTGTCATTTCCTACCAGTTTAATAACGAGTACAACTATCAAGTCATTGGAGACGCCGTGGGCCGTATCCAGAACAATAGGATTGATGTTACCGTTATCGGCATCGGCAAGCGGTTGACTGCAGATTTCTCACTATCCAGCAATCATGCAGTGGCCTATGTCGATGACGTGGCCCAGGAGAGCAAGAAGAGCCGCCTGCGCTTTGATCCAAGCCAGAAATATGTCGTGGGGTACCCCGGTGATCAAATCCTGTTGCCAACGCCATCGTCCGGCTATGCCATGCACCCCTATGGGCGGGAATACACCGTGACAGTCGATTATGTTACCGACCGGATTACTGAAGTGCCACGCATCGACATTAACACCGTGGGCGGAGAGAATATCTCCAGCAAGGAATACTACCTGGATGCCGAGATCATCATCGATGGCATGGGAGTTTTCCCCTCGATGACCGATTCGGTCAAGATCAAGGGGCGCGGTAACACATCATGGTCAACTAATCCGAATGCCAAAAATCCCTATCGACTGAAATTTGCCAGCAAGAAGAAGCCCCTGGGCCTGCCGGCAGGAAAAAACTGGGTACTGCTTGCCAACAACATGTTGGGGTCGCAGCTGACCAATGCCTATGGCATGAAGGCGTCAAGCCTTATCGGTACCGTTGCCGTTAATCACATCATCCCGGTGGATCTGTATGTGAACGGGACCTACAAGGGCAGCTACAATTTTACCGAGAAGGTGGGACTGTCGAACAACAGCGTTGACTTGCCCGACGAGAGCGCGGCTGCCTTGCTCGAGTTGGATAGGTACTATGATGAGCCCGAGGGACAAAAATTCCGTTCCGAGCCTGATGGTATCCCTGTCAATATCAAGTCGCCTGAGTTTGGCGTGGACCCCACAATAATCACGCTGAACGACATTTCCAGCCGTTTTAATGCCTTTGTGCAAGCGGTTGAAAACGGTGAAGATCTGGAACCATTTGTGGATATTGATAAACTCGCACGTTATCTGCTGGCCAATGAATTGATATGTAACAAGGAGATTTTTCACCCCAAGAGCACCTTCCTCTACCACGAGAACATCCTGGAGGACTCTTGCAAATTCATTTTCGGCCCCATGTGGGATCTGGATTGGGGATGCGGCTATGTGATGAACACGCCTTCTAGCTACTTTAAGAACTTGACAACCTATGACTTCTTTAATCAGGTATATACTGGTGATCAGTACTGGTTCTTTAACAAACTGAGCAAGAACAGAAAGTTGACACGGCGCATGTGTGAAATCATGAATGACTTCATGGGTGAGCCGCTCGACGAGCTTTGTGAGTTCTGTGGTGAGTATTATAGTTTTGCCAGGACGTCTATCATCAGAAGCCGGACTGCCTTTCCCGACTACACGAGTTACTTGACCCAATCCGGTAATGCGCCCAATTGGTTCAGGACCCGTGCCGAGTTTATTGCCAACCGATTGAACAATGCAGCCGCTCTATTGCCTGGTGATGTGGATGGCGATGGCCGGGTGTCGATTGATGATGTCGTGATGCTCATTGATCACCTGCTGGGTGATAGCCCGATTGATGAGCAAAATGCCGACGTCGATGGCAATGGCAAGATAAGCATCGATGATGTGGTCGGCTTAATTGACCTGCTGTTGTCAGACAATTAAGCGCGTTTTGCTTGGTGTAAAGAATAATAATGTACCTTTGTGGTCTGACTAACAATTTACTGATATGAAACACTGCTGGATGATAATGGGGGCACTCCTGCTGGCTATGGGTGTCAAGGCTCAGAATAATCGCCTCTATGTCGAGGATTTTGAGATTTGTCCCGACTCGATGATTGTCGTTCACGTCAACCTGGCTAATCAGGACGAGACGCGTGGACTGCAATTTAACCTCACCCTGCCCGATGGCCTGATGATCGTCGAGCATGCTGTGACCGCCCTAAGCGCCAAATATAATATGTATGGTTTTGGCCAAAAGAACGGTAATGTGTGGACCCTGGGAATGTATCCCATGGGGGCCATCTGTCTGCCTCCTGACACTGCCGCAGTGGTGGAGTTGCACATTCACGCCGCACCCCAATTCAGGGGTGGGAAAATTATCGTGTGGAAATGCCGTGGCTCTACAATCGACAACAAGACCATCTATATGGACGGTGACACTGCCACAGTGACAGTGCCTCGATCGATGATTATAGGCATTCCTGTTGACCAGCACCAATCTCTCGACAACTACTTCAACCTGCAAGGGCAACTTGATTCCATTCCGGCTCGTGAGCCCATGGCCCGTTCGCGCCGGGAATCGGTCATGTGAGAATCTCTCGACTGCCTGTTGAACTCATCATGCCACTCCCTGCCAGATTAAACTTCTGGAGGGAGTGGCAGTCTAAAGGAGGAAAAAGAAATAAAACATAATTTCTTAAATGACGATGAAAAAGATATTGGCAATGGCTGTGCTTGTTCTGGCAATGGTGATGCCGCAGCAGGCTGTAGGACAGGGTTTTGGTAACGAGACACTTAACTATGATATTGTCTATCATTGGGGCGTGATCTGGAAGCATGCCGCCGATGCGACGTTGAGCCTGCGCAAGACGAGCAACGGCTACTATTCCCAGCTCACGGGCAAGACACGCTCATGGGCCGACAAAGTGTACCCCGTGAGGGATACGCTCAAGTGCACCATGAACAAGGACCTGAAACCGCTACACTACGAGAAACTGACCCACGAGAAGGACTACTATGCCCGTGACGTGATCAAGTTCTCCTATAATTACAGCCACACCAAGGCCCATTGCACCCGTTACCGCAAGAGCGGCACGTCTAGCATCGACTTGAGCGCCAAGTCCCAGGCCTATGACATGGTGAGCGTCTTCTACATGCTGCGCAGTCTGGACTATGACGAGTTGAGCCGCAACAAGAACTACACGACCGTCATCTTCTCGGGCAAACAGAAGGAGTACCTCACCATCAACTACAAGGGCGTGGAAACCATCAAGATGCGCGACGGTAGCAAGCGACAGGCCCATTGCATCGCCTTCCGTTTCACCCAGGAGGGTGGCAAGAAGTCCAGCGATAACCTGACGGCATGGATGTCCACCGACAAGAGCCGCATTCCCCTGCTGCTTGTGGGCAAGTTGCCCGTTGGCGAGGTGAAGTGCTATTATACTGGCAAATAAGGCCGCCAATGGCAAGCCTGTGGGACAGTAAAGCGGCAACTGTTCCAAATTTCACTTTAAGTGGATTATTTTGTCGGTAAGTTTGTGGCGAGAATGATTTTTCATTAATTTTGCACCCTCAAGAATCTATCGAAATATAAATTATTGCTATGCGTAATATCTTGCTGATAGCGTTTTGCGCTGTAACAATGGTTGTGACAGGCCAAGTGATGACTCTGGACTCATGTCGCAATTTGGCGCTACGCAACAATAAGGAAATACAGCAGGCGACTCTCGCTATCGAGAAGGCGGGCTACCAGCGCAAGGAGGCCGCAGCTGCCTACCTTCCCCAGTTCGACCTCACGGCAGGCTACATCTACAACTCGCGCAAGTTGTCTCTCATCAAGGAGGATCAGATGTTGCCCACCAAGTCGTTTAATCCCCAGACGGGCTCCTATGACTACAACCTGGTTATCGACCCCAGCACGGGCTATCCCTTGCAGGTCAATGGCCAATATGTGCCGTCGATGGTGGCGTTGCTGCCCAAAAGTGGCCTCACGTTTAACACCCATAATCTGATGGGTGGCGCGCTGACGGTTACCCAGCCCATCTATATGGGAGGCAAGATTACGGCGATGAACCAGATTACCGATTTGGCCCAGCAGCTGGCTCAAGAGATGCGTCAGAGCAAAGTTGAGGACGTCATCTATAGTGTTGATGCCGCCTACTGGCAGGTCGTGTCGTTGTGTGCCAAGCAAAAGCTTGCCCGCAGCTACGTTAACTTGTTGCAATCACTCGATAACGATGTTAAGGCCATGGTTGAACAGGGTGTCGCCACGCGGGCCAACCAGCTGTCGGTCGATGTTAAGCTCAACGAGGCCAACGTCGATTTGACCAAGGTCGATAACGGCGTGACGCTCTCGCGCATGTTGTTGGCTCAACTGTGCGGTTTGCCCATCAATACTGTCATGACCCTTGCCGATGAGAACCGTGACGAGCTGGGGGCAACGTTGTCTCCCACCAGCATCAACATGAGCGAGGTGTATGACAAGCGCCACGACATCCGCTCGTTGGAACTGGCGACCAGGATTTATGACCAGCAGGTCAAGGTGGCTCGCAGCGAGATGATGCCTAAAGTGGCCGCCGTGGCTGCACTGCACGCCACCAACCCCAATAGTTACAATGGGTTTGAGAACCGCTTTGGTGGAGGGTTCAGCGTTGGCGCTACGCTCAGGATGCCGCTGTGGCACTGGGGCGGCTTGAGCAACAAGGTCAAGGCTGCCCAGGTCGAAGCTCACGTCAAGCGCCTTGAACTCGATGACGCCAAAGAGAAAATCGAGCTACAAGTCAACCAGGCCGCCTTCCGTTACCAGGAGGCCTTCAAGACCTATGAGGCTACCAGAACCAACCTGGTGCAAGCCGACGAGAACTTGCGTATCGCTAATGTCGCCTATAAAGAGGGCATGGGAACCCTGGACGATGTGCTTACCGCCCAGACCGCCTGGCTCAAGGCCAACAGCGAGAAAATTGACGCCGAAATTGACGTGCAGATGACACACGAGTATCTCAACAAGGTTATGGGCAACTTTTAAAACTCAGGTACATCCCTTTATACGCAGACATTAAAAAAAACAAGATAAAATGGAAAAAGACGAACAGAGAACAGTTGTCCGCAAGAAGGACAAAGCATTGCTGGCCGCACTGGCCGTGTTTGCCCTGGTCATGGCTGGAATCGCCATCGTGGGCATTCTGCTCATTCATCCCGCCGACACCGTGACTCAGGGACAGGCCGATTGTGACGCGGTGCGCGTCAGTGGCAAGTTGCCGGGCCGCATCGTGCAATTCTATGTGCGCGAGGGCGACACGGTGCACAAGGGCGACAAGCTGGTGAGCATCTACTCGAGTACCGTCGATGCTAAGTATTACCAGGCACAGCAGGCGGCAGCTGCAGCCGCATCCCAGAACCAGAAGGCCGAGCGCGGCACTCGTGAGGAGCTCAAGCAGGGCGCCTACAACATGTGGCAGCAGGCCATCGCCGCACAGACGATTGCCGAGAAGACCTATCAGCGTCTCGAGAACCTCTACAAGCAGGGTGTGGCCACCCAGCAGAAGCGTGACGAGGCCAAGGCCGCCTATGATGCCGCTACAGCCCAGGTCAAGGCCGCCAAGGCACAATATGACATGGCCGTCAAGGGAGCGCAGCAAGAGGATAAAAATGCCACACGCAGTCTGGCAAACGCCGCCCGAGGAACGGTCAAGGAAGTCGAGAGCTTGCTCGAGGACCAAGTGCTCCTGGCGCCATGTGACGGCGAGGTGAGCGAGATCTACCCCCAAGAGGGCGAACTCGTGGCCATGGGAACACCCATCATGTCGATTGCCAAGCTTGATGACATGTGGGTGAGCTTCAGCGTTCGCGAGGAGATGCTTAGCAGCCTGCCCATGGGCAAGGAAGTGAACGTGCGCATCCCCGCGTTGAACAACATGCAGACCAAGATGTCGATCTATTATATCCACGACAGGGGCAGCTATGCCGTGTGGCAGGCTGCCAAGGCCCAGGGTCAGTATGACAGCAAGACCTTTGAGGTTAAGATGCGCCCCGTGAGCAAGGTGCCCAACCTCAGGC
This sequence comes from uncultured Prevotellaceae bacterium, assembly GCA_946406035.1. Classification (GTDB taxonomy): domain Bacteria; phylum Bacteroidota; class Bacteroidia; order Bacteroidales; family Muribaculaceae; genus Sodaliphilus. The sequence continues at coordinate 28,730 of CAMJJG010000010.1, forward strand.
CCGGCATGTCGGTGTTGCTTGACACGAAGTGAGTTAGGAATTAGCATCCGCTATCCGTTATCTGCCATTGATGGCTTTAATACTTTACTTATTATGGTTCTGAAATACATAGGGCGTTCTTTCAAGCGCGGGTGCATCCAGCTCGTGCGGCGACCCATGTATTTCCTGCTCATAGTCATCATGCCGCTGCTGTGTTGCTGGTTCCTGATGGACCTGATCAAGCCGGGTAGCGTACAGCGCGTTCCTGTGGGCATTGTCGATCTGGACAACAGCATCATGTCGCGCCAGGTGTCGCGCACGCTGGGCGGATTCCAGCAGGTGAACATCACACGCCGCTACAATAACTTTGCCGAGGCACGCGATGCCGTGCAGCGCGGCGAGGTCTATGGCTTTTTCCTCATCCCCGACAATCTGGAGGAACACGCCCTGGGCGGACGGCAACCCGTGGTGAGCTACTATGTGAACTATGCCTATTATGCCCCGGCATCGATGCAGTACAAGGGTTTCAAGACGATGTCGCTGCTGGCCAATGGCGCCATCGTGCAGACGGCCCTGCGCACCGTGGGCGTGCCCAACGAGAAGATTGCCGCCGCCCTGCAGCCCTATCAGACCCATGTGCACATGCCTGGCAACCCGTTTATCAACTATAACTACTACCTGAACTCGACGTTCGTGCCCTGCTTCCTGTCGCTGTTTATTTTGCTGGTGACGGCATTCTCGCTGGGCATGGAGTTGAAGTCGGGTTTGAGCAGCCAGTGGCTCAAGACGTCGGGCAACAGCATGTTTCTGGCACTGATAGGAAAGTTGGTGCCCCAGACGGTGCTGTTTACCGCCGTGGGATGGTTCATCCAGTGGATGATGTACCGCTGTTATGATTTCCCGCTCAACTGCAACCCGTGGAATATGCTCATTGCCATGTTCCTGCTCGTGGTCGCAAACCAGAGTTTTGCCGTGCTGATGTATTGCTTTGTGCCCAACTTCCGCTACGGCACGATGTTGTGCACACTGTTGGGCATGGTCTCGTTTTCGTTTGCGGGATTCTCACTGCCCCAGGAAGCCATGTACCCATGGGTCGAGGCCCTGGGCTTTGTCGTGCCCATCAAGTATTACTTCCTCATCATGGTCGATCAAGCCCTCAATGGCATCGACCTGTACTATTCCCGATTCTATTATGCGGCGCTCATCGGGTTCACCATCTTGCCCATGCTCCTGTCCTGGCGCTTGAAGAAAGAATGTCTCAACCCCGTGTATGTGCCCTAATGAGATATGACTGAAAAGATAAGACATAGCCGATTTTTTCTGTGGTTCATCCAGGTGTTGAGGGTGTGTGGTCGCGAGCTGCTGCTCGTCTTCCGCGACTCGGGTGTGGTCATCTTCTTCCTGCTGCTCAATGCGGCCTATCCGGTGCTCTATGCCCTCATCTATAACCCCGAGGTGGTGCGGGACGAGCCCGTTGTTGTTGTGGACGATAACCGCACGGCTATGAGTCGTGACCTCATCCGCCGCATGGACGCCACTCAAGAAGTGGCTATCAAGGGCTATGCCGCCAATATGGAGGAGGCTCGCGACGCCATGTTCCGCAAGGACTGCTATGGCATCATTTATGTGCCCCGCGACTTTGCCCAATGCATTGAGCGTGGCGAGCAGGGCCATGTGTCGCTATACTGTGACATGAGCGTGATGATGCGCTACAAGGCCCTGTTCACCGCCTTGACTAATGTCACCCAGGCCATGGGCGGCGATCGCCTTGCGGCCACTGTCGAGCCCGTGCTCAACATGAGTGGCAGTATCATCGAGAGCCGGCAGGTACCCATCGGGAATTCTGCAATGGGCATTGCCAGTGCTGTATTGCTGTTTATCCTGCCGCTGGTGCTGCAGCAGAGCATGATATTGGGCATTGCCATGTTGCATGGCGGCAGCATCGAGCGCCGTCGGCGCAACTGCGGACGTGACCCGATGGCCATCGAGGCTGGTGTGGGCGCTACCATCCTTGGCAAGATGATGTGCCACCAGATTATATACGTGATTCCCGTCATCTATGTGCTGCACTATGTGCCGTTGATGTTCGGTTTTCCCCAGAATGGCAACATCCTGCAGGTGATGTGTCTGGCCGTGCCGTTTATCATCGCTGTCTCGCTGATGGGGCAGACGCTGCAGGCCTTTGTCAACGAGCGCGAGAGCGTGTTCCTGTTGTTCGTGTTCTCGTCGGTGGTATTTGTCTTCCTCACTGGTGCATCATGGCCGCGCTACCTGATGTCGCCGTTGTGGTGGGTCGTGGGCGACTGTGTACCCGCCACCTGGATGAGCAATGCCTATGTGCTCATGCAGAGCGATGGCGCCACGCTCGCTCAGGTTTCACACCACTACCTGATGATGTGGATCCAAGTGCCCGTGATGTTTGTACTGGCCTATATGGTCGAGCGTTTCGTCAATCGTCGCCGTTACCGCTCATGGATTGCCGCCAGCGAGTCCAATCCCAGTGCGCTCACGCGCATCGACCTCGCCAAGAATGGTGTGGGCTGAATTGTGGTGTTCCTGACCGGGAAAAACAACTTTAAAACTCTAATTTAATGCTGCTGCAAGAGATAACTTATCCCGCCCACACGTGGGCGCTGGCCTGGCGTCTCGAGGAAGATGCCCAGCAGCTTGTGGCATTGTGCCGTGACGCTGGAATCCCGGTAGATGACCTGCAGCAGGTTCCCGTTAAAAGACTGAGGGAGAAAGCGGTTGAACGGATGTTGCTGCAACAGGCCTTCAGGTTGCCGGTGACGGTGAAATATACACCGCAAGGCGCGCCGTTTATTGTTGATAAGGAAGATATAAGCATCAGCTTTACCCACACGCCGTTACTGGTCGCTATGGCCTGGAGCGACAAGCATATCATCGGCATCGATGCCGAGCGATGTGACCGCCGCCAAGTTATCAGGGTGCGGGATAAATTCCTGAATGCAAGAGAGAAAAGCTTTATACTTGCTGACGATCTTACCGCCCACCTCATCGCCTGGACCGCCAAGGAAGCCGTCATCAAGGCCGTGCGAAACAATGCCATTGACTGGACCAATGGCATTGTGCTGGATAAATTTACTCCCAATCCTGTTGAAACCCGGTTTGATGCCTATTTTGATGGCTGTTGCTATCACTTGTCGACGCGCATGGTCGACGGCCATTTTGTCACAGTGGCTCGGCTTGATACAGGGCAAACCGATGCTTCAGGGCAATAAAGCCCCATTTTCATCGTTATATGGATAAATAGATTTTGCGCGTTTCCCGAGAGATGATACAACGGGAGCGTGCTTGAAGCATATCTAACAATAAAATGACACAAATGATGATGAAATATCTCGTCCGTATAGCCATTTGCATGGCTGTGATGGCTTGTTCTACGGTTGTGGCAAATGCCTATGATGCAAGCTATTATGCCCCCAATAGCAAATTGGCCAGTGGCACCTGGGTCAAGGTCTCGGTGCCCGAGAGCGGAATCTACCAGATTACTGCCGACGATGCCCGCAACTGGGGCTTGGGTAGCGACTTGTCACAGATTCATGTGTTCGGCTACGGGGGAGCGCCATTGAGCGAAACGATGTATAGCACCAACTATGCCGACGACCTGCCCCAGGTGCCTGTGGTGCGCTCGGGCGACCGCATCCTCTTCTATGGCCAGGGTCCAGTGACATGGAGGTCTTATTCCAATTACATCAGCCAGATGCAGGTCCAGCATCCCTATGCCACCCAGGGAACCTACCTGGTTACCAACGACAGCCGGTTTAACGACATCGATATCAAGCGGGCCGACAACCAACCTATCGGCACGGAGGTCACGACCTATATCGAGCGTCTGTATCATGAGCAGGACATCGTCAACCCTGGTGAGACAGGCCGTATTTTCCTGGGTGAGAGTTTCACGTCGGGCAAGAGCCAGACTTTCAAGTTTGACCTCGATGGTCTCGTGAGTGGTAGCGATGTGAGGGTGTTTACCCATTTCACAGCCAAGGCGAGGGGGGCGAACAGTACCATCACCCATGCCTATAACGGGAATACCTTGCCCACGACCAATATGGACCAGATCTCGGCTGTGTCTGATGTGACCCATGAACATTACAACAACAGCTACTCGACCAAAGTTTTCCAGATGGATGGCACCACCGATTTGAACTATACCATCTCCTATTCTTGCGCTGGAAACGTGATGATGGCTCGACTGAACTACATCACCGTCAACTATGAGCGCCAGTTGGCCCTAAAGGGCGGTAAACTCATGTTCGGTCTGCATAACGCCAACACCATCAGGCAATATCGTCTCTCGGGTTGTGGCGGCAACACCCATGTGTGGGATATCACACTGCCGTTCTCGCCGATTGAGATGAACACCACCATGACCGACGGCACGGTTGCTTTCACTCCTGTGTCCGACGGGCGCCGGGAGTTTGTCGCCTTTGACGAGTCAACGACTTGTCCTCATCCCGAGCTGGTGGGCGCTGTTGCCAACCAGGACATTCATGGCATGGAGACGCCCGACATGATTATCCTGGCACCCAGCGCCTATCTCGAGCAGGCCAACCGTGTCGCTGCACTGCATGAGCAGGTCGACGGCTTCAGGGTCCTCGTGCTGGATCACGAGAAAGTCTTCAACGAGTTCTCCAGCGGTGTGCATGATGCAATGGCCTATCGCCGATTGTGCAAGATGTTCTATGATCGCGGCGAGAGCAGCGATGGCCATCGGCTGGGCTACTTGTTGTTGTTCGGCTGCGGCAATTATGACAACAAGTTGATAGGAACCTCGGCCTCATCATTGAATTATCCCAGCTTGCTCACGTGGCAGAGTGAGTCCAGCAATACCGAGAATTCATCGATCACGACCGATGACTACTTTGCCATCCTTGCTGATGGCAGCGGCATCGACAACCGTGACCTGCTAAGTATCGCCATTGGCCGAATGCCGGTCAAGAGCGTGAGCGAAGCCCGAACGGTCGTCAATAAGCTCGTGAAATATGTCACCACACCCGACTATGGCTCCTGGAAGAACCAGGTGCTCATGATCGCCGATGATGAGAACAAGGGCGTGCACATGGAGCAGTCCGACTCATTGATCGCTCGTGCCAGGGCCAATGGCGGCGACAACATGATCTTTAACCGGGTATACATTGATGCCTTCAATGCGGTGAGTCAAGGCGGCTCCCGCAATTACCCTGATGCGCGTTCCAAGATGTTCACCAGCCTCAGGGAGGGAACCCTGTGGTGGAACTACATCGGCCATGCCAGTACCCAAAACTGGACAGGTGAGGGACTGATGATGCGTTCTGATGTCGAGACCCAGCTCTATTACCGTCATCTTCCCGTCCTGTATGCGGCTACATGCGAGTTCAGCCGGTTTGACAACTCCGTGCTGTCAAGTGGTGAGCACATTTTCTTGAATGCCAACGGCGGTGCCATAGCCGTGCTGTGTCCCGCGCGACTGGCGTTCATCGAGGATAATGGCCGATTTGGAAAGGCCCTGGGCAAATTCATCTTCTCGCCAGACGCTAGCGGGAAGCCTCGACGCATCGGCGACATGTTGCGCTTGGCCAAGAATGATGACAACGACAGTTACAGCGATAATGACCGTCGCTTCTTTGTACTGGGCGACCCGGCCATGCGACTGGCCTATGCTCCCTATAGCGTGCAGGTCGAGACCATCAACGGCAAGCCCGTGGGCGATGGCCAGGAAAAACCTGTGTTTAAAGCCCGGGAACAGATGGTCTTTAGCGGCAAAATCGTGGACTGGACGGGTGACTTGGCAACCAACTTCAACGGAGCGATCATTTCCACGCTATTCGGCCCGGAACAGTCGGTGACGACCCATGGCTACTCGAGCGATGGCAATGGTGTGCCCTATACCTATGTTGATCGTCCCAACCGTCTCGCTATCAACGTCGATACAGTGGAGAACGGACGCTTTACCGTGCGCGTCATCATTCCCAGCGAGGTCAATAATGAATATGATGACTACAGCCCGTCGTTAATCAACCTGTATGCCTATGATAGCAACGACACCATCGAGGCCAAGGGCTCTAACAGTGATTTCTACATCTATGGCTACGAGGATGAGCAGGTGACCGACACCATCGGCCCGGATATCATCACTATGGGGCTGAATGAAGTGCCGTTTATCGATGGCAGCGATGTCAACGAGTCGCCGCTGCTGCTGGCTACAGTGAGCGACGAGAGCGGCGTGAACTTCTCGTCGGCCGGCATCGGTCACAGCATGACGCTCACGCTCGACGGCACCAATAGTTACAACGACCTGGTGAGCTACTATACCCCCATGTTTGCCGACCAGGGCACTATGGGCAGCATCAGCTATCAGCTCAACGACCTGTCGCCAGGCCTGCACTCGCTGCGATTGCGTGTGTGGGACGTGTATAGCAACGTGAGCGAGAAGACGATAACCTTCAATGTCGTCAATGGTCTCACCCCAGAAATCGCCGACGTCTATGCTAGCTCCAATCCCGCCTCGGTCGAGACCTCATTCTATGTGAAGCACAATCGTCCCGATGCCATTGTGAATGTTACCATCGAGGTCTATGACCTGATGGGGCGCATGGTGTGGCAGACGACTCAGGCCGGCCGCAGCGACATGTACACGTCAACTCCCGTCACTTGGGATCTGACCGATAGTGGTGGGCGTCGTGTGCCTCGTGGTATATATGTTTACCGCGCCACCATTTCGACTGATGGCGTCAAGGAGGCCACCAAGGCTCGCAAACTTGCCGTCACCAGCGAGTGATGACATTGGCGGGCAATCTCTGTTTCGCCAGGCGGTGACAGGCTGGCGTGACGATTCAACCAATAGTCCAAATGCACTAAGTAGCCTGGGTGGTAAGGTACTGATTACTAGGTGATATTAAAAGTGCACGGATCGATGGTAGCCTTTAGAAATGGGTGTGGCTGTCATCGCGTTCCTAGTACAAATATCTTATCGGTTGATTGTGCTATAACCTAATGTCAATGCGCCTTGCCGTGAAATCTCGGCTCGTCGATTCATCGAACAGTGTCAGGCAGGTGTTAAAGCCATAACATTTGTTAAAAACTTACCGATTTACAATAAAATACAGCGTAATTTGCTTGGTATAAGAAAAATTGAGGTAAATTTGTGGGTTAATTGCATCTTGACGCGATGAATATGACTAAGAATAACGAGAATCGGACAATTTTACCTGAACCAACCATCAGGCGTCTGCCATGGTATCTCTCCTATGTGCGTATGCTCGACAACATGAATGTCGCTTACGTCTCATCGACGCAGATTTCCAAGGAATTGAACGTGCAGTCGTCCCAGATTGCCAAGGATTTGTCCTTTCTCAATATTCGTGGCAAGACCCGCATTGGCTATGAGGTGCATAGCCTGATGACTGGCCTCGAGGATTTCCTGGGATTCAACCGGCACCACGACGCGGTGGTTATCGGTACGGGAAGTTTGGGCACTGCCCTCATGCAGGATCATGGCCTAGAGCACTATGGGCTGAATATTGTGGCGGGTTTTGATGTGAGAGGCGACGTGATAGGACAGCAACTGGGCGGTGTGCCCGTTTTTGACATCGCCGAGCTTTCGACCTGGCAGCAGGAGCACAATGTGTCGATAGCGATTCTCACCGTGCCCGTTGAGAGCGCCCAGGAGGCTGCCGACCTGGCAATAGCCAGCGGTATGACGGCGTTGTGGAATTTCACCCCCTACCGCATCAAGGCCCCCAAGGGCATTGTCATTGCCAACACGTCCATATATGCCCATCTGGCAATCATCTACAACAGGATGCAGGAGCACGAACAATAAGAGTAAGAGATTGAAATAGATACTTGGCGGCGAGGATATGAAGGTCATAGGGTTCACTGGAAATTACAGCATGGAGGCAGAAGCCATCCATAGCTATCTCATGGCCGATTCCTCTATCCTGTACTCGGGGAGGCCCTTTTTTATCCCTGATTTTGCCCAGCGGTTTATTGCGACCCCTTCGATAGTGGTGCGCACTGGCAGGCTCGGCAAGTGCATTGCCCCCAAGTTTGCCCATCGCTATTGGGACGCGTTCACTGCTGGCTTCACGGTCCAGGCGATAGATAGCGACAATGCCTGTTTGACTGCGCTCGACAGGGCGTTTGACGGAGCTGCCGTGGTGGGAGAATGGTTGGACGTTTCAAGTATCGATAATGCCGACCAACAGTTGGTCGAGGTGTGTGTCAACGGGGGCGTGGTTGCGCAGCATTGCCTGGCCCACATGAGACATCCTCTTGGCCAGTTGCTGGCGGGTGTGAGCACCCGTTGCAGTATCAAGATGGGTGACATGCTGTTCACCGGCGACGCGGGCCAGAGTCATGTGCTCAAGCCCGGGGACCGATTGACGGCCACCATCGCCAACCGGCAAGTGCTGGATGTGAAAGTGAGATTATAACTATCAAGATATATACTAGAAACAAACTAAAAACATGAAAATATGCTAAAACTGACAAAACTTCAACTTGTATGTGTGGCGGTAATGGCCATTTTAGGGGTCAGCTATGCCAGTGCATTCAATGCTTCGAGCTACAGTTCTTCATCTAAGTTGGCTTCGGGCAAATGGGTGAAAATCACGATTCCAGAGAGCGGAATGTATGAGATTACCTACGATGAGATGCGCGCTATGGGATTCACTAACCCCGCTCAGGTCAGGGTTTATGGCCGTGGCGGTAATCGCATCAATGAATTGATGTCTTCATCATTCAGCGATGACCTGAACCTTGTGCCCATCCTGCGCAAGAACAATAAGATCTGTTTCTATGGTAACGGTCCCATTGGCTACACCATCAGCAACTACAACACGACCCCCCATTTCACCCGTGTTTTCAACCCCTATTCCCAGGTGGGTTGCTACTTCTTGAGTGACATGAGCGGCTCTGACCTCACGCCTTCCAAGAAGACGTCGGTAACGGTAAACAACTATATCAGCACCACCGATTGCCTCAGCTTCTTCATTCACGAGAATGAGTTGACGTCAATCAGCAGTTCGGGCAAGGAGATGCTGGGCGAGGATTTCACAACCAAGCCGGTTTACATCGACTACAAGCTCCCCGGCCTTGCCGACAGCTCTATTGTTGTTCACACTGTTATCGCCGTGACAGCCAGTGACTTGAGTTATGCCAACGCTGTGATTCACAGTGGCGGCGTCACCGATACTACGGTTTATCCCGTGAGCACGTCGCGCATCTACAAGCCGGCAAGCAACGTGTACTACAACTTTGCTTCGCCCTTTGCGGAGTTGAAGCTGACCCATCCCGCCGAGCAGGGACAGTTTGAGCCCAAGATCATTCTTTCTAATGCAGACATGACCGTCGCTATTGCCCGTCTGGATTACTTTATCCTGACTTATAAGCGCAACAATGTGATTAGTGAGGATGACGGCAATCAGTTGATGATGGGTTATGCCAATACCAAGGGCACCGAGCACTTCAGGTTGCCCAATGCGTCAAGCAATGTTGTGGTGTGGGGCATCGATGACGTGTTCGCCCCCAAGGAGGTCGTTACCAAGACCTACAATGACGAGACCGGAACCGGACGCTACTTTACCTCTCCCAGCGCCAACGTGTCAATGTACGTGGCCTTTGATCCCACCAAGACCTTGAAGAAGATTTCAGCCTACGAGACCGTCGAGAATCAGAACCTGCACGGCATGGCTGTGCCCGATATGCTCATTATCACCACCAAACCGTTCCTTGCCCAGGCTCAGCGCCTTGCCGACATGCACACTGCTGTCGATGGCATCGACGTAGCTGTGGTTGACCACGAGAAAATTTTCAATGAGTTCTCGAGCGGAACCCGTGACGCAATGGCCTATCGATTGTTATGCAAGATGCTGTATGACAGGGATGTGAACAAGAATAAGTTCAAGAACTTGTTGCTCTTTGGCCCTGGATCGTTTGACAACCGCGAGTTGATGGGCGAGCATCCCACCAATCTGCTCACCTACCAGAGCGACAACAGTAACTATCAGGATTTTTCCTATACAACCGATGATTTCTTCGGCTTCCTCGACGATAATTCGGGTTCCAACATCCCGTCCGAGAAACTCCGTATCGGTATTGGCCGCATCACATGTGCCGACGTCGAAGAGGCCAAGAGCGATGTGGACAAGATTGTGGAGTATTACGCAACGCCCGACTATGGCGTGTGGCGCAACAATAACCTGGTCTTCAGCGACTCGCCCGAGGGCGGCCTGTACATGTTCCAGGGCGAAGGGTACAAGGAGTTGATCGACACCACTCTGCACACCAACACCCACGTTAGCACGGTACACAACTCGATGTATCCTCGTTCGAGCACCGAGCCCACCTCGGTGTCCGTTGCCAAGAGAACCGCCACCGAGGCCAAGTTGCAACTGGGTAGGTTTTTCAAGGACGGTATGAACTTTGCTACCTACGTTGGACATGCTGGCCCTGTGACGTTCACCAAGACCAACCACATGTGGACCACCAGCGATGTTGCCAACACGCCCTATCCCCGCTGGCCCGTGATGTCCACGGCTTGCTGTGACGTGGCTCACTATGACAGTGATACTCGAGGCATTGCCGAACTCATGTTCCACAAGCGAAATGGCGGCGCCATCGCTTTGATGACCAGCTCTCGTATGGTTTATGCTACGGGTAATGACAGGCTGAACCGTTACTTTATCTCTGCCCTGTTCAGCCATGGCAGCACTGGCCAGATGCCGACCCTGGGCGAGGCCTACATGCAGGCTAAGCTCGGTTTCCCCACCTCCGACACCAATAAGATGTCATTCTTCCTGCTGGGTGATCCCGCCATCAAGTTCAAGTATCCTATCTCGAGATTCAATATTACCAAGGTAAATGGCACCGACATGACCAATTCGGCTGCGGTGGCTACCATTTCACCGCTCACTCGCTTTGAGATCGAGGCCAGGGTGGTTGATGCCGATGGCAATCTTGATAACACGTTCAACGGCGATGCAACGATGACGCTCTATGACAAGCAGGAGCTGTTTGCCAGCCTCACGCTTTCCGAGAATGGAGCATCGGTTGATCGTGATATCTATTTCAACCGTCCCAAGCTCGCCGAGGTCTCGGGCCGCGTGACCAATGGCCTGTTCAAGGCCACGATGGTTACCCCCAAGGACGTTCTTGCCAAGGGCGACGACGTGCTCATCCGTGCCTATGCCCACAAGGACGATACCGACTACATGGTCAATGGTGTGACCAATAAAGTCAACCTGATGGCCTATGACGAGACAGTTGCCCTTATCGACACTGTGGCTCCCGTGGTAGCGACCATGTATATCAACGATGAGAACTCCTTCTCTAATGGTTCGGCCGTCGGCTCAAGTGCGATGCTCTATATCACCGCTACCGATGACGAGGCTATCAGTGTCCAAGCCAACTCGCTGGAGAATGGTATGACGCTGCTCATTGACGGCGGCAAGTCGTCCTATGGTGACGTGAAGTCCTTCTTGACCGTGTCCGATGAGGGTAGGGTGGTGAACATCGAGTACCCGCTCGAGAACCTCGCTCCCGGTATGCACACGCTCACCTATACCGTATTTGACATCGCGGGCAATTTCGCTTCACGTACGCTTACCTTTATGGTGGGTGGCCAGGGCGGCAGTGCCGAACTTGTGGCCGACAAGTGGCCTGCATACAAGGGCAGCGAAGTGCACTTTGACCTCAATACCGACCTGGCACGCACTCCCGAGATGACCGTGCGCGTGACCGACGCAACGGGCAAACTCGTGTGGATGACCAAGGGCAGCACCTTCCCTGTCGCTTGGGACATGAAGGACATGAGTGGTAATGCCGTGCCCGCTGGTCTGTATCGTTACTTCGGTACCTATAATGACGGCTCCAACTATGGTGGCACGCCCATCAACAAACTCATCGTGCTGGACCCGCTCAAGACGGCTAACTAAAACGACATCTCCCGTGACGGGGGTTCACGATAATTGCGCCACTCGCTTGATGACCTCAACGGTCACGGGCTGTGGCGCATTGTCGAGGCAGTGAACACAATGAGGTCGCGTGACGACAAGATAACAATGTAAACGATCAACGATATGCGTAAACTGACAAAAATTCAATTGGCATGTGCCATGGCCCTGGCGATAATCGGCGCTGGTCAGGCGTCGGCTTACAATACGGCCATCTATGCCAGCCGGTCCAAGTTGGCTACCGGCAAGTGGGTTAAAATCTCTATTCCCGAGAGTGGTGTTTATGAGGTGACCTATGAAGAGTTGTTAGAAATGGGCTTCTCCAATCCCGAGAAGGTCAAGGTGTTCGGTAATGGCGGATACAAGATCAACGAAGTCTTCTCTATGTCGCTCTATGATGACTTGAAACGCATCCCAATTCTCCGTAAGAACAATAAGATTTGTTTCTACGGAAAAGGTCCCGTGGCTCTTACAGTGAGCGATTATACCACGATGCCCCATTACAACCGCACTTATAATCCTTATTCCCAAGTTGGTTGCTACTTCTTGACCGAGGATGATAATGCCGATTATTCTCCTGGCCAGAAGGCTGTAGGCAATGCCACCGAGTATTTTGACGTGACGTCTAGCCTTGACTATTTCTACCACGAGAGAGAGTTGTTCTCGGTGTTATGCTCCGGTAAGGAGATGATGGGCGAGGAGTTTACCCACGATCCCATCTACATTGACTATCAACTCCCGGGCATCGTCGACAGCACTGTTATCCTTAAGACCTCATTGGCTACCAATGTCAATTGCGTCAGCTATGTCAATGGCATACTGCACAGCGGTGGCGTGGCCGACACCACGGCCTATTCACCCGCGGCATCACGCATATATGCCCCGGCAACTCAGTATGTCTCCTATAATTCCCTGTCTCCCTACGGTCCGGTCAAGCTGACCCATCCCGCCGAGCAAGGCCGGTTTGAGCCGTTCTTCATTCGTGACGAGAGCACATTGGCGGCCGGCGAGAAAATGGCCGAGGTCATGTCCTGTCTTGACTATTTCATCATTACCTATAAGCACAACAACGTGATGACTGGCGCCAAAGATAACCAGCTCAGGATGGGATATGCTTCCACCACAGGCAACGAGCGCTTTATATTGCGCGGCGCGACTTCCAATACGTTGATATGGTGTGTTAATGAAGAAAATATCCCCCAGCAAGTGGTGACCACCCCATATAGTGGGCCCAATGGCAGCGGATTGTCCTTCACTGCCCTTGGTGCAACCATGAACTACTATGTGGCCTTTGATCCCACCAAGACGTTGAAGAAGATCTCATCATTTGAGCCGGTAGAGAACCAGAACCTGCACGCCATGCCCATCCCCGACCTGCTGATTATCTCCTCAAAGCCCTATCTGGAGCAGGCTGAACGCCTGGCACAGATGCACCGTGCCGTTGACGGCATTGATGTGGCTGTTGTTACCCAGGACCAGGTGTTCAACGAGTTCTCGAGCGGCACGCGCGATGCAATGGCCTATCGCCTGATCTGCAAGATGCTCTATGACAGGGATACCAATAAGAACAAGTTCAAGAACCTGCTCCTCTTTGGCACCGGCTCCTATGACAACCGTGAGTTGATGGGTGAGCACCCGAGCAATCTGCTCACCTACCAGAGCGACGTGAGCAACGACAAGAACAACTCTTACACTTGTGATGACTTCTTTGGATATCTGGATGATGGCTCTGGCTCTAGCTTGCCAGTGGATCGACTGCGCATTGGCGTTGGCCGCATCACCTGTTCCAGTGTCGAGGAAGCCAAGAGCGACGTGGACAAGATTATTGATTATTACACCACTCCCGACTATGGATCCTGGCGTAACAACACGATGATTTCCACCGACGATGATAATGGCAAGTACATGTTCATTGGTGAGGGGTACAAGAACACCATCGAGGAGCAGGTCATGATGCATGCCAACACGGTGCACAATGCCATGTATCCTCGCTCTAACGTTGATGCCTCGCTCGCGATCAGTCGCCGCACAGCCACCGAGGCCAAGGAGCAGATGGCCCAGTTCTTGAAGGAAGGCGCCTATCTGGCTACCTACTCGGGACATGCTGGCCCCACATCGTTTACCAAGACGAACTACATGTGGACTACCGCCGATGTCGTTAACTATACCTATCCCCACTGGCCGGTGATGTCAACCGCATGCTGTGACGTGGCTCATTTTGATAATGACTCACACGGCATCGCCGAACTCATGTTCCACAAGCGCAATGGTGGCGCTATAGCGTTGCTCACGAGCACCCGCAATGTGATAGCCACCAGCAATGACCAACTCAACCAATATTTCATGTCTGCCCTGTTCAACCATGACAGCACGGGCAGGATGGTTACCCTGGGCGAGGCCTACAGGGATGCTAAACTGGGCTTCACGACCTACAACCAGAACAAGTTGTCATTCTTCTTGCTGGGTGACCCCGCGATAAAGTTCAACTATCCAGTTTCCCGGTTCAATATCACCAAGGTGAATGGCACATCGATAGGTAACACATCAGCTGTGGCAAGCGTTACCCCGCTCTCGCGATTTGAGGTCGAGGCAACAGTCGTTGATGCCAACGGCAAGGTGGACCAGACCTTTAACGGTGATGCGACGTTGACCCTCTATGACAAGCAGGAGTATTTTACCAATGTTACCCGCACGGTGAACGGCGAGCAGGTGAGCCGTGACATCTTCTTTAACCGTCCCAAGCTTGCCGAAGTGACCGGTCGGGTTACCAACGGCGTCTTCAAGGGCTCAATAGTTGCCCCCAAGCAAGTGCTGGCCCAGGGCGAGAATGTCCTGCTCAGGAGCTATGCCCATAAGGATAATAGTGACTACATGGTCAATGGCTCTACCACCCAGGTCAAGATGTTGCCCTATAACGAGAGCACGGCCATCGACGATACCGCTAACCCCGTAATCACGGGTATGTATATCAACGATGAGTATGCCCCCAGCACTGGCGCATCGGTGGGCAATAATGCCATGTTGTATATCACCGCAACCGATGATCAGGGCATCAATGTGCAGAACAACTTGCGTCAAGGCTGCATGTCGCTATCATTAGACGGCGGCAAGACCTCTTTCAGCGATGTGAATTGCTTTGTCACAGCGACCGACAACGGCAAGATGGTAAATATCGAGTATCCGTTGGAGAACCTCCTGCCCGGGCAGCACTCGATTACTTATACCGTCTATGACCTGGTGGGCAATAGCGCTAAACGCACCATTACCTTCCTGGTGGCCGATGATAATGGCGCTATCTCACTCGTTGCCGACAAGTGGCCCGCCTATAAGGGCGATGAGGTGAGCTTTGACATCGACAACAGCTTGCCCTATAACAGCGAGATGACCCTGCGCGTGACCGATGCGACCGGTAAACTCGTGTGGATGACCACCAGTGGCACCTTCCCTGTCGCATGGGATATGAAGGACATGAATGGCCATGCTGTGCCGGCAGGACTGTACCGCTACTTCGGTACCTATAATGATGGCGCCAACTATGGCGGCACTGCCATTGGCAAGCTCATCGTGCTCGACCCGGTCAAGACTGCCAACTAGAGTGCCACAGCGGCATCAGGCATGATACAACAAGAGCGGCGGTTCTGTTTGGGAACCGCCGCTCTTAATTCTTGTGTAATAATTGTTGTTGTCGTGATTATTCGCCGGGAGCAATTGCACCAGTGGGGCAAGCGTCGGCACATGTGCCGCAATCCAGACAGGTGTCGGGATCAATCTTGTAGATGTCGCCCTCCTTGATTGCATCAGCGGGGCATACCGACTGGCAGGTACCGCATGCTACACAGCTATCAGAAATTACATAAGCCATAGTAATATAAATTTAAAGTGAATAGTTAATAATGTAATAGTAAACAGTTCGACAAAAGTAATGCTTTTATTTGAACTGGTAAGCATTTTTTGTGATTTTTATTTGGTGACGGCAGTTTTTTGCCTTTTTCTCTTGATTTATCATTGTTTTTTTGTACTTTTGATGTGATAGAAACATGAAAGTTTAATCGACTCACATTTTTTTTCAAGCAATGGAAATGACCGACTGGAAAGATGCACTGGGAAAAGCCTTTAATGTGCCACTGCCCGACGATAGCGCTGTTCAAACCGACAATGCCGTCGACACGGGCGCTGATGCCCTGCAGCAACAAGGCAAGAACCGACTCGACATTGTGCTTGAGCGCAAGGGCCGTGGTGGCAAGCAGGCGACGATTGTTACGGGTTTTACTTGTGATGACGAGGCCCTGAAACAGGTTGCCTCACAACTCAAGCGCTCCCTGGGCGTGGGCGGTAGTGCACGTGGCGGCGAGGTGCTCATCCAGGGCGATTTCCGTCAACGGGTGCTGGATATACTCACCAGCATGGGCTTTAAGGCAAGAATCATCTGAAAAATAGTTTTTTATTTAAGATCATCTCGTCATGAACGGCATCACCGACGGTAGCAAGAGAAACCTGCTGGTCATCAAGGCCTCGGCAGGCTCGGGTAAAACCTATAACCTGGCCTTGCAGTACATCAAGCATCTGTTATTCACCACTAGCGAGGACGGCAAGTTGATACCACGCCGTGGCCGTGACGATGCACGCATTGTCAATGCCCATCGCCTGTTGCTGGCCATTACATTTACCAACAAGGCCACCGATGAGATGAAGAAGCGCATTGTCAAGGAACTCTACAGGCTGTCCCAGCCTGGTGCCGACAGCGATTATCTGGATGGATTCATGAACGAGTCGGGACTTGATGAGGCGACGGTGAGGAATCTGGCGCAGCAAGCGTTAAACGAGTTGCTGTTTGACTACAGTTACTTCAACGTGAGCACTATCGACTCCTTTTTCCAGAGCATCTTGCGCAATTTTGCCCGTGAACTAGACAGGGACTTCAACTACGACATCCAGCTCGAGGAGAAGTATGCTGTCAGGGTGGCGTTGCATAATTTCCTGCTCTCGTTGGGGCGCGGCAAGTCGGCCCAGGTTGATGACTGGGTGAAGGAGTACATGAGGCACATGACTCATGGCGACGCCGACAAGAGCCGGTGGAAATTTTTTGACGACGGAGGCGAATTGCTCAGTTTCGCCAACCAGATCAACAGTGAGATGTTCCGCGCCAAGATGCCCGAGATACGTGACTATTTGGGGCAAGTCGATGAAAATGGTGATTTCCAGAGCGATTTTTCACGCATCCGCGCCTTTAAAAAGCACATTCATGCTGTGGCCAAGCAGCGCCAGCAGGCTGTCGAGGCCGCCCTTGAGGAATTAAGGGACACGCTATTGCCGCTTTCTGACAGGTTGAGCGGGAACCGCTCGTTGGGACCATGGATGAAAAAAGGTGGTAATACCCCGTTGTCCAAGTCGCTCAAGGGCGCCGACGAGCAAGTTATCATCAAGCAGTTTAAGGGTGGCTCTCCCGGCGAGGCTACTGTGGACCAGGTGCTGCGCCTGGTCACGGCCTTCTTCCACGACTCGCTGGTGGCCGATTTCTTCAAGAAAATGGAGGACAATCTGGGGCTGCTGGGCTTGTTGGCCATGATCGACCTGTTCCTGGAACGCTATCGCCGTGAGACCAATTCCATCCTCATCGGTGACACCAATGAATTGATTGGCACCGTCCTGGAAAGCGGCTCCGACTTCGTCTATGAGCGGGTTGGTACCTCTATCGCCCATTTCATGATCGATGAGTTCCAGGACACGAGCACCAAGCAATATGAGAACTTTCGCGGGTTGTTGCAAGAGAGCCTTGCCAACGGTCATTTCAACATGCTCATTGGCGATGCCAAGCAATCGATCTATCGCTTCCGCAATGCCGACCCAACGGTCTTTCGCGAGCGGGTGGGGAAGGACTTTGACCATGACATCTATCAGCCTGCTACCCAGGAGGGTAAACCCAAGTCAACCAATTATCGCAGTTCTCCCAACATCATTGAGTTTAACAATCGCCTCTTTGGTTATGCCGGCACATGCTATCCGGGTGTGCCGGCGGTGGAGAAATCCTATCAGGATGTCCGTCAAGGTCTGCCTCCTGGCATCCATGACAAGAAAGTACCTGGCTACGTGCGGCTGTTGATGGGCAATTATGGCCGTTTGCTGGACGATGAATTCATTCGGCATGCAGTCGATAGCGAGCAGGTGGCGATAGATGATTCTGGCGCTGTCGATGTGCTGGATATCTTACCCGCCTACCTGTTGCAGTTGCATCAACGCTATGATTGGGGCCGAATTGGCATCCTTGTCAATTCCAACGAACAAGGCAAGCGGATTGTAGAACGGGTGCTGGATTATAACCGTCGCACCACGGGTGAGCACATCAACATCATCTCGGGAGAGTCGTTGTTGCTTAATAATTCATCGGTGGTTAGGCGCATCATTGCACTGTTGCGCTTCATCGACATCAGCCAGATTGGTGCCAGCGAGGAGGATGCCGACGATATCGACCGCGATATCATCGACAAGAATGTCGAGCAGGTGAACAGGAAACGCATGAGCGACCAGCGCCTTTATGCGGCCATGAGCCGATTTGTACAGGCCATCTCGGCCCATCCTGACGGCTCGTCCCTCGAGAACGGCCAGATGCTGGAAGAGAGCTTCAATGAGTTTGGCAACGGCTGGAGTGACGATAAAGTTGATGTTAACGCATCACGACAGGCGACCAATGCCATTGTTGAGCGTTTGTTGCCCTCGAGCGATGAACTCACCACACTGGTGAGTATAGTCGAGAACATCATCGCCTACTTCAAGAGCGATTGTGTCGATGGCGCTGATGTTGACCGTGAGGCTGCGTTCCTGCTGGCGTTTCAAGATACGGTAATGCAGTTTGCGGCGCTGCGCAATGGTGGCAGTGTGAGGGAATTTCTCAAGTTTTGGGACGAGAAGAAGGACAAACTCACGGTTAGCACGTCGGCGACCAACGACGCTGTCAACATCATGACCATCCACAAGGCCAAGGGCCTTGAGTTTGACTGTGTTGTGATCCCATTTGCCAATTGGGAAATCAACGACAACAGCAAGGAGAGCGAGTATTGGATGCCACGCGACGTCCTCATCGATGTCATGCAATCAATGGCCCCTGATGCCCCTGCTGCCAGCTGTGAGATTGTGCCACCGCTGGCACGTGTCAAGAAAGGACCCCTTGTCGAGGCCTATGAGCTGGGCTTGCTCCATGACCGGGCGAGCGGGTTTGTGGCCGAGCAGCGATCGGCGGTGATCATCGACAACCTCAACAAGACCTATGTCGCCATGACCCGACCGCGCACCGAGCTACACCTGTTTGCCGACGGTGACAGGAACAATGACTTGAAGCCCCTGTTGCAGGACTTTATCGACTCGTCGGGAATCATGGTTCCCATAGTTGGCCGTGACGCGCAGCCCATCGGCTGGTATGAGTACGGTGAGATATCCGATCGCCAGCTCATTGACAGCAAGCGTCAAGAGGAAGAGTCCGACGTGATTAGGCAACCGCTGGAACGGTATCTGGTCAATAGCATTCCGTCATCTATCAGAGTCAAGGTCGAGAACGCTTCTAGTGCTCATATCGAGGCGGGTATCCGACTCCATAGCCTGATGAGCCGCATCCATGATCGCAACGACGTGGATTGGGCGATCAATCACTGCCTCAAGCACGGCATCATCACCCGCGATGCCGATGACCCCTGTGGTATTGATAATGTCAACGCCCACGTGCGTGGCCCCATTCTGGATTCCAACTCTCAGGTATCTGTTTGGTTTGACCCGGCGAATCGGGTGTATAGCGAGCGCACCATCACCAGTGCCAGCGATTCGCTATGGAGCGTGGATGGCATCGAGAACCTGCGTCCTGACCGCATCATCTGTCGCCCCGATGGCACCATGCTGGTCATTGACTACAAGAGTGGGCAACGTGACGACAAGCGCTACCTCCAGCAGCTGGCCCAATACATCGCCAAGCTGCGTCTCATCTTCCCCGACAACCCTATTGCCGGCCGCATCTGGTACATTGCCCAAGACCTCATCCTTGACGAACATGGCCACGAAATAGATCTTCGCTAAGAATTGTTTGAATATTTAGAATCGATACAGCAGTTGGCCCTAAAAGTTATTAAATGCAAGTTACGCTAAGAACTTGCCTGCATCCTATTAAGCCTCTATATCGCATGAGGTTGAACTAAATTTAGAGACTAAAAACAAGGGTCTCGAAACTTTTTATTACCTTTGCAGTTTGAATCGCTGAAAACAATAAAAACAACTATATAACTATGTCGATTGATAATATTTTGGCTCAGGCTACCGCAGCGGCGGTAAAAGAATTGTACGGTGTGGATTTCCCTGCCGAGAAGATAGTGCCCCAGACGACTAAACGCGAATTTGAGGGCAACGAGACGATTGTAGTCTTCCCCTTCCTGAAGGCTTCACACAAGGCGCCCGACGTGACTGCTCAGGAGATTGGCGAGTACATGCAGGCCCATTGCGATGCCGTCGAGAAGTTTAATGTCATCAAGGGTTTCTTGAATATTACCATCAAGCCCTCATTTTGGACAGGAATTCTGCGCCATGTTGCCGAGCAGCCTGATTATGGCTTCACGCCCGTGACCGATGATAGCCAGCTGGTGATGATCGAGTACTCCTCGCCCAACACCAACAAGCCGCTACACCTGGGACACGTGAGAAACAACCTGTTGGGCTACAGCCTGTCCCGCATCATGCAGGCCAATGGTTACAAGGTGGTCAAAACCAATATTGTTAACGACCGCGGTATCCACATCTGCAAGTCGATGCTCGCGTGGCTCAAGTGGGGCAACGGCGCTACTCCCGAGTCCACGGGCAAGAAGGGTGACCACCTGATTGGCGACTTCTATGTGGCCTTTGACAAGCACTACAAGGCCGAGGTCAAGGAGCTGGTCGACAAGGGAATGAGCCAGGAAGAGGCCGAGAAGCAGGCCCCGCTCATCCAGGAGGCTCACGACATGCTGCGTCGCTGGGAGGCTGGTGATGCCGAGGTGCGCGCGCTGTGGAAGAAGATGAACGATTGGGTATATGCCGGTTTTGACGAGACCTATAGGCGCATGGGCGTCTCGTTTGATAAGATCTATTACGAGAGCGATACCTATCTCGTGGGCCGTGATACCGTCCTCGAGGGCCTGAACAAGGGCCTGTTCTACCGCAAGGAGGACCAGAGTGTGTGGGCTGACCTCACACCCGATGGTTTGGACCACAAACTGTTGCTGCGCAGCGATGGCACGTCGGTATATATGACTCAGGACATCGGCACCGCCCAGTTGCGCTACAAGGACTATCCCATCGATCGCATGATCTATGTGGTGGGTAATGAGCAGAACTACCACTTCCAGGTGCTGTCACTGCTGCTCGATAAGTTGGGCTTCAAGTGGGGCAAGGACCTTGTGCACTTCTCCTATGGCATGGTTGAGTTGCCCAATGGCAAGATGAAGTCCCGCGAGGGTACTGTTGTCGATGCCGATGAACTCATGGACGAGATGATTGCCACTGCCACCGAGATGGCTGGCGAGCCTGGACGCTTGCAGGGTGTGCCCGACGAGGAGCGCGCCGACGTGCTTCGGATGATTGGTCTGGGAGCCCTCAAGTACTTTATCCTCAAGGTTGATCCCAGAAAGACCATGCTGTTCGACCCCAGCGAGTCGATTGACTTCAATGGCAATACCGGCCCGTTTATCCAGTATACCCATGCCCGCATCAAGTCGGTGCTGCGCAAGAGTGGTGAGGACTATAATGCAGTGGACATCAGCACTGTTGAGCCTAATGATAAGGAAACCGCGCTCATACAGAAACTGGCCGATTTCACCACTGCCGTCGCCGACGCGGGCCGCAACTACAGCCCCGCGCTGATTGCCAACTATGTCTATGATCTGGCCAAGGAGTATAACCAGTTCTACCACGATTATAGCATCCTCAAGGAGCAGGACGAGAAGGTACGCGCCTTCCGCCTGCTGCTCAGTGCCACTGTAGCCAGCGTCATCAGCCGCGGCATGTCGTTGCTCGGCATTGAAGTGCCCGAGAGAATGTAAATTGATGCCGTTGGCATGGTTTTTGCAGTAAAAAATCCCTGAAGATTTTAAACTAAAAAACAACTCAATATGAACGACTGGAATAATATCAATCAGTTTGGTGGTTATTCAACCGCTGTGCAGGCCGAGAATGAGCTCACGCTCAGGCGTTATGTGTCTGCAGTGATGCGCAAGGTCTATGGCAAGATGGCTCTGGGCTTGTTGCTCACGGCAATAACATCGTTTTTTGTGGCTTCTAGCCAGGCCGTGATGAGCCTGCTGTTCAGCACACCCGCCACAATCTGGATCCTCTTTGCTGCCGAGTTGGGACTGGTGATCTACCTGAGCGCCCGCATCGACAAACTCAACGCAGGCACGGCAACCGCACTGTTCTACCTTTATAGTGCAATCAATGGCGTGACGTTGGCTCCGATTTTCCTGGTCTATACGGGCACTAGCATTGCGACAACGTTTGCCATCACAGCGGGCACCTTTGCCCTGATGAGCCTCTCGGGCTACATCACCAAGCAGGATCTGTCCAAGTTTGGCTCTGTGATGATGATGGCCCTTCTGGGACTGATATTGTGCATCGTGGTTAATCTGTTCTTGCACAATGCCATGATGGATTTGATCATCAGTTGCGCTGGCGTGCTCATCTTTGTGGGCCTAACCGCATGGGACACCCAGGCCATCAAGCGCATGTGTGAAATGGCCGATCCCTCGATGCAGGGCAAGATTGCGACCATGGGCGCCCTCACGCTCTATCTGGACTTCATCAACCTGTTCATCCACTTGCTGCGCCTGTTTGGCAGCCGCGATTAAAGATATACATAGGGAATAACACAATCCAGTAACCCCGGCACTTTATGTCGGGGTTAATTGTTCCCCAACGTGGGGATCCTGGTAAATTTTCATCCTGCAAAATGAACCTTACGCCAAAATTTGTGCAAGCCGAAGGCAAACGAGCTCGCTCGGTTTGCTGAGGCTTGCACAAGTTTTCCGTTTATCGTCACTATCATAAAGAATAGCGGTTGGTTTACCGCAAAGGTAAATCAACCGCGTATGCTTTGGCATGACTGAACGAAAACTCATTCTATCTTTCAGAACTGCCTTTTTTCAAGCAGTATACCAAATAAATGGCAATGCCCAATATGCTACCAAAAATAATTCTGATTGGATCACAAATAGATATTGGGATGACCGCCATCAATTCGACTATTAGCAAGATGGTTCCAATAATAAACAAGCCCTTTAGTCCTTTCAATAGTTTCATGCTCTTCTTATCCAAATTGTTCTTATGGTTATAGATGAAACCTAAAAGAAACAGGCTGATTCCACTACTGAGGATGACGGAAAGATAAGTAATTAACCCGTGAATGTGAGGAGCACTCCAGAGGTTTACTACACAACCAATCACATAAATGACAAAAAAGGCAATTAGAAAAACACCTAATGTCTTCAACAAAAGGCTTAAGGT
Organism: uncultured Prevotellaceae bacterium; assembly: GCA_946406035.1. Classification (GTDB taxonomy): domain Bacteria; phylum Bacteroidota; class Bacteroidia; order Bacteroidales; family Muribaculaceae; genus Sodaliphilus. The sequence goes on from CAMJJG010000010.1 coordinate 52,174, forward strand.
CCTGCTGTTTGCTTTAGTTTCCATAACAATTATTTATTTGAAATGTTTAATTATAGTTTTAATCTTTAGACGTAACAACCTTGTCAAAAACTACACAAAAGAAGCGCTTTTTCGCCTAAAACACTCACTTTCTTTTATGATTCTGGTATAAGTTCTTCAACCGAGTTTTGCGGGAAAAGACGTAATAAATGGTAAAACTTATCTTTTACTTATAGAACCATTCTCTAAGGCTTTTTATACGGTCGTAAAATTCAGATGCTGAGCTATCTGTCTCCAAAATAAGCATTTGAATATCAAAAAGCTTTATTATGTAATATCTTTTGAAATACCATCTTGTTATCTTGCCATTCTCTATAATAGAAACGCACATGGTGCCGAATTGAGTGCTATTTAAAAGTGAATCAGAAGAGAGTACTTTTTGGGGATATTCTTCTATAGATTTTTTGATTTCATCATAGCAATTCTTATTTATTTTATATGAAAAAACCGGTCCCATTATCGAGTCCCTCCATCTGAGGCCGTAATAAAAAACCTTATTGGTTGAATCGGTACCAGGAACCTTATAACTACCTAAATCACTATATGAAATTTGAGTTGCCCAAACTGGCTTATCTTGAATTCCAATATGGGAATAGATTATTTTGTTTATTGCATTCGTCAATTCCTCAGAATAACAAATGTTGAGCAATAAAAACGACAATATTACTAACAAAATCCTACGCATGAAAAACAAAGCATATTAAATCAACAAGTTCTGTCGCAAAGGTAGCGATTTTTCGCCTTATACACTTCATTTTCTCTTATTTTTCGATGTTTTGTTGTTCATGAGGCGCTGGTACTCGCCAGAGTTTTATAATTTTGGAAAAGTTGCTCAACCGATTATGCTCTTAAAAGACGGGAGCAGCATTAATTCTTCGAGGCTCGAACAGCACGGACGGTCAAGCCGCTGGTGCGGAGGATAGCGCCGCATCCCCAGCCACGGTCATCCCAATCACCCCAGAACATACACCTGGCGTTGGGGGCGTCGTGTAGGTTAATCGTACGTGTCCAACAGGCACCTGAAGAGCCAACTTCCTTGAGCGAACTTTTACTGCCATAGTAGTAACCGGTAGCGGGCAAGAACATGGTATTCCCATTGGGACCGGTGACCAACTGACCGTTCACGCCGTTCCTTTGGGTCCATTGCCAGGAGCATTTAGTACACAGTTCTCTGATCTGCTCATCCGATGGCATGCGACCATGAGGATAATGTACACTAGCGGCATCATCGGCCGGATCCAACTCATTCTTGTTGTCAATAGCGCCGTACCTAGGGTTGTCGTTGTACTTCGACAAATAAAACTCGCCATTACTATCATAACCGCCCCATTTATAGTTTTCCACGACATAAGTCGTTTTGGGAGTGGTTTCACCCCAAGCAAAGTAGTCGCCGATGTCCTCAGGTTTGTCGGCACCCACGTTACGGGTCGCCCACAACGTGCCGCTGGGCAGGCCCAGGTCAACATAATCGCCTTTATCGGGAACTGCCGGTTCATCTTTATCGTCACCACATGAAATGAGGATGAAAGGTAATGCAATAGCCATTAAAAAAAGAATCTTCTTCATAATAAGCAAAATTTTATTTTTGCAAAGGTAGCGATTTTTTCGCCTAGACACTCATTATCTCTTCTTTTTCGATGCTGTGTTATTAGGCGCTGTTCGATCCGACTTTTATAATTTTGGAAAAGTTGCTCAACCGAGTATTCTGTGAAAAGACGGAATGTCTTATAATCATTTTCTTTATCGCATTTACCTTGATTGCACTACTCCCAAACTAATAAAAAAAACAACCCATGAAAGAATTACGAATAGAGCGACCAAAAATCCTTTAATTATCCTGTGTTTTTCATTTTCGTATTTGCTATTCTGTTCTTTATAGAACTCTTCCATATCATCTGTGGTATGTTTTGGCATGACTTTAAACATAAACGGAATGCAGAGCAGAAAGCAAATAATTGTAGATGCGAACAGTTTTGTCTCAGTAATAGTTCCAACCGTAAAATAAGCCAATATAAGAAATAATGACTCAAGGTTCAATAATGGGCATACAGCAGGAATCCCACCTAAATACAAGTAAGAAAAAACATCCTCCCTTGGCCATCCATAATGAATCAACGCGTGGTATGTTCGATAAATTATGTATCTGTAAAATTCAATAACAAACATTTCAACTTACAAAGGTAGTAATTCTTGTGCAAAAAACTTATTATCTCTTCTTTTTCGATGCTTTAATGTTCGCGAGGCGGTGATGCACGCCTCGAGTTTTATAATTTTGGAAAAGTTGCTCAATCGATTAGACCTTGAAAAGGAGCCTCAGATGCTATTCTGATAATTCTTTGTTTTTTGAACGGAAATACAAGCCAATCCCAGTTCCCAATAATCCACCAAGCAACCCCGGGGTGATTTCACTCAAACTGAGGTCAAGGCTAGGAATCACTGGGTTTGCCCAAAACACCTCTACCAAGCATACGAGAATAAAAATGATTAAAAAGCCAGTTTGATACCCCAGGCCCCTCTTTCCTTTATCATTCAAATTGTATGACCGACGATAAATGGCGCCTAAAAGCCAAAGGTTCAGACCAACTAATAAACTCAGATTAAACCAATGACGATTTCCATTATAAGAAGGGATTTCCCATTGTGTAGTGCAGGCGGCTATAAGGGCAAGAACAAAACCTAGAGCAATAATGATACCCAAGGCTTTTAACACAATGCTTAATGTCTTGTTGTTCTCTGTAGTTCCCATAATAATATTTTTTAGAGTTATTAAATTGTTGTTATCATTCTTTTTCCTGTTTTCCGCATTGGGACACGCCAAATCAGGATTTTGCGATTTCGACGAGCAACTGCTGGTCGCTTGACATCTTCAACACGGTCGTCTGTTCCCGCTTTGTCTCGGGTAGCGTGTAGGTGATGGAGTAGATATTCCTGGTCAACTCTCTTGCCTGGCTGAGCGAGAATGGCGCTTTTGCCTTTTTGAGCCTCCGTTCCAGTTCAAGCATGATGGTATAAGCTGTGAAGCAGATGCAGATGTGGCCCTCGATTCGGTTGCGTAGCCGATGATAGATCGGACGGATGCGCAGGTCGGTCTTGTTCATGCGGAATGCCCGCTCGATGAACCACAGGTTGTGGTAATTTGCGATGATTTTCTTTAGCGGCATTTTGGAGTTGGTGATGTATGCCTTAATGCCGTCCCAGGCGGAGTCGGCCTCGAACTTGCCGTAGTCGATGGATATCTTGACCTCGCCATCCATGCGCAGGTACTTGTTGTACCCTCGGTTGTTGATGTTGTTTTTGGTCAGACGACCCGCCCCCAACTTTTTCTCCAGCCTCCTGAGCCCGTCGCGGCGGTTCTTGGCGTCGTTCTTGGCTCTCTTGTCGCTCATTGACACGACCACACGGCGGCCGTCCTTGCGCTTGAACGAACGCACCTGCCCGTCAATGAGGTTCATGGATAGGATTTTCTTTTTCACCTCGTCACTGTCGTTCTTCGGCCTTGCACCTAATATATACTGGTACTCTGCATCTTCTAGCGCCTCGATGTTCTTCGTTGAAAGCAGGCCCGCGTCCGCGATGACCACGGGATGGTCGAAGCCGAACTTGCCAGCCAGCGACTCAATCATGGGAATGAGCGTCTTGCCCTCGTGGATGTTTCCTTCGAATATATCGTAGCCTATCGGGTTGCCACCAGCAGCCACCAGCAGGCCGAGGAATATCTGCGGGTTACGATGCTTGCCGTCCTTGGAGAAGCCGCAGATGCGCAGGTCGTCCTCATCCGCTGCCTCGAAGTAGAGCGTGGTCATGTCATAGAACACGACGCCCACCTTGCCGCCAAGGACTTTCCAGGTCTGGGCGTAGCTGATTTGTTCGACCTGCTCCTTGATGCCGCACCCTTCGGCTGGCGAGAGGCGGTCAACAAAACGGTAGATGCTGTCAACCGACTTGATCACGTGAAGGTAACGGTTCAGATAGTCTATCGTCTTGAGCTTGCTGCCCGGGTTGAACAGGCGGCACACGACCAGGTGGCGGAACATCTCATCCTTGATGGCGTTGTAGCCTATCTGGTCATAGAGCGAGCCATACACCAGTTCCGGGCCATGCACCCTCACCTGGGAGTTGGCCAATGTGGACATGAAATCGGAAATGATGTCATCCTTCTCCCATGTGAACGGCAGCTTCGGGCCACGCTGGTCGTCGATCCACTGCTGGGCCTTGCGCTCGAGCGAGCGAAGTTCCGATTCATCATTAGACACTCCAAATGACTTAATCACCTTATAGCCAGAGCGATTACTCTCGACCACCTGAATGCTCAAACTCCCGGATTTGTTCTTTTTTCTGCGCAAAAACATGCGCAAATATAGCACGGGACACGCCATTTTGCAAATCCAGCGAGCTAAATCGCTGATTCTCAGTTCCCAATTTTTCAGAAATCAGAGACCGCGGAAAACAGGAGTTATTAAATTGTTGTTATCATTCTTTTTTAGATACCGCCGTTTTGTTCCCAGTACTCGTCTTGGGCTTTATCATTTTGTTATAAGTACTTCAACCCCGTGATGCCTTGAAAAGACGAGGGGATGAGGTTACTCTTCCCCGATGAGTTCTTGCAGACGACGGGTGATTTCCACATCACCGGAGCCTACAGGATATTTACCGCTTATTAATCTGTAAATACTCACTGTAGCGGCGACTAAGACGATGATCCAGCAAATCACTTTCATAATACCCGAAGCAGAGGAAAAAAAACAGAAACAAGCAAACCACCCGCAAAATATCAATTGTCCTATCGTCCAGATGATACTTTTGTCTTTAACGTACTTTTTGAACTTGTTCAATAGCTGTTCTGGAGTGCCGAGACCGTCGATGGTTTGTAAAAAGCTGTGAGATTTTAGAACCCACCAGCCTGGCACAAGTACATATAATAATAGCGTAAAGAGGTAAACAAAATCTTCTATTGTCCAAAGGCGAGAACGCTCAAAAGTTATTACCATTGTCAAAAATATCAGGAAAAGTATCAAGAGAACTAACCCAACCCAGAAATGAGTTTTCGCTTTTTTCTTGCACTTGTCCTTGATAACATCCAGCCATTCTTCTTTGTTGATCAAGTATAAATCTTCCAGTTTCATAATGATATGTTGGTAAAAATGATTCGTGTAACAATCAAACTTATTTATCTTTTATCGCAAATATAGCCACTTTTCTTCTAATGACAACTATAAAGAACAGAAATTGATTAAAAACAGTAAATTGTGTATCAAGTTTTGTATCAAGTAACACTCATTTTTTCTTCTATTACGATACTTTGTTGTTAGGCACTATTCGATCCGACTTTTATCATTTTGGTATAAGTTCTTCAACCGAGTATGCTGTGAAAAGACGTACCGATAAATTGGAATTTACTTGGTTGTATAATATCCCAATGCTACTGCCATAATACCTAACATCATACTTCCTAT
>CAMJJG010000011.1 GCA_946406035.1 uncultured Prevotellaceae bacterium
CCCCCTAAGAGAGAGGAGATGTCATCAACGATGTCCCCTCTCGTTTTTTTGTTGCGTCCGCCTCCAAAAAATCGCCATATCCCACCACATCTCACCACTTCCCATCCCCTCCCATATTCCGGCACAGAGCGCTAAGCGTCACCACGTCGATGGTCAGCGACGCTGGAATGCGCAGGTAATCGGAGTTACTGCAGTTGCAGCGGATCCCTAGTTTTGTCCATGCAAAGATGTTGACCAATGCCCTGTTGCCCCTCGACGTTACATATCATCAAACAACAATAAGCAACCGTACCAATATCTGTTGTAACGGTTGCTTATAGTGTTTGATAGTGTTGTGCTATGGTTGTGTTGTATTAATTGGACTTGGTAGTGTGCATGAGGCGGAGTGAGTTGAGAACGCACAGGAGGGCGACACCGACGTCGGCGAATACGGCTTGCCACATGTTTGCGAGGCCGAGAGTACCCAGAATCATCACGATCACTTTAATAGCAATAGCGAAGATGATGTTCTGCTGTACTACTTGGCGTGTACGGCGCCCTAGGACAACGGCATCGGTGACGCGTGATGGCTGGTCGGTCTGTATAACCACATCGGCTGTTTCGATGGCAAGGTCACTTCCTAGTGCCCCCATTGCGATACCCACATCGCTCATTGCCAGTACTGGGGCATCGTTAATGCCGTCGCCCACAAAGGCCACTTGTCTCTCCTTGCTCGCTTGTGCCATTAATTGCTTGACGTGCTCCACCTTGTCTTGCGGCAATAGGTCTCCATGGGCTGTAGTAATGCCTAACTGCTTGGCCACCTTGTCGGCGAGTGATTGCTTGTCACCAGATAGCATGACAGTGTCAATGCCGAGAGTGTTAAGACTGTTGATTGCTTGGCTGGCATCTAGCTTGGGCTTGTCATTGAGTTGGATATATCCAATGTATTGCCCGCCAGCGGCTACGGCAACCATCGTGTCGTTAAAATCGTTTAACTGGCGCGGGAACTCGATATGTTCGCTTTCTAGAAGTCTGGTTGTGCCAATGAGCCATCGGGTGCCGTCAACGTCGGCGCTCATGCCATAGCCTGCAATGTTCTTCAGACTGTCGACATGAACTGGTGCTGGTGCGTGATGGTCGATGATGGCTTGTGCAATGGCGTGAGTGCTGCCTTTCTCGATTGCGGCGACAATGGCTATCTGTTCGTCTGTTAGCCCATCAATGTGGCTTACCGTGAATTGTCCCGTGGTCAAGGTTCCTGTTTTGTCAAACACGACTGTGCCGATTTGGGCGATGGCGTCTAGATAGTTGCTGCCCTTGAAAAGAATACCGCGTCGCGAGGCTGCTCCAATACCAGCAAAATAGCTCAACGGGATGCTGATGACCAGTGCGCAAGGGCATGAAATGACAAGGAAGATGAGAGCCCGGTGCAGCCATTCGTGCCACGCGTATTCAAATGATGGCTGGGCGATAGAGTAGAGCCACGGTAGCATGATCACCAGGGCAGCCAATCCCACCACAATAGGGGTGTAGATCTTGGCAAAGCGGCGAATGAACAGTTCGGCGGGGGCTTTGCGTTCGGTCGCTTCCTCGACCAGGTGCATGATGCGTGACACGGCGCTCTCGCTGGCCGGGCGGATGACGTTGATGTGTACTACGTTTTCACTGGCAATCATTCCAGCGAGCACTTCGTCACCATCCTCGATGACGCGAGGCAGGCTTTCTCCCGTCAGGGCAGCTGTGTCAAATGCTGCCGGACCATTGGCCAACGTGCCATCGAGTGGCACGCGCTCCCCTGGTTTTACCTCGATGATGTTACCGATCTTGACATCGGCAGGTGCAACCGATTGCCGCTCGTCGCCATTTATAATCACTGCATGATCAGGCCTAAATGCGATTAGTGACTGAATATTTCCTCTCGCCTTGCTCACAGCCCTGTCTTGCAGCGCCTCGCCGATACAATAGAGTGTCATTACCGCCACAGCCTCGGGATACTCGCCAATGGCGAAGGCCCCGATGCTGGCAACAGACATCAGCAGGAACTCGCTGAAGAAATCACCATCGCGAGCGCTCTCCAGGGCTTCCTTAAGGACGCCAATGCCCGTGGGAATGCATGCTGCCGCATACCATAACAGTTTTATCCATCCGTTTTGGAACCACTGCACGGCAGTAGCCTCCATGGCGATGCCAGCCAACAGCAATACCATGGATAATGCGGGTTTCCACCAGCTCATTTCCTCTTGGTTCGAGTGATCGTGTTGGTGCCCGTCACTGCAGCAGCTGCAACTGTGGCAATGCGGGTGATTGTGTTCTTGATTGTGTGTCATGTCGTTGTCTCCATTTTGATGATTCTGGAGGCAAAGGTAAACACAATTGCGTGCAACTGGGTTGCAAAGTGCTAGTAGAGCAGGCGGGCGATGCGCGCCGAACCACGTTTGCCAGCAGCGATGCGTGCGAACAAATGGCGAGTAATGGGGCCGACAATCCATCGCCAGCATTGAGAGCCGTGGTAGGACTCTTGCAGCGCTTTATATGCTTGCTGGCATAGGGGTTTGGCCAGTTCGGGACAATCCTCGCGCTGATATTGTGCTGCAAGTACCATGCGTCGATATTCCAGCAAGCGCTCGAATCGCTGCTTGTGCTGGGGCTTGAGCCTGGAGCATCTGATCTCGTTAATCATGATGTCGATGACATATTCCCATTGTCCGTTGCGGCTGTGGAATTCGGTACCCGTAATGGAGTCGGAGCCATTATGGTTGATGGTCACTCGTGATCGGCTCCTGCAAAATGCCACATGAGGCGCTGCAAGTAGCAGTCTCAATCCCAATTCCCAGTCATTCCATCCTGGCAGGTCGATATTCCATCCGTCGGTCGAAGCAAAGAACTCCCGCCTGACGGCATAGCGCTGTGTGGCCAACTGGCCATGAAGGATGTGGTTGGCAAACAGGTCATGCCTGTGAAATGGAGCCTCGCGACGTGTCCCATTAGGGAATACCAGGGTTGATCTGGCGCTGATCAAGTCCAGCGGTTTGCCCCTCTGTCGGGCCTTTTCAATCACTCGGACGTAGGCTTCCACCAATCCTTCTTCCATCAGGTCATCGCTGTCAAAGAACAGAATCCACTCGCCAGAGGCCTGTTCAAATCCCCGATTGCGTGCCGCTCCGGCCGTGTGATGCTCCTCGCGTGTGACAATCACCTTGAAGTCCTCGGCTTCATGTGCCTGCTTGAACTGTTCAAGCGTGTGCAGGGTGTCATCTGAGCTATAGTTGTCGACCAGCACTACCTGTAAAGGGCGGTAAGACTGCGCCAGCACACTGTCCAGCGTCGCACCAACGACAGTGGCGCGGTTATAGACGGGTATGATAATAGAAACCTCCATTAAATCGGCTCAATCCATGATTAGTTGGGGTAAAGGTACTGCTTTTTTTGATAATTCACAAAAAAAGTCCTACTTTTGCACCCGCAATGAGAATATTATTCGCAGGAGACGCAAGCAACATGCACAACTGTCTGGCCCAAGAGCTGCGGCGCTTGGGACATGAGGCGACAGTGGCATCCGACGGGTCACGCTGGATGAACACGGGCCGTGACATCAACCTGTTGCGCCGTCCGGGCTTGCTGGGGACGTTGCGTTATGTATATGACATCCAGCGCGCTTTGCCCAAGATGACGGGCTATGACATTGTCCAGATTGCATCTCCCATATTCCTAAGGCTCAGACCACACCGCAACGCGCGCGTGTTTGATTACCTCAAGGCCAACAACCGCCGCATGGTGTTGTCGGCCCTGGGTACCGATATGGTTTACTATGATGCATGCCATGATGGGCACACCTTCCGTTACAGCGATTACAGGCTGGGAGACGAGCCGTCGCCCTATGTGGGCTCCAGCGAGTATATTGTCCAGCAGCAAGACAACTGGAAACAGCCGTTCATGCGTGAGCACAGTGACCATATCCTGGCAGGTATCGACGGTGTTGTCGCCTGCTTGTATGAGTACTATGCCGCCTATCAGCCGCTGATGGGTGACCGAGTGGCATATGCGGGCATTCCCATTGACACCGCATCGCTGGATTTCAGACCGCTGGAAGCAGCCCCCGACAAAGTGCGTCTGTTCATCGGCATCCAGCGCGACCGCCATGTGATCAAGGGCACCGACCGGCTATTGGCCGCGATGAAGCGCGTCCATGACCGCTACCCTGGTCTGACGGAGCTCGAGGTGGTCGAGAATCTGCCCTATGATGAATACACGCGCCGCATGCGTGCCTCGCATGTGATTCTGGACCAGTTGTATAGTTACACTCCAGGGACCAACGCGTTGATAGCGATGGCCCAGGGACTTGTGGCAGTGTCGGGTGCTGAGCCAGAATACTATGATCTGATAGGGGAGACGGTCAATAAACCAATCGTCAACGTGTCGCCTCTAGTCGAGGGAGACATTGACCACAAACTGTCCTGGCTGGTTGAGCATCGTGACCAACTCCCACAGATGTCGCGTGCTAGCCGCATCTTTGTTGAGAAGCACAATGCCGCTCCCGTCGTGGCCCAGCGTTACCTGGACTACTGGAACCAGCTGCTTGAGCCACAAGATTAATCTGTTATGTCATGAGCAATGGGTGCCTGGCGCGATGGTGAAACCGCGCAGGAAGGCATCGGTATCCATGCGTTTCTTGCCCGACTGTTGCAGGGAGTAAACCTCTAGCCAGCCGTCGGCACAAGCTACGCTCAGGGTCTTTCGGTCGGCCATGATGGTCCCCGGAGCTGGACTCTCGTTCGGTGCGAAAGGCTTGGGTTCGGACGTTTTGAAGACCTTAATAGAGATCTCGCTTTCCTTGTCGTCTGTCAGGACGCTCCAAGCGGCGGGGTAGGGTGACAGGCCGCGAATGTGATTATAGACCTGCTCGGCGGGTCTATTCCAGTCGATGCGGCAGGTTTCCTTAAATATTTTGGGTGCAGGGGTGGGCTCTTGCCCGGCGGTGAGCATCTGATCCTGGGGGATAGGCTTTACTGAGCCGTCAATGATGGCATCGACCGTCTCGAGAACCATATCGGCACCCATGAGCATCAGTCGGTCGTGGATGACCTCAACATTGTCCTGTCGGCCAATGGGGCAACGGCGCTGCTGAATCACGTCGCCCGTGTCGATCTCGTGCTTGAGGAAAAAGGTGGTCACGCCCGTCTCGGTATCGCCGTTCATCACGGCCCAGTTGATGGGCGCGGCACCGCGGTAGCGCGGCAGCAGCGAGGCATGCAGGTTGAAAGTGCCCAGCGGGGGCATCTGCCACACTGCCTGGGGCAGCATTCTGAAGGCGATGACGATAAACAGTTGGGCCTGGAATGAGCGCAGTTGCTCGATAAAGGCCTCGTCCTTGAGGCTCACGGGCTGCAATACCGGCAGTCCATGCTCGACGGCAAAACGCTTCACGTCGCTCTCTTGTAACTGGCGCCCACGGCCGGCAGGCTTGTCGGGCATGGTGACAACGGCGGCTACATGATAACCACCGTCAACGAGACGCTTAAGGCTCTCGACGGCAAAATCGGGGGTTCCGAAAAATATGATCTTTAACTCGTCCTTTTTCATAGTCGCTAAATTAACATCTAACTAAAACGATATGCACAGCGCACCACCCAGTACCCACTGGTGCAAGCGCTTGCTGGTGCTGGAGATGTGGGGCAGCGTCGGATCCCATTCGATATATTCCATGAAGCTATAGGCCTCGGGCGACAGCACTTGCAGGAATCCCATGGGATGGTAGATGGCCTTGAACGTCTTGCGCGAGTAGTCATAGTCGCAGAAGACGCGCCACGAGAAGGAATTCTTGTGGGCATAGGTAAAAGACAAGCCTGTGCCAAATTTCATTGAGTTGGACGCTTGAACGTTGACATAGTCCCACGAGCCGTTGACTTCCTCGTCGGTCGGTGAGAATAAATCATCGCTCTCTTCATCGTAATTCAGATTCAACTTCGTGCCTTTAATCACGCCATTGACGTCGATGTCATCCATCACGCTGCGTCCCACGAGTAGTTTTGACCCTAGTGCAAACCGTGACGACAGCGGCAGATTGAAGTACACGCCCAGGTCGCCGGCAAACTCGGTGATGTGGTCACTCTCGATGATGAGGTTGATGTCCTGGATGGCATTTTCCAGGTCGGGATCGCTCTTGACCTCCTGGATGCCTTCTTGCTCGGTGAGGGCAAATGAGTTCCATCCGTTGATGGGCGTGCTCTTAACCCTCAGGCGTCCGCCGATGCCGACGTAGGGGTTAAAAAACCAGGCAGCCTCTACTCCCACGGCGGTAGCCGCGCGGAACTGCAGGTGCAGCGGGTCGGTAGTAAATATCTCCTCTTCACCATCCTCTTCGCCTGGGAAGACGAATACAAATGGGGGCAAATTTAAGTTCCTGTTACCTAGTCCTATACCCATCGACAGGGAGAAGAATGAAGGATTCTCCCTCAAGTCGGGATAGTAACTCAAGTCGTTCATGAGCAGCCCTTTCTGCTTAAACAGCAGGTCACAGATGCCATAGGCCAGCTCGGTGGAGAGGATGCCGATGCCTGCACCCGAAAGCACGTCACTGATCCAGTGGCGGTTGTTGAGCACGCGCATCACGCCCGTGGCTGTCGCAAGCGAGTAGCCTGCCACCGAGTACCATGGCGAGCGCGTCAGGCCATACTCCTTGTGCAGGATGGTGGCGCCGACAAAGGCGGTCGCTGTGTGTCCCGAGGGCCACGAGTTGTGGGTTGAGCCATCGGGGCGCAACTCGCTGGCAGTGTACTTGATGCCATTGACAAAGGCTGCCATCACACCGTAGGAGGCTAGCGACGAGGCCACCAGCCGTGGCCAGCTCGAACGCCCCTCGACACCCGCTAACTTGAGGCCAGCGGTCAAAGCAATGCCCGAGAACTGTGTGTAGTTGTCCACCTCGCTGTGAAAGTTGTACTTGATGAGGCGTATCTTGGTGTTAGGGTTGTTGTAGTTCTGGCGGAAGGCCTCTTTCTCGCCCTTGGCAATCAAGCCGGCCAGGAACACGGGAATGCCAGTCCACGTCTGGTCCTGCATGAAGGTATAGGGCTTGACCGCGGGGTTGGTCGTGTTCTTCAAGAAATGGAAGTCAGGACCATTGTAGTGGCGGAAAGCATCGGCATCCAGGCAGTACAACCCCCCTTCTAACCCCTTGGAGATATCACTCTCAGCCACTACTGTGTCGATGCTTTGATTGATGGTTATGGAGTCTTTAACGGCTATAGTGCTGTCAATTCCGTCATAAAGCATGGCGTAATCGTTGATCGATGGGTTATCATCGGTGACTGGCAACTCGTCGATTGCCAGTGCCGGCATGGTCAGCAATGATGCCGTAAACAGAGAAATCAGAAAAAAGACTTTTTTCATCACTTATTAATCATATGTGTAGTGTTTCAGCACCTGGCGGTAGCTGTTAAAAATCTTACTCTTGGACACAAAGCCCACATAGTGGCTGTTCTCGTCAACGACGGGCAGGTTCCAGGCTCCCGTGTCATCAAATATCTTCATTACCCGTTCCATCGGTGTCCCCACCACCACCTTGGCGGGCGGGATGGCCATGAATCGGTTTACGTGCATGCGTCGGTACAGGTCGGGACGGAACATGATGTTGCGGATATCGTCGAGCTGAACCACGCCGATGAGCTTGCCCTCATCATCAGTCACTGGGAACAGGTTGCGGTGACTGTGGGCGATGATGTCGACCATGTCCTTGAGGCTCATGTCGGGGTGGACGATAGAGAAGTCCTTCTCGATGACGCTGTCCATCTTGAGCAGGGTGAGCACCGAGCGGTCCTTCTGGTGGGTGAGTAGCTCGCCACGCTTGGCCAGGCGGCGCGAGTAGATGCCATAGGGGGTGAAAATGCGGCACACGCCATAGCTGCTTGCCGACACGATGAGCAGCGGCAGGAACAGCTCATAGCCGCCAGTCATCTCGGCGGCAAGGAAGATGGCCATCAATGGCGCATGCATCACTCCTGCCATCACTCCTGCCATGCCCATGAGGGCAAAATTCTTGATGCTGAGTGGTGTGTTGGGGTCGATGAAGCCCAGGTTATTGAACAAGTAGGCGAAAAACACGCCAGCCATCACGCCCACAAACAGTGACGGCGCAAACGTACCACCGACGCCCCCACCGCCGTTGGTAGCGGCTGTGGCAAACACCTTGAAGGCTCCCAAGGCGAAGATGAACAGCAGCACGGCAATCGTGTTGCTGCGATAGGCATAGAACAGACTGTTGTTGAAGATGCCCATCACATCGCCGTTGATCAGGCGGGTAATGCCATCATATCCCTCGCCATAGAGCGGAGGCATCAGGTAGATGAGCAGGCTCAAGGTGATGCCGCCCACGGCCCACCTTGCCCAGCGGTTGCGCAGTCGCTTGAAGCCGCGCTCCACCCTGTCGATGAGGGTGATGAAATAGAGCGAAACAAAGCCGCAAAACACACCCAGCAACAGGACGTAGGGGATGCGTGAGGCAAAAAACGGCTCGCTCTGTGAGAAGAAGAACTCGACGTTATAGCCCGTGAACACATAGGCCACCGTGGCGCCAGCCACCGACGCCGTGATCAACGGTATAGCGGCTCCCGCCGTGAGGTCGAGCATGAGCACCTCGATGGTGAACAGCATGCCCGCGATGGGTGCCTTGAAGATGCCGGCAATACCCGCTGCCGCTCCACAAGCCACGAGCATGGCCAGCGTTTGGGGCGTGAGCCTGAAAGCCTGGCCCAGGTTGCTGCCAATGGCGGCACCGGTAAACACAATGGGACCCTCGGCTCCGACCGATCCACCGAATCCGATGGTCACCGACGAGGCGATGAGCGATGAATACATGTTATGGATCTTGAGGCGGCTCTTTTTTAATGCAAGGGCATATAGCACGCGCGTCACACCATGTGAGATGGGTTCTCGAGCGATGTAATAGACATACAGGCTTGCCAGCAAGATGCCGATGGCAGGAAAAACAAGGTAGAGCAGGTTGTCACGCTCGATGTCGAAGCGGCTCGTCAAGAAACCCGCTATCAGGCTGATGAGCGTCTTGAGCAGCACCGCCGCCAGTCCAGCGGTGATGCCCACAACCAGTGCCAGCAAGACGACAAATGTCTTGTCGGGGATGTGGCGTTCGCGCCACACGAGTAGCTGTATCCACCAGTTGCCCCCCTTGTCGGTGGTGGCTCTGGCGTTGCCGTGGCCTACTGTAACAGATTGTCGTGCCATTACATGCCGCGTCCGGTAAAGACGATTTTGATTGTATAGATGAGTATCTTCAGGTCATTGAGCAATGACATGTTGTCAAGATACATCAGATCATACTTGACGCGCTCGACCATCTCGTCGACATTCTTGGCATAGCCGAATTTCACCATACCCATCGAGGTGATGCCGGGGCGCACCTGGTGCAGCAAGGCATAGGCGGGCACGCGCTTGGTGATCAAGTCCACATAGTACTTGCGCTCGGGGCGGGGGCCAACGAGGGCCATATCGCCCTTGAGTACGTTCCAGAATTGCGGCAACTCGTCGATGCGGTACTTGCGCATGAAGCGGCCAAAGGGCGTGATGCGCGGGTCGTTGTCCGACGACAGTTGGGGCTTACCGGCAGCCTCGGCATCTTGCACCATCGAGCGGAACTTAATGATGTTGAACGGCTTGTTGTGGAAACCGATGCGCCGTTGCAGATAGAATACCGGGCCAGGGCTGGTGAGCTTGATGGTAATGCCCACGGCTGCATAGATGGGAATGAGCAGCACCAGCGCGCTTGCCGACACGAGTATGTCGATGGCACGCTTGATGTTCTTGCCGCTATCACTCATGCTACTGCGGGAGATGTTGACCAGGGGCTCGCCATAGATGTCGGAGATGCGCACCTGGCTCTGCATCATGTTGAAGCGCTCGGGAGATATCTTGATGGGGAGTCCTAGGGCAAACAGGTGGTTGATGGCATGCATCGTGTTCTGGAAATCGTCTCGCGTGGGTACCACAATAAGTTCCCAAATACCCTCATTGTCACACACTTGCTGGATGTCTTTCAAGTCATGGCAGGGTAGCGGATTGCCCTGAACGGGAGCCTCGCCCGGAATGTTGACAAAGCCCTTGATGTCATAGCCCGCCGAATTGCGCGCCTTGTTCAACTTGTCGGCAAAGGCCAGTGCCGCCGACCCGCTGCCGACAATCAGTGTCGGGAACGTCCAGCGTCGGGACTTGATGCGTTGGGTCGCGTGGTTGGTGATGATTAAGCGCATGCCGTATACCCATCCGAACAGCAATGCCCACAGGATGAAGATCATCTCATAGTCCATACCACGCACGCCGATGACGTCATTGATGAGCGCGAGGAAGAAGATGAGCAGCGTGTTGATGGCCGCGCTGGCAGCCGTGGTGAGCAGCTCCTGGACGCGCGACTTGCGGCACACCTCGTTGTAGTAGCCGCTGAAGGCATAGGTAACCATCATCATCAGGGGGAAGAATACTTGGCCCAGCAGTACAATCTTGCTGGTCAGGTAGTTCGACAGGTGGGCATATCCCACGACGTGCCCCATCTGGTAGCGCACGATGTTGTAGATGAACCAGGCAATATTGGACATCACGAAGTCGCACACCACATACTTGATGCGCTGGCGATGTGCCCTGTTGTTGAAGTCTAGCCTGATTCTCATGACGTTATCTGATGATTTTGAAAGTGCCGTCGCGACCCAGCATGATGATGTTGGACGGCTGGTGGGACGTCTTGTCGCCACGACGGTACTCGACGGTGTAGTCCACACCATTGATGATGGCGGGATTGATGTCGGCAAAGGTCCTGGCTGTGGGTTGGCCGCTCACGTTGGCCGATGTGGACACAATGGGCTTGCCGAAGCTCTGGCACAGGCGGTGGCAGAACTCGTCGTTAGGGATGCGAATGCCCACGCTGTCCTCGTCGCCGAGCACATTCTGTGCCAGGTTGTAAGCCCCCTCATAGATGATAGTCAGCGGCTTGACTGCCACATCAATGAGCTCGCGGGCAATCATGGGCACATCGACTACATAGTGGTCCAGGTGGTCGGTACTGTCGATGAGCACGATGAGCGCCTTGCTGTCGTCGCGCTGCTTGAGCTTGTAGATGCGCTTGACGGCGTCGGCATTGGTCGCGTCACAACCAATGCCCCACACGGTATCGGTGGGGTAGAGAATCAGTCCGCCGTCGCTCAGCACCTTCAGGCACTGGACGATGTCGGCTTCCTGTTGGGATCGGTCTCTCTGTATTTGTTCCTTGCTCAGATTCATGTCAAGATAGAAACTGAAACGGCTTACTTGCTCTGTTGTTTGGCCCAGCTGTCCTTCAGGCCGATGGTGCGGTTAAACACGAGTTTGTCGGGCGTTGAGTCCTCGTCGACGCAGAAGTAGCCGATGCGCTGGAACTGGTACTTGTCACCCACTTGGGCCGTCTGGGCCAGGAATGGCTCAATCTTGGCGCAGGGCAGCACGCGCAGCGACTCAGGGTTCAACAGCTCGCGGAAGTCGTGCTCGGTGTCGGCGCTCGGGTTCTCGACAGCAAACAGGCGGTCATAGAGCCTTACCTCGGCATCCACGCAATGGCGGGCGCTCACCCAGTGCAGCGTGCCCTTGACCTTGCGCTGACTGCCGGTGCTGCCGCTCAGCGTGTCGGGGTCATAGGTGCACTGGATTTCGGTCACGTTGCCGTCGGCATCCTTGGTGCAACCGGTGCACATGATGATGTAGGCTCCCTTGAGGCGCACTTCCTTGCCTGGCGTGAGGCGGAAGAACTTCTTGGGCGGTTCCTCCATGAAGTCGTCGCGCTCGATATAGAGCTCGCGAGAGAAGGGCATCTGGTGCTTGCCGGCATTCTCCTGCTCGGGATTGTTGTCCATCTCCATCATCTCGACCTTGTCCTCGGGGTAGTTGGTGATGACGACCTTGACGGGGTTCAGCACGGCGCTCACGCGGTTGGCGTGGTGGTTGAGCTCCTCGCGGATGTTGTGCTCGAGCAGGCCGATGTCGTTGAGAGCCTCATACTTGGTGTAGCCGATGTCCTCGATGAAGTTCTTGATCGACTGGGCGGTATAGCCGCGGCGACGCAGGCCGCACAGCGTTGGCATGCGGGGATCATCCCAGCCTGCGACGAGGCCTTCCTTGACCAGTTGCAGCAGCTTGCGCTTGCTCATCACGGTGTAGGTGAGGTTCAGGCGGTTGAACTCAATCTGGCGCGGGCAGTACTCACTGGCGCTCTCGCCGGCGAGCTCATGCACGAAGTAGTCGTACAGGTCGCGGTGAGGCACAAACTCCAGTGTGCATATCGAGTGGGTCACGCCCTCAAAGTAGTCGCTCTGGCCGTGGGCAAAGTCATACATGGGATAGACGTTCCACTTGTTGCCCGTGCGCCAGTGCGGCGTCTTGATGATGCGGTAGATGATGGGATCGCGGAAGTGCATGTTGCTCGACGCCATGTCAATCTTGGCGCGCAGCACATGGGTGCCCTCGTCAAACTCGCCCGCGTTCATCCGCTGGAACAGGTCCAGGTTCTCCTCGACCGAGCGGTCGCGGTAGGGGCTGTTGGTGCCGGCAGTGGTGGGCGTGCCCTTCTGCTGGGCGATCTGCTCACTGGTCTGGTCGTCAACATAGGCCTTGCCCTCCTTGATCAGGCGGATGGCGAACTCATACAGCTTGGGGAAGTAATCGCTGGCATAGTACAGCCGGTCGCCCCAGTCATAACCCAGCCAGTGGATGTCGCGCTTGATGGCCTCGACATACTCGGTGTCCTCCTTCTGCGGGTTGGTGTCGTCAAAGCGCAGGTTGCACGTGCCGCCAAACTTCTCGGCTACGCCAAAGTCCATGCAGATGGCCTTGGCATGACCGATGTGCAGGTAACCGTTGGGCTCGGGCGGGAAACGCGTGTTCAAGCGTCCGCCGTTCTTGCCTGCCGCTAAATCATCGGCCACAAATTGCTGCACAAAGTTCAAGGGCTTTTTCTCCTCGCCCCCAGCGTTGATGTTCTCTAAATTATCCGCCATATTATATCAATATATCTCTTAAAAAAATGTTTAATCTCACTAATTAACTTGCAAAGTTACATAATTTCCACAAATATCCCACCCATCTACCGAAAAATCAGGGAAACCGCACCAAAATTTTTTTATGAAATGATATAGCCGACGGCCCTAAGGGTTTTTAAATGTTGATTGCGCTAGGAAAACGTATTTCACGAAAAAAATTAAGGTTATTCGTGTAATGATATACCTAATTCGCATTAGTTCAGCAGGGTTCAGGCCAACAGCTATATCGTTCCATTTAAAAAACTGAATACGCTGGCGCATTCCGGATAGAATAGTCAGCGTATTCAGTTTTTTGTCGTTTTCGGTGAAGTGACCTGATTACTTCAGGCCGCGGTTGCGCAGCAGGGCGTCGGCAGTGGGAGCCTGACCACGGAAGCGCTTGTAGAGCACCATGGGATCCTCGGTGTCACCTGCCTCGAGCAGCGCGCGATACTTGTTGGCGGTAGCCTTGTCAAAGCAACCAGCCTGCTCAAATGCCATGTAGCCATCGGCCTCCAGTACCTGTGACCACAGGTAGGTGTAGTAGCCGCAGGCATACTCATCGCTGGCGAACACGTGCTTGAAGTAGGGACTGCGATAGCGGAACTCGACCAGGGCGGGCATGTTGAGCTGGTTCTTCACGTCCTGCTCATATGCCTTGACGTCGATGTTCTTGGCCTCCTCGGGGGTCCAGACCTTCTTGTGCCAGTAGATGTCCAACAGGGCGGCACCCACGAGCTCGGTGGTCATGAAGCCCATGTTGAACTGGGCGCTCTCGTTGAGCTTCTGCACGAGGCTGTCGGGGATCACTTCGCCCGTCTTGTAGTGGCGAGCGTAGTTCTTCAATACCTCGGGCTCAAATGCCCAGTGCTCATTGATCTGTGAGGGCATCTCTACCAGGTCGCGGTCGGTGTTGGTGCCGGCCAGACCGCGGTACTGTACGCGGGTCAACATGCCGTGCAGGGCATGGCCAAACTCGTGGAAGACGGTCTGCACGTCATCCCAGGTGAGCAACGAGGGCGTGTCTCCCGAGGGCAGTGCCATGTTGCCTACATTATAGATAATGGGGCGCACGTTCTGGCCACCATAGTTATAGGCCTCTTGCATGGCGTTCATCCAAGCACCGGGAGCCTTGGTGTCGCGGGGCAGGTAATCGGTCATGAAGACGGCGAGGTGCTTGCCCTCGGCATCCTTCACGTTATAGACCTTGACCTCGGGGTTATACTTGGGTGCATCGGGCATCTCCTCAAAGGTGAGGCCATAGAGCTTGTTGGCGATGAAGAAGATACCGTTCTTGACCACGCTGTCGAGAGCGAAGTAGGGACGCACGTCATCCTCGCTGAAGTTGAACTTCTCCTTCTTCACCTTCTCGGCATAGTAGTAATAGTCACAGGCCTCGATCTGGGCCGTATCGCCGTGGGCGGCGGCATAGCGCTGCATGTCGGCAACTTCCTGGTCCACCTTCTTGATGGCGGGGCGCCAGAGCGACATGAGCAGATCCTCGGCAGCCTTGGGCGTCTTGGCCATGTAGGGATCAACGGCATAGTCGGCAAAGGTGTTGAAGCCGAGCAGGTTGGCCTTCTGCTGACGCAGGATCAGGATGTTGCGGATGTTCTCGCTGTTGTCCCACTCGTCGCCGTGGCTAGCGGTGGTGGTGTAGGTCTCATACATCTTGCGGCGCAGGTCGCGGTTGTCGGCATAAGTCAGCACGGGGAGGCGTGTGGCAGCAATGGAGCTGAATGCCCACTGGCCTTTCTTGCCCTTGTCGGCGGCGAGCTTGGCGGCATTGTCGATGATCTCCTGGGGGAGGCCCTTGAGCTGCTCCTCATTGTCGATGAAGAAGACGCAGTTGCTCAGGTCATGCTGAATGTTGTTGCCAAACTTGAGGTTGAACTCACCCAGCTTGCGGTTGATCTCCTTGAGGCTGTCCTTCTGGGCTGCGGTGAGCAGGGCGCCGTTGCGCACAAACCTCTTGTAATACTTCTCGGTGAGGCGCTTCTGGATGGGATCCATCCCCAGCTTGTCGGCGTTTTCATAAGCTGCCTTAACCTTGGCAAACAGGCTGTCGTTCATGTACATGGCATCGCTCTGGGCCGTCAGCTTGGGCATCAGGGCCTCTGAGACCTTCTGCATCTCGGGCGTGTTGTCGCTCTCGCTCAGGGCATAGAGTACACCAGTGACCTTTCTCAGGATTTCGCCACAGTTGTCCAGGGCCAGGATGGTGTTCTCAAAGTTGGGCTCGGCCGTGTTCTTGATGATTGAATCAATCTCGGCGTTCTGCTGCTCGATGCCAGCTTCTACGGCAGGCTCGTAGTCAGCATAGGTGATCTTGTCAAACGGCGGGATGCCGTACTCGTTTTCATACTCCATCATGAATGGATTGTCCTTGGCTGTTTTTTTCTCGCTGCAGCTCACAAGCACCAGGGCTGCGAGGGCGAGAACGGTTAAAAATAATTTCTTCATGTTTACAATGATGGTTAAAGAATGAATTGTATGGATGTTTACTTGATATCGATGTCAAATGTCGCCACCAGCGGGTAGTGGTCACTGCTGCCGCCCTTCAGGCGCTTGGCATTGAGCGCCTTGACCGAGCCTCGATAGAAGATGTGGTCGATGCGGTAGAGCAGGCCGAACTTGTTGTAGGTATAGGCATAGCCAGTGCCCGCATCACGCCATGCGTCCTTCAGGTCATCGCCCTTGATGGTGCGATAGACGTGTGACGTGGTGATGTCGTTCATGTCGCCGCACACGATGACAGTAGCCGGCGAGTTGTCGATAGCCTGGCGCAGTGTGGTGGCGTTCTTCTCGCGCAGGGCGAACGAGCGGCGCATCCTCTCGATGCGTGACGGCTTGGCCTCGGGCGAGACGCGCACACTCTGGTTCTTGCCGAAGCTCAAGTGATAGGATTGCAGCCTGAAGTTCACCAGGCGCAGTTGCTTGCCATTGGGCATCTGCAGGTCATAGGCCCTCGCGAGATAAGCCGTGTTGTTCCTGTTGTAGCCCAGTGGTGAGCGTGACTCTATCGACTCGGTGAGGGGCTGAGTCGTGAAGGGATACTTCGACATTAGGCTCAGGCCCTCGTTGCCAAAGTAGCAGTAGGGGTATTTGGCCTTGATCTCGTTGACGAGGGGCACCAGTGACGGTATCTCGGTCCACTCCAGCCCGCCGGGCAGGCTCTCTTGCATGAGCACCACATCGGGGTTGGCGTCAAGAATCAGCCGCATCGTTGTCGAGGATTCGGCATTTATTTCCGGGTCGATGTAGTTAAACCCCAGCACGTTATAGGTCATCACGTCGAGTATCATCGTTGTGTCGGCAGGCACGGGAGGCCCCTCGTCGGGACTGTTGATGGGAACAAATTGACTGATGATGGGAGCCGTGAATACGACGGCTGCCACGATCTCGAGCACTGCCCACCATCTGCGCCACAGCATGGCCACCACGAGAGCGGCGAGCGCAATCAGCAGCAGTGGCATGAAACCTAGTGCGGCAAACGGAGCCAAGAAGAAACTTTGGGGACTGATGCGGCCCGCGTGTGCGCAGCACACCAGCAACACGGCGAGCACGCCTATCAGAATTTCAAAGGTTCGGTTAACTGGTTTTCTTCTTCTTTTTCGGTAATTAGTCATTATTAATGCGGTAATGTTGATTAAACAGAGCGTCGCCTGGAAGCTTTAAACAATTTATCCTTTTCCTCATCGCTCAAGGCGTCATATCCGGCAGCCTTGATCTTGCCCAGGATCATATCCAGTTCCTCCTCGTCAACCAGGTCGTTGGGGGTGTTGGCGTGAGGGGTGTGATGATTGTTGTGGTGAGGTGAGTTCTCAGTTGATTGGCGGCCAAACTTGGGCATGGTCAATGAGCGGCCGTTGAAGAATCCCACCACGGCGTCGATTGCGGCATTGAGTGGCCGTGTGATGTCATGACCGCGCTTGATGCGCAGGGCAAACCAGGCCCCCACAATCGCTCCGCCGATGTGGGCGATGCTGCCCCCCATGTTGCCTGCATCCAGGCTCAGCAGGTCGATGGCGATGGTGATGATGGCGATCCACTTGAGTGGCACCTCGCCCAGGAAGAGCAACCCAATCTTGTACTCTGGCGCATAGACCGCCGTGGCGACAACGATGGCAATAACCGATGCCGAAGCGCCCACCAGTGTCGCCCTGACCAGCGCGAGGTGGGGCAACAGGTTATAGGCCAGCAGGTAAAGCACCGCTCCGCCCAGGCCGCCCAGGATATAGACTGCCGTGAGCTGCTTGGAGGAGAAAAACTCCATGAAGATGCGCCCCAACCAGTATAGCCACAACATGTTGAACAAGATGTGCATCACGCCATAGTGGGCAAACATATAGGTCAACAGTGTCCAGGGCCGACGCAACAGCAGCGACAGGTCGCTGGGCAGGCTCACCCAGCTCAACATGCTGTCGCCAGCATTCACGAGCAGGGCGCCCAGGGCCAACAGGTGCAGCAACAGGAAAACACCGATGTTGATGAAAATCAATTTCAACAGCATCGAGCCTTGCAGATAACTGCGCTTGATGTCATCAATAAAAGTCATTGCGGCGGATGGTCCCGTTATGTTTCCAATACAATATTAACAAAATGCCGGTAATCATTCCTCCCAGATGGGCAAAATGGCCAACGCCCGGCATGATGTGTGACACGCCAAAGAAGAGCTCAATCAAGCCATATCCTATTACCAGCCACTTGGCCTTGATGGGAAACGGGAATGGAATGACATACATGTTGACGTTAGGATAAAACATGCCGAAGGCCAACATGATGCCGAACACGGCACCCGAGGCGCCCACCGACACCACATCGTTAAGCGGCAGGTACATGCCAGCGGCGGCGATATCGTTCATGATCGAGGACAGCGTGAACTGCCACACCAATTCCTGTAACAGGGCGGCGCCCAAGCCGCACGTGATGTAATAGAACAGGTAGCGCTTGGCCCCCAGCGTGCGCTCGATGACTCCGCCCAGCATCCACAGCATGAACATGTTGACCAGGATGTGGGTGAAACTGGACGTGTCATGCAGGAACATGTAGGTGAAAAATTGGGCGATGTTGAAGTCACTAGCTTGCCAAAAGTGCAGGCCCAGCCATCGAAATAAATCCACGCCATATCTCAAACAGGCCATCGACGCGAGCCACATCAACGCGTTGATGATGAGCAGGTGCATCGTTACTGGTGGGACAGATCGAGCAGAAAACCTATTATTCAGTTGCATATGTTTTGTGTGATTGAAATTTCATTGAATTAACGCACAAAAATAGCCAAAAACTCCCTATTCAACACGTTTTTGATGTTAAAAATGCCGCAAATCGTCATTTTTTGGACTTTTTCAACGATTTTTTTTGATTTTTTTTTGCAGAAAATGTTGTTTTACTTATATTTGCGCATAGAAAAAGACAACTTATTTTATTCACATATTAAATTATTTAAAAAATTACACTATGAACAAGACTGAATTAGTACAAGCAATTGCCGAAAAAGCCAATCTCACCAAGGTTCAGGCTAAGGCTGCTCTTGATGCAATGCTCTGCTCTGTTGGATGCGCTTTGAAGGATGGTAAGAAGGTTGCCCTCATTGGCTTCGGTACCTTCCAGGTTGTTGAGAAGGAAGCTCGTGAAGGCATCAATCCCGCAACCAAGGCTAAGATCATAATTCCCGCTAAGAGGGTCGTTAAGTTCAAAGCTGGCGCAGAGCTCGCTGACAAGGTGAATAGCAAGAAGTAATAAATTATTGCTTGTACCGTGTCAGGGACGTGAGTCCATGACAATGATTCACAACCTGCCGCATCCCGTGTCTCGGGACATGTGGCAGGTTGCTTATTTTTACAACATGCCCAGAATTGGGCGCTGGCAGGAACCCTGGCATAAAAAAAAGCACAACTGAAAATAATAATCAATAGGGGCGGCATTCTCAAGGTGCCGCCCCTATTGATGGTGTAGGGTAATAAAAAAGAATGGATTAACCATTCTATTATACCAACAGTATAGTTAATCCGAAACTCTTTGATAAATCAAAATAATATTTTCCCTTTATGCACTGCAAAGTTAATATCAATTTTTCAAATACAAAACTTTTTTGCTCTTTTTTGAAAAAAAAAATCAAAATTACCGAAAAAGGGACTGTACTTTTCTATTTTTCGGGTTTAGTATCACCCTTGTGGTTGTAGATGCGGTCCACAACCAGGGCGATAGCGCCGTCGCCAGTCACGTTGCATGCCGTGCCAAAGCTGTCCATTGCAATGTATAGCGCGATCATTAGGCCTTGCTGCTCAGCATTGAAGCCCAAAATGGATTGCAGCACACCCAGCGCTGCCATGATGGCGCCACCGGGCACGCCAGGGGCCGCAACCATCATCACGCCCAGCATCATGATAAAGCCGGTGAATTGGCCGATTGATACGTCAAGGCCCTGCATGAGCATCAGTGCAACGGCACATGCGGTAATCTTCATCGCGCTGCCCGACAAGTGGATGGTCGCGCACAGGGGCACTACAAATCCGGCAATGCCGTCGCTGACGTTATTTTTTTTAACCTGACGTAACGTCACGGGAATCGTGGCGGCCGACGACGAGGTGCCCAGTGCCGTAAAATAGGCGGGCAGCATGTTGTACAATGCCTTGAATGGGTTGCGGTGGGCGATGGCACCGGCGATGCAGTACTGCAACACGAGCAGGAAAATGTGCATCGCAAAGATGACCCCGATGATAGCGATGAACACATTGATGATGTGCCAGGCTTGTCCCGTGAACGACATGTTCAAGAAGATCGAGAAGATGTATAGCGGGAGTATAGGGATGAGGGCCACCTCGATAGTCTTGGCGATGATGTCGTGAAACTCGTCAAAGACTTTTTTCAGATTGGGCGAATCAAAGAAGGAAATGCCCAGCCCCATGACAAAGGCGGTAATCAACGCGCTCATCACATTGAGCAATGGGGGAATATCGATCGTGAAGTAGGGTTTTAATTCCACCGTGTCGGTTATCACTTGTGCGGCCTGGCTGCGATCGATGAGCGTCGGGAAAATGCCCGTGCTGGTAAAGTAGCTCATGAATCCCGAGAACACGGTGTCGCCATAGGCGATGATAGCCGTGATTAACAGCAACTTGCCCGCTCCCTTGCCGATGTCGGCAATGGCGGGGGTCACCAGTCCCACAATGATGAGCGGTATCAGGAACGACAAGAAGTTGCTGAACACGCCGTTAAACGTGACAAAGCATCTCACGGCCCACTCGGGGAAAAAGTAACCGCAGGTCACGCCCAGGATGATGGCGATGATGATGCGTGTCAACAGGTTGATCTTGGGTAGTTTCATGTATCGAAAAGGGTATAATTAAATATTTTTTGACAAAGGTAATATTTTTATTGTTATTTTTGCGTTCTAATAGTAATGAGAATGATTGAAATCTTGAGATATGACCCCTCGATGGCGTCGCGGTGGGACGAGATAGTGGGCGCGAGCCGCAATGGCACGTTCCTTCACCAGCGGGCCTATATGGACTATCACAGCGACCGTTTTGCCGATTGCTCGCTTGTCGCCTGCCGTGACGGCAAGCCGTGTGCGCTGCTGCCCGCCTGTGTCGAGGATGCCACGCTGTACTCTCATCGCGGCCTTACCTACGGCGGCTGGCTCGTGCCGCTCAAGCACTACGATGCCACTGTCATGCTCGAGGTAATGGACGCGGCCTGTGACTGGATGGCTGGTCATGGAATCAGCCGGCTGGTTTACAAGCCGGTACCTCACATCTATCACCGCTACCCGTGCGAGGAAGACTTGTATGCCCTGTTTCGGCATGGGGCGATGTTGACCGAGGTGAATATCTCCACGACCATCGATCTGTCATGCCCATTGCCGCTCGACCGCGGCAACAAGAGCGGCCTGAATGCTGCCCGCAAGGCTGGCATCAGTGTGGGCGAGAGCGACGATTGGCAGGCTTATTGGGACCTGCTCGGCTCGTTGCTGGGATCGCGCTATGACACGCGCCCCGTCCATAGCCTGGACGAAATCACCCTGTTGCATGACCGTTTTCCCGACCACATACGCCTGTACACGGCAACGCTCCACGACGAGTTGCTTGCTGGAGTGGTCATGTACCTGTCGGCTCCCGTTGCCCATTGCCAGTATATTGCCGCTTCACCGGCTGGCAAGCAGATGAAGGCCCTGACGCTTTTGTTCGATCATCTGATTGGCAGCTACCGCGATTTGGGCTACCGCTACTTTGACTTTGGCATCTCCAACGAGGATCATGGCCGCTATCTCAATGCCGGCCTGGTGCAGCAGAAGTCCCGCCTGGGCGGTCGCGGCGTGGTATATAACACGTTTGAAATTACCATATAATATATATAATGTGTCATGGCTGGCAAGTCGAGTAACATATCCCGCATGGCGATGAAGGCGATGGGCCTGTTTGGCGGTGTGCAGGTGGCTGGAATCCTCTGCTCGATTATCCGCACCAAGCTGGTGGCCCTGTGGATAGGGCCTGTTGGCATCGGGCTGTTCGGCTTGTTCAACAATGCGCTCGAGATGATTTCAACGGGCACTAACCTGGGCATCCGTTCCAGCAGTGTGCGTGACATCTCGCAGGCCTTGTCGGGACGTGACGCGGGCATGGCGGCTCGCATCATCGCGGTGGTGCGCAAGTGGTCACTGTGGCTGGGTATGGCTGGCGCTCTACTCACCCTGGTACTGGCTCCATTGCTCAGCCAGATTACCTTCGGTGACCAGCAGCACATCTGGGGCTTTGTGGCCCTGAGCATTGCCGTGCTGTTGCAAGCGCTCACCAATGGGGAATATGCCGTGCTGCAAGGCACAGCGCGCCTCAAGCGCCTGGCCAGCGTGACGCTGTGGGGCACTATCGTGGGTCTGGCAGTGTCGATACCGCTGTTCTACTTGATGCGTGAGCGCAGCATCCTGCCGTCGATTATCGCCTATGCCACGGCGCTGGCGCTGTTCGCATGGCTCTTTCGCAGCCGGGAGTATCCTCCTGCCCAGGTGAGCCGTCACGAGGCGATTGACATGGGTAAAGGATTCGTGCGCCTGGGCATTTATATGACACTGGGCAATTTCGCGAGCATTCTGGCGAGCTATGCCTTCAATGCCTGGCTCAATGTTAACGCCGGCACCCAAGCTGTCGGCTATTATCAGGCTGGTTATACCTTGATTAACAAGTACACAGGGTTGATTCTCACGGCATTGGGCATGGAGTACTATCCCAGGCTCGCCAGGGTGGCCGAGAGCCGGCTCAGGCTGCGCGCGTTCGTCTCCCAGGAGATCAATGTCGCTATTGCGGTCATGGCGCCTGTCGTGGCCTTGTTCATCCTGCTGCGTGAACTCGTCGTGTGGATTCTGTACACGCCAGAGTTTAACGTGATACTCACCTTTGTGTCCTGGGGAATGATTGGCACCATCCTGCGAACACTATCCTGGTGCTTAGCGTTCACGATTCTGGCCAAGGGCGACGGTAAGACCTACTTGTGGACCGAGGTCGCCAGCGCAGTCATCAACCTGGTGTTAAACATCCTGTTCTATCGCTGGTGGGGCCTCACGGGGCTGGGTGTGGCATTTCTCGTGTCCTACTTGCTCTACACGCTCATTGTGGCCGTGGTTTATTTCAAGGTGTACCGCTTGAGGGTGTCGGTAGCCAGCCTGTACAACCTGTTATGGACCCTTGCTGTGGCAACTGGCGTGATGGTGGGGATGGAAACTGGGCAGCTCGCTGTCGCTATTGTGTTGACACTGATTAGCATCGTTGTCGCTTCCCGCCAGATTATCGCTTTGTGGAAACGATAAATGCTGACCGAAAACGATAACCGCCTTTCTTGAATCGGTTAATTTTTAATAAAAGAGCGGGAATTTATTAACATTTTGGTTCTCTGAATCAAATATTATACCTATCTTTGCAACGTTAAAACAAATATTAACCACGGGGGATCTCAAGCGCCAAAATTGGGATTCTTCTAATTTTTTGAATCTTAAAAATAAAAAAAACACAGTATTTAGCATGGCTATTACTTACATGACACAGGAAGGGTACGACAAGAAGATGGCCGAACTCTCCCATCTTGAGAATGTCGAACGTCCAGAGGTTGTTCGCGCCATTGTCGAGGCTCGCGACAAGGGTGACTTGTCTGAGAACGCCGAGTATGACGCCGCCAAAGAACGCCAAGGCATGCTCGAGGCCAAGATTGCCGAGCTCAAGACCCTCATTGCTTCGGCCCGCATTATCGACGAGAGCAAGATCTCGACCGACGAAGTGCAGTTGCTCACCAAGGTGACCATCAAGAATATCAAGAACAAGGCTACTGTGACCTATACCATCGTAACCGAGACCGAGGCCAACCTGCGTGAAGGCAAAATTTCCATCTCTACACCCATCGCCAAGGGGCTCCTGGGCCACAAGGTGGGCGAGACCGTCGAGGTGCAGGCTCCTGCCGGCTTGATGAAGTTTGAAATCTTGAAAATCGAAATTTAATCAGAATTATGGCAACTATTTTCAGCAAAATCGCCGCTGGCGAGATTCCCAGCTACAAGGTCGCCGAGGACGATCGTTATTACGCTTTTCTAGACATCAATCCCATGGCCAAGGGACACACGCTGGTCATTCCCAAGCACGAGGTGAACTATATGTTTGACCTCGACGAGGAGGAATATGCCGGCCTGTGGGCATTTGCCCGCAAGGTGGCCATGGCACTCGAGCAGGCTGTGCCCTGCAAGCGCATCGGCATCGGTGTGCTGGGCCTTGAGGTACCTCATTGCCACATCCATCTCGTGCCGTTGCAGAGCGAGAAGGACATGGCCTTCGGTGGACCCAAGATGACCCTCCCTGCCCAGGAGATGCAGGCTATTGCCGACGCCATCGCCGCCAAGCTTTGACCTCAATGTGGTGGTCGGCGCAATAACAAGAGTTTGACAACATCAATGACGTGCCCGTTTCTTCACTGGAGCGGGCGCGTCTCGTCATGATCACAAAACAGAGGATGCGTCCTCGCGGCTGGCAGTGCCGCTGGGACGCATCCTCGATTCATGGTTACTATATACTATAATGCTGTGTGTTGTCGTGGTGGCTACTTGATGACCTTGGCGGTGCTGGTGGTGCCGTCGCTGTAGGTGGTAACGACTACATTCACGCCGTCAAAGGGCTTGTCGCTCATCATGCCTGCCATGTTGACGTACTTCACACCAGCGACTTGCTTGTCGGCATTGACGGTCTCGACGCTGGTCATATTGCTCTTCACCTGGAACTTGTCCATGCAGAAGTAGCTGGCCGTATTCATGCCGTAAGCGCCCGAGTCGGTCGAATTAAGGGTAAAGTAAACCGAGGTTACCTCGCCCAGGCTAGACAAGTCAAAATAGGTCCAGTCGTTCAAGGCGTTGAGCTGGCCATTGACATACTCGACGAGCTTGATGCTGGTGCTCTTCTCGTTGCCCAGGGCATCCACACCGACGGCAACCAACTCAAAGTAGTCACCCTCCTCAAAGGGGCGTGCCATACCGTCGCCATGCATGCATCCGTAGTAGGGCCAGGGATGGTTGCAGACGTAAACACCAGCGGGCGTGAATGCCATCTGGCCATCCTTGTCCATGAACATCACCTGGTTGCTGGGGCCTTCCATGGCCCAGCTGCTGTAGTAAGCGACGAGATAGGGCTCGTCGGGGTCAGCGCTGACCGAGCCGTCGGCATTGATGACGCAACCGCCACCAGCCATGCAGCCACCGAAGTTTGTCGTCCATGAAGCGCTGCTGCCGGGCATGCCATAGTCCGTCTGGTCGCCACCGATGGCGATGGTGAAGCCGTCCCAATAGGCACCGCCCCACGATGCGCCTTCACCATCGATGAGGTGGGAGAGCATGAACTCGCCATTCTGGTCGCCGAACTCCAGCCAAGTGTAATCCACGTCGTTGTAGGTTCCGGTCCAGATGCCGTTCTCGTTATAATCAATCGTGGCGGGATTGAGCGGCATGCTCAGGTCGAGGGTTACAATACCAGCCCACATGGCCGATGCCATCATCAGGCTTGATGCAAGAGTAAAAATCTTTTTCATTCTGTCTTCATTATTATAGTTAAACATGCGATTATCTTTTCTTTTTTTCAGTTGCTGGACAGCAACTTGTCGATGAGGGTGGTGAGGTCGTCGATCGTGATGCGCTTGTCACCGTTGACATCGGCTGCTGCCGGGTCATAATTGGCTAGTTGGGATCCCAGCAACACGTCGATGAGGCTGGTGATGTCGTCGATGGTCACCTTGCCGTCCATGTTCACGTCGCCTGGGGTGGATGCCGCGGTGACTGTGACAGTAAACGTGCCGCTGTCCTGTTTCCCGTTGCTGTCGGTGGTGAGGGTGACAGTCGTCTGCCCGGGTGCCACGGCGTCGATGAGCAGTTCCATGCCGCTCACCCTGGCTCGGGCCACACCATCGTTGGCCGATGTGGCCGTTGTCACGGCAAGTGCAGCCATGTTGTCGGCATCATGGATTGCATCCAGCAGGTTAATGGTGTGCTGGCCGCCTGCCGCCATAGTCACATCGCCAACTTGAACCGTGGGCCCATACAGGTCAGGATAAACGGCGATTGCCGCAAACCAGTAGGCGTCGCGCAGGCGCACCAGCTGTTTCAGGCTGCGTGATGGCGCATCATAGAACAGCACCCAGTTGTGGTTGAATATCTGATAGGCATACATTGGAGCCGCCTCGGTGGTCTGGACCACCAGGTCGCCCGTGTGGGGGTCAAAACTCAGTGCCGACGCATACAGCCCCTGATGGTTGCGCGTGCCGTCCCAGTTCACCTCGGCAGCCTCGGGCAGGTCGATGTAGTGGTCGGTCAACTGCCGCTTCTCAAAGTCGTAGCAGCTGATGTGGTTCTGGTACTCCTCGTGATAGTAATACACTTTCTCGTCAACAGGATCGACTGTTAGCATGCGAGCACGCCACGCGCCCCACGAGCTCAGCGCCCCGCACGTGTCGTCGAGCGGGTGCACATCCTCGACCGTTAGGGTGACAGGGTTAATGCGCGTGAAGTCAGCCTCATAGGGCCCGCCGCCAAAGTCGTATATCTCGCGGCTGTTGTTGGCCACATACAGGTTGCCGCCAGCCGTGACCAGCACGGTGACGATGTTGGGAAACGGCAGGGTAGTGACCACTTTGTCGCTGGCGGGGTCAATGACATGCAAGCCCCGTCCTTGCTGCACGGCAAACACATACTGCCCAAAGCGCACCATGTCGCCGCATTGCTCGGTGTACAAGCTGTTGTAATCGCCGCGGGCACTAGACTGTGTCCCCGCGATAGGGCCTGTCGTGGACATGGTGGTGACGTCTAGCACCATGATTCCGGCATTGGTGGCAATATACCCCTTGGTGGGGCTGACGGCGCAGTAACAGCGCCCGTCATACACGCTGTCGGGCGATTGGCCAAACCTCAGCAGACTAGCCTGTTGCTGCAACGTGGTGGCATCGAGCACGGCCAGCCTGGAACCCATGGTGCTGCCTGACAACTCATTGCCGTTAGCTTGCTTGCTCACGATGTAGAGGCGGCCTCCATAGAGTTGCCCGTGCTGGGTGGTCACGCCTAGCTGGGTGTTGGGGTTGACCATCGCATAGGCGTTATACTCCATCTCGTCATAGTCATAGTTGTAATAATTGATGGAGCCCTGATTGGGGCCGTAACGGTCCTCGTTGATAAAGAAGACACCGTTAGTAAACGTGAACCCCTGGGCCCACGACGTGAAAGCCAACAACGTGGCAAGTGCGGTCAATAGACTAGTTCTCATTGCTCAATAGTTTGTCGATAAGTGCTGTTACGTCCGCGATGTTGACATGGCCATCCAGGTCAACGTCGGCTGCTATGACGTCAAGGCCCTGGATGTCACCACCCAACAGGTAGTCGATCAGGGCTGTGACGTCGGCGATGTTCACATGTCCATCACCATCAACGTCGCCAGCCAGCAAGGGTACTGCGTCGGGGTGCAGATCGATGGCGCCACACACCTCGGTCGAGGTCTCGCCGAGCCATCCGCAGTAATACATCTGTCCCGTATAGACCTTGATGAAATCGATGTGGTCCAGTTCCACGGGATTGCCGTCCTCGTCAATGGCCCAGTCGATTTTGAAGCCAGGCTCCTGGCCATTGGGCAGATTATCGACGTAACCCTCGCCCAAGAAGGGCTGGAACCAGTTCTTCCCATTACCGTTGCTCAAGTCAATAGCAGTATTGGGTAACTTGGTGCCCTTGAACGTGAGCACGGTGTCCTCGATCCACAGGGGCCAGTAGGGCTGGCTATGGAATGTGTTGCGCCACACGTGACCGCTGGTGCTGTCGGCCACCTGGTCGTTGCTCGTCCAGTACACATAGCTCGTGTCGTTGATAAAGTTCCACTTCTCGTGAGGGGTGCGTGGCTTGCTCTCGTCGGGCTTGTAATAGGTGATTTCATAGTTGAGCTGGCTGCGGTTATGGGAATCGCCCCTGATTTCATACCACAGGTCGCCCTCGCCGGGCAGCCCGTCACCGTCTATGTCAACACCCACCACGATGATGCCAGGCTCGCAACTGCCGCCTGACACATTGGGCACTGCTTCGCTCTGGATGGCGTTACCATAAATCTTCACATCATAGTCGTGCCTGTTGATCACTGGATGGTCAAAGCCGAACACGATGTAGCCGCCATAGCTGCCCAGGCTCACCGAGCCGTTGACCCTGCCGCACAGGTTGGCCTCGAGCTGGGCAATGATGCTGTCCTGGGTGTAGCCGGGCTTATAGGCTGGGAAAATGTTGACAAATTGCCCTGGCGCCGGCAGGTAGTCATACACACGGGCGATATAGGGCGAGTTGCCGGCGTTGGCCAGCAGCATGATGGTCGTTGCTAGGGCTAGAAATATCGATTTGTTCATGATGACATTATTTATTTATATTTTACAGTATTGGCTACGTGAGTCAATATTTTTATTCTAAATATCGATAATCCAATGCGGCATCATCATCGGTCGTGTGTCGCCACTCGAGACTGTTAAGAAAATGGTCGGCTGTTACGGGCCGCATCATCTACTTCGCCAGGGTTCAAATGCCGCGTGAACCACGATATTATGGCCGTGTGGAGGCAGGTCTTCTGACTTCTCCCTCATCGCGACGGCGCCTTCCCGGTGATGATGCAGCAACAGGAGTGTTGCAACCAGTGGCATGATGCCGAGCGATGTGTCGTGGGGAGTTACAGCAGCGGGTACTGTCCAGGAGTTTCACCTGGTTCCCTTTTAATTCCTGCCATGCACAATTGGGCAGGAAACCTCAACACGTGATATTCACGATGCAAAATTACGGCTATTTTGCCAATTAGCCAATAAATAGAGGCCAAAAAGTGAACGCTCGGGGTGGTGTTAATAAAAAGATGTGAAAAATGATGTCAAGTTGAGCGAAATTGCTTACCTTTGCCCCATTAAAACATTAATCATCCATTATCATAAACAAGAACAAGAAAATTTCCAATGTCATGAGAGGTATTCATGTTACAAGTGAGATAAAACCGTTGAAGAAGGTTTTGTTGCACCGTCCTGGACGTGAACTGCTCAACTTGACACCCAACACACTTGAAGAGCTGCTGTTTGACGATATACCCTATCTCAAAGTGGCCGAGGAGGAGCATGACGCCTTCTCTCAGGTGCTGCGTGACAATGGGGTTGAGGTGGTTTACCTTGAGGATTTGATGGCGCAAGTGCTGGACATCAATCCTGATATCAGGGAGCGCTTCCTGCGCCAGTTCATCGACGAGGCCGGCATCAGTGCGACAAAATACCACGATATCATCTACAACTACTTGAACGGCATCAGCTCGAGCAAGGAGCTTGTCCTCAAAACGATGGAGGGCATCTACTTGCAAGACCTGCCACGCGACCCGCGCGAGGTCGAGAACTCGCTCGTTGACCAGGTGCGCGGCGACAGCCGTTTTGTGGTCAAGCCGATGCCCAACCTCTACTTCACCCGCGACCCGTTCGCCTGCATCGGGGCTGGTGTGAGCATCAACCGCATGTTCTCGGTGACGCGTTGCCGCGAGACCATCTACGGGGACTACATCTTTAAGTATCATCCCGACTTCAAGGACGTGGAGCACTACTACGACCGCGACCTGCCTTACCGCATCGAGGGCGGTGATATCCTCAACCTCAACGAGCACACCCTCGCCATCGGCATCTCGCAGCGCACCGAGCCCGACGGCATCGAGCTCATTGCCAAGAACATCTTTAACAACGGCAATGCCGCCATCGATACCGTGCTGGCCATTCACATCCCCGAGACGCGTGCTTTCATGCATCTCGACACGGTGTTCACCCAGATCGACCACGACAAGTTCACCGTGCATCCGGGCATCCTGGGACCCCTCGAGGTCTTCAAGATTACCCGTGGCAGCGGTGGCGACATCCGGCTCGAGCGCAAGGAGGAGACCCTCGAGGAAGTTCTTGCCGAATCCCTCGGTCTGGAGCACGTCAAGCTCATCAAGTGTGGCGGCGGCGACCGCATCACTGCCGAGCGCGAGCAGTGGAACGACGGCAGCAACACCCTGTGCATCGCTCCGGGCAAGGTCATCGTCTATGAACGCAACAATGTCACCAACGCCATCTTGCGCGACGAGGGCATAACCGTGCTCGAGATACCCAGCAGCGAGCTCTCCCGCGGTCGTGGCGGCCCCCGATGCATGAGCATGCCCCTGTGGCGCGAGGGCTGATTCCTCATTAACAATGAATCATCAATACATTATTAATATTCACCATTAACACAAAAACATTTTACAATTATGCCAAGAAGTTTATCTGGAAGAAG
Organism: uncultured Prevotellaceae bacterium; assembly: GCA_946406035.1. Lineage (GTDB taxonomy): Bacteria > Bacteroidota > Bacteroidia > Bacteroidales > Muribaculaceae > Sodaliphilus. The sequence continues at coordinate 29,842 of CAMJJG010000011.1, forward strand.
TTTCCTGAAGTTACTCGATTTCTCAACCGATGAGATTAAGTATTTACTTGAACTTGCTAAGGATTTCAAGCGCATGAAACGCGCCGGAACGCCTCACAAGTACCTCACTGGCAAGAATATCGTGCTCTTGTTTGAGAAAACCTCAACAAGAACCCGTTGCTCGTTTGAGGTTGCTGGCAATGACCTGGGTATGGGTGTTACCTATCTCGATCCCGGTTCATCCCAGATGGGCAAGAAGGAGTCTCTCGAGGACACCGCCAAGGTGCTTGGTCGCATGTTTGACGGTATCGAGTATCGCGGCTTTGACCAGCAGATTGTCGAGGACCTCGCTAAGCACGCTGGCGTGCCCGTGTGGAACGGCCTGACCACCGAGTTCCATCCCACCCAGATGCTTGCCGACGTGCTCACCATTGAGGAGAACTTCGGTTACTACAAGGGCCTGACAATGGTCTTCATGGGTGACGCCCGCAACAACGTGGCCAACTCACTGATGGTCGTTTCGGCCAAGTTGGGTATCAACTTCGTGGCTTGCGGTCCCAAGGACAACATGCCCGACGAGAAACTCGTCAAGACCTGCAAGGCGATCGCTAAGGAGAACGGCTGCACCATCACCCTCACCGACGACGTGAAGAAGGGCACCAAGAATGCCGATGTCATCTACACCGACATTTGGGTATCGATGGGTGAGCCCGACGAGATCTGGGAACAGCGCATCAAGCTGCTCAGCCCCTATCAGGTGAACGACGCCGTTATGGCCAACGCCAATCCCAATGCCATCTTCCTGCACTGCCTGCCCTCGTTCCATGACCTGGAGACGACCATCGGCAAGGACATCCACGAGAAGTTTGGCCTGCCCGAGATGGAGGTGACCGACAAGGTATTCCGCGGCCCGCAGTCCAAGGTGTTTGACGAGGCCGAGAACCGCATGCACACCATCAAGGCTGTCATGTATGCCACGCTCAAGTAAAAACCTCATCATATTTTTATACAGATAGAGTATGAGTAAACGTCTTGTGATTGCTCTGGGCGGTAACGCTCTGGGCAAGACCCCTCAAGAGCAGCTGGAGCTGGTAAAAAGCACTGCGTCGACGATTGTTGACCTGGTCGAGGAGGGATATGATGTCGTGATCGGTCACGGCAATGGCCCGCAGGTGGGCATGGTGAACCTGGCCTTTGAGTACTCGGCCAACAACGGTGGCGGAACCCCCGCCATGCCGTTCCCCGAGTGCGGCGCGATGACCCAGGGATACATCGGCTATCACTTGCAACAGGCTGTGGAGCGCGAACTCGCCGTACGTGGCATCAACAAGCCCTGTGCCGCTGTGGTGACCCAGGTCGTAGTTGACAAGAGTGACAGCGCGTTCCAGAAACCCACCAAGCCCGTGGGCATGTTCTACAGCAAGGAGGATGCCGACCGCATCGTGGCCGAGACGGGTTACACCTTTGTCGAGGACGCCGGCCGTGGCTATCGCCGCGTCGTGCCTTCGCCCATCCCTGTCAAGATTGTCGAGCTGCCCATTGTGGAACAGCTCGTCGGCCTGCACAGCGTGGTCATCACCGTGGGTGGTGGTGGCATCCCCGTTGTGGAGAACGGACCTGGCGACTATGAGGGCGTGGCTGCCGTCATCGACAAGGACCGTGCCAGCGCCAAGTTGGCCCTTGACTTGAATGCCGACATGCTGGTGATCCTCACTGCCGTCGAGAAGGTGTCCATCAACTTCAACAAGCCCGATCAGCAAGATCTGGACCGCATGACCATCGCCCAGGCCCGCGAATACATCCAGCAGGGTCACTTCGCTCCTGGCAGCATGTTGCCCAAGGTCGAGTCCTGCATCAGCTTTGTGGAGAACACCACTGGCGGCACTGCCTTGATCACCTCGCTTGACAAGGCTCGCGAGGCCCTGCAAGGCAAGACCGGTACTCTCCTGGTCAAGGAGTAAAACCCTACATGACAACAACAACAATCGAGGGGCAAGGCCGCAACAGGCCTTGCCCCTCGTTGAATCATCTTGTGGATGATGACTTTACTTTACTTCCTGGCCCTGGAGGAAGGTCCTCGCGATGATGGGCGTGGTGTAGGAGTAGGGGATGAAGTCGATTGACGGGATCTCGTCGGTGATGAAGAAGTTGGCGACTTTGCCCCGGGCGATGCTGCCGTAGTCGCTGCTCAGGTCCATAGCGGCGGCGGTGTTGATGGTGGCCGCGTTGATGGCCTCGGCGGGCAGCAGACGCATCTTGATGCAGGCCAGCGAGACGACAAACTTCATGTCGCCGCTGGGCGTTGAGCCGGGATTGTAGTCGCTGGCGGTGGCTACAGGCAGGCCTGCCTCAATCATCTTGCGCGCGGGAGCGAACGGCATGTTCAGGAAGAACGATGTGCCAGGCAGTCCCGTGGGGATGGTATTGGTGCCCTTGAGCATCTCGATATCCTCGTCGATCATGCTCTCGAGATGATCGACCGAGACAGCGTTGTGTTTCACGCCCACCTCGACGCCACCCGACGGTGCCAGCTCCTGGACGTGAATCTTGGGCCGCATGCCCCACTTGGCGCCGGCCTCGAGGATACGCGAGGTCTCGTCGGGGGTGAAAAAGCCCTCGTCACAGAAGACGTCGATAAAGTCGGCCAACCCTTGCTTGCCCACCTCGGGGATCATCTCGCGGATGAGCATATCAACATACTCGCCCTGGCGGCCCGCATATTCGCGGCCCACGGCATGGGCGCCCAGGAAGGTAGATACCACCTTGATGGGACTTGTCTCGCTGATGCGGCGGATGACGCGCAGCATCTTCAGCTCGTCATCGGTGTTCAGGCCGTAGCCGCTCTTGATCTCGACAGCACCGGTACCTTTGGCAATAATCTCGTGTACACGGTCCATTGCCTGGACGTAGAGCTCGTCCTCGCTGAGCAGATGCAGGCGGTCGGCCGAATTGAGGATGCCACCGCCACGTCGGGCAATCTCGGCATAGGACAGGCCGCGGATCTTGTCCACAAACTCGCCCTCACGGCTACCGGCATACACGATGTGGGTGTGGCTGTCGCACCACGAGGGCAACACCGTGCCGTCAAGGGCATCGATGACGTCCCAGTCGTCCTCGGGCGTGGGCATGGTAGCCATCTCGCCCCAGGAGTCAAAACGGTCGCCGTCGATGAGCAGCCAGGCATCGTTGAGGCAGTTGAGCGTAGCCATTTCGCTGCCTCGCAGGCAATGTTTCCTCTCGGAATCAATGCCTGCCAGACAAGCGATATTCTTAATCAATCTTTTCATTCTGCAAGAACTCTACCGATTTAGCGATGTGGGGATACATGGGCTGGTCCTCGTTGATGAACGGAACCACCTTGCGATAGTCGGCGATGACGTGCTCGAGCACGGGCGACGACTTCAACGGGCGGCGGAACTCAAGTGCCTGGACAGCATTGAACAGCTCGATGGCCAGCACACGCTCGGTGTTCTCAACCACCTTGCACAGCTTCACGCCGGCGTTGGCACCCATGCTCACGTGGTCCTCCTGACCCTGCGAGGTGGGGATGGTGTCGGCCGATGAGGGCATGCACAGCGTCTTGCTCTGGCTGGCGATAGCGGCGGCGGTGTACTGCGGAATCATGAAACCGCTGTTCACACCGGGATGTGCCACGAGGAAGCTGGGCAGGTCGCGGGTGCCCGACACGAGCTTGTAGGTGCGGCGCTCCGAGATGTTGCTCAGCTCGGCCATAGCGATGCACAGGAAGTCCATTGGCATGGCGATGGGCTCACCATGGAAGTTGCCGGCCGAGATGATGAGATCCTCGTCGGGACATACGGTGGGGTTGTCGGTCGCCGAGTTGATCTCGGTGTCGATGACCGAGCCCACGTAGCGGATGGTATCCTTGACCGAACCGTGAACCTGCGGGATGCAACGGAACGAGTAGGGATCCTGCACGTTGACCTTGGGCTGCTTGATGAGCTCACTGCCGTCGAGTAGCTCGCGCATGCGGGCAGCCGTGTCGATCTGGCCCTGGTGGGGACGCACAGCGTGCACGGCATGGGTGAACGGCTCGATGCGGCCGTCATAGGCCTCGAGCGAGATGGCGGCGATGACGTCGGCCCAGCGGCTCAGCCGTTCAGCCTTGATCATGGCCCACACGGCGTGGGCGCTCATGTTCTGGGTGCCGTTGAGCAGTGCCAGACCTTCCTTGGAACCCAACTTGATGGGTTCCCAACCCATCTTCTTGCAGATGTCGGCACCGCTCATGCGCTCGCCCTTGTACTCGACCTCGCCCAGGCCCACGATGGGCAGGCACAGGTGAGCCAGCGGCACGAGGTCGCCCGATGCGCCCACCGATCCCTGCTTGTACACCACGGGATAGACATCATTGTTGAACAGGTCGATGAGCCTCTCGACGGTATCGAGCTTCACGCCCGAGTATCCGTAGGAGAGAGACTGCACCTTCAACAGGATCATGATCTTGACAATGTCGTTGGGTACGCGCTCGCCCACGCCGCAGGCGTGAGACATCATCAGGTTGATCTGCAGCTGCGAGAGCTGGTCGTTGCTGATAGAAATCTTGCACAGCGACCCGAAGCCCGTGGTCACGCCATAGATGGGCTTGTCGCTCTGGGCAATCTTCTTGTCAAGGTATTCACGGCAGTGGGTGATGCGCTTGATGGCATCGGCACTGAGTTTAAGCGAATGATGGCCTTCGATAATCTCGGCGATCTTCTGGACCGTCAGATGTTCGGCACTGATTTGATGTGTCATTTCTGTAAGTTATATGTGGGTTTATCAAGTTGATGTCTATTGTGGTTTAGAAGATGGTCACGGCATTGTCGATGACGTCATCATCCACGAGATTGGGCATGGTGACTGTCAACTCGGGCGTGCGCTCCATCTCGCGGCGGATGGCGTCCATCGAGCCCTTGTTGCGGGCCCAACTGCGGCGTGCGATACCGTTGTTCACATCCCAGAAGAGCATCTCGCGGATGTGTCGAGCCGAATCCTCGCTACCGTCAATGGCCATACCGAAGCCACCGTTGATGACCTCGCCCCAGCCTACACCGCCGCCATTGTGGATGCTTACCCAGGTGGCTCCGCGGAAGGAATCGCCGATGACGTTCTGCACAGCCATGTCGGCGCAGAACTGCGAGCCGTCATAGATGTTGCTCGTCTCACGGAAGGGCGAGTCGGTACCCGACACGTCATGGTGGTCACGACCGAGAACAACGGGAGCGCTCAGTTCGCCACTGCGGATGGCATCGTTGAATGCCAGAGCAATCTTGGTGCGGCCCTCGGCGTCGGCATAGAGGATGCGAGCCTGTGAACCAACCACCAAGTGGTTGCGGCCTGCTTCCTTGATCCAGTGGATGTTGTCATCCATCTGGCCCTGGATGTCCTCGGGAGCGTCCTTGCGGATTTCCTCGAGCACCTGTGCGGCCAGGCGGTCGGTGGTCTCCAGGTCCTTGGGATCACCACTGGTGCATACCCAGCGGAAGGGGCCGAAGCCGTAGTCAAAGAACATCGGGCCCATGATATCCTGCACGTAGGAAGGATAGCGGAACTTGCCGTCCTGGGTCATGATGTCGGCACCGGCACGGCTCGACTCGAGCAGGAAGGCGTTGCCATAGTCAAAGAAATACATACCCTTGTCGGCCAGCTTGTTGATGGCGGCGCACTGGCGGCGCAACGACTCCTGAACGCACTTCTTGAACTGCTCGGGATTCTCGGCCATCATCTGCTTGCTCTCCTCCAGGCTCAAGCCCACGGGATAGTAACCGCCTGCCCACGGGTTGTGCAGCGAGGTCTGGTCGCTGCCCAAGTCCACGTGCATATCCTCGGCGGCCAGGCGCTCCCACAGGTCAACCACGTTGCCCACATAGGCCATCGAGACGGTCTTCTTCTCGTCCACGGCCTTGCGGATGGCGGGAATCAGCTCGTCCAGGTTGTCGTGCAGTTCATCTACCCAACCCTGGTCGTAGCGCTTCTGGGCTGCGAGGGGGTTGATCTCGGCGGTGACGCTCACCACGCCAGCGATGTTACCGGCCTTGGGCTGAGCGCCCGACATGCCTCCCAGACCAGCGGTCACGAACAGCATGCCATGGATGTCGCCACCCTTCTGGCCGCGCTTCACGAGCTGCTTGCGGGCTGCGTTGAGCACCGTGATGGTTGTGCCGTGCACGATGCCCTGCGGGCCGATGTACATATAGGAGCCGGCGGTCATCTGACCATACTGGCTCACGCCCAGGGCGTTGTCACGCTCCCAGTCGTCGGGTTTGCTGTAGTTGGGAATGACCATACCGTTGGTAACGACCACGCGGGGAGCATTCTTGTGCGAGGGGAACAGACCCAGGGGGTGTCCCGAGTACATGACGAGCGTCTGCTCGTCGGTCATCTCGCTCAGGTACTTCATCACCAGGCGGTACTGTGCCCAGTTCTGGAAGATGGCGCCATTGCCGCCGTAGATGATGAGCTCGTGGGGATGCTGGGCCACGCGGGGATCCAGGTTGTTCTGGATCATCAGCATGATAGCGGCAGCCTGGCGAGAGCGGGCGGGATACTCGTCGATGGGACGGGCATACATCTCATAGGTGGGGCGATAGCGGTACATATAGATGCGGCCATATTGCTTCAACTCCTCAGCAAATTCGGGTGCCAGGGCGGCATGGAGCTTCTTGGGGAAGTATCGCAGGGCGTTTCTCAAGGCGAGCTTCTTCTGCTCGGGTGTGAGGATGTCCTTGCGCTTGGGTGCATGGTTAATCTCGGTGTCATAGGGCTGCAACGCGGGCAGTTCCTCGGGAATACCACCGCGAATGTCGGCAATGAATTCTTCTCTGGTCATTGTATTGTTGTTTTTTATCGTTGTTTTTACTTGATTTTCTCCTCAACCATAGCGGTGATCTCGGCCTCCTCGGCATTAGCCTTGGCAACCAGTTCATTGGCCTCACCGATAAGTTTCTCGGCCACAGAGCGGTCGGTCAGGCTCTGGGCGTTGATCTTCACGTTCATGCCGGCACCGATAACGGCGGCACGTGCGGCCAGGGCTCCCACGCCAGCGTCGGTCACGCTGTTGGGGTTGCCGGTCTCGACCATGGCGCGGCAGATCTCGAATGCCTTGAACGAAGCCTTCATCGTGCGCAGGGGCACCTGGGTGGCATAGAGCGTCGCATCCTGGATGGCAGCCGTGCGGGCAGCCTTGTCCTCGTCGGTCTTTTTGGGCATGCCAAATGCAGCCATGATTCTATTGAAGGCGTCGGTGTCCTCGTCAACGAGGTGCAGCAGCTCGACCTTGAGAGCCTGGCCCTTGTCGGCCCACACGCTGAACTCGTTCCAGCGGTCGTCCCAACCGGGCTTGTGGCTCGACAGGTTGGCTACCATCGTGCCCAGCGAGGCGGCCAGGGCACCCATGTAGGCGCTGATGGAACCGCCGCCGGGAGCGGGTGATTCGCGAGAGGTCTCGTCGGCAAAACCGGTCACGGTGAGGTCCACCAGGCGGTTTTTCTTGTCGTCGGCCTCGAGCATGAACTCGATAACCTTCTCCTGCGGGTCAAAAGGCTTCAAGTCGTCCAGACCCATCGAGTGGATGGCGATGTTGATGATGTCCTCCTCAGGGATACCCGTCGAGCGCTGCTGCTTCTCCAGGAAGTACTTGCCGGCCTCGATCAGGCAGCGCTTGGGCATGAGGCCCACGATCTCGGTGCCGGTGACGCGGATGCCGCGGTTCTGAGCGCAGCGGCACACCTCGTCAAATGCCACGTGCAGCGGTGTGACGTTGATGTTGGTAATGTTCATCGACACCTGTGCAATCTTGTACTCGTCGATATACCAGCCGATGGCCTTAGTGCCCTTCAGGGTACCGGGCTTCATCACGTTGTTGCCATTCTCGTCCTTGACGATCTTGCCGGTGATGGGATTGCCCTCGCGCACGGGGCGGCCCTTCTCGCGAACGTCAAAGGCGATGGCGTTGGCACGGCGGGTCGAGGTGGTGTTCAGGTTGTAGTTCACGGCGATGAGGAAGTCGCGGGCACCCACGGCTGTGCAGCCTGTGCGTGCAACGCCCTCGTCAAAGGGGCGGTTACCGAAGTCCGGACCCTTCTCGGTGTTCATCTTCTCGGGCAGCGCCTCATACTCGCCGGCGCGGCACACGGCCAGATTCTGGCGACCTGGCTTCATGGCTGCGGCCTCATAGCAGTAGCACGGGATATTGTGTTCGCGGGCAATGCGCTCGGCCAGCTTGTGGGCCAGTTCGGCACACTCCTCGAGGGTGATGCCGGCCACGGGAATGAGCGGGCACACGTCGGTGGCACCCATGCGGGGGTGTGCGCCGTGATGACCGCGCATGTCGATGAGTTGGCCGGCCTTGCCGACGGCCTGGAAGGCTGCCTCGAGCACTGCATCGGGCTCGCCCACAAAGGTTACCACCGTGCGGTTGGTTGCCTCACCCGGGTCCACGTCGAGCAGCTTCACGCCCTTGACACGTTCGATCTCATCAGTGATTTGCTTGATAATGGCCATATTGCGTCCCTCGCTGAAGTTAGGCACGCATTCCACGATTTTTTTCTCCATACTCATTTGATAGTTAGATGTTTGTATTTTGTTTGTAATGTGTAAAGGTTAATTTTTCCCCAAAATTACTACATTATACATTATTGCACAAATTTTTCCCGCTCAACTTCCCCTTTTTAATGTTTTATAAACATTAACCATGGGTATCATCGATAGCGTCATTAGGACGTGATCGGCGTTAAAATAGTGCTCATGGAGCAACTGCTATATCATTGCCCTTATTTGTTGAAAAGAAGCCAAATTTCTAGATTCTCCATTCTCCACCTACCCGTCATGGATGTGATGAACCGCTCACAGGTTGATGCCAAGCAGATGGAGGAAACCAGCCATGCCGTGAGTGTTCTCTATGTTGATCGCGGTGTGTTTGGCAGGCTTGAGGTAATGGACCGATCCGTCGGCGGTAATGTCAAACGCAATCAACTGGGCGACAAGTTGAAAGATGTTGAGCGGGTCGGTCGTCATGACAAACGAGTCGATGCGTGGCGTTGAGGGACGCTCCAGATTGAACTTGTACAGTCCTAGCCCTGCTGGATTAAACGTAATCGCGTCACAGCCAGTGCGCAATGCGCAGTAGGCCGCTTGACCGCCGCCCTTGCTGTGGCCGACAATGGTCAGGTTCTTGACACCCAACTCGGCTGCGAGACCTTCGGCAACCTCGGCTGCGCGATCATGCTGGTCGCTGATTCCCACCACCTGACCCAGGTTGGTGAGCCAGTCCTTTACGTCCTGAGTTCCTGATATGGCGTAGGCATAATGCGGCGTTTCGCACTGCTGCTGGTTGACATACAACATCGCTCTGAGGCCCGATTTGGGGTCGTCGAGGCGGATGTTATTGTACTCATTGCCCAGGCATTGCCATTGATCGGGCAGAATGCTGTCATACAGGTCCCCATACACGTGAGCAGCCATGCGCACATAGTCGCCCACAGGCTCGATGTCGGTGTCGTTGTCCGATATCATGCGGGCAATCCTCTTGGCGACGGGGAGGGTGCCCTTGGAGAACCATTTCTTGATATTGGCTAGCACCAGCTTGATGTTAATGGTGCGATCAAGGTCGAGGGTTGAAACGCCTTCGGCCAGGTTCGTGTCATCGAGCAAGGGTGCCACCTCATCGATTGCCCGATCGTCTTCGGGCTCTATATCGTCAGGACGCTGTAATATCGCATTTACGCCCTCGGCGGGTATGCCGGTTATCTTGCTGTACTCGTCGAGGAATAGATTCATTGCCTCTCTTGCCTGGTTTTGGTCATTGAGCCCAATGCGCTTGAAAATATCCAGTTCGTCCATTTCCTTTTTCATGAATTGATGATTAATTGTTGCAAATATACTTGCTTTTTTGGGGAGAATGGTGTGATGGTTGGCGGTTTTTTTGTAAGTTTGCGCCAAATATTCGGAATCATGAGACATTTACTGTATATCGTGGCAGTGGTGGCGGTGCTGATGGGCGGTTGTGCCGAGAAGAAGTCCCCGCTCGACGCCGAGGCACGTGACAGCGGCATGAGGGCCGCAGCGGCGCTGGTGGCGGTCGATCACACCGATACGATGGCGATGGAGCGTGCCGTGATGGACGCCAAGGCCAAGCAGAGCAAGTATGCCTTGCAGCGCGACTCGGCGGCGGTTCGTGCGTTTGACGAGGCCTTCCGTGCCTATCTCAAGCAGAAAGATAAGCCATTATATCACTCGATTTTCCCCGAGCACGAGAAACAACGATGAAGAAGTTACCCTTGATATTGATGGGCCTGATGATGCTGTTGACCGCTTGTAGCGAGGCCAGCAAGCGGGGTGATGCGGCAGGACGGGCATTCCTGGCCGCGTGGGGCGACACGGCAGCGATGCGCCAGGCGGTGCAACGCTTCAACGCCCTGCGCGACGATAGCCTGAGCTGGCCCTGGGAGGTAAAGGCGGCCAACCGCGCCTTTACCGAGCCGTTGCTGGCCGATGGCCGCGACTCGCTGTTCCAGGCGGCCAACGTGATCGTGTTGTCGCCCACCGAACTGGCTCAACGCAAGTGCCAGACGATGGTCGAGGTGCTCATGCGGCATGAGGACGAACCCGACTCGGCCGCCGACCACCTGTCGCTCATCCACTGGCTGTGCGACGTGTTTGGATATGTGCGTCATGCCCAGGTGTTTGACAGCACGTTGCAGGCGTCGGTCGATAAACTGTCGATTCACGAGCAGATGCTCGTGTATGCCCAGGCGTCGCGTCCTGCTGCCCTGGGTGCCGCGCTGGCCGATGACGCTAACCAGCCCCATGCCGACATGGCCGACATCAACACCCGCATCAACGAGTTGCGTGGCATCTACACCGACGAGGATTACAAGACATTTGAGGCCGCCTACAAAGCCGCCTTGAAGAAAAAGAATTAACGATAATTATGAAATCATTCCAAGAGTACCTAGAACTGGTCAATCAGTCGATTGAAGCCATCCCTTATCCCGACTCTCCCTCACAACTCTATGAGCCCATCGCCTATCACATGGCCCTGGGAGGCAAGCGCATACGCCCCGTGCTGGCGTTAATGGCGTGTGATGCCATGGGGGGCGACCCGTCGATAGCCATCGATGCCGCTGTGGGCCTGGAGATGTTCCACAACTTCACGCTGTTGCACGACGACGTGATGGACAACGCCGACGTGCGTCGCGGCAAGCCCACCGTGCACCGTCGCTGGAACGACAACACGGCTATCCTGAGCGGTGACACAATGTTGACGATTGCCACCCAGTATATCGCCCGCTGTGACAACAGGCAAGTGATGGACCTGTTCAACAAGACGGCCATCGAGATCTATGAGGGCCAGCAATGGGACATGGACTATGAGCACCGTAACGACGTCTCCGTCGATGAGTATATCAACATGATCAGGCTCAAGACCTCGGTTCTGCTGGGCTGCGCCCTCAAGATGGGAGCCCTCATTGCCGATGCCGACGAGCAGCAGGCCGACACGCTCTATGAGGCCGGCGTGAACATGGGACTGGCATTCCAGCTCACCGACGACATGCTCGACGTGTGGGGCGACCCCGCGACATTTGGCAAGGAGATTGGCGGTGATATCATGAATAACAAGAAGACCTATCTGCTCATCAATGCCATGCGTCTGGTCCAGGGTGATGATGCCGACGAGCTGCGGCATTGGCTCAACGACCCCTATGCCACGCGTGACAACAAGGTGCCTGCAGTGACAGCCCTGTATGAGCGCCTGGGTGTGCGGCAGATGGCTCAGGATGCGATCACTCACTATAACGACCTCGCCGTGACTGCCTTCAACCGGCTCAAGATCCGCGACGAGGATCGCAATGCCTTTATCAACCTGACCAATCGCCTGGCTGGCAGGAAGTATTAAGGCCAACAGATGAGCCACCAGCTATGATTGACAGTCACAGCCACATCTATTGCGACGCGTTTGACGAGGACCGCGACGCGGTCATCGCCAGGTCGCGTCAGGCCGGTGTGCGCCACATCATTCTGCCCAACGAGAATGTGGAGAGCGTCGCCCGCCTGGCAGCGTTACACGAGCGGTATCCCGACTATGTCTCGATGACGTTGGGACTGCACCCCGAGGACGTTCATGACGACTATCTCGCGGCACTTGGGGCGATGCGTCCCATGCTCGACCGTTATCCCATCGTGGCGATAGGGGAAATAGGCATCGACCTGTACTGGGACAAGACCTGGCGCGACCAACAGCGCCACGCCCTCGACATCCAGCTGCACTGGTGCCACGAGCGCGACTTGCCGTTCATCATCCATTGCCGTGAAGCCCTCGACGACATCCTGGATGTCATTGACCATCTGGATTGCCCGGTGCCACGCGGGGTGTTCCACAGTTTCACGGGCACGCCCGATGAGGTCGAACGCATCCGTGAGCGGGGGGACTTCTACTTCGGCGTGAACGGCATCGTCACGTTCAAGAAGAGCGCCGTCCCCCAGTTGCTGCCAGTCATCGGCCTTGACCGCCTGTTGCTCGAGACCGACTCTCCCTATCTGGCCCCCGTGCCTAATCGCGGCAAGCGCAATGAGAGTGCCAACATTCCCTATATCAACGACTTTGTCGCTCAAGCAATGGGCGTGAGCCCACAAGAGGTGAGTGCCGCTACCGATCGCAATGCGGCAACCTTGTTTGGAATTAATTTTTAATCATCTGTTATTCAGATGATTATCTTATAATTGTAATAATTTTCACTAAAAAGTGTTGCCAGTTCGGGAAAAAGCAGTACCTTTGCAGCCGGGTAAGTCCTACACGGCCAGCTCCCTCCCAATCCCCCAGGTCTTGACCGAAGCAAGGGTAACGAGGTCGTAGCGGCGCGCTGTAGCTCACTTGCCCTTTTTTTGTACCCCTATCTAACATAGTGTTTAAAGGATAATGTTTAAAGAAGCGCCAGCATTCCATTAAACATTATCCTTTAAACATTTTGCACGCACGATAGTGCGTTAATCTCACCGCAGCATGTCGCGTACCTCGTCAAGGGTGCCATCGTTGGGCGATGGTGTCACGCCCAGCAGGTAGCACAGTAGCGGGTAGATGCACACGTTGCGGAAACGGTCGACTTTCTCATAACCCACCTTGAAGTCGGGGCCCACAGCACGGAAACCCACCTGCATGTCGGCGGCTGTGTGGTCAAAGCCGTGGCTGCCGCGCTGTTTCATGCTCGGCTTGTCGGCAAACAGCCAGCCCACGTCGGGCATCACCACGACGTCGCCCATGTTCTTGTTGGTGCCATAGCCCAGATAGGCGGGAATATCGGCTTTTTTCCATGCTCTCACGTGATCCACCCTTTGCAACGCGTCACATATCGAGTCGATGTATTGTGGCGCGCTGGCATAGATCAGAGTGGGGTAGTCGTTGCAGAAACGGGTGTACCAGTGCCGCGGCAGCACGTCATCGATATCTACAAAGCGCTTGGGGTCAACGCTTGTCATGCCGTGGTCGCCGGTAATGATGAGGTTCACCTTGTCGGCAATGGGCAGCATCTGGATGCGGGTCCACATCAGGCTCAACAGGCGGTCCATATCTTCCATCGCGCGGCGCGTCAAGCGGTGCAGCGGGCCATAGTTGTGTCCACTGCGGTCTGGCTCCTCAAAGTAGGCCATCACCAGGTGGGGACGGTCTTTCTCGGGCAGCTTGAGCAGGCGCAGGATCTCGTCAACACGCTCCTCATAGTCCAGTTGCTGCGTCTGGTAGTCACGCCAGTAGGTGGGATGCTCGTCGTTGATAGCCACATCACTGCCCACCCAGAAGACGGTCGCCGTCTTCACGCCCTGGTGCTTGGCCGTGAGCCACACCGGGTCTCCGCCGTAATAATAGCCCTTGCTGCGCGTGTTTTTGTTGCCCAGCGAGAATTCCACACCGCGCTCCCGATCCCAGAAGGTGTTGGCAATGATGCCGTGATGGTCGGGCGTGAGGCCCGTGGCCAGCGTGTAGTGGTTGGGAAAGGTCTTGCTCGGGAACGACGGCTGCATCACAGCCTTGACGCCCTCGCGCGCCAGTTGCTGCATGAACGGCACGTCATAGGTGTCCAGGTAGTCCCACCTGAGCCCGTCAAGCGAGATGATGACCGTGTAGTTGTCGCGCCCGGCCGCCCATGCATGATGCCACGGCAGCACAGCGAGCAGTGTGATCAGTAACAATAGTTTTCGCATACGATATGTGAGTGATTTGTGTTTGGTAAAAAGGGGGAATACCCATGCAGGATACTCCCCCTGTTTATTTGACGGTGTACTGTACCAGTGGCTTACTGGGCCTTCTCGTGCGAGAAGTAGATACCGTTGGCCAGCTGCGGAGTACCGTTGTAGGTGCTCTTCACGCCAATCACGCTCAACTTGTCGCCTACTACGATGCCGGCGGTCTCCAGCCAGTTCTTGCGGTTGTCGCCAGTAGCGCCCCAACCGGGATAGCAGCCATAGACGTAAACGCTGTTGGTCTCATCCTCTAGGTAGAGGTTACCATAGGTGGGGTTAGCCACCTCGGTGATGGTACCGGTCAGCATGTAGTAAGTGTTGGGATCATCCTCCTTGTCGAGGAACTCGTCGATGCTCAGCTGGGTCACGGGAATAACGTTCTCGAGAACGGCGCCGGTCATCTGGGCATCGCCCTTATACTCGCCGCGCTTGCCCACGAGGGTTACCACGTCACCAGCCTTCAGGCCAGCAGCCTCAAAGTCGCCCTTGGCGCCAATGCCGTAAACATAGGTCTCACCCGACCAGTCGCGGATGTACACGTTACCATAGGTGGGGTTGGCCACGCGGCTGATCACGCCAGTGATGCGATACTGGGTATCGCCCACGGGGGCTGCGAGGAACTCGGCTACGGTAGCGGCCACAATCGAGCCCTTCTGGTAGATGGTAGCCTGGGCGGTGTATTCCACGCCATTGTCGTCGGTTGTCTTGAACACAACGGTAGTGCTGCGGTCGCCACCGGCGTTAGCGTTGGCATGGAAGGTTACCACGGGCTCAGCGCCACCGGTTACCGAAACGATACCCAGCCAGCTCTTGGCCTCCTCGGGAATCTCTACCGAGATGCCGTTGGCGGTCTTGCAGGTCAGGTTCACGGACACGTTACCGCCCTCGACGGGGATAGTGGCATCCTCGGGGTCATAACCCTCGACCTTGACCAGCGACTTCTGGATATTGATGACAGTCACGTTAACGAGCTCAACAGTTCCGTTATAGATCTGCTTGGGGCCCTCAACAGTGATGATATCACCCACCTCGATACCAAGACTCAGGAAGTTCTTTTCCTTACCACTCTTGTCAAGCGTGCCATAGATATACACCTCGCCGGTCTCATCTTGGATATACAAGTTACCATAGGTTGTGTTATTGATACTTGTCACGGTACCGGTCACGCGATAGGTCTTGCCCTCGGGACCTTCATTGACCTCGGCACATGTGGCCTCGCTCACGGTAGCCAAGCCCTGAATCACGTTGATGGTCTGCTTCTTGTCGGCGCAAGCGACATGAAGAACAGCGGTGCGGCCGTCGATAGTAGCGGGAGCAGAGAAGGTCACCTTGGTCTCACCAGCTCCACCAGCCATCGGGCTGATGGTCAACCAAGCGGGAAGTTCGGCCTCGTCAAATGACCAGGCTTCCTTGGCATTGATCGTGATGGTGTTTGAGCCACCGTTCACATCAAGGCCCACATAGGAAGATGAAACCTGAATCTCATCGAGCAAAGTCAACGCATCGTCATCAGAGCAAGCCGACAACAGGGCGACCAGTGCAAAAAACGAAATAAAATATCTGAGTTTCATAATATTGTCTTAGTCTTTAGGAATTAGTTAAAGATGTACTTGATACCGATAGAAGCGCTCCAGCACTGACCGATGCCCGGGGTAGAAACAAAGGTCTTGGTGTTGCCGTCGATTACCTTGGGAGTCGAGAAGGTGGCATAGCCTTCGGCGTCAACGCCCTCGTACTTGAGGATGCGAGCATCACGGCCAGTACCAATCTCGGGATTGATATACTTCATCACTCCCCACTTGGAATTGAAGAAGTTGAGCACGTTCTTCATGTCAAACAGCAGTTGCAGGGTGTGCTTGGCACCGCATACGTTCAGCGAGAAGTCATGCTTGTAGCTGAAGTCAATGCGGTGAACCCAAGGAGCAAAATGACTATAAGGTTCGGCATACTTACCCTGATGGTTCTTCAGGTAGCTGTTGGCGTGCACATAGTCCATGAAGCGGGTCTTGTCACCCTCGCTCACAAAGCGGAACTCACGGTTAGCGACCTGCTCGTCGGTGGGGATATAAATGGCATCGTAGTTGAAGCCATCATTATTCATATCATTGGCCATCTCATAATGGAGATTACGGCTGTTACTACCACCGCGCCATGTTTCATAAATCAGGCCATAGTGGTTACCGCTCTTGTCATGACCCGTTGCCGAAACGATGAAACGGTCAGGAGTCACATACTGCGAGTTGTGCAGTTTCATGTAGTTAGGACCGTCAACAGAGGGGATATAGGTGAAAGCACTCGAGGCATCAGAGCCAGGCATACCGGTCAATTCCTTGTTCACGGTGTGGGTATAAGCAGCCATCAGGCTCAACCAGTTGGTGGGATCAGCATTCAGGGTTACATTGGCAATCCAGCCATAACCCTTGCTGGTGTTGCTCAACATATAAGCGGCCTTGCCCTGACGGAAACCAGAGGGATAGATGGGACGATTGTCAGCACCATTGAAGCGGGCGAAGCCTGCCACGCTGGGGATAGACCAGTCGCTGATGCAGGCAGCATTGATGTTCTTGTTGAAGATACCCTCAACCGTCACACTGAAGGGGAACGATACGGGAATCTGGTAATCAACAGCCAGCGAAGTCTTCCACACCATCGGCATCTTGAACTTGGGATCCACAGCAGCAATCTGCGAGGGAACGGTACCCATATCAGGATTTACTTCGGCAGGATAACCCATACCGATGAGCTTGTCACGCAGGGCAGCGGCAGTCGGCTTACCATTGGCATCTACAACCAAACCGCCAGCAAACGGGGTCATGTCATTATTAAGATCGGTGAGAACTGCCTGATACTGTACCAGACCACCATTGGTGGGCATGTTGGTGAAGAATACCAGGGGCAGACGGCCCGAGAACAGACCCGAACCACCACGCACCTTGAGCACCTTGTTGCCAAATACATCCCAGCTGAAGCCCACACGGGGTTGAACAATCAGCTTGCTGCTCGGCCACTTGCCCGTGTCGATATGGCGAACGTTGCCGTCATTGTCATAATAGTCAAGAGCCAGGATGGCGTTGTTGGTCATCAGGTCACCATTGTTGAAGAACAGACCGTCCAGACGCAGACCGTAGGTCAGCTTAAAGTTCTTGGTGATGTTCCACTCGTCCTGAGCATAGATACCGGCCTTGTTGAACTGCACACGGGCAGCAGGCTTGGTCTCGCTGCCGTAACCGTAGGTCAAGCAAACAACCTCGGGAACGGCACCGTTGATAAAGTCGTCAACGCTATTGTAGCGGTAGTAACCCGTACCATTGCGCATGTACTGGTTGTCGGCCATCTGGTGCTCAAACGACAGACCACCCATAATCTTGTGGTTACCATAGTACCAGGTAACATCGTCACGCAGGTTCCAGATGGTGTTGTGAACGGCGTTGTTCCAAGTAAAGAGCTCATAACCCAGAGCCATGTAGTTGTCCTTGACACCATTTTCATCAGGCATGGTGATATCAATGAAGGGGAACTCACCAGAGTTGCTGGAACGAACGTCATCCAGCTTGGAGAAAGTAGCCAAGAACTGGTTGGACAGGTTGTCGGCCAGACGGCTGTTCAGGTCAAACGAGAAAGAGTGCACCAGGTTGTCCATGCCATACATCGAGTTGGCAAAGGAGAAAGACTTCTGCGAAACACGAGCAGTGGGCAAACGCTTGGGAGTGGGATCCATTGACGTAGCGTTAGGATTGCTCCAATAACGATTCTTGGTGTAATTGTAACGCAAAGCGAGATGGTGATTCTGGTTGATATTCCAGTCCAAGCGAGCCAACAACTTATAGTTGCTCTCGTCGGCGGGGAACTTGGTCCATGAACCCGTGTCATAACCATACTTGCTCTTGACAAAGTTGCTCACGCGCTCCAGGTCGGCCAAGGTCGTGCGTGAAATGCCACGATCGGCATCGGCAACGCCATCGGTTGAAGCTTGCCAACGGTTCACAATAGTAGGAATCTTGGACATCTCACCATTGACGAAGAAGAAGAGCTTGTCCTTGATGATCGGGCCACCGATGGTCGCACCATAGGTAGTCACCTGATCCTTATCACGAGCACCTGCAATCTGGGTGCGATTCACAGCATCACCGCGCATGTTCTCGTTGCGATGGAAGATGTAGGCACTGCCGCGGAAGGTGTTGGTACCACTCTTGGTGATAGCGTTCACACCACCACCGATGAAGTTGGTCTGACGCACGTCGTAGGGCGAAATCACCACCTGCATTTCCTCGATGGCCTCGATGCTGATGGGGTTACCACCACCGGGCAGGTTGTCGCTCAGACCGAAGTTGTTGTTGAAGTTGGCACCGTCAACGGTAAAGTTGGCAGTACGGCCATCGGTACCGGCAAAGCTCATGCCACTACCGCCGTAGGGCGACAGACGGGTCACATCAGTCAGGTTACGGGTAACGGTGGGCAGATTGCTGATCTGGGTGCTGTTGATGTTGGTAGCCGCACCGGTCTTCTCGGCGCGGAACTTGGTAGCAGCAGCAGTAACCACAACCTCACCCAGGGCGTTGGCGTCAACGCTCAGGTCAAAGTCGAGATTCGAGGTCTCTGCCAGTTGCAGCGTCACGCCTTGCACGCTACGGGGCTCATAGCCGATGTAAGACACGCTGACAGTGTAGGGACCACCGGGGCGCATACCTTGGATGGTGTAACGTCCGTCGATGTTGGTCACGGCGTTGTACTTGGTGCCCGAGGGCGTGTGCAACGCAGTAATCGTGGCGCCAATCATCGCCTGCTGGTTTTCATCGGTCACAACGCCCGACAGGGCCGAGGTCGTCACCTGGGCACTCGAGGCCAATGCCACAAAGAACATTGCCACTAATGCCAAAAGCTTAACTGTTCTCAACATACTAATAATTTGTTTAAATGAATGAAATAATGATTAATTATTAAAATTTTGATTGATTTGATTATCATTTTTATAAAGAGGCGCGCCACTATAGCGGTTTTTATCCCATCTATAGTGGCGCGTGTAGTCGCTTAGCTCCCTCTCTTGCAGCGGGTTATAGAATTGGCTTGACGCCTCACCGCTACAAGTTATCCTGAAAGGTATGCCACAAGAATGTATCAACACTTTTTTATCGCGTCATTTTTTCGGGTGCAAAATTACTCTTTTTTCTGCTCTTTCAAGCAAGATTCCTCAAGATTTTTTAAACAATTTTCAACTTTAACACATTTAAACAACCATGCTGTCACCTGGCGACTGTCCAGCTCATGTGGATAACACACTGTGGCGCCAGGAGATTATCTTTAGGTGTCATCCGCCACTTTGGATGGGCTATAGCATCATCTGATGTGAATAGAACAAGCCCTCTGGATGACTCCCATATCACCTTTTTTATAATTCTGATAATTAGCTGATTAAGTCGGAATGGAGATGCCGTGCGTCGGCATGACTTCAGCCCTTCACCCGGTCAGGGTGCTGGGCTATAAAGGCTTTCCACGACTTGGAGCCGTGGCTTGATATCGGTTTCTGCCGCTCATAGAAGTGGCACAGTGCGGCTGCCAGGGCGTCGGTAGCGTCGAGCAGGTGAGGCATTTGGGAGTCGGCTATGCCCAGTGTGCGTTGCAGCATCATCGCCACTTGCTCCTTGCTGGCGGCGCCGTTGCCGGTAATGGCCATCTTGATCTTGCGGGGCTCATACTCGGTGATGGGAATCTCGCGGTTCAGTGCCGCCACCATGGCCACGCCCTGGGCGCGACCCAGCTTGAGCATCGATTGCACGTTCTTGCCATAGAATGGCGCCTCGATAGCCATCTCGTCGGGCAGGTACTCGTCGATCACGCCGCTCACGCGCTCATAGATGTGCCGCAGCCTCATGTAGTGATCCTCCATGCGGTTCAGTTGCAGCACGCCCATGACGATGAGCTCGGCCTTCTTGCCGTTCACCCCCAGCAGGGCATATCCCATAACATTGGTGCCCGGGTCGATGCCGATGATGATATTCTCGTACTTGTTGTCCATCACTTACCGGAGTGCAAAGGTATGGTTTTTGTTCCACATCTGCAAGCCCCGCGCATGACTGCTCATGATTGCGGTACCACATTAGATGATCGTAATAGTTGTCCGTCGTTGCTTTTTTTCACGCGAGTTCCGTTAATGTGATGAGTTCCACTGATTGTTAAAAAATCGCATCGCACCCGCTGAGCTATCTTCTTCTATAGTGTCACATTATATAATAATAGGATAAATGCCCCCAGCTCGTCGCCCGCATCGGGCGGCAATGGGTGGCAGGTTACATTATTTTGCATTTTTTGTGTTTTCAAAACACCGGGTGGCACATTTATTGTGAGGATGTTTTGTAATTTTGCACTTCAAGTGAAATGACAAGGCTGGAATTGAACATACTAGGATGCGGGAGCGCGACGATGACAACGCGCCACACCCCGTCGTGCCAGGTGCTCAACGTGCGCGATAACCTGATGATGATCGACTGTGGCGAGGGTGCCCAGTTGGGCGTTCGTCGCATGCGGCTCAA
Organism: uncultured Prevotellaceae bacterium; assembly: GCA_946406035.1. Lineage (GTDB taxonomy): Bacteria > Bacteroidota > Bacteroidia > Bacteroidales > Muribaculaceae > Sodaliphilus. The sequence goes on from CAMJJG010000011.1 coordinate 50,583, forward strand.
GCTCATGCGCCTTAATCACATCTTCATCAGCCACCTGCATGGTGACCACTGTTTCGGCTTGCCGGGACTCGTGTCGACCATGGCGCTGTTAAACCGCACCAACTCGTTGACGATACACACCTTCAAGGACGGGGCCGACCTGTTCTCGAGGATGCTCGACTACTTTTGCCGTGAGCGGCCGTTCGAGGTGCGCTTCAACATCATCGACACCCATCGCCGCGTGATTCACGAGGACGACGCCGTTACCGTGACGACATTCCCGCTGCTCCACCGCGTGCCCGCCGTCGGCTTCATCGTTGCCGAGAAGCCCAAGCTGCGGCACATCATCGGCGAGGAGGTCAAGCGCCTGGGCATCCCGCATTACGCGATGAACTCGCTCCGCCAGGGCCAGGACTGGATCGCCCCCGACGGGACCGTCGTTCCCAACGCCCAGTTGACGACTCCCGCCGATCCTTCCATCAGCTACGCCTATTGCAGCGACACCAAGTTCTCGCGACGCGTCATCAAGAGTGTCGAGGGGGTGGACTGGCTCTATCACGAGGCCACCTACGACGACAGCCTGCGCATCAAGGCCCACAAGCGCTACCACGCCACGGCGCGCGAGGCCGCTACCGTGGCGCGCGAGGCCGGGGTGCGGCAGCTCATCCTGGGGCACTTTTCCAAGCGGTACAGCGACGAGAGCTTGCTGCTCGACGAGGCCCGCAGCGTCTTTCCCGCCACACGCCTTGCCAACGAGGGCCTGGTCATTGACTTGAACGCCCTGTAAACACGTCCCTGGGGAGAGGAAATAGGCCCAATTATTACATTTTTTAACAGTCGCTGGAAGTAAAAAGTTTGAAAATTTGTTTAAAAACATTGTCTTCCATCAAGATAAAGACTAAAAATCCCCAATTGGGCACAAATTAAGTAAATTTTTCTTTATTGTTTGAATAATTTGTATTTCCTTTGCAGTCTCAAAAATGTGAATATACAGTTTTTACAATAACAATTTAAAAATTACGACTATGTCAGAAATTGAAGAAAGAGTAAAACAAATTATCGTTGACAAGTTAGGTGTTAGCGAGTCTGAGGTAACCCCCGAGGCTACTTTCAGCCAGGATCTGGGTGCTGATAGCCTTGACACCGTCGAGCTGATCATGGAATTTGAGAAGCAGTTCGACATCAAGATCCCCGATGATAAGTCTGAGACCATCCAAAACGTTGGCGACGCCATTAAGTTCATTGAGGAAGCTAAGGCAGCCGAATAATATCTTTTAATTTCCTAAGTATACCACATGGAATTAAAGAGAGTTGTGGTAACAGGTCTTGGTGCCATCACTCCCTTGGGTTTGGACGTTGATACCACTTGGAACAACGCCCTTAAAGGAGTGAGCGGCGCAGGGCCTATTACTCATTTTGACACCACACTGTTCAAGACCAAGTTTGCTTGCGAGCTCAAGGGTTTTGACCCGCTCAACTATGTGAGCGACCCCAACGACCGCCGCGAGATCAAGGACTTCAAGCGCAACGACCTCTACACGCAGTATGCGCTGGCGTGCGCCAAGCAGGCCGTCGAGGACGCCAATCTACTGGCCGATGGCATTGACCGCGACGAGGTGGGCGTGATCTTCGCATCTGGTATCGGTGGACTGCACACCTTTGAGGAGCAGGCTGGTGATTATGCGCGTCACGAGGACCGTGGACCCATGTATAGCCCGTTCTTCATCCCGACGATGATCGCCGACATCGCGGCCGGACAGATTTCTATCAAGTACGGCTTCCGCGGCCCTAACTTCGGCGTCGTGTCGGCTTGTGCCACATCGACCAACGCGCTCATTGATGCCTTCAACTACATCCGTCTGGGCAAGGCCAAGGCCATTGTCACCGGCGGTAGCGAGGCTCCGTTGTTCCCCGCTGGAGTGGGTGGCTTCAATGCCATGAAGGCCATCTCGCTGCGCAACGACGATCCCCAGGGCGCTTCCAGGCCCTTCAGCGCTTCGCGCGACGGTTTCGTCATGGGCGAGGGTGGTGTGTGCCTCGTGTTCGAGGAACTCGAGCATGCCCTGGCACGCGGTGCCAAGATCTATGGCGAGGTCATCGGTGGCGGCATGAGTGCCGACGCCTATCACATCACCGCCAGCCACCCCGAGGGCTTGGGAGCCAAGCTCGTGATGCAGCGTGCCATCGAGGACGCCGGCATCAAGCCCGAGGATGTTGACTACGTCAATGCCCATGGCACTTCCACACCCGTGGGTGACTTGAGCGAGGCCCAGGCCGTGAAGGATGTCTTCGGCGAGCATGCCTACAAGCTTAACGTGAGCAGCACCAAGTCGATGACTGGACACATGCTGGGTGCCACCGGCGCCATGGAGGCAGTCTTCTGCTTGCTTGCATGTCGTGACGACATCGTTCCTCCCACCATCAACCATGCCGATGGCGACGAGGACGAGAAAATCGACTACAAGATGAACTTCACCTTTAATAAGGCTCAGAAGCGAACAGTAAACATTGCACTATCCAACACGTTTGGTTTTGGCGGACACAATGCAAGCATCATCGTTAAGAAATACCAGAAATAAACCACTGGCATAGGGTAAAACGATGCTGTTGAGCAACGTCATATCACTCATAAAGCTCCTTTTCATCAAGGATAAGGAGCTTTATGTTTTTATTCATCGCGTGACGGGTTTCTATCCACGCGACATCAGACCCTACCAACTGGCAATGGTGCACCGTTCCAAGCCAGTGAAAATGCCCGATGGACGATGGGCCAATAATGAGAGGCTGGAGTTTCTGGGCGATGCCGTCCTTGACTTGGTGGTCGCCGATTTCCTCTACGCCACCTATCCCGAGCACCACGAGGGTTTCCTCACCTCAACGCGAGCCAAGATCGTGCAGCGCGAGAGCCTGAACCGCATTGGCAACACGCTGCATCTCGACAGCCACGTGCGGGCAATGATGCACTCGTCGTCACACAACAGCTACCTGTGTGGCAATGCGCTCGAGGCTCTTGTGGGGGCCGTCTATCTCGACCAGGGCTACAACCGTTGCCGCAAGTTTATCATCAATCGCCTGATTAAAAAGAATTTTGACCTTAACGACCTGGTTAAGACTGAGCAGAACTTCAAGTCTCGTTTGATCGAGTGGACCCAGAAATACCGTGTCACCATCGAGTTTGAGCTCGTCGACACCTATACCGATGCCGATAAGAACCCCGTCTTCCGCACCGCGATCATCCTGGGAGGCATCTATGCCAGCGACGCCGTTGGCTATAGCAAGAAAGAGTCCCACCAGAGCGCGTCCAAGAAAGCCCTCGACCGCCTCCAGCACGACCAGCAATTCTGCGAGCAGGTACTCTCCACAGCCCTCAATTGACACTCCCAAACAAGAGAGTGCGGCGCCCGCCCATTACATCCTCCTGTGACTGCATGCCCAAGCGCCCCGCCTCTTGAGCAAGCAGGTTCAGCTGCTCACGGCTGGAACGCGTGTCCATCTTCTTTAAAATTTGGCTATTAAATCTCATTGATGCTATTTCACATACCCGGTGTTGCGTCTCATCTTGTCGCTGTCCAGCGCATCACTCACGATCCCCAGGAACTCGCGCCCGAGCGAGTCAGCCGTGAATTCCTTGATGTTCATGAATGAGGCGTAGAACTTCTTCGAGAACCATGGGCGCTTCTGCCTCACCTTGGCACGTCCCATATCTCCAGGATTTTCTCGGGGCACTTCTCGCCCGGTGCCATAGTTCTGCCACAGACCATATTCAAGGGGGGGCTACGAGAGCGTGATGGCCGTGACGCGCTCGTCCTGGTCACAGCGGATGCCGACGGGTGACTGTAGCAGCCGTCCGGTATCAATCACGCCCATCAGGACAATCTGTTCCTTCCAGATCTCGACCATCGTGTCATTGAACGCATTGATGTATTTCTCGCGTTCACGCCGATGAGGTGAATAGTCACAAATTGCCAGATTGTCGCTAATAAACGTGAAAAAGTGAAAAAATTGGTTTCATTTTGAGGGCTTTTGGGTAAGATTGAGTAAATTCGCAAGCTATTGTGGCACTAAAAGCCACCTAATAACCACGATAATTATTTAATGAGACCGATTACCAATATATTGCTTGTGCTGGCACTCATCTGCTATGTGTTCCTGCCGTTTTATGACATTTCGCTCAGCGGCACGGTCACTGGACTCAACTTTACCGCTGGCACGATTTCTCAATCACTATCGATCAAGAGTATACTGCTGGCATTGCTTCCTTTCATCGCTTGCTTTGGGGCCGTGGCTCTCAACTGCCTCAGGAGCCGATGGTGGATCCTGGGGGCGATAGCCTGCATCATCCTCTGGATGGGCTTCTATATGCACACCGGGCACATTCACGACATCGTGTTGCAGCACAATCCCGAGGTCATCCCCGACAACGACATGGGTGAGGGCTTCAAGATTACGGCCCAGGGCATCGGGTACAAACTGTCCTACGTCCTTACTGCCCTGTCACTACTCTCGGCACTCATCTCGTTATTGCCATTCAAGTTCAACGAGACGATTGAGAGGGCCGTGGACGATACCTTTGAGGACGGCCGCCGCCATGTGCGCAAGGAGTTTAACCGCATCGAGAGCAACCTGCACAAGCCCCTTAAATCCAAGCAGCAACCTGCAACCCCGATATCACCCGGAGCCGAGGGCACCAGTTGTGAGGATCACGTCGAGGATAAGGAAGACCCGACGCGCTTCATGCCCAAGTAGGGTAGGGCAAGTGGCTACTCGGTGGGGTGGTGCATGTCGATGCGGCGAAAGGTGATAGGCGTGGTCACGCGCAGGGTGTGGTGATTGGCGCCATAGAACAGCACTCGACCTGCCAGCACGTCATATTTTGCCAGCACGCCGTGCACATTCTTGTATTTGAGATCACCAAGCCAGATGTAGGCCTGATTGAGATCCACACTGTGTAGCAGCACCCACTTGGCCGTGAATTCGCCTTGCCACAGCAGCTGCCACTCGTCGTGCTCGGGTATGCCGTCGGGCGACACGTTGGTGCGTATCAGCTCATTGTAATAACCCCACACGGTGCTGTCCTTGGTGTTAAAGGTGTAGTTCATCTCGATGAAGCTGATGCTATCCTCGTACTGATAGACCCAATCCCCATTCATGTACTTGTTGTACTGGTCTTGAAGCTCGACGCTCTCGAGGGTGGTCCAGTCGGTCTCAATCACCTCGTGGTCGCCCTCACAGGCGGCCAGCAGCACAATGGCTAGGCTCATCAGCAAATAATTCAGGTATTTCATCTCTTGAAATATTACGTTAGTCTTAATTATATAACGAGCGCCGTCGGGAATTTATTGTCTCCCGACGGCGCTTAGGGTCATCAATTGGCGCCACCACCCATGCCGCCGGTTACGCCGCCTCCGCCCGACTGCTTGCCGCTGCCGATGAGGTCGTCGTTCTCAATAGACTTGTCGGCCTTCTTGACGCGTGTGGTGAGCGAGCCAAAGCGGTAGCTCACCGAGATGCCGAACTTGCGGCCCTGGCGCTGCTCATAGCGCGTCCAGCCCGTCACGT
>CAMJJG010000012.1 GCA_946406035.1 uncultured Prevotellaceae bacterium
GCTTGCTGAACTGGAATCTCTTGCGGGCCTTGGGCTGACCGGGCTTCTTGCGCTCTACAGCACGCGGGTCGCGGGTCATGAAGCCCTCCTTGCGCAGGGCGCTCTTGTCCTCGGGGTTGATCTTCACCAGGGCGCGGGCGATAGCCAGGCGCAGGGCCTCGGCCTGTCCCTTGTAACCTCCACCAACGAGGTTCACCTTGATGTCATACTTCTCGGCAACGTCCAGCGTGCTAAGCGGCTGCTTAACAATGTATTGCAGGATGGGGTTGGGGAAGTAGTCTGCCAACGGGCGTTTGTTCACTGTGATTTCGCCATTGCCTTCCTTCACATACACGCGAGCGATAGCGGCTTTGCGGCGACCTACTGCATTAATCTGTTCCATGCTTCTTATTTCAGTTTGTTGATGTCAATAACTTTGGGATTCTGTGCCTCGTGGGGATGCTCGGGACCGTTGTAAACGTGAACGTTCTTCAACAGCTTGGCTCCCAGACGGTTCTTGGGCAGCATGCCCTTGATTACTTGCAGGTACAGCGGGTGCATGCCCTTGCGCAGGTCTTTCTTCTTCTCGCTCTTGGCCTGAAGCAGAGCGGGGGACGAGAATCGCTGGCCACCGGGATAGCCCGTGTAGCGCACGTACTGGTGCTCGGTCCACTTCTTGCCGGTCATCTTGCACTTGTCGGCATTGATGATGATCACATTGTCGCCACAATCAACATGGGGAGTGTAGTTGGGTTTGTACTTGCCGCGCAGCAACTTTGCCACCTTGGAGCACAAGCGACCCAGGATCTGGTCGGTAGCATCAACTACCACCCATTCCTTTTGAACGGTTTCGGCGTTGGCCGAAATGGTTTTGTAACTTAAAGTATCCACTTTTTTAAAATCCTAATTAATAGTTAGTTAATTGCCCAAACAACGCCATGCAGGACGGCCAAATCCCACACGACATTGCCCTAAAGGGCTCTTACTTTGGTAATAATCGGCGCGCAAAGGTACTGCTTTTCATTTTCATGACCAAAATTATTTCTCCTTTTCAAACCCGCGACCCCTCAAAATGCCCTCGATTTCACTTCTTTTAAGATTGATTAACAATTCATTTTCTTCTTTTCCTGTGATTTTTATCCTCAATCTCCTATTTCAGCTCCTTTTTTAAATGGGAAAAAACAAGAATAATATTGATAAAAACACGTTTTCTAAATAATTAGTTATATCTTTGCTTTCCACTAACAATTTAAATCTAAACATTATGGCTAAGACTTGTTTATCTTTATTGCTGGCTTTCGTCACGCTGACAGCATTGGCGAACGACAGCAGAATCATTGCTCGGTCGCCGGGTAGCATATCATTTGTGGTTGACGAGAATCTTCAACCGGTTGATTATGAGTTCACTCTCACTGATGGCGCAGAAATAGCAAAGTTATGGATGACGCCCCCGATGGATAAGACCCTTGATGAAGCCGAAAAGAATAATAGCCTTGTCGCCTCAAGTTTTGCCAATGAGCACAACCTGGAGTATCAAGGTGAGGGTCCTTTTTTCTCGACACTGGTCACGGCTTATGCCAATCACATGTCGGTTACGCTGTCGCCCGATATGGTGTGGTTGCTCATCAGTCAGGGGTTCGCCCGCTATGTTGATTATCATGCCGAGGAACTCCGCTCCTTGTTCGTCGACCATGACGGTAAAATGGCACTTACTGTGTATGGAAATGACATTCTTTTTGATGATGCAGATTGGCCTAAATTGATAGGTGCTTTTGCATCACTAATAGATGAGAATACCCGGGGCGACATCGCCCAAGTCATTACTGCCGACTTCTCTACGACGGGTCCCGTTGAACGTGTGGCATCGCAGATAACACTGATGAAGAGCATGGAGCACTATTTTGAATGTGAATTTGTGACAACATGCGGTATTCCCTCGATTACCTTAAAGGGTACACCCGAGGACTGGCAGCGTGTGCTCGAAAAGACACAGAAACTCAGCCAGTATGGTCTGGATGGATGGGTCAAGGAATTGGAGCCCATTTTGACTGAGTTCATCCGGGCGGCAGCGGGTCATCCCAATCAGCGGTTTTGGCAATGCATTGTCAAGAAAATACGGGAAGATGAACTGAGGGCTGCTGGTGATGGTTGTGGCGATGAAACGGAACCAACTATACTTGATGGATGGTTCTTGAAACTCTACCCGGATTGGGATGGAATAACGTCCGATTTTGTTGAATATGGAACGTCATCGCTGGGATCTGAAATTGTGCGTGTTGAGTTCAACTATAAACTATTCGGCCAAAATTACCCCATGGAACTTTGGGCAGGATTCATTGCAACCGAAGTGGATACTACAGCACGCATGCTGACTCCAAAAATCGGATGGATGGCAATTTTGAGTGAAAATAAAATGAAGACCAAAGATGCTGCGATATATACTATACAAAAGCACTGGGCCCTGTCCCTGTGCCTCACGGTTTTGGTTATTTCAATCTTGGGCTTGATAGTGTGGATAGTAAGGAAACTAATCAAATCCCGCAGGAAATCATAGTAAAGCATTGCAAGGATAGAGTTTTTAAACCGGGGCAGAGCCCCGGCCACGGGACACGACGCGCGGTACCTTGTTGGACAAGACGTTGCGGTGGTGTTTTGTGGGCCAGGGCTCTGCTCTGGTGAGTGGTATTTACTTCTCGACGCGGATGCGGGCGTCAACGGCGGTGACGTGGTAGGGACCGGCCAGCAGCGGGTTGATGTCCATCTCCTTGATCTCGGGAGCGTAGTGGAGCATGGTCGAGAGGCGGCAGATGATCTTCACATAGGTAGCCTCGTCAAGCCCTTGCTTGCCGCGGGTGCCCTGGATGATCTTGTAACCCTTCAGGGAGCGCACCATGCGCTCGGCCTCGGGCTGTGACAGGGGCGCCAGACCGAACTGAACGTCCTTCAACACCTCGACGAAGATGCCTCCCAGACCGCACAGCACGTTGTGGCCGAAGGTCTTCTCGTACTTGGCGCCGATGAATAGCTCGGTGCCGCTGATCATCTTCTGGATCATCACGGCGGTGGCGTCGGGAATCTGCATCATGCGGTCAAACTCGGCCTCGAGTTGGGCGTCGTCCTTGACGTTGAGCGTCACGCCGCCCACGTCGCTCTTGTGCACGGGACCAACGACCTTGACAACGATGGGATAGCCCATCTCGCGCGCTGCGGCAACGAGTTCGTCACGGTTGGCCGATACCTTCTCGGGAACGACGGGGATAGCGGCAGCCTGCAACAGGGCACGCACGTTGTCGGGCGAGATGTAGCCGTCCTCCTTGATGCCGTCGATGATGGCGCGAACGGCCTTGACGTCAACCTCGGGGCACAGGTTGTCGGTCGATGCGGGCTTGGGCGTGTCGGCCACGCGTACCAGTGCCTCGGCCAGAGCCACCTCGTCGGCAAAGTTCACATGACCCTTGTCGATGAATTCCTTCACCTCGCGGCCGGCAATGTTCAAGCACGGCAGCACGGGATAAATGGGCTTCTTGCAGGTGAGCATCTTCTCGTGTAGCACGGCATAGGCGTCGTCACAGGGCACCAGACCCGGCGTGCCGAAGATCACCACGATGGCGTCCACGTTGTCGTAGCGCTTCTCGCAGAAGTCGATGCAGATGCCCAGGTGCTCGGGAGTACCCGTGGCCAGGAAGTCGATGGGGTTGGCTACCGACGAGCCGGGATAGAGCTGCTCCTTCAATTCTTCACCGATCGTCTTGTCGAGCATGGGCACGTTCATGCCGCCCTTGCTCAGGGCGTCGGTCAGCATCACGCCAGGGCCGCCGGCGTGGGTGACGATGGCCACGTTCTTGCCGGTCATCTCGGGCAGGGTGAGCACGCAGCCGATGGTGGTCAACTGGTCGCGCGAGTAGCAGCGCACGATGCCGGCCTTGCGGAACAGGGCATCAACGGCGGTGTCGCTCGATGCGATGGCACCGGTGTGGCTTGATGCGGCGCGGCTACCGCTCTCGCTGGAACCCGACTTGACGGCAGCGATGCGGCAACCCTTGTTGATGAGCGAGCGGGCATGCTTGAGCAGACGCTCGGGGTGGGAAATGTTCTCGATATAGAGCAACTTCACCTTGGAGTCGTGCTCGGGGTCAAAGTGCTCGTCCATGTATTCCAGCACGTCCTCGATACCAATCTGCTTGCCGTTACCGATCGACCACACGCTGTTGAACTGCAGACCCTTGCTCACGCCGCTGTCGATGATGAACACGGCCGTGGCGCCCGAGCCGCTGATGAAGTCGGCGCCCTTGGGGCTCAAGGCCGGGATGGGCAGGGTGAACACGCTGTGATGGTTGGTAGTCAACAGGCCGATGCAGTTGGGGCCGATCAGGGCCGCGCCATACTTCTCGCACGTGTCCAGGATGTGCTGCTCGAGCAAGGCGCCCTCGTGGGTCTCCTCGCCAAAGCCGGCGCTGATGATGATGAATGCCCTGACACCCTTGTGCTCGGTCAGGTAGTCAACATACTCGGGACAATACTTGGCTGCCACCACCAGGATGGCCAGGTCGGCGTTGGGCAGGTCCTTCATGTCGTGGTGGGCCTTGATGCCCTGTACCATGTCCTCCTTGGGGTTGAGGATGTGCAACTCACCCTTAAAACCGCCCTGCTTGAGGTTGCGCACGATGGCTCCGCCGGGCTTGCTCTCGTTGTTGCTGCCGCCAATGACGACAATGCTCTGTGGATTCAGTAATTGCTGGTTAATCATTTTATTATTTAGTTTTAAGTCTCTAGTTTCTAGTTTTTGTCAGGTTAAATGCTATAATATAATATTATTGTGGTTGAGGTTTAGAACTGGTTCTCGATGATGTCGGTCAACACATCTTTTAGCTCCATGCCGGCAGCGCGCACCTGCTGCGGAATGAAACTCGTCACCGTCATGCCTGGCGTGGTGTTGATCTCCAGCAGGTTGATGTGGTCGCTGCCGTCGGCATTGCGGGTGATGATGTAGTCGATGCGGATGATGCCGTTGCAATGCAGGATGTTGTAAATGCGCAGTGTCTCGGCCTGCAAGGCGGCGGTGAGCTCGTCGCTGATGCGGGCAGGCGTGATTTCATCGACCTGGCCGTTGTACTTGGCGTCGTAGTCAAAGAACTCGTTGTCGGTCACCACCTCGGTCACGGGAAACACGACCGACCTGTTGCGGGTCTTGTAGCAGCCCACGGTGACCTCGGTACCGTCAAGGAAACGCTCGATCATCACGTTGTCGCACTGCTTGAAGGCAAACTCCAGCGCTTGGGCTAGCTGGTCGCGGCTCTTGACCTTGGTCACGCCGAAACTCGACCCGTCGGCCGCTGGCTTGACAAAGCAGGGCATGCCCAGGTGCTGCTCGATTTTCTCCTCGGTCCAGTCATGATCCACGCCGCGGCGCAGCAGGATGCTGTCGGGCACGTTCACGCCAAAGGCACGCAGGTAGTTGTTCAGCGCAAACTTGTGGAACGTCAACGCCTCGACCAGCACGTTACAGGTCGAGTAGGGCAGGTTGATCAGGTCAAAATAGCCCTGCAGCACGCCATTCTCGCCAGGAGTGCCGTGGATGGTGATGTAAGCATAGTCAAAACACACCTTCTCGCCATCGCTGTCAATAAACGAGAAGTCGTTCTTGTCGATCTGGGGCTGGCTGCCATTGTCCAGGTTCACGTGCCAGTCCTGACCCCTCAATACAACGATAAAGACGTTGTAGCGGTCGTGGTCGATGGCCGAGTCGATGCCCTGGGCCGACCGCAGCGATACCTCGTGCTCCGACGAATCGCCGCCACACACGATGGCTATGGTCCTCTTGTTGTTAGATGTTTTATTCATTGTCATTTTTATAATTGCGCACACTTTTAAAAATCGGGGGCAAAAGTACAAAAAAAGCGGATTTTTTATGTACTTTTGCGGCAAAATAATGGACGTAAAAAATGAATATCAAGGAACTGTACGCAATCTACGAGCAACATCCGGTCATTACCACCGATAGTCGCGACTGCCCCGAGGGCAGCATTTTCATCGCCCTGAAAGGGGATAGTTTTGATGGTAACCAGTTTGCAGCCCAGGCACTTGACAAGGGATGCGCCGTCGCTGTGGTGAGTGACGAACTGGTATATAACAGCTATCACGGCGACAAGCTGATGGTGCTTGTCCAAGACACGTTACAGACGTTTAAGGATCTGGCTCGTGAGCACCGCCGCCGCTTTGACATCCCCGTCGTGGGCATTACCGGCACCAATGGCAAAACGACGACCAAGGAGCTTGTGGCCGCCGTTCTGTCCCAGCGTTATAACGTCATGGCCACCCAGGGTAACTACAATAACGACATCGGCGTCCCCAAGACCCTGTTCCGCCTGAACTCCGGCCACGAGATCGCCGTTGTCGAGATGGGTGCCAGCCATCCGGGCGACATCAAGACGCTGGCCGAGACGGCCGAACCTACCTGTGGCCTCATCACCAACGTGGGCAAGGCCCACCTGCAGGGATTTGGCTCGTTCGAGGGCGTTGTTCACACCAAGGGGGAACTCTATGACAACCTGGCCTCGCGTCAGGGCAGCATCATATTTGTCAACGCTGACAACGAGCACCTCATGGGCATCTTGCCGCAGGGGGTCAACACAGTCTATTATACCCGTGGTGTGGGCATGGAAAAAGCCCGGATTCAAGGCGAAATCATCGCCTGTGACCCGTTCCTGAGGCTGCGCTGGCGGGCTGATGGCGGCTTGTGGCACAAGGTGACCACCCACCTGATAGGAAGCTACAACCTGGACAACGTGCTGGCTGCCGTGACGGTGGGAATGCACTTTGACGTGTCGCCCGAACAGATAGTCCAAGCCCTGGAAAGCTACGTCCCGTCCAACAACCGTTCCCAGCTCACCGAGACAGGGCGCAACCACCTCATCGTGGATGCCTATAACGCCAATCCCACCTCGATGGCTGCCGCGCTCGACAACTTCTGCCTGATGCAGGTGTCGCCCAAGATGGCTATCCTGGGCGAAATGCGCGAGCTGGGCTCCAGCAGCCGCGAGGAGCACATCCGCCTGGTCGAGAAGTTGGCGTCGTGCCCGTTCGACACCGTCTGGCTCGTGGGCGAGGAGTTCAAGGATATTGACTGCCCCTACCGCAAGTTTGATGACGTCGAGCAAGTCAAGGAGGCCATCAGGGCCAACTGCCCCGAGGGCCATTTCATCCTCATCAAGGGTTCTAATGGCATTCGCCTGTTTGAGTTGCCGGACCTGTTATAGCACCCCTGTGTAAAGAGTGAAATGGCTTGACGATATAAACGACTGGTAATAAATTGGTTGTCTGCTTTTCTAGTAAAAAAAAGAAAAGTGGATGGTCAAAAAAATGGCAAGTTTTACTAATCGATTTTACGGGTTATTATAGAGTGGTTGACGAGATTTGTTGTAATTTCGCCTACCGAAAAACCTCAGACCCTCATGATTTTGCTAATACCACTTGAGAACTAGTTTTTGACACTATAGCTGGCTGGAAACCTTACCCCGTTTCTGGCCTTTTTTTTCGTCCTGCTAGAAATTCTCGGCGTCCCTGACGTGTGGGCGTTAACCACAGAGCGGTTGCCCAAATCGGAGTCGTGTTGTGTGAAAAAATGTTGTAGTGATGCGATTTTTGGCGATGGGAATTGCGGGAGTTACCGTTTTGTAGTAATTTAGCCGTTCAATTATTGAGCCATCATGGCATATTAAAGACGACTATGAAACGTATTGCACTGTTAATCACAGTATTGGCATTAACGATGACACAGGCCTCTGCCCAAGTGCAGATGGCCGATTTGCAGCCAGGCAGGCTCTTTGCCTATCCCATGGCGCCCGACACCTGCTCCACGCTAGAGAGCCGTTGCAACTTCATCATCTCCCACTTTTGGGACAGCTTTGACATCAGCAAGCCCATTGTGGACGATGAGGCGTTTGAAAACACCTTCCGCGACTTTGTTGACTTCTTCAAGTACTCCCATCGCAACGTGGTGATGAATGTGGTGCGTGATTTTGTCAACAAGGCGCAATCCAATACCGCCAACCTCAGGAAGGTGGGCGAGGTGGCCGAGCGGGCGCTCTATGGCACCCAGGCCGAGTACTGGAGCGATGAGGTCTATGTGGCCTTTGCCAAGCCGCTGGCCGCATCCAAGAAGTTGCCTCGCGAGGTGCGTGACTACTATGGCCACCAGCTGGCACGCATCAACGCTGTGCAAGTGGGGGCAGTGCTGGACTTTGAGTTCACCGATGTCGATGGGCAAAAGTCGCAACTGAGCAACCTGCCCGAGAGTCAGAACTATATTCTCTTGTTTATCGATGACAGTACCGAGAGCACCATCGGCCGATTGCGCTTGAGCACCGATGTCGCCTTGAACGCATTGCTCGAGTCGGGTCAGGCTACGCTGGTGTGTTTGTCGGTAGGTAAGTACAGCGCCGACTGGGCTACGACAGCCGCGGGCTATGCCACCAACTGGGTCGTCGGGTGCAGCGAGCGGCTGACGTCAGACCTGGACCTGCGGGCATTGCCGTGCTGCTACATCCTGGATGCCCAGCGCACAATCGTGAATAAGAGCCTCTCGGTCGAGGGCCTGATGTCGGCAGTAAACCCTAACTATTAATAACTCACCGAGCTATGACTGGTTTTTTCAAAAATCTGTTCTTGTATAGTGTGGGGCACACCTATAGCAACCTGTCGCGGTTGTTCCTGCGCCTGTTCACGGGCATTATGTTCCTGCAGTTGTGCATTCGCCAGATGCTGGACTTCGACGCCATTGTGCCCACCTTCCAGGGATTTATGGGCCTCTCGCCCCAAGTGTCCATGACGGTGCTCGTGATTGTCGAGCTGTTGTGCGCCGTGTGCATCATGTTGGGCCTGCTGACCCGACTGGCGGTGCTTTTCCCGCTGGCACTGATGCTGCTGGCCGAGGACGTGATTCTCTCTAGCCCGGAATCGATGGCCGACCAGTTGTTCAATTTCCAGCCAGGCTATCCCGTGATGTTCATCGGCATCTTTGTGTACATGCTGCTGGCTGGGCCGGGAAAGATCTCGCTCGACTACATCATCGCGGCCCATTTCACCGAGACGCCGGCCGATGAGCAGACCATCGACAACGCGTGACCAGGCGGCGTGCCAGTGCATTGTAGAGTGTTAACTGATTAAAAGATTTTATAGACTTGAGCAAGATTGCTGTATTGATATCGGGTGGTGTGGACAGTGCCGTTGTGGTTCACCGTCTAAAGGAACAGGGCGAGGATCTGCACTTGTTCTACATTCGCATCGGTATGGATAACGACGAGGGTGATTGTAGTGCCGAGGAGGACATCGAGATGTGTACCCTTATCGCCCGCCGTTACGGCCTGCCGCTTGAGGTGGTGTCGTTGCACGAGGAGTACTGGGACCACGTGATGGAATATGCCCTGCGCACCGTCAAGGCTGGCCTCACGCCCAATCCCGACATGATGTGCAACCGCATGATCAAGTTTGGCTTCTTTGAGCAGCGGTGGGGCAAGGACTTTGACCTGACGGCAACAGGGCACTACGCGACGACCGACGTCATCAACGGCGTGAAATACCTGGCCACGGCGGTCGATCCCGTGAAGGATCAGACCGATTTCCTGGCCCAGATCACCTATGACCAGTTGCAGCACGTCATTTTCCCCATCGGTAACCTGCCCAAGGAGCAGGTGCGCCGCATCGCCGAGGAGGCCCACTTGCCCAACGCCCATCGCCGCGACAGCCAGGGCATCTGTTTTCTGGGCCAGATTGATTATAACGACTTCATACGCCGCCACCTGGGCGAGCGACCCGGTCCCATCATCGAGTTGGAATCGGGGCGCAAACTGGGCGAGCACCGCGGCTACTGGTTCCACACCATCGGTCAGCGCAAGGGCCTGGGCCTGAGCGGTGGGCCATGGTATGTCGTGCGCAAGAACGTGGATGAAAACGTCATCTACGTCTCCAATGGCTATGGCACGGCCAAGCAGTATGGCCGTACACTGCGGCTCGACGAGATGCACTTCATCTCGGGCAACCCGTGGCCCGGCAACGATGGCCCGGTGGACATCATGTTCAAGAACCGCCACACGCCTCACATCATGCGTGGCCGTTTTACCCATCTCGATGGTCACCAGTGGGTTATCGAGAGCGAGGAGGACGTGCAGGGCATTGCCCCCGGGCAGTTCGCGGTGGTCTATGACCCCCAGGGACACCTGTGCTACGGTAGCGGGATAATTACCGGCTGAGATTTTTTAAGTTTTTTAGTTCGGAGTTAGAAGTGATATCAGTAAGAGACATAAACATAACATGGATAAAAAGGACGAATTGATAGAGTTGAAGGTGCTGGGAATCACGCGTAGCGAGGTGCAGCCTGGCGCCTATGCCCTGTTACTCGAGAATGCCGACCGCACCGACGACGAGGCACGCCGCATCCCCATTGTCGTGGGTGCGGCCGAGGCCCAGTCCATCGCCGTTCATCTGGAACAGGTAATGCCTTCCCGGCCGTTGACCCATGACCTGTTTGTGAGCATGTTTCACGTGTTTGGCATCGAGTTGCAGCGGGTCGTGATCTACAGCTTCAAGGATGGCGTGTTTGCCGCGATGCTTCACGTGGTCAACCCCACGACCAAGGTCGAGATCGACGCCCGCACCAGCGACGCCATCGCTATCGCCCTACGCACCGGCGCGCCCATCTACACTACGCCCGAGGTCATGCAGCTCACGAGCTATGAGTGGCGCCGCGACGGCAACTACAAGCCTCACAAACCCGTGCGCCTCGAGGATTTGCCCATCGAGAAACTCGAGCGGCGCTTGCAGCAATATGTCGATAAAGAGCAGTATGAAAAGGCCGCTAAGGTCCAGAAAATCATTGCCCAGAAAACTAATCCCAACCGGGACGCTGAATAAATGCCGGTTTTTTTATTATCTTTGCTGGTTGAAAAAATAAACGTTTAAAAATTAGATACAAATGAAAAATCTGAAGTTAAGACTCATCGTAATGAATTTCCTGGAGTTTGCCGTGTGGGGCGCCTACCTGACCTGCATGGGCAACTACCTGGGAGCGGCAGGCTTGCCAGTATCTTGGTTTTATGTAATTCAGGGCTTGGTTTCAATCTTTATGCCAACCTTGATGGGCATTGTCGCTGATAAATACATCCAACCGCAACGATTGCTGGGACTTTGTCACTTATTGGCCGGCGCCTTTATGCTGTCTTGCTGGTTTATGGGCTACTCGGCTGGTTACGGACACGAGATTACCAATAAAGGGTTGTTCATAACTCTTTACACATTGAGTGTCGCCTTCTACATGCCGACATTGGCATTGTCCAATACCGCTGCATTCTCAATCCTTAACGAGAATGGCTATGATACAGTAAAAGCCTTTCCCCCGATCCGTGTATTCGGTACCATTGGATTTATCGCGACCATGTGGTTCGTGAATTGTGCCGTGCTCCATCCTGATAAAGGCTTCTTCTTTACGGTTTCAAAGAGTGCTTATACTTTCCAGATGACCTATATGCAGTTTTTTGTTTCTGCTGTTCTTAGCATCGTGTTGTTCCTTTATACATTCACGCTACCGCAGTGTAAGATCACTAAGAAAGCAGAAAAACAAACTGTTGCCGAGATGCTTGGCTTGAATGCCTTCAAATTGTTTAAAGAGAAGAAGATGGCCATGTTCTTTATCTTCTCGGCATTGCTCGGCATGTGTCTGCAAATCACCAATGGATATGCTACACCGTTCCTCAAGAGTTTTGAGGCGATAGAGAAATATGCCGATTCTTTTGCCGCTAATAATGCAACAATGCTCGTGTCATTGTCTCAAATTGCCGAAGCTTGCTGTATCTTGCTCATTCCGTTCTTCTTGAAACGATTCGGAATCAAGAAAGTGATGCTGATCGCAATGTTTGCATGGGTATTCAGGTTTGGTTTCTTTGGTTTGGGTAATCCTGGAATGCCTGGCGTTCTATTGTTTGTACTCTCCTGCCTGGTTTACGGTGTTGCATTTGATTTCTTCAATGTTTCTGGTGGTCTGTTTGTTGACAAGGAGTGCAGGGATCCCAAAATTAAAGGTTCTGCACAAGGTTTGTTCATGCTTATGACAAACGGCATCGGCGCCTCCATTGGTACTTGGCTTGCAGGAAAGCTGATTGAAGGTAATCTGTGTGAATGGGTACCAGTTGAAGTGGATGCGGTCATTGATGGAGTGCCGACAAAAGAAGTTGTCAGCTATCTTTTAGGGAAGACAGATATGGCCTGGAGTACCGCTTGGTTCATTTTTGCTGGATTCGCCCTTGTGGTGGCCGTGTCGTTCATGTTCCTGTTCAAGTACAAGCACGTGCGCGAGTCCAATTGACGCTGAAAACTGAAAACCATGCACCGTTTCTATTGTCCTGACATAGCATCGGCCTTGACGCTGGGCGAGGAGGATTCCAAGCACTGCGTCAAGGTGTTGCGCATGGGAGAGGGCGACACCATCGAGGTGGTGGACGGCAGCGGCATGCTATACACCTGCCGCATCACGATGGCACATCCCAAGCGATGTGCCATTGAGGTGCTGCAAGGTGACCAACAACCACCCCACTGGGGTTGCCAGATAGTGCTGGGCATAGCTCCCACCAAGAATCTGGACCGCATCGAGTGGCTCGTCGAGAAGGCCGTCGAGATGGGCGTGAACCGCATCATCCCGCTGCGCTGCCACAACAGCGAGCGCACGGTGCTCAAGACCGAGCGCCTGAAGAAGATCATGGTCGCCGCCATGAAACAGTCGCTCAAGGCAACACTGCCACAACTCGACGAGCTCACGCCCATCGAGCAGGTGATTGCCGAGCCCTTTGAGGGCACGCGTTGCATCGCCTATTGCGACGCCATGCTGCCGCGCGGGCAGCGCTTGACGCTGGCCAGTGCCTACCAGCCCGGCCGCGACATTCAGGTGCTCATCGGCCCCGAGGGCGACTTCAGCCCCCAGGAAGTGGAGGCCGCCCGGGCCGCCGGCTACCTCCCCGTGACACTGGGCGAGAGCCGCCTGCGCACCGAGACCGCCGGCATGATGGCCATTGCCGCCATCCACACCCTGTGCTCTTTAATAAACTAAAACTGACAATCCAAAACTGAAAAATATGCTGAACGAACTACTGTCATCGCCGCAACACAGCTTTTTCCTACTCGCCGGCCCATGCGTGATCGAGGGTGAGGAAATGGCGATGGATATTGCCGAGAAGGCCATGACGATAACCCAGCGACTGGGCATCCCCTATGTGTTCAAGGGCAGTTACCGCAAGGCCAACCGCTCGCGCATCGACTCATTTACCGGTATCGGCGACGAGAAGGCCTTGCGCATCCTGCGCAAGGTGGGCGAGACCTTCAACATCCCTGTTGTTACCGACATCCACGAGCCTGTAGAGGCCGATATCGCAGCCGAGTATGTCGATGTGCTGCAGATTCCCGCATTCCTGTGCCGCCAGACCGAGTTGCTGGTCGCCGCAGCACACACGGGTCGCATGGTCAACATCAAGAAAGGGCAGTTCCTGGCTCCCGAGTCGATGCGATATGCCGTGCAGAAGGTGCGCGACGCCGGTAACGACGAGGTGACCATCACCGAGCGGGGCACGACCTTCGGCTACCAGGATCTGGTAGTCGACTTCCGCGGTGTGCCCGTGATGCAGTCCTATGCCCCGGTCATCGTCGATGTGACCCACTCGTTGCAGCAGCCCAACCAGGGTGGGGGTGTGACAGGCGGGCGTCCCGAGCTCATCGAGACCATCGCCCGCGCTGCCATTGCCGCGGGGGCGTCGGGTCTGTTCTTGGAGACCCATCAGGACCCATCGGTGGCCAAGAGCGACGGTGCCAACATGCTGCGCCTTGACCTGCTCGAGGGGTTGCTCACTCGACTCGCCTACCTCAAACAGGCCGTTAACACAATCGATAATATCTAAAGAGAAAAAATACATCATCTTTATCATTATTAATTAATATACCCATTCATCATGAGTGTTACCAGAATTACGATTCTCTCCTGCATCGTGGCGTTGGCCACGATAGCGGTGAGTGCCCAGAGCAGTGATGCGGTGGTGCGCGACAAGATCACCGATGCCGTCATGAAGGTATATGACGAACAGATGGCCAAGAATCCCAATGATTACAACACATTGTTTGCACGGGCCCATCAGCACTACTACAATGGGGAATATACCGCCGCACTGGCCGACGTGAACCAGGCCATGCTGCTCACGCCCAAAACCGACAAGGAATTGCGCTTTGATGAGCACATCCTGCGGGCACGCATCAGCGACGCGCGGCAGGACTATGCCAGCGAGGTGGCCGACTTGCGCCTGGCTCAAGAGCTGCAACCCAAGTCGCTCGCCTGTACCGACCTCATGGCCAAGGCTAACCTCAAGATGGGGAACTATGATGCCGCCGAGAAAGGCTTCAAGGCCATCCTGCGGGCCGAGTCGATGAACTATGACGCCCTCTATGGCTTGGCGCTCGTCGAGATGGGTCGCAAGAATCCCGAGGAGGCCCTGGTGCACGTGGACAAGGCCGTGAGCCTGTTCCATGCCGAGCCACAGGTGTATCAGAACCGTGCCGACATCTATACCCGCCAGGGAAATATCGAGGCTGCCGTCAGCGACCTGATCCAAGGCATGGAGGTGGGCAATGGCGGCAACTGCGTCGATGGCCTGTTTGCGATGAGTGATCAGCACTACGACCAGGTGATGCGCTCGCTCATCGACATTGCCAACAAGACCAACGAGAATGGCATCTACCATTACCTGCGCGCGAGCATTGCGATGGACCATTCGCGCTACGGGCAGGCATTAAGGGACCTGAATTTCATCAAGCGCAACAACCTGTATAATACCCACCTGGTTTATTACAGCATCGCCAAGTGCTATCTGGAACTGGGCCGCTTTGACGAGGCCCTGGTCAACGTCAACCAGGCGCTGAACATGGCCCCCCAGCAGCCCGAGTATTATATCCTGAAATCCCAAGCCGAGTACAATGCCGGTGACGGAGCCAATTATGATGCCGCCATGCAGGCATTGACCAGCTGCTCTGATTTCGCACCGCAATATGTGCCCATGCTCGTGGCTAAGGCCGAACTGCTGATGGCGCAGGGCAATGACAACTCAGCGCTGGGGTACCTGAATGCGGCGGTCGCCAACGATCCCACCGATGTCCAGGCACTGCTCACTAGGGCCGTGTTGCTCAAGAAAATGGGTCGGCAAGACCTCGCTGCCAAGGACCTGAACACGACCACCATGTTGAGCGATGACCCAGAGAACCTCAGGGGATTTGCCCTGAGCGAACTGGGCCGGGACAATGAGGCCTTCACCTGGCTGAATAAACTCACGGCAGCGGCTACACCAGGCGGCGAGAACTTCTTTACCGCAGCTCTGTTCATGGCCATCAGGGGCGACAACTTCAAGGCGCTGGAATATGTGCAGCAGGCGCTCGACAACGGCTATAGCAGCTTGTACAAGTTGCGGTATGACAAGTTGTCGGCTCTCAACCTGGGCTCACTGCGTGATGAACCCGCTTTTGCCACCGCTATCGACAAAGCCATTCTCAACTTCAACGAGTCTGATTAGGCCCATTACCAGTCAAGAAATGAATCGACGGGGAACCAAAATCCTAGCGCGCATCGCCATGACATTGCTGCTCATGGCGATGGCAGCCGCGTGTTCCTCGACCAAGCACGTGCCACAGGGCAAGCTGCTGCTCGACAAGGTGAATATCAATATTGATGGCGCCCACAAGGATGTGGATAAGTCACAGCTCTACAACTTCCTGCGCCAGAACGCCAACCACCGCGTGCTGGGCGGCTTGAAGCTGCAACTCGCGTTCTACAACCTCTCGGGCAAGGACAGCACCAAGTGGTTCAACCGTTGGATTCAGCGCGTGGGCACGCCGCCAGTGATCTATGACAGCACGCTCACGCTGGCCAGTGCCGAGCAGTTGAGCACCGCCCTGCGCAACAAGGGCTTCATGAAGAACTCGGTGGCCTATCGTGTTGACGCCGATACCGTCAAGCGCAAGGCTAAAGTGGACTTTGACATCTCGCTGGGCGAGCCCTATCACATCCGCTCTATCGAATATGATATCGCCGATGGCATTTTGAGCGAGGCGATTCTTGCCGACTCGGCCAAGTTTCCCGTCCACAGCGGTGATTTGCTGAATTACAACCGCCTGAACGAATGGCGCCAGATGATAACCGACAACCTGCGCAACAAGGGTTACTACGCCTTCAACAAGGAGTATATCACTTTTATCGCCGATACTGCTGCCGGATCCAATGCGGTAGATCTCACCCTGCTCAGCCGCGCCCCCTATCACAACGACCGCATGCCCTATTACACCGAGCATGAGCCATTCTACATCCGCAACGTTACCTACATCACCAACTATGACCCCGTGCTGATGCGCGACGGCTATTTCGGCACCGACACGGTCATCATTGGCGGTGGTGCAAGGGTCATGCAGGGCGAGGTGCCCTACTTGCGCCCCGAGGTGCTGGACGAGTGTAACTACATCGAGCCCGGCTCGCTATACAATACCGAGGCCATCAACCGCACTTACCGCGCCCTGGGACGCTTGAATGTGCTCAAGTCCATCAACATCGACGTCCGCCCTGTCGGCAATATCGATGGAGTCTTGATGGTGGATGCCTTTGTGCTCCTGCAACCTGACCGGGCGCAGAGCATCTCGGCATCGCTCGAGGGGACCAACAGCGAGGGCGACCTGGGATTTGGCGTGGGACTGGACTATGAGCACCGCAATATATTCAAGGGCGCCGAGGTGTTGAGCAGCAAGATCAAGGCTTCCTATGAGAGCATATCGGGCAATCTGGGCGGCTTGATCAACAACAATTACAGCGAGTATTCCACCGAATTAGGCATCAAGTTCCCAAAATTCATGTTCCCGCTGTTGAGGCGGTCCTTCAAGCGTAAGATCCAGGCTTCGACAGTCTTCTCGGTCAACTTTGATTATCAGGCGCGTCCCGAGTACACGCGCGTCGTCGCTGGTGCCGCCTGGCGCTACCAGTGGACAGAGCGCAGCCGCCGCCTGGCACACACGTTGACGCTGTTTGACCTGAGCGTGATCAGTGTACCCAAGTTCAAGGAAGATTTTTATGACCGCATCGCCAACCGGCTGTTGCGATACAGCTATGAGGACCACTTGATCATGAGGATGGGATACAACTTCTACCGTACCAATAAACCCGAGCTGAACGTCTTGCAACTGGGACGTTTCCAGCGCGATGTGTTCACCCTGCGCGCCAATGCCGAGACGGCAGGCAACCTGCTCAACGCCCTGTCCCATCTCACGGGCCAAAAGGCCGATGCCGATGGCAGCTACAAGGCATTGGGCATCCGTTACTCCCAGTATATCAAGTTTGATGCCGACTATGCGATAACCCATTACATTGATCAGCGGCAGTCGGTCGCCTTCCACGTGGGAGCCGGTATCGCCATCCCCTATGGCAACAGTGACGTCCTGCCGTTCGAGAAACGATTCTATAGCGGCGGCGCCAACAGCGTTAGGGGATGGGGTGTGCGAACCCTGGGACCCGGCAGTTACAACAGCAGCGACAGTGTGCCCAATTTCTTTTATCGCTGTGGCGACATCCGATTTGACATCAATCTGGAGTACCGTGCCAAGCTCTTCTGGGTGGTTGAGTTGGGCCTGTTCCTGGATGCTGGTAATATCTGGACTATCAAGGATTACAAGGAAGACCAGCCTGGTGGCGTTTTCAAGTTCAACAAGTTCTATGAGCAGATTGCTGTGGCCTATGGCGCGGGCATCCGTCTCGACTTCAAGTATTTCCTGGTGCGTGTGGATATGGGCATGAAGGCCCACAATCCCGCCAGTGGACAGGAGCATTGGCCACTGCTGCATCCCAATTTCGCTCGTGACAGCGAGTTCCATTTTTCGGTAGGATATCCCTTCTAGAAAGGTCTCCAGACGTAAAAGTTCTCAGCTTTTTATATGTTTTTTTTACTTTTTGTGGCCAAATATTTGCACTTTTGGTTTTTTGGGTGTATTTTTGTGGCAGTTTAAATAGCATTACTTAAGTTATTATTAAATTTTTTAGCCTATGAAGACAAAATTATTTCTTTTAGGACTTGTTGCCACCCTGAGTCTCTCGGGCATGGCACAGGAGAAGGTCTATGTTAAAGACGCAGTCAAGACCACCAATCGTGTTGCAGTGCAAAAGCAGGCTTTGAAGGGCAATCTGCCTTTGGCCCCGCAGTTCAGGTCATCACTTAGGGCCGACATCCCCGAGGGTATGGCTCTGATAACCCTCACCGCTGGTGACGTTTGGGGTGATGGCTCTGGCTACCAGATGCTGCTCGATGCCGACGCTACTGCCTATGGCACCATTATCCCCGAAACCGGAGCTCTGACCACTGGCGGCGATATTCCCGCCTCGACCTATGCCGAGTTTGAGTACAAGATTCCCGAGAACGCTGATGGAGCCCTGGCTACACAAAACATTGTGATTAACAACAGCATCTCGATCTTGATTCCCGCTGGCACCTATGACTGGTGTATTACCAACCCCACTCCTGGTGACAGGATGTGGATTGCATCTAGCAATGGTAATGTTCCTGGACGTTATGATGACTACGTGTTCCAGGCTGGTGTAAACTATGTGTTCTCCGTTGCCCTCAATGGCCAGAATGATGCCGTTACCCTGACCATTCCCGTCGAGGGCCAGGCACTGACCACCCCCGAGAACCTCACCGTTGAGCCCGCTGCTACTAGCGCCGCTCTCCTGTGGGAGGACAACGATGACATGGGTTGGACCCTGCGTTATCGCCCCTATGTTGATCCCGCTACCGTTTCTCAGCTTTGGGACTTCCCCAATCCCGGTTATGAGACGCAGATTGCCGACTTCATGGTCTATGACGTGGATGGTGATGGTTACAACTGGAATCTTGCCTACAGTGATGACAGCCAGACCGACGTTTGCCTGTACAGCGAGAGCTATAGCAGCACCTACTGGGAAAGCCTCGATCCCGACAACTGGCTGATCACTCCCGCCGTTGGCCTGGGTGGCACGCTCAAGTTCAAGACCTGGAACTATTCCTCGTCCTATGTCGACAGGATCGCCGTTTATGTATGCCCCAACGCTGAGTGGGAGACCACCGATGACTTCATCCTGCTGCAGGACAACATCATGCCCGGTCTCGATCCCGAGCAGTATGAGATTGACCTGAGTGCTTATGAGGGTCTGGGCTACATCGCCTTCCGTCACTACAACAGCTATGACATGTTCCGCATCTACCTGGATGACATCGAGGTAACCGTTCCCGGCGCTCAGCCCGTACCCGAGTGGACCTACGTTTATGACCTCACCGACACTAACTACCTGATCGAGGGTCTGACCCCCGAAACCGAGTACGAGGTACAGGTACAGGCTGTAGGTCTCGCTGGCACTTCCGATTGGACCGAGGCTCTTAACTTCATCACCCTCAAGGGCGGTTCGGCTGTTGACGAGGTTGTTACTGGCAAGACCGTTGCTGGCGTTCGCTACTTCAACGTAGCTGGCCAGGAGGTTGCTCAGCCCAATGGCTTGACCATCCAGGTTACCACCTACACCGATGGTAGCACCACCGCTGTTAAGGTAGTGAAGTAATCACATGTGGGTCTTGATATCCCCATTAGCGGGATAAGACTTAACCGATGAACTAATCAGGCAGTCTTGAAAGAGGCTGCCTGATTTATTTAAATGATGAAAAGTTCTAGGGCTATAGCCATCGCAAAAATAAATCTTTGTCTGGTAAAGTATAGCTGGCCTTGTATTGGTCATTGATCCTGCTCGCCTGACGAAGTGAGTCTTGTCTATAAAGGGGCTCTGTAATTCTTTGTAAACCAGAAATATCGGGCAAATATATTATTTTTCAATATATATCATTTATAGGGCTATTTCTCTTTAGAATGTCATAATGTTTTGTGTATTTAATGAAAAATAGTATATTTGCGCCAGAAAAATGGTAATCAACGAAATCTTTTATGTTTAACTTTTATATTTTTTTTAGCCTATGAAGACAAAATTATTCTTATTTGGATTGATGGCTGCATTGGCATTGCCGATGTCTGCCCAGCGTCTTGACAACAAGGCATCCATGATGGCTCGCAACGATCGCAGCCAGATGGACGAGATCATCCCCATCAAGGTGGATGACAGCAAGGCTCCCAGCTTCAAGATGGACCGCGGCAAAATGTTGTGGGACTTTGAGACCGATGATCAGCTCAATGGCTGGTTGGTCTATGATGCCGACGGTGACGGCTACAACTGGGAAATTGATGAATACTACAGCTGCAACGGTGGAACCGTCAGCTTGACTTCGCGCAGCTACTATGGCGGAGCCCTGTATCCCGATAACTGGCTGATCTCGCCCGTGGTGGAGCTCGATGGCACGTTGACAATTCACGCCATGAACTACTCCAGCAGTTGGCCTGATGTATTTGCCGTTTACGTTTACATGGGTGGCCAGCCCGCCGAAACAACCGACTTTGACGACTTTGTGAAGATCTCGGATGACATCGTCGCTCCCGCCGAGTGGGCCGAGTACAGCTTTGACGTGAGCGAGTATGCCGGCCGCACCGGTTGCTTCGCCATTCGTCACTACAACTGCTCTGATCAATTCCGCGTGCTGGTTGACTACATTAGCATCGGTGTTGACACTCCCGATCCCACCGTTCCCGAGGCTGTTAATGTAGAGCCCGGCAAGACCAATGCCACCGTATCATGGATCGACGAGGATGATGCCATGTGGAACCTGCGCTATCGCCTGTATGATCCCGAGAATGTTCCTGGCTTCTTTGAGGACTTTGAGAATCAGGGTGTCACTGGCGATCCCGTAGCTGGTGGCTGGACTGTCATCGATGCCAACGGTGACGGCTACACCTGGTACATCTTTGACCCCGTTTACAGCGGCTATGACTCGGCAGACGGCGAGAGGATGTTCGGCAACAAGTGCGCTACCTCGCCCAGCTACATGGGCATGGCTCTCAATCCCGACAACTGGCTGATCAGCCCGAAGGTTGCTCTCGACGGCCAGCTCTCGTTCTGGGCTTGCGGTCAGGATCCCAGCTATGCAAACGAGCACTTCACTGTTTATGTTTCCACTGGCGACCCCAATGATCTGAGCAGCTATGTACCGGTAACCGAGGAAATCGTTGCTAGCTATCCCATCCAGGAGTACACTGTTGACCTGAGCCAGTTTGAGGGTCAGGAGGGTTATATTGCCTTCCGTCACCACAACGTGAGCGACATGTTCCGCCTCAACGTGGACAACGTGATGATTGGTAACCCTGGTCCCGAGTGGATCTATGTTAATAACATCAACGACCTTACCTGCCTGATTGAGGGCCTCAGCGAGAAGACCTCCTATGAGGTACAGGTACAGGCTACCGATGGCCAGAAGACTAGCGACTGGACCGAGTCGGTTATCTTCACCACCACTGGCCAGACGGCTATCAACGAGCTCATCGCTCCCGTCAAGGGCGACAACAACTACTACAACCTGATGGGTCAGAAGATGAATGCCGCTAACCTGCCCGCTGGCATCTACATCCACAATGGCCAGAAGATCATCGTGAAGTAAAGTTGCAAGCACGTGCTTTCCCCGCCGCTGGCAGGGTAGCACTATCAATCAACATTCGGGGGATGTGCCACATCACGGCACGTCTCCCGATTTACATACCCCCCTCCCCCGCATGGCCGCTTTAAAATAGCCCGATGAGGTATAGGAATAGCTGCAAATTGCAGCAGATTTTAGAAAAATGGCTATATTTGCAGGGAAAATAGATGAATCAATAACAACTGACGAAATGATGATGAAAAAGTTTTTTTTAGCCCTGGTGATCATGGTGGTCGCCATGGCTGCCAGAGCCCAAGATGGCCAGCAAGCGACGTTAAAGAAGGTGTATGACGAGCAGATCAATCCACTCGAGCAGATTGACCAGGCCGTGGCGAGCGCTGCCAGTCAGGGCAAGTATGTCATCTGCCAGGTGGGCGGCAACTGGTGCCCGTGGTGCCTGCGCTTTGCCGACTTTATCTCCAACGACAGCACCATCAGCAAGGTGATCGACGACAACTTTGTCTATATCCATGTCAACTATAATCCGCGGGCACGAGGCGACGAAGCCCGCGTGAAGCTGGCCGAACAGACGCTGCAACGACTGGGCAATCCTGCCCGATTTGGCTTCCCTGTGTTTGTCGTGCTCGATGGCGAGGGCCGTGTCATCCACATCCAGGACAGCGTCTTTCTCGAGGAGGGCAAGGGCTACAACAAGGAGCGCACCCTGCGCTTCTTCCAGAACTGGACACCAGCCGCAGTCAACACTACGAATTGACACGGTTTAAAAAACTACAGATCACACGGGCTGATTGAGGCGTGCTGGCTTGGCAATCCTGTGATTCCTAATCATTTAGGTGGTGATAATATAGCTGTTGACCCGCAGGAACTTGGGCCAACAGCTATATCCTTGCCATTTTTTTCAGAAAACTGTAGTGTATATTAGACAATATCGGTTGATTGTCAATCGATTAATGACCCCTGGAGATTAAAGACCGGCATAGACGCGCTTGATCTCCTCTCGATAGGTGGTAGGGCTCTTTTCACGCTTGAGCGTCAAGCCCTTGAAGGTCAGGTCGCCGTTAGTGTTGGGTGTGCAGAACTTGTCGTCTTGATAGAGGTAGTCATTAATCGAGTAGAAGCTCTCGCCGACCTTGAACTGGACGTGCGGGGTGTCCACACAGATGTAGCTGATGGTGGTCTGGTCTCTTGAAATAGCCTTGAACATCACCTCGTCGTCAAGAGTGAAGGTAATCATCTTGTAGGTCTTGCCATTGTTAGAGAACTGGCTGGTCGTGTAGTTGTCATACATATAGGGGATGGCGTCGGGCAGGCTGGTGATGGCAGAACCTATCAGGACTTTCCCCTCGCCGTAAACGCCATCGGCCTTCAAGCTGGGCAGTAGAGTGATGGGCACATTATCCATGCGGAAGGTTCCGTCGTGGACTTGACTATCATAGTCTAAATAGTAATAAGCCATTTCGGCCCGCTTGAATCTGGTGACATCAAGGTTCACATGCGAGAAAAGCAACCTCATGTTGAGTTTGGTATCATCCAGAATGGTGTTGGACATACGATAGATGTCAAATTCGCCACCACCCATGTCAACTCCGCCTTTCTTAAACTGGTTGCCATTGTCATCCACTGCTACACAATAAGTGATTTCGGTGTAGAGTTTGCATGATTCATCGGTGCTGTTGTAAAGTTGCATGTTAAGGATAACATCTTTTGATCCATAGACGCGGGTGGCATGGAGTTTAGTCATGCTCACTCCAGGATTATCGCCGATGATGGTGATTTTTGACTCTCCGAGCTGGTAGGGCTTGGATTTCTTGCTTGTCTTGTTCGTCTGGTTGCTTGATGAGTTGGTGTCGCCCAGGATGGTGTTGGCGACGTCATCAACGGTCTTGGCGGCTTTGTCGATGGCATTGCCCAGTTTCTTGAGGAATTGGGCATCGGCTTGCCCTTGTACTCCAACAAGAAGTGCGAGTGCGATGATGATTTTTTTCATTTTACAATAGTTTTTAATTGGTTGACGTTTCTTGTTTATGGTGCAAAAGTAATAATTTGTCCACTATGTGACCAAGACTTTGGCAGCATAATGGACAAAATGGTGGGATTAATGTATGAAATGAGTCATTAGGATTCATTTCACACATTATTATTCTGATTGTGCTAATTGTTTTCTTTTTAAAGGCGCGAGTGGATGGGCGTCAGGCGACGGCAAAGATGATGATCAACTCGGCTATCAGGACGCGCATGAACATCGTCAAGGGATATACCGTGGCATAGGCCACCGCGGGAGCATCGTTGCCCGCTGTGGTGTTGGCATAGCCCAGGGCGGGAGGATCGGTGGTGGCACCAGCCACGACGCCCATGATGGTGCAGTAGTTGAGATGGAACTTGCCTCGGGCGACTACCACGGCGATGAGCAGCGGGATGATGGTGATCAAGAAACCATAGAGCACCCACATCGCTCCGTTGGCGCTCAGGATGGTGGACACAAATCTGCCGCCCGCAGCGATGCCCACCGACGCCAGGAACAGGCACAGTCCCAGTTCACGCAGCATCAGGCTGGCGGCGGTGCTGGTATAGGTGACGAGCTTGGCCTTGTGGCCGTAACGGCCGATGAGGATGGCGACCACGAGCGGTCCACCGGCGAGGCCCAGCTTCATGGGCACCGACATGCCCGGCAGCATGATGGGAATCGAACCCACCAGGATGCCCAAGAATATGCCGATGAACATCGTGAACAGGTTGGGGTGGTCCAGACGCTTGTAGCTGTCGCCCAGGCGCTTTCCCAGGCGGTCCACGTCCTCCTCGCGACCCACCACTGTGAGGCGGTCGCCCACTTGCAGCGACAGGTTGGGACTGGCCAGCAGCTCGACGCCCGCACGGTGGATGCGGGTGACGTTGACCTTATATCCCTCTCGCAGACGGATAGAGCCGATCTTGTGGCCGATGATATCGTTGCGGGTGACGACGATGCGCCTGCTCACGATGCCCTTGGGGGCTGTCTCGAGTTGCCAGTCAAAGTCGACGTGTGGCCCGATGATGGCGTCAAAGATGTCCTGGTCGTGGGCGCTCATGACGATGCGCAGCACGTCATCCTTGCGGATGATGGTCTCGCCCTGTGGAATCTCGACGGTGCCGTCCTCGCGCTTGAGACGCGAGATGATGAAGTTGTGGTCGATGATGCTGTGCAAGCGCGTCATCGTGATGTCATAGATGAGTTTGTTGGTCACCTTGTAGGTAATCACGTGGGGCTTGAGCTGGCTGTCCTCCTTCTCGCGCTCGATGTCCTCGATCTCCTTGTCAACATTGATCTTGAACAGGAACTTGACGATGATCATCGACAGGATGATGCCCACCACGCCAAGTGGATAGGCGGCAGCATAGCCCAGCGACATCGACTCGTTGAGGTCGGTAGCGTGGTCGCCAATGGTCTCGATGAGCGCCTGCTGGGCAGCACCCAGGCCCGGCGTGTTGGTCACGGCACCGCTCATCACGCCCACCAGGTCGGTGATGCTCACGTTGCCGGCGATGAAGTAGATGGCCAGTGCCACGGCTACGTTCAGGCTCACGATGAGCATCGCTATGCCGTTGAGCTGGATGCCCTCGTGCTTGAACGACGAGAAGAAGCTGGGTCCCACCTGCAGACCGATGGAGAAGATGAACAGGATGAGTCCGAACTCCTGGATGAACTTGAGTGTGGCCCCGTCGACGGTCACTCCCAGGTGACCCACCAGGATGCCGCAAAACAGCACAAAGGTGGCTCCCAGCGAGATGCCAAAGATGCGCACCTTGCCCAGGATGACGCCCATGGCGATGACGATGGCATAGATGAGTAGCGTGTGTGCCACGCTGTTGCCGATGAATAGTTCTGTTAGCCAGTTCATAGTTTTCAGTTCCAAACACTTTTACCTATTACTTTTTACCTTTTACCTATTACGCAGAGTGGTGTCCTAGGAAATAATGATTCCTTGCTCGACGATATTGAGGATCTCGACAGGATTGTTGACGATGGCGTCGGCATGATACTCGACGAGCTCCTTCTTGCTGCGAAAGCCCCAGGTCACACCCACCGAGTCGATGCAAGCCCGTCGTGCCGTCTCCATGTCCACACCGCTGTCGCCCACATACAGGCAATCAGACTTGGCCAACTGTGCCTTGGCTAGGATCGTGAACACCACGCTGGGGTCGGGTTTGACGTTGACGCCATCGCGGTGGCCCTCGACGGCGATGAAGTTGATGTCGGGGTAGAAATGGGGTATGATCTTGTCAACGGCCCGCTGGTACTTGTTACTTGCAACAGCCATCTTGACACCCTGGTCGCGCAGGTCTTGCAGCAGCTCGGGCATGCCGTTATAGGGCTTGGTGTAGTCGGTGCAGTGCTCGTCATAGTACTCCAGGAAGTCGCCCAGTACGCGGTCGATGGTCTCATCGTTGCGGGCATCCTCGGGCAGCACGCGGGTCATCAGGCGGCGCACTCCATTGCCCACAAAGTAGGGGTAACTGGCCATGCTGTGGGTGGCATAGCCATTGCGTTCTAGCGCATAGTTGGCGGCCTGCCCCAGGTCCTCGATGGTGTTGAGCAACGTGCCGTCCAGGTCAAATATCACGAGCTTCTTCATGTCGTTGTCTCCATTACGGCTGCAAAGGTACTAATAAGTTTTTAGTTCTTGGTTTTTAGTGGTCAGTTTTTGTCGATGATGGCATCACACAAGATCTGTTCCTTATCGTCCGCCGTGTGTTTCAGTTCGTGCATCTCGGTGACGCAGTCGGCAACTTCGATCAGCCACTTGGGCGCATTGGCTCCAGTGATAACTATCTCGGTACCGTCGGGGCGTTGCTCCAGCAAGTCCAGAATCTGTTCCTTGCTGATGAGGTTGTGGTGAATGGCGACACACAGTTCATCCATGATGATCATGTCATACATGCCGCTGGTCAGCAGCGTCTTGCAGCGATCCAGACCAGCCATAGCTGCGGCACGGTCATTCTCGTTGGGCTGTCGGTTTTCAAATCCTGGAAATCCGAGTTGCTCAATCTGTAGATTGTCATATTCTTGTGCAATGTGGCTTTCGAGGTCAATCTCGCTCTTGGTGAACTGGCCGATATAGACCGACTTGCCCTCGCTCAGGGCTTTCACCGCCATGCCCCACGCGGCAGTGGTCTTGCCCTGACCGTCACCGGTGTAGATGGTTACTAAATTACGTTTTGTCATATTCATTGTCATGTTTCGTTTTTTTCTGTTGTCCTCCAGCTTTGCAGTCATGCCGTGTGATTGGCAGAAAATAGGTTGAAAAAGCGGCATGACTGCGCCACCGAAAAAACAAAAAGCTACTATATATTAAAATTTACACATTGTGCATGGATATAAATCTCATACAATCAAGTTGCTAAGTAGCTTTGACCGTGGCGCGGAAGGGGGAACAATGACAATAGATGTAGCTGCGCTGTTTCGCAGCCAGGCAAGATACCTTACTACCACCTGATGGGAAAGGAAGATTGCCAGATGTTGAATTGTCCGACCCTATTCCACGAGAGTCAAAGCAATAATATGTCCAACTTGGCAGGTCTTCTGGCTCATCCCATTGCCACGCGGCCTTCCCATCCACACGAGGTGGACAGTGACACTAAATGATTGCGTGACAACTTGGTGGGATATACAGCAGCGGGTCTGCTCAGGAGTCTCACCTGATTCCCTTTTAATCCGCAACACACCTTGAACAGGCACTTGCGGCACCAAATTATCGGCTGCAAAATTACAAAAAACTTCTTATATGCAATGATTATTCATGAAAAATCTAAAAATCACATGGCACTTGCTGCCTGATTGCAACGCTGCAATGGAGATGGGGATGCAATCGTTTGCATTGTTTTTTTGAGGCGATTGATTGAATAGGGGATGGATAAAACTATAGGAATCACTAACTTTGGGGACAGCAAAAGATAGCGGGCGCTAGCCCCGATACAGCAGCCATCGGAATAACCAATAATTTCTACTATAACTCTAAAAACTTAAGCAAAATGAAAAAAACGTTTACATTCTTTCTGTCGCTTGCAATGGCGTTGATGGCATTGCAGGCCAGCGCCGCGATCTATATCGTGGGCGATGGACCCTTCGGCGGCTGGGGAGACTCGCAGCCCAGCGGCGGTGTCGCCATGAACGCCAACGGTGACGGCACCTACAGCTACACGGCCACTGTGACGGGCGAGGTGTACTTCGTGTTTGCCGACGGCCAGAGCACTAGCTGGAGCACGTTCAACAGCCAGCATCGCTATGGCCCGTCTAACGGCGACCAGGCGGTGACCCTCGACACGTGGACGACGACACAAAAGGCTGGCGACCATGGCGCTTATCACTTTGAGGGCAATGGCAGCCAGTACCAGTTTACCTTTGACGAGAGCAACAAGCGCTTCCGTGTCAGCGGTGACAGTTCTCCCGTTGTCCCCTCTACCGGTGACCTGTTTGTCCTGGGCGAGGCCAACGGTAACGGTTGGGCAGCCAATGTGGGTGTGCCCATGACTCTCGACGAAGCAACGGGCCTCTACACGGCAACGGTGACCTTTAACGGCGAGAACAGCGAGGAAGACGCCAACGTGAGCTACTTCTCGTTCACGACCAAGCTGGCAGACACCAGCGACGGTTGGGCCTCAATCGCCAGTTACCGTCTGTCGCCTGTGGCCGACGAGGGTACCAACTTCTGGGTAACGTCGTCAATGTTGGGCAACACCATCCAGCTCAACGATTATGGCGTGAACGTCGATGTGGCATTCCGCATTCCTGCCGGCACCTATACCATCACGGTCAACCTGAATAACCGCACGTGTGTCATCACCCGTGATAGCGGTGGCGGCGCGGTGGCTGGCAAGGGCTGGCCCGCCATGTATGGCGGCGTGATGCTGCAAGGCTTCTATTGGGACAGCTACAAGGCTACAAAGTGGACGTCATTTACCGAGGGCGCCCAGCAGCTGGGTCAGTACTTCGATGTGGTGTGGGTGCCCAACTCGGGCAGTGTTGATGCCAGCGGCATGGCCCAGAGCATGGGTTACATGCCCGTCTATTGGCTCAAGCACAACTCCTGTTTCGGTACCGAGAATCAGTTGCGCGAGATGATATCGACCCTGCACCAGCACAATACCAGCGTGATGATGGATGTCGTCCTGAACCACAAGAGTGGCAAGAGCGGCTGGGTGGATCTGGCTGCCGAGAGCGTTACTGGTCCTGTCACGGGCGAGCAGTATAGCCTGTCATGGTCGCTGGCCGACATCTGCAACACCGATGAGTGCGTTGGTGCAGGCTATGCCGCCACGGGTGCGGCCGACGAGGGCGAGGACTTTGACGGCAGTCGCGACCTGGACCACACCAGTGCCAATGTGCAGAAGAATGTCAAGACCTACCAGCAGTACCTGATGAAGGAACTGGGCTATGACGGTTTCCGCTACGATATGTGTAAGGGCTATTCCGGCTATTACGTGGGCCTGTACAACCAGGCCAGCCAGCCCACTTTCTCGGTGGGCGAGTACTGGGATGGCAATGCCGAGACCCTGCGCTGGTGGCTCGAGAGCACCAAGCAGGACAACCGCATCCAGAGCGCCGTGTTTGACTTCTCGCTGAAGTATCAGATGAACAGTGCCTTTGGCGGTGGCACATGGAGCGCCCTCAACGACAAGGGCCTTGCTGCCGATGCCAACTATCAGCGCTACTCGGTGACCTTTGTCGATAATCACGACACGGGCCAAAACGACAATTACAGCTGCTTGAAGAACAACGTCATGCCTGCCAACGCCTTTATCCTGGCCATGCCTGGCACGCCCTGTATCTTCTACAAGAACTATTTGGTTTATGCCGACGAGATCAACAATTGTATCAAGGCTCGCCGTGCCGCTGGTGTCCACAACCAGAGCGCAATCCTCACCCAGCAGGAGAGCAACGGCGGCTACATCCTGGAGACCCAGGGCACGCGTGGCAACCTGTATGTGCAGCTGGGCGGCGCTACCGCCAGCGGTTGCCCCTATGGCTACGAACTGGTTCAGGCTGGTGACGGGTATGCGACCTATATCACCTATGGCATCGACTGGAAGCACGTGGGCAAGGATGGCCGCATTCTGGGCTATCCTGTCGTGAGCAAGCCTGCCGGCAACTATGTGGGCACTGTGACGCTCACGGTGGCTCCCAACGCCGCCGGCACGACCCTGGTTTATACCACCGACGGCAGCACCCCCACCATCACGAGCTCGACCTTGAGCGCCTCGCAGTCGTTCACCTTTGCCGAGAACACTACCCTCAAGGTGGGTGTGCTCAACGGTGACCAGGTCGAGAACGTCGAGACCTATGTCTACACCATCACGACCGCTGCCACCACGGGCGTGAACGTCTATGTGAGGTCAACTGCCAGCAATGCCTACGTCTGGGCTTGGACCGGCGAGGGCAGCGTGACTGGCAACAGCTGGCCCGGTAAGGCCATCAGCAGCCTCGACAAGGTGACGGTTAACGACATCGAGTGGTATCGCCTGCATGTTGATGCCGACCAGGTGTCGCTCATCTTCAACAACGGTGAAGGCGGTTTCGAGAACCAGACGGCTACCATTGATGTGACCCGCGACAGCTACTTTGTATATCCCGCCGACTACTCGGCGTGGAACTATGATGCCGCCGACACCTACCTCGACGTGACCGAGAAATATGCCGGAGCGGGTGCGGCCAGCTATGAGCACGTTTATGTGCTGGGCAACATCAACTCGACTGGTTGGGCTCCCAACAACGGCATTGAGATGACGACGACCAATGGCGAGAAATATACTGCAACCATCCAGTTTGTGGACCCCTATGGCGGCTACAGCTACTTTAGCTTCAGCACTGCACTGGGCTCAGCGTGGGATGAGATCGCATCCAACCGCATGGGTGCCACCAGCAAGGACTTCCTCATCAATGAGGCACGCTTGGGAACCAATCTGGCGCTTGTGGCTGGCGAGAACGCCTTCAAGATCCCCGTGGGCAAGTACAACCTGACGCTCTATCTCACTCAGGGTATCCTTGTGGTTGAGAAGTGGACCGAGCCCACGCCTGTCGTGCGTGGCGACGTGAATCAGGACGGAGTGGTCAATATCTCTGATGTGACGGCTCTGATCGACTATCTGTTGGGTGGTGGCGACAACGCCCAGGGCATTAGCCTCGACAATGCCGATTGCGACCAGGAGAATGGTATTACCATC
Source organism: uncultured Prevotellaceae bacterium (assembly GCA_946406035.1). Lineage (GTDB taxonomy): Bacteria > Bacteroidota > Bacteroidia > Bacteroidales > Muribaculaceae > Sodaliphilus. The sequence goes on from CAMJJG010000012.1 coordinate 30,789, forward strand.
GCCGATGTCACCACACTGATCGATTACTTGTTGAGCGGAGCCTGGTAATTTACCGGAACGGTATCGATTTACCCAAGCAATAAGATTTCCAGACTGGGCGCATGGCCTGGTCTGGATTTTTTTTACCAGACAACGATAATTAACTAATAATGTGTGCGATTCGCTTAAGGAAGCAGAATGTGGAAGCCTTCCGATAATTCGATTAATCAGTAGACAAAAAAATACTGTTGTTTTGTGAGTTGTCAATTTTTTTGGCGTTTATTGATAATAAATTTAAAAAATAGTCCTTTTTTCGGTAAATTATTATAATTTTGTAGGACCAAAAAATTAAAACATCTTTAATTAATAATTCAAAGCTTATGAAAAGAATCTTATTCCTTTTAGCCGTCGTTTTTTCGGCTCTGCAAATGTCTGCTGCCGATGTAACCCAATCACAGGCACAGGCAGCTGCCAACGCATTTCTTAACAAACAAGTAGCCGCTGGCCATCTCAAGGCTTCTGCGGCATCGGGCCTCAAACTCGTTATGGCCGAGAAGTCGGTCGCCAAGCCCGAAGCTGTGGATTACTACATCTTTAACTCGGCAAAATCCTATGTGGTGGTTGCTGGTGATGACCTGGCGCCCCAGATCCTGATGTATGGCGAGGAGGGCGCTCTCGACTTGAATAACATCCCTCCCGGCATGCAGTGGTTGCTCAACAAGTACAAGTATCAGATCGACGGCCTCAAGGCTGGTACCATGGCTCCCGTGAAGATGCCCAAGTTTGCTACCACCCCTGTTGCCCCGCTGGTAAATGCCAACTGGGACCAGAGCGCACCCTATAACAACCAGTGTCCCACTAGTGGCAGCAGCCATACCCTGACCGGTTGCCCCGCCACCTCACTGGCTATGTGCTATTACAAGTGGAAATGGCCCGAGACTTACCCTGCAGTAGCAGCCATCAATGGTTCTAGCTCTGGTGGTGTCTCGGCACCTGCACTTCCCGAGCGCGAGGCCGACTGGGATAACATCATCGACGAGTATACCGGTCCCACCAACTACACCTCTACTGCCGCTCAGAAGGACGCCGTTGCATGGCTGATGCGCTATGCTGGCCAGGCTATTCCCGATTATATGTATGGTACCAGTGCCAGTGGTGCCAACGACCCCGAGATCTATCAGGGTTGTCTCAACATGGGCTACACCGATGCCCAGTACCTGCTCCTCACCGAGCTCGTTTCGTCAGGTTGGAGCTACACCAATGGCCCGCAGCAGTACACTGATGAGCAGTGGAACGAGTGGATGCTGAACGAGCTGCACAATGGCCGTCCCATCGAGTATCTGGCCTATGACGTGAGCTACGGCTACAGCGTTTCGGGTCATGCCTTCAACGTGTTCGGTTGCAACGCCAGCGGCCAGTATTATGTGAACTGGGGCTGGAGCGGCGACAGCAACGGCTATTGCACGCTGCACAACTTCACCACCAACACCGGTGCTACGGGTCAGTCGGGCTCCTATGTGTTCAACTATGGCGAGGCCATGATCATCGGTATCGAGCCTCCTGCTGGTGCTCTCACCAATCCCAGAATCAAGGCTAACCCCTCCACGCTGACGATGAATGCCGTGCTGGGAACTCCCGCCACAGCCACCTTTACCGTTACCGGTTATAACCTTACCAGCGACATCAACCTGGCCCTCAGTGGCTCTAGCGCATTTTCGGTAGACGTCAACTCGATCGCTGTCGCCCAGTCGGCCGATGGCGTTACAGTCACGGTAACCTATAATCCCACCGCTGTGGGTAATGACGAGGCTGTCATCACCCTGACCAGCACCGATGCCGAGAACGTGACCGTTAAGCTCAACGGCACCGCCGAGCTCGAGACCTATGATCCCGTGTTGCTTGAGGCCAGCAACATCCGCTCCACCTCGTTCACCGCTTCGTGGACCGACGAGACTCCCGCCGAGAACGTGGAGAACTACACCCTCTATGTTAGCGCCGAGCCCTTCAAGCCTGCTGTGGCTCTGCTCGACTCTGTCGTCTGGACTTCCAGCAACGCTGTGCCTGACGGCTGGACTGCATACAATCTGAACACCTATAGTTCCAATAGCGCATGTTACTTGAGCTCTGATGGCTATGTTAAGAGCTGTGACTACGATCTCAACGGCTATGACAAGGTGACTGTGATGATTTACTCCGAGCCCTATAACTCTGGCAACACCATCACCGTGGCTACCAGCGTTGATAGCAAGAAGATCACCCTGCCCAATAGCAGCCAGTTCAACTGGTACACATTCGTGCTGAACTGTTCAAGCACCGACTATATCAAAATCACCGCTACCGGTCTGCCCGACATGAGGTATGTGAAGGTCTATGCTGGCGATCCTACCAGCACGTCGATGCTCAAGGCCAGCGAGACGGGCGATGCTACCTATCGTGTCATTACCGGTATCACCGGCAAGAGCTACACCGTTAATAACCTCACCGAGAACGGCTCGTTCTACTTCTATGTTGTGGCCAATTACGTTGATGGCGCAGTCGGCACCAGCGAGATTATGGAAGTTACCCTGTTCGAGGGCAGTCATGGTTATGACCTGGGTGACGTGAACCACGATGGCGCGGCCAACATCAGCGATGTGACCGTCCTGATTGACTATTTGTTAGGTGGCGGTGACATATGCATGACCTGTGCCAACGTTGATGGTGAGGATGGCGTCAACATCGCCGACGTGACAGCACTCATCGACTTGCTCCTGAGTGGCACAAACTGAGATGAGATAATAGTAATGAGGTAAAAGTTGATGCTTTTAGGTGTGGTACCGCTAACGAGGTGCCACACCTTTTTTTAGCATGTTGCATGACCTGATTGAATCCTTGCGGACAATAAAATAACATTCTTAAAAGATTATTTTGTGGCCTATTGGTCATCTTGCAGGATAAGAAATGCCTGTAGAGTCGATGTGCACTGGCTTTGTCGGCCTTTGATAATTGTGTTTGAGTTTGTTGTTTTGGATTGTTCTTGTTGTTTGGGAAATAATCGTGAAATTGGCTACGCCGGGCCAGAGGTGAGCATCAGCACCGCGGGGGGGCGATATCAGTGAACATACAAAAAATGTGCGCTTGTTTCACAACAACTCGCACACTTTAAACCTTAAAAATCTAATCCTATGAAAAAACTTGGTGCAAAATTAGATATATTACAGTGATGTAACAAATATTCTTTTCTAATTTTTGTAAAATAGTATGCAAAAATTGTTAAAACAGCCCCCTATGAAATCTAGTAGTAGATATTTTGGGCAAAATAGTGGTAATAAATCACTTAAAACAAGTGGCGAGCACCCTGATTGGGACCCGCCACTTGAGTTAAGAAATAATCGTGTGTGATGTAAAGTGTTTTAATATCCAATCGACAGAGTGGTATAGTAGTAGCCCATGTTGTTGTGCATCGAGAGGGTGATCCAGCCGGTGTTGTTGCCTCCGTACCAGCTGATGCTCTCGCCGTCGCCGGTGATGGGCTGGCCGTAAACCCTGCACAGGTTGTTATAAACTCGGTTGTAGCGATAACGGTTGTAGTGCGAGCTCATGTAGATGAATTGAGCGTTAACCAGTCTGTCGTGACTATCGTAGCACAGCATGGCGTCATCCCAGATGAGATTGAGCAGGGACACATTCCTCAGGTAGATGATGTGGTCGGCGTAGCCGTCAATCTCGTAGCCATTATAGTACAGGTAGTCGAGTGAAGCGTCAAAGAGCGTTCCGAAAGTGATGCCCAGGATGCGGTCGATGATGGGAGCTCCGGCATAGGGGTGCCATCCTGCGGGAATTACAGGGCGATACCATACCAGGGGAGCGGGCCGATAGGGACGGGCAGGAGGAGGCAGCGGACGACTCCAGTTGTGGTGATTGTAGTTCCAGTAGTAGTCGTTGTGGTAGTGGTGATTGGTGTAGTCAAAGTGGTTGTGGTTGCCATATCCGGGACGACCTCCGCCGTGACCTCCATGACCGTTGCCATTGCCACCATGTCCATCGGGCTTGCCGCCATTGTTTCCATTACCATTGTTGCCGTGTCCACCAGGCCTGCCGCCGTTGTCGTCGGGCTTGATGTTGCCATTGCCATTGCCATTACCATTACCATTACCTTTACCTTTAAGACGGTTGGTGACGATGGCAGTGCGTTCGGTCGAGCTAGCGTTGCGCTCTGTCGAGACGTGCGAACCGCTATCGCTGTGTCTAACGGTCGATCCCGTGCCGCTAGTGCCCTTGTTGCTGTTGCCGGTTCCACCATCTACCCTGGTCCTACCGCTAGGGGTGATGGCGTTGCCATTGGAGCCCGAGCGGGTTGTGGTGCCACGGTTAACTTGGGTGCTGCCATTGCTGCTGGAGCTACTGGACGAGCGCGTAATCGAGGTGGGGCTGGCGGTGCTGCGGCTTGTCGAGCTGCTGGAACGATTGACCTGCGGCGTCGAAGTTACCGAGCTGCTGCGGCTTGTCGAGCTACTGGAACGATTGACCTGCGGCGTCGAAGCTACCGAGCTGCTGCGGCTGGTCGAGCTGCTGGAACGATTGACCTGCGGCGTCGAAGTTACCGAACTGCTGCGGCTGGTCGAGCTACTGGAGCTAGTGCGACTCACCTGCGGTGCTGTTGCGGTGCTCTGACGTGAGACAGCTGCCGACTGGCTTCTGCTGCTGGAGCTGCCTCCCTGTGAACGACTGCGGCTCTGGGCCGAAGCGTCGGATGCGCCAATGATCAGGCATCCCATGAGCGTGAAGCTCATCATGATTTTAGTAACAGAAGTTTTCATAATCGTGTTGTTTTATATTGTTCAACAAGTGATTTTATTAATTCGTTTGTCTTTTAGACTGCATTTTTTTCACCCAGTTTAACAATAAATGCAGCAAAAAGTCGCATTTCTGCCCTATTGGGCATAAAAATGCGACCAAATGCCGTTTTTTATAGATGAATTGGCTGGTCAGCGCAGCAATAGCTGGGCGTCACCGTAGCTCAGGAAGCGGAAACCATGCTCCATCGCATAGTCATACATCGGGCGCCACCGCTCCTGTCCCACGAAGGCGGCCACGAGCAACAGCAGCGTGGACTGCGGTTGGTGGAAATTGGTGATCATGCCGCTCACGACGCGATACTGGAACCCCGGAGCAATCATCAGCTGGGTGCTGCCCATGTAGGTATCGGCATGGTGGCGGTCCAGGTAATCAATGATGTTTTGCAGGGCCTGCTGTGTGGAAATGCGGCATGGTGTAGTGTAGGGCATCCATTGCGTCACGGTAAGGGCCTGCTCGTCGGCATCGGGGTCATTTTCTAGCGTCTGGCCGACGTAGTACAGGCTCTCGAGGGTGCGCACGCTGGTGGTGCCCACAGCTATGATGGGTCCGGGGGCATTGATGATGTCCTGGATAACACTGCGCGGCACACTGATGAACTCATAGTGCATCGGGTGGTCGCCGATGTGCTCGCTCTTGACTGGCTGGAACGTGCCCGCGCCCACGTGTAGCGTGATCTCGCGCCGTGTGATGCCGCGTCGGTCACACTCGTGCAGCACCTCGTCGGTAAAGTGAAGGCCTGCCGTGGGGGCGGCGACGCTGCCGTCGATGTGGCTGTACACGGTCTGGTAGTCGGTCGAGTCGCTGGCTTCGGTGCCTCGGTTCAGGTAGGGCGGGATGGGTATCTCGCCGATGGCCTCGAGCACGTCGGCAAAGGTGCACTGCTCATTGTCCCAGTCAAAGGCGATTTCCCACGCGTTGCCGCGCTGCTCGCCGCGGGTGGCAGCCAGGGTGACCTCATGGCCATCGATGGTGACAACCTGGGTGAGCGGCCCTTGTTTCCAGCGCTTGCTGTTGCCCACCAGGCATTGCCAAACGCAGTGGCCCGTGGTCTGGAATATCTGCTCATAGTCGCGAGGCATGACCGGCTCGAGGCAGAAGATTTCGATCGTCGAGCCTGTCTCCTTGCGGAAGCGCAGGCGGGCGTTGATCACGCGCGTGTTGTTATAGATGAGCATTGAGCGCTCAGGCAGTAGTGAGGGCACTTCCCAGAAGCACCGCTCCTGCATGGGCTCTCCACATTTATAATATAGCAGCTTGCACTGCTCGCGCTGGGCCAGCGGGTGCTTGGCGATGCGCTCGTCGGGTAACGGGTAGTCATAGTCGGCGATGCGCAGCGCACGGATGTCGTCAATCAGGGACATGTTGTAATCGTGTTTTGGGAGTAGATAATGAATGCGATGGTGAGAAGTGATGTGAAGATGAGCATGTTGCGTGCCGTCTCGCCCAGCAGGGGGTTGAGGGCGGCGCCCTCGCGGTGGCGCAGCTTGTACCATGTGGCGGTGTGCAGCGCGAGGTAGATCACGGGTATGGCGAGCGTCCACATGGGCATCACACGGCCCACGCCAATCATGATCCATAGCACCGTGAGCAGGGCCATGGCCATGTAACCGTTTGTCAGATAGGCAAAGGCGGCAGGTTTGCGGCCGTAGATGACCACCGACGTGCGCTTGCCCGCCTCGAGGTCGTCTTCCATGTCGCGGTAGTTGTTAATGAGCAGCACGTTCACGGCCAGCAGCCCCGTCGTGATAGACATGAGAATGACTAGCGGATTCCACTGCAAGGCCATCACATAGTATGTCAGGTTGACTGGCACCACGCCGAAGAAGATGAACACCGTCAACTCGCCCAGGCCGTGATAGGATAGGGGATAGGGCCCCGTGCTGTAGGCCAGCGCAGCCAGGGCGATGACGATGCCCACGGGCAACAGCCACCAGCCGCCATAGGGGATGAGGCAGCAACCCACGGCGCAGGCAGCGGCCAGCAGCCCGGCGGTGACGTTTCTGAGCGTTGTGGGCTTGATGTCGCCCTCGGTGACACCGCGTCGCGGTCCCACGCGGCCCGGCTTGTCGGCGCCGTGTAGGTAGTCAAAGTACTCGTTGGCGGTGTTGGACACAATCTGTGCCAGCAGGGCAAACACCAGGCATAACACAGCCGGCACCCACTTGAAGTGGTGGTGCCACACGGCTAGGCCGATGGCGATGACCACGCCGCTGAGCGACACGGGCAACGTCCTGAGCCTGAAGCACTCGAGCCATATCTTGATTTTTTGTTTCATTGCCTATCTTGTAGAAATCGGGTGCAAAGTTACAAAAAGATTGCCGTGCCGTGTCTGAAAAATAGACAGAATGCTCAATATTATTCACCTAGAATGCGATTTTTGACTCCATATTGTTTGCATGTGAGGGTTTGTGGCATTATTTTTGCATATCCAATAGCAAAATCTAGAGTATCCATTTTATTAAAGTCTTGCAGTCATGGAAACGAACAATCATATTAATTCGCACCTTAACGAGAGAGCTAATCCAAGGCTGTCGTTTAAGGAGGCCGTGGGTGAATGTATCAGTAAGTATGCCACCTTCAGTGGACGTGCGCGCCGCAGCGAGTTCTGGTGGTTTTATCTGTTTGCCTTGATGGTTATCACCTTGCCATTAGTGGCAATGCTGATAGTGGCTCTTGTTCTCGAAGGAAAGGTACCAGTAGATCCCGATAACTTGAGCACTCTAACCGAAAGTATTGATGGTGTGTTGGTGGTATTATCGGCCTTGATTTACCTGTTCATGGCAATTCCAGTGCTGGCTGTGCAGGTGCGCCGCCTGCATGATACCGGGCGTAGCGGCTGGTGGTTGTTGTGGAGCATTCTGGCAAGCTTGCCCTATGAGATCACGTCACATTTTGTCCTCGATGGTGCAGCCAACGAGAAAAGCTATGATATCATGAATGTGATACAGGGATTCCAGGTGTCTGCATTGGGCGGCAGCATGATGTTGTTGCTTGGTCTGTTGAAATGGGGGGTAGCAATAGCCATCTTGATCTTTGTACTGCAAGACAGTTACAAGGGCGAGAATCAGTACGGCCCATCGCCCAAGTACCCGTAATTCAATGCACCACGAGTTATCATCCGGCATCGGGGCAAATTGCTCCATGCCGGATTTTTCTGTCTGATGTTTTTGGCGGTGAATGAATTAATGATTATTTTTGTCGATTGAAAAAATATTCTTAAAAATCAATAGATATGGAACAGCAGAATCAACAACCGCAGCCTCCCGAGTTTAATCAGCCACAGCAACCCGCGGCACCTCAGTATCAACCCCGCGTGTTCGCCAGCCCCATAATGGATCCCGTTACGGCTGTCAAGACGTGTTTCAAGAAGTTCTTTACCTTCACGGGCCGTGCCCGTCGCAGCGAGTACTGGTGGTTCGTCTTGTTTGTGGTGATCGTTTCGAGCGTGCTCACGTTCTTGAGCGGACTAGTGCCAGTCATCAGCTACCTGAGCGCCATTTTCGGCTTGGTAATGATTATCCCGCAGTTGTCGGCCTTGACGCGTCGCCTGCATGATACCAACCGCAGTGGCTGGTGGGTGCTCTTGTTCGCCCTCTGCTTCTTGGGCTATTATGGCTCGTTGGGCTACATGGTGGCCCCCAGCCTCCAATCCATGGCCGATGTGACCGACTCGATGGAGATGGCCGCTGTGATGGTCGACTCAATCCAGTCATCGCCCATAGCGGCAGGCATCATGATCTGCTGTGCCCTGGGCGTGCTGTTTTTCTTCGTTATCACCCTCATTTTTGCGATTATCGACAGCAAGTGGGACGCTAACAAGTATGGCCCCTCGCCCAAGTACCAGTAAAGTCCCCCTTCTTGCCCTACCGATTAACCGAACGGGGCGCACAGGCGATCCTTAAGCATCGCTGCGGACCATCTGGCAACAATAGCAACGAGAAACAAGCCCTATGTTTGACTTTGATGATGTAAACATAGGGCTTATTGGCTTTCTGGCCTGGAAGTGATTAGCTGATTAGATCGACAGGCGGCGCAGCAGGTCGAGCAGGTCGCGGTCGATGGGCTTGTCGTCACGGATGGCTTTGGAGAAGGGCGTGTAGATGATGCGCTCGTCATCGTCGCCAATCATGATGTTGCGCTGGCCCTCGAGCAGGGCGTCGATGGCTGCAGCACCCATTCGTGAGGCCAGGATGCGGTCCTGGGCCGTGGGTGAGCCGCCGCGCTGCAGGTGTCCCAGGATGGTTACGCGCACGTCGAGCTGGGGGTACTCCTTGCGGACTCGTTCGGCCAGTCCCATGGCGCCGCCAGTGACAGGGCTCTCGGCCACAAGGACAATCGACGAGTTCTTGCTCTTGCGGAATCCACGGCTAATCAGCTCCTTCAACTGGTCGACCTCGGTCGATATCTCGGGGATGATGGCCGCCTCGGCACCAGTGGCAATAGCACCGTTCAGTGCCAAAAAGCCCGACTCGCGCCCCATTACCTCGATGAAGAACAACCGCTCGTGGCTGCTAGCCGTGTCACGGATGCGGTCCACACACCACATGATGGTGTTGAGTGCCGTGTCATAGCCAATGGTGTGGTCGGTGCCCGCCAGGTCGTTGTCGATAGTGCCGGGCAGGCCCACAATGGGAAAGTCAAACTCGCTGGCAAACTGCCGTGCGCCGCTCAGCGAACCGTCACCGCCGATAACCACCAGCGCATCGATGCCATGCTTCTTGATGGTCTCATAGGCCTGCTGCCGGCCCTCTACGGTCTTAAACTCCTTGCATCGGGCGGTCTTCAGGATTGTGCCGCCGTGGTGCATGATGCTGGACACACTCTGGGTCTCGAGGTCCACCACTTCGTCCTCTACCAGGCCCTTATAACCGCGGTAGATGCCCTTTACCTTAAAGCCATTGTAAATTGCCGAGCGCGTGACGGCGCGGATTGCCGCGTTCATGCCTGGGGCGTCACCACCCGAGGTCAACACGCCGATAGTCTTGATTGCTGCCATTTCTCTTTGTTTTTTGGTTATTATCTCGCTGCAAAGATAGTTTTTTTCTATGAAATAGAAAAAAAACGGTGGCTACTCTCGTAGACACCGTACTTCTCATGTTTTATTGCTTGCGTTTTCAAATAATAGTCATAGGATTAGAATATTCGGGCTAAATAATCATTTAATCAACATTAACTACCATCAAAAGATCTTCCTTAGCGTTTATTCTGTTATAGTCACATCATCGAGTGACTATTATTATTATTGTATATAAAATCTGGAGAAATGCTTTTTGCACTGCGAAATTACTGCTACTATTCAAGCCTGATTATGAAAAGTGGTGAAAATCATTTGCAGAAATTGTTGTTTTTTTAACCTTAAATTTGTCAAAAAGTGACCTTAAAAAATGTCAAGTAACTGGAAAACAATAAAATATAAATACAAATCAACGAGCAATAATCAAAGTTCCACTCTGACGGTATTATCGCCCAAAAGTTAAGATCTTGCAGTTGAACCAAAGGGCTTTTTAGAACGCAGATTGCGCGATTCAATCAAGTCTCGAAGCTGTTCATCGAAAACGTATAGCCGAAATCCCGCACCCCAGATGTGCGAAGAAGCTAATTATGATATTCTCAAATCTCATGATTAGCCCCGCAAGAGTTTGGCCTAATTTCCATATCATGCCCCCCCTTTCAAAAAAAGTGGGTCAAGAGTACAGTGGCTCTTGACCCGTGAGATGATGTGTGGCCGGTTGTCAACGCTTGACAGTGATGCTCTTGCCGGCACTGTGGGCAGTCAACTGCGGGGCATACTGGCACTGGATGGTGGCGATGCCCGATGTGAACTCGCCTGGATTGGTCACCCACACGTCATAACCGATGATGTGTGTGCCCTTGTTGAGGCTGTTGATGAATACGTTGGTCTGGGTGTCCTTGGTCTCTTGGTAGAACCAGGTGCGGTCCTCGCTGCGGTATCCCGAGAGCTGGTCCACAGGCTCGAAACACGAGGCGCGCTCGTCGGTGATGGTGACAAAGTCCATGTCCTTGTTCACCTTGATGATCATGCGCACCTTGACCTTGTCGCCCACCTTGAACGATGTGGCGCTGTGCAGTGTGCCGTCCTGGGCATAGGTGTAGTACTCCTTGCTGATCGTCACCTCGTCAATGCCCTTCTCGCTGATCTGAGTCATCGGGGCCTGGAACTGGCTGTAGACGGCACCCCATGCTGGTCCCTTGGCCGTACGGTCAATGACGACGTTGCCAGTCGTGGTCGCTGGTATCGTGGTGCGCACGTAGCCCAGCCACTGGGCCAACTTGTCCATGGCGACAGGCTGGCCGGCAACCGTGATGGCCGGTGTTGATGCCCTCTCGAGCCACAGGCTGCCCGTTGACAGGATGCTATAAACAGCATCGGCTGCCAGACTGTAGCTGCCCCAGTCGTTGCTCTGCTTCATCAGCAGCATCCACTTGCGCACCAGGTCGATCTCTTGCTGGCGGGGATCCACCTCGTTCATGGCGCGTAGGATGGTGCTCGTGTAAGCCACCTTGTCAAACTCCCACCAGCCGTAGCCCGTCTGCAGGTTGTCCCAGTACATGCCCAGGTTGGGCTTGACGATAGCAAACTGGCGGATGCTCTCGATGATACTTGTCGCGGTCTTGTGGTAGCCGTTGCGGTCGAGTGTCATGGCATAGAAGCCCTTCTGGTTGAGCGAGATGCCCTTGTCCCAGTTCTTGTCCATGAACTTGACGGTCTTCTTGAGCAGGTTGGCGCTGGCGCCGGACTGCTTCACGTCGGGGTAGAGGGAGCGCGTGTAGGCATAGCCGGTGAACAAGCTATAGGGATTCTTGTTGTATTTCTTGATCTCGTGGAATCGCTCCACATTCTTGTTGTCATAGTACTTGAGAGCGCGCTCGAGCATCGAGGTCAGACGGTTGTCCTGGGGCAGGAAGCCCATGTGCTGTATCTCGCCCAAAATCTCCAGAACGGTGCCGGTGGTCCAGATGCTGGACTTGCAATCGGGGTGGCGGAACCATGTGAAGCCACCGTCTTCCATCTGCAACGATTGCAGGGCGGTGATGATCTTCTCATACTCCCTCTTGACGATAGCCTCGTCGAACAGTTCGTGCAGTTTTGACATCCTCAGTGTCTGTCGGTCGGCCTCGCGCATCCAGGGCGATGCCAGCAGGGTGCCGATTTTCAGATCCTGATTCTTTTGGAGCATCGACACCAGAGTGCTGTCCTCGTTGTGCTGCTTCCAGTAGTTGACGGCCTCCTTGATCTGGGGCTGAGCTTTGGCTACGCCTTGGGCCACTTGCAGGGCAAACAGGCTGTGGGCAGCGTGGGTCGAGACATAGTAGTTATCGCTGAAGATCGTGGGCAGTGCCAGCACGCAGTACCACACGGGGTTATCACAGTACTCCAGCGTCACGCGGGCGTCGTTGGGGAACTGCGGCAGGGCTGTCTCGAAGTGACTCTGGGCGGCCTCGATGTAGAACGGCTCGGTCTTGATGACGGGCGAGATGGTCGTCAGCACGGGCACCATCACCTGCTCACCGTCGCCATAGCGGCCGTTGGCGGCCTTGATGCGGAATCCCATCATCGAGATGGTGTCGGGCACCACCCAGTCGATAGTTACGGCCTGGCTGCCCATCGGTTCGAGCTGTAGATTAAACTTGCGGGTAGCGTAGATGTCGCCCGAGCGCGGGTCAAACAGCTCGATGACGGCGTCACACTGGGCGGCCTGGTCGGTGGCGTTCTGTACCGTGGCAGCGAGAGCGGCCTTGTCGCCCTGGCGCAAGAAGCGCGGCATGCTCGAGCGCACCATCAATGGCTTCTGGGTCAAGACCTCGGCCATCCACTGGCTGCCCACCATCTGATGGTCCCAAGCTACAGCCTGGGTGATCCATGTCGTGTTGAAGTTTGGTACTTCAAACTCGACCTGGATGTTGCCCCTAGCGTCGGTAGTGAGCATGGGCATCCACAGGGCCGTCTTGACGTCGCTCTCGCGCAGTTGCACCTTGTCGAGGTTCTTATCATTGACAACGGGCTGCTCGACGCTTTCCTGCTCGGCTGCCTCTTCATAGCTGCCGTAGGCTACGTCGTTCATTTCCATGGCCTTGCTCTCGGGTGCGGCTGCCGTGCGTGACATCATGAGCATGCTATCTTCTCCCTTCATGGCCCGATTGACGCCCAGGCTCCGGCTCATGTAGCGGCCAAAGATGGATTGGTCATAGGTGTATAGCTCGGGCAGGCGGGCATTGATGGCGTCGGGCAGATCGAGCATCGTGCCTATCCAGTAGTTGTTGGTCGAGGCCCCGCGAGCCAGTGAGTTGGCCGACAGGTGGGCGACAATGCCGCCACGACGCCAGTTGTTGAATCGCCAGTCGTTGGGAGCGATACTGGCAATGGCCTTGTCAAACATGTCGAGCAGCATGGCACCCTGGTGGGGCTTGCCATTCTGGTCGGTCAACGAGAACGTCCAGTGCTCGATGTCTCCGGGAGCTAGCTTGTCGCGGAACGACGTGGCTGTGATGTTCATCGCTTGGGCCTTGTAGGGATTGGTGAGTGTTACCGTCTGCTGCCAGTACTTGGTGTTGTAGAACGAGATGAACTGCACGGTCACGTCGGCACCGGCTTCCCTGGGCAGGGGCACGGTAAAGTCATTCATGCCCATGTTGTAGTTGAGCCATCCCTCGGCAACGACCTTGGTGGCCGTTGCGGCGATGTAATAAATGTAGGCCTTGGGGGCCGATACTCCCACGTTGATGTGGCCCGTATTGGTCTTGTCAACGCGCTTGTCCTGTGGCGCGATCCACAGCGGGCAGTCCTTGACGGGCGCCTGCTTGTCGGTCTTGCGGTAGAGCACGATGTCGCGGGCGATGTCAACGTCCTGCTCACCCTCTTGTGCATCGAGGATGTGCAGCTTGAGTGTGTACTGTCCTGAGGGCAAACTCGTCAGGTCGATTGTCGGGTCATCGGTGTTGAGATTGCCAGTCAGGACGGGCTCTGCGGCGCCTTGCGGGGCCACTTCCCATGTGCACCAGGTGGCGGTGTTCTGCTCATCGGTGGTCTTATAGACCAGGGGCAGCTTGATGGGTTTGTCGTTGAGGTAGATGTTATCGTTCTCGTTGCCCAACTCGATGCCGCGACGAGTGCCCACGATGAAGCGGGTGCCCTCTTCCTGGGTCTCACCAGCGTCATTGGTCGCTATGGCGACAAGCTGGTAGTTGTAACGCGACCAGCGATTGAGGCGGCTCTGGTTTTCCTTGAACAGTTCTGGCTGGAATGTGAAGCTGAACACGCCCTGGGCATCGGTGGTCACCGTGGTGTCCATCAGGTGGTTGCCGTCGTCACGGGTAACACGCCACCACCACCAGCTCCATTCCTTCTCGATCAGGGACAGGCGCACGCGGGTATTGGCCACGGGCATGCCGCTGTAGGTCTCGACCTTGCCGCTCACCTTAACGGGCTGGCCGATAGTGTAGCTGCGGCGGGCATCGGGGAAGCTGACGGCAAACGTGGGCGTCTTGTACTCGCTCACGTTGATGTATTGCCGGGCAAGAATCTGGGAATAGCGTGAGCCGTCGCCCGACTTCATCAATATCGAGAATTGTCCGTTCAAGCGGTCCTTGGGCACGGCAAACTCGCCCTCGATGCGGCCAAAGGCGTCGGTAATTGCCTGCAGGGTGTCGATGGGCTCATGATTCTTGTCCATAAAGATGATGGTCACCTGGCGCTCGGCAAGGGGTGTGCGGCTGTCGCTGTCGGTGCGATAGGCGATAGCCGCCCAGTGCACTGTCTCGCCAGGGCGGTAAACGCCCAGATCGGTATAGATGTTGCCGTTTTCGCTCGAGTTGTTGTATTGATGCATCTTGTAGTAGTAGATGGGCTCGCTGTATGTGTCCTTGCCCTTAATGGCAGTGAGCATCATGCGGTCAAAATCGATGTTAAGCTCGCTATCGTCGGGGTTCTTGATAAACTCGGGCAATGCCACGAGTCCGTTGGCTCCAGTGGTGCCTATGGTGCCAGACTTGGCATTAAATCGATCGGTGACCTGGTAATTGATGGTCACGCCTGGTAGCGGCTTGCCGGTATTGATGTCAACGGCGGCGACATGGTCCTTGCCGTCGATGCGCGAGATGGTGATGGGAGCCAAGTCGGTAACGCGCAGAACGTCATAGTTATATATGTCCAGCATGTTCCCTGATTTGACATTCTTGTCCAGGTCTCCACAGCACAGGACATAGGCCCCATAGGGCAGTGGCGGCAGTGTGGCCTGGATGTTCTTCTGCTCAAACGGTACTGTGCCCTGGGCCGTCATGGGGAACTGCTTGACGATCTCGAGCCGGCTCACGTCGATGCGGTAGTCATCGATCATCCCTAGTGGAATGCGGTAAATATTGACGCTAAACGAGTTGGCATTCTTTACATCGACAGTGATGGGGATGCTATCGCGTGTTGAGCGCCGTGATGGGTATCGCACCGTAGCCGCGCGGCTCTCCATCTCGGTAATCCTGTTTTTGATGCCGGGGGTAAAGATGCTGTTGGGGTGCTGGGTAATATACTCGTTGAGCAACTTGTAACCCTGCTTGGCGTTATCAAAGGAGAGCTTGTCTAGCAGTAGCGCGCTGTACTCGCTGTCCTTGTATTTATTGTAGTTATCGATGTTGACGCCGGTCTCGGCTTCGGCCATGGCATATATGTGGGCTGGAAGATTGCCCTCGGTGGCTTGGAGCCACTTGTTTTTGAGTTCTTTGCATGCCTGCTCATGGCCATCCATGGTCTGGTAGACCTCCAGGTTCTTCATCAGCATGAACTCGAGCAGCGTGGGGCAGTAGGTGGCTCCCAGCGTGTTACACTTGATGATGTCGGGCAACGATGTGACCGGCACCTGTTTCAGAGCCTGGGGGTCGGCTAAAGATGCCTCGAGCAGTTGAGCAATCTTGGCATTGAACTGGTTGCGGTCCCACTCGCTGACGTCGTCGGGCATCTCGCCATCGGGGTTCTTGCGGTTGGTCCAGCGCGCAAATTGGTCGCGGTAGCCCTGGTAAACGATAGCCTCGAAGTAGTTGAGCAAGGCCTTATACTCGGGGCGTTTCTCCTTGTTGATGGTCGCTTCGATCTGCTTGATGATGTCGGGCATGTTGTCCTTGGAAATGCCGCTCTGGGCAATACTGTAGCGGACGAGGGCATCGACGGTCTGTTGTCCGTCGCCCGACTTTAATGCCTTGTTCAGGTCGGCGAGCGCTTCGCGCGAGACGTCCTGCGGGAAATTAAAGTTTATGACCTTGTTTTCGCCCGAGGTGTGAAAAGGAAATCCCATAGTCAATAATATGATGAGAAAAAAGTGGATAATAGCTTGTTTCATAGTCGCTCTGGGTTTTGATTTGTTATTATAACTCCAAAATTACAATAATAATGTTCAAATTCCCTATTAATTACCCTATTTTTGCAATAATTAACGCAACATGAGATTTTACGAATTTGTCATCGTCGCTGGATGACAAATGGGGGTGACATAGTTCCATATGATTAATTCCTGGGCAAAAAAACTGTCGGCGAATTACACGAATTTGTCATCCGCCGCGGAGTAACAATTCGCTTCATTCGCCGACTTGATAAATATCGGTTTACACCATCCTTGCTCTAGAAGCGGATGGTGTAAATTACTGGTAATCAGAATGTGATGGGGATGTCGAGCTTGAAGGTGAAGTTGCGTCCCATGTTATAGACGCCCATGCGGCCAGTGACGGCATTGACGTCGGCATACTTGAGGCGGCTCAGGTGGCTCTGATAGGCCTTGTCCAGCAGGTTGTCTCCAATGATGCTCACATTGGCCACGACGCGTCCCCGGTACTTGATCTGGGTGCCCACGCTGGCGCCCAGCAGGCAGTAGCCTGGCGTCTCGGTCTCGCTATCTCCCTCCATCAGGTAGTGGCTCTGCTTGGCGTTGCAGTCCAGGTTGACGGCGACATAGGTGTTGGTCAACGTGTGGCCATCGCGGATGATGTCGTAGCGCAGTTCGCTCTTCCAGCGCAATGGCGGCGTGCAAGGCAGGTAACGGGTCTCGAGCGGCTGATTGAGCAGTCGCGCGTCCACAAAGCCCAGCGAGTTCTGGAAGTGCAGCGGCTCCACGGGGTGGATATCGACACTGACCTCGGCACCCCACAGGCGCGCGTTGCCGCTGGAGTATTGGTAGGTCTGGTAGCCCTCGGTCTCGACGCCAGCCAGGCGCTTGATGTAGATGTAGTTGTTGATGCGGTTCAGGAACAGCGATGCCTGGGCCGAAACCACTGCCGACGAGAAGTCGGCTCCTAGGTCGAACTGCCAGCTGAATTCCGACTTTAAGTCTTTATTCCCCAGCTCGTAACGGATGCTGCCATCGTGGACGCCGTTGCTGGCCAGCTCGCTCATGTTGGGCGTGCGGAAGCCACGCGACGTGTTCAAGCGCACGTTCAGCTTGTCGGTCGCGTGATAGACCGCTCCCACGCTGCCCGTCACGCCGCTAAAGTCGCGCGAGAAATCGGTGAAAATGTCCTCCAGGGCCATGCTGTGGATGTGGCGGTTGTCGTAGCGCAAGCCGCCGCTCAGGGTGAAGCGCCCCATGTCGCGCGTCGTGGTCGCAAACAAGCCAATGTCAAACAGTTTGTACTCGGGGATGAGCACCTCCTCGCCGCGGTTGAGCGACTGCTGCCACATGCCGTTGGCGCCGGCGGCGACTTTCCAGCTGCCGGCACCCAGGACGTATCGCACGTCGTAGTTGACCGTGTGCAGCCTGAAGTCGAGAGCGGCCTCGTCGGGGGCTTCCTCAAATTCCTGCCGCTGGTTGTGCTGGTATCCCAGGATGAGTTTCAAGCGGCCTTCGCCCAGAAAGATGGAGTTGTCCAACACTGCCTTGAAGTGACGTATCTGCTGGAACGGCAACGCCTTGTGGTAGGTCTTGACGTTATAACCCTCGCTGGGAACCTCAAGCTCACCCGTCTGGCTGTCACGCTCGCCTTCGACGATGCTGGGAGTGAGATGGAAATAGTTAAGCGACAGGTTGCTGTTACCCCACTTGCGGCTCAAGCCCATGATGCCCGAGAGGGCCCGTTGGTGGAATTGTGAGCCTGGGACGTAGCCGTCATAGCGGTTCTTGTAGGCATGGGCCATGCGCTCGCTCCAGCGCAGGTCCCACAGCACCCCCTTGTTGCCGGCCAGGTTGAGCGAGTAGTCCCACAGGCCGTTGTTGGTCTGGTACTGGGTGCTCAGGTTGGCCGCTATCTGCCCCTTGGGCAGCACGGGCATGTTATTGAGCACGAGTACACCTGCCATGGCGTCACTGCCATACATCAGGCTGGCAGGGCCCTTGAGCACCTCGGCCGTCTGCACGCGGTCAGGGTCCACCTCGATGCCATGCTCGTCGCCCCATTGCTGGCCCTCCTGACGGATGCCGTCGCTCACGACGGCCACACGGTTATAACCCAGGCCGCGTATCACCGGCTTGGAGATGGCGCCGCCCGTGGTCAGCTGGGAAATTCCCGGCTGCTGTGCCAGGGCATCGATGATGTTGGTCGAGGCGATGGCGTGCAGGTCGCGGTGGGACACAACATTAACGGGAGTGGGTGAGTTCTTGAGTTGGGACGTGCCCGTGAAGGCGGTGACTACCACCTCGTTGATCATCGCGTTACTCTCCTTCATGACGAAGTCGAGTCGCGTCGCCTGGCGCAGGTCCACGTCCTGGACGATGGTCTGGTGGCCGATGTAGCTCACCTGCACGGTGACTGTGGCCATGGGCAGGCCGTCGATGGTGTATTGGCCGGCATTGTCGGTGACGGTGCCAGTGTTCAGGTCGGGAAAGAAGATGGTGACCCCGGGCAGGGCCTCGCCGTCACCGTCGTGGGTGACGATGCCGCTCAGGGTCGCCGTTTGGGCGCTGGCTGCGGCTGGTGCCATTGACAGGCATATAGCTGCCAACAGCATGAAAAAATGTATTCTTTTCATTCTGTGATAGTTATCGATTGTTGGAAAATGTGTTGAAATGGAGTGTGCGCGAGAGAGGCGCTTGGTTAAGCACAGAATGAGTAGGGCGGGGCGCGACCTGGCTTGAACAGGACAACACCAGCGATGGCGGCAGGAGTTACCTCCTTGCCAACTAGGCCGATAAAGTGCTGGTTGAAAAGTGGAGTGGTGTCTTCCTCGCCCTGATAGACGCTGGCCTGGAATGCACACAGCGGACAATCGACGGTGGCCTTGATAGCGGCGATGTGGCCGTTGTGAACGGTGTGCTCCATGCACTCGTGGCAGGGCGTGTCGCTGGTAATGTCGGGGTGGATGTGCAATAACGAGAGCAGCACCATCGGTATATACACCGACAGCAATATCCAAGCCGAGATGCGGCCCTTGTCGCGTAATTGCACTTTCATAGTTCTGCAAAAATAGCGTTTATTTTTGAAAACTAGTACATTATGGAGATTAAAAGTGAGTTTTCCTCTTGTTTTTTGATCACTTGGGCATGAAAGTTGGGGTCTTGAGGCTTGGGCCTTGCAACTTTTAACTAGACAGATACCAGTTATGTGGAAAATAATGTGTACCTTTGCGCGATTTTTTTACAAAATATTATAGTAATTTTATGACACCTACTACAAAAACCATCGTACTGAGTGACGGACGTGAGATCACTCTGCAGACTGGAAAGCTTGCTGAGCAAGCCGATGGAGCTGTTGAATTGAGGCTGAACAACACCATGTTGTTGGCCACCGTATGTTCGGCCAAGGAGGCCGACGAGGGCGTGGACTTCATGCCCCTGACTGTTGAATACAAGGAGAAATTCTCGGCCTATGGCCGCTTCCCCGGCGGTTTCACCCGCCGCGAGGGCCGCGCCAGCGACTACGAGATCCTGACCGCCCGCCTGGTGGACCGCGTGCTCAGGCCGCTGTTCCCGAGCAATTATCACGCCAATACCATCGTTCACATCTTGATGTTCTCGAGCGACGGCGTTGACGCCCCCGATGCCCTGGCAGGTCTTGCCGCATCGGCAGCCATCGCAGTGAGCGATGTGCCCTTTGAAGAGCCCATTGCCGAGGTGCGTGTAGCACGCATCGACGGTGAATTCGTTATCGACCCGACGTTTGAGCAGATTGAGAAGGCTGACATGGAATTGATGGTAGGTGCGACTTACGATAATATTATGATGGTCGAGGGCGAAATGGACGAAGTGAGCGAGGATGACCTGATTGCTGCCTTGAAGGCTGCCCATGAGGCTATCAAGCCCATGTGCCTCGTGCAGAAGGAGTGGGCCCGCGAACTGGGCATCGCCAAGCGCGAGTACTGCCACGAGACCGACGACGAGGAACTCCACGAGCGCGTGCGCAAGGAGATTTATCCCAAGTGCTATGCCGTTGCCCAGGCTGGCAAGGCCGACAAGCAGTGGCGCAACGAGACCTTCCAGAAGGCCTATGACGACTTCATGGAGACCATTCCCGAGGAGGAGCGCGAGGAGAAGGAGCCGATGATCAAGCGCTACTATGAGGAAGTGCAGCGCGACGCCGTTCGCCGTTGCATCCTCGACGAGCACATCCGCCTGGATGGCCGCAAGACCGACGAGATCCGCCCCATCACCTGTGAGCCCGACTACCTGCCTTATCCCCACGGCTCGGCCCTGTTCAAGCGTGGTGAGACCCAGGCCCTGGCTACCGTGACCCTGGGCACCAAGGACGATGAGAAACTCATCGACGACGTGCTGCGTCACGAGAACGAGCGCTTCCTGCTCCACTATAACTTCCCCGCCTTCTCGACCGGCGAGGCACGCGCACCGCGTGGCGTGAGCCGCCGCGAGATTGGCCACGGTAACCTGGCCCATCGCGCCCTCAAGCGCATGATCCCCGAGGACAACCCCTACTGCATCCGCATCGTGAGCGACATCCTGAGCAGTAACGGTTCGTCATCGATGGCCACCGTGTGTGCCGGCTGCATGGCACTGCTCGACGCCGGTATCAAGCTCAAGAAGCCCGTTGCCGGTATCGCTATGGGTCTTATCACCGACGAGGGTAACGTCAAGCACGCCGTGCTGAGCGACATCCTGGGCGATGAGGACCACCTGGGCGACATGGACTTCAAGGTAACGGGTACCGTCGATGGTATCACCGCTACCCAAATGGACATCAAGTGCGACGGTCTGCCCTATGAGATTCTGGAGCAGGCACTGCACCAGGCTAAGGAAGGCCGCCTCCATATCCTGAACCTCATCAACGAGGCTATCCCCGCAGCCCGCGAGGACTACAAGCCTCACGTGCCTCGCATTGTCACCATGACCGTGGACAAGGAGTTCATCGGTGCCATTATCGGCAAGGGTGGCGAGGTTATCCAGGGCCTGCAGGAAGAGACCGGTACCACCATCAGCATTGATGAGATCGACGGCAAGGGAATCGTCGAGATCGCTGCTGCCAACAAGGATAGCATCGATGCTGCCGTGGCACGCATCAAGGCTATTATCGCTGTGCCCGAGGAGGGCCAGATCTACACCGGCAAGGTGGTCAGCATCCTGGAGTTTGGCGCCTTTGTTGAGTTCATGCCCGGCCGCGACGGCTTGCTGCACATTAGCGAGATCAGTTGGGACCGCCTCGAGAGCATGGAGGCCAGCGGCTTGCACGAGGGCGATGAGGTCACCGTCAAGCTCATCGAGATTGACAAGAAGACCGGCAAGTTCCGCCTGTCGATGCGCGCGCTGCAGGACAAGCCCGAGGGCTATGACGAGCGCAAGCAGGGCGGCAATGGCCGTGGCCCGCGTCAGGGCGGCAATGGCGGTGGCAACCGCGACCGTGGCCCGCGTCAGGGTGGTGGCAATGGACGTCCCACGGGAGGCAACCGTGACCGTGGTCCGCGTCAGGGTGGTGGACAGCGTCGTCCCCGTCGTGACGATCGCCGCGACGACGAGTAACACACGACCGCGACAACATTATTTGTTTCATATAGCTTAGCGAGCGCCAGGGCCTCACACGCGCCCCGGCGCTCGCCGTTTTCTCAGTATCTCCAGATCATTAAGCAACAATAACAAGATTGATGATTGATGATTGGTCGTGATGGCTTTTCCTGTTGTTTGATTATGTCCGCGAAGTCAGTTGACGGGCCAGGCGGCGGTAGAGCGTGATGCCCAGCAGGGGCACTGCGGTGCCCACGATGGTGTAGAGGACCCAGAAAAGGTCGGTCGTCGAGTTCTCGTGAATGACCATGTGGCACCCGATTTGTCCCCAGTCCAGACCATAGTACCATATCTTGATGGCCGACACGATCTTGAACGAGATGATGTGGAAGATATAGATGTAAAGCGTGTTGTTGCCGCAGTACACCATGAAGCGCTTGACGATACCCTCACGGCGGTCGATGCACGAGGCGATGTGGTGCACCATCAGGAAGCCGATGGCTCCCGTCAAGGGCAGCGTAGCCACAGTGCGCAACTCAACCTTCAGTGCCATGCCTTGCCAGCCCAGACAAGCCCCGCCGACAAGCACGGCTGCATAGAGCAGGGTGAGAGCCCAATGCTCGGGAATGCGCTTCTCGTGGCGGCGGTAGAGTACACCCAGGGCAAAGAACAACACGCCCCAGCACTCGCGAATGCCGCCCTGGACGATGGTGACGATGTTGAGGTGGTTGGCGACCTTGAACCAGGCAAAACCCACGGCCAGCACGGCAATCACAGCGGGAACGGTGCCGTGACCCAGCCAGCGGTGACGGTTATGGAGCAGCAGGTAGAGCACCAGAAACACGATGCTCGACACCAGCAACGCCCTAAAGAACCAGAAGGCTCCTGCCAGGAACTCGTCATAGCCGCCCATCGAGAAGATGATGTGCACCAGTCGTTGCCAGAACTGGTGCCACGTGTAGGGGTGGGTCACGCCGTCAGCCCAGTTGCCATATTGCTCGTTCATCAGCCCGATCTTGAAGAACAGGTTGTGGAACACGAGGAAAAACAGGCTCCACTTGACAAAAGGCACATACAGCCCTCGGAACCGCTTCACGCAGAAGGACCACGGGTCCTGCAAGTACTTCTTGTCAAAGAAATAGCCCGCCGCGATAAAGAATACAGGCATGTGGAACAGGTAGATGAAGGTTACCAGGCGGGAAGGCCCCTCGGCATGCCCGGCACACATCAGGATGATGGCTATCGCCTTGCAGATCGACAATGTGGTGTTATTGCGCTTCATGACGGGTTAGTTTATATCCATCATCTCGGGCAGGGAGACAAACTGGTAGCCTTTATCCTTCAACGTCTTGATGAGGTCGGGCAGGCAGTCGTAGAATTTCTCGGTGCGGCGCGGGTCGGTGCCCAGGTGGATCATCAACAGCTGCCCGTTCAGGGTGTGCTCGCGCTCGCAGCGCATGATGCGGTCCCACAGCCAGCTGTTGTCGCGATAGCTGTTGCCGCCCTCGCGTTCGATGCCGGGCCAGGTGTAATCCATGCTGCTGGCGGTGCCGGGCGAGAAGTTGATGAGCTGCAGGCCCATCTCGCGCGCCCAGGCTGCCACGGTGGCGTTGTGCCACTCATAGGGCGGGATCATCCACGGCGCCTGTTGTGGCGTGATGCCGTAACGCCCCAGTGCCTCGTAGCTCCGGGTGATGTCGTCGCGAAACTGCTGCTTGGTCACCAGCAGCGAGTCGCGTTTCGACCAGTCGCAGTAGAGCAGGTGCCCGTAGCTGTGGCTACCCACGTAATGGCCACCGGCAACCAGGCGGATCACCACCTGAGGAAACTGATCCAGGAAGCGACCCGTGAAGAAGAAGGCCCCCTTGATGCCCTGCTCGCCCAGGGTGGAGATGATGCGGTCGGCCCCGTCGGCACGGTCGTCGGCAGTGAAGACCAGGCACAGCCGCTTGCGGGTCGTGTCACCGCGCACGATGGCATCCTCGTCCCAGGTGAACTTGCCGCTGGCGCTCCGGCCCTCCATCTCATAGAACGAGAAGGGG
>CAMJJG010000013.1 GCA_946406035.1 uncultured Prevotellaceae bacterium
CCTTCACGCCGCTGGCCAAGGGCATGACGAGCGAGTTCTGCAACCAGAACGCCTACGACTGCGTGCAGATTCACGGTGGTAGCGGCTTCATGCGCGACTACGCCTGCGAGCGCATCTACCGCGACGCCCGTATCACCAGCATCTACGAGGGCACGACCCAGCTGCAGGTGGTAGCAGCCATTCGCCACGTCACCACGGGCACCTATCTGAACCAAATCAAGGAGTACGCCACCCGCGAGTACAGCGAGGCCGTCGCTCCCATGAAGGCCAAGCTCGAGGCCATGACCGCCCTCTATGAGGAGACCTTTGCCAAGGTTCAGGCCGTTGAGGATCCCGAGTACATTACCTTCCATGCCCGTCGCCTCGTCGAGATGCTGGGCCACATCATCATGGGCTACCTGCTCATCGGTGACGCCAGCAACGAACCCGACCTGTTCATGGACAGCGCCAAGGTCTATGTCAACATGGGCGATGCCGAGGTAGCACGCCACGCGCGCTTCATCGGCGCCTTCAACCCTGCCGACCAGGCTGCCTACACCCGTCAGTAATTGTCAACTACGAATTCACGAATTAAACTAATTATTTTTGCTTAAATTTTTATATTATGAAAAAATACATTTATTCATTGATGGCCATTCTGCTGGCCTTGCTTACCGTTGGATTTACCGCCTGTAGCGATGACGACGAGCCCAAGGCTGCTGACATCGTCGGGACTTGGCAATACAATCATACTGATGATGATGAATGGTCTGATGAATGGGATATCTATTATCAATTTACCAAAGAGGGTAAGTTTCATATAGTGGAGAAATCTCATGTCGAATATTATTATGGCCATCCCAGCGTTATTGTTCATCACGGAACATATACCGTATCGGGGAAGAAGTTGATAATCACCTTCGATCCCGACCCCAAATACAATCCCAACCCCGAGCCCTCTGAATGCGAATATTCAGTGCAGGGCGACAAACTGACGTTTCTCGGCGGTGAATACCCCACATTCACCCGTGTTGAGGACAGTGTGATAGAGCCCTATCTGAATGTAGTTCCTCATCCTTGCTGACAAAATACCGTGTCCCTGCCGAGGTCCATCTGCGGGGACACGGTTTTTTAGCGTGTGGAAGTTGACAGGCTTAAGTAAAAGGACTACCTTTGCGGCATCATGAGTCGTGAAAAAGAGATATATAAGGTGACGCTGGTGGGCAGTGCGGGCAATGTGGCACTGCTGACCTTCAAGTTCATCGCTGGCGTGATGGGACACAGCTCGGCGATGATTGCCGATGCGGTCCACTCGCTCTCGGACTTCATTACCGATGTCGTTGTCCTCGCCTTTGTCCATGTGAGCGCCAAGCCGCAGGATGAAAGTCACGACTATGGCCACGGCAAGTATGAGACCTTTGCCACATTCATCATTGGGCTGGCACTGATAGCTGCAGCCACAGGCATCATCGTTTCGGGCGTTGCCAAACTCATCGACTGGGCTGGCGGCAAGCAGTTGGCGGCACCCGGCTGGCTGGCGCTGGCTGCTGCCATTGTCTCGCTTATTGTCAAGGAAATCCTCTATCGTTACACGGTTAATCGTGGCAAGAAACTTGACTCTCAGGCACTTGTCGCCAATGCGTGGCACCACCGCAGCGACGCCCTCTCGTCTATTGGTACCACGGTGGGCATTGGTGGCGCCATCCTGTTGGGCAACCGCTGGACGGTGCTCGACCCGCTGGCCTCGGTACTGGTGGGCTTGATGCTGGTCAAGGTGTCGGTAGAATTGTTGCGCGCAAGTATGCGTGAACTCACCGAGTCGTCGCTCTCTGACGAAATCGAGAAGGAAATCGAGGACATCATCTGTTCTTTCCCTGACGTGAGCGAGCCGCACAACCTGCGCACGCGCCGCATCGGCAACCGCTTCGCCATCGAGGCCCACGTGCGCATGGACGGTAACGTCTCCCTCACCGCAGCCCACGACCGCGCCACGGCCATTGAGCAGAGTTTGAAAAAACGCTATGGCAACCAGACTCACGTCACCATCCACATGGAACCGAAAAAGTGAAACATAAGCCTCGCAGATAAACGACAGGGACGCAGCCTATGACTGCGTCCCTGTCGTTTAAGGTATATGTGAACTTAATCACATCTCATTCGGTTTTTTAATCGTACTTGAGGTTGTTGGCCTGTGAGAAGATGCCGTCCTTGGTGACCTTGAAACCAACCGACTTGCCGCTCAACTTGTCGAGGGTGTTGACCACTTTGTCACGAGCCACGCCCTGGCTGTTGATAATGGAGACCGAGTTGGTGTAGCTGGCGCCCTTGCTTGTCTTGCCGCTGAAGCTCATCTCGCATGTCAAGTTGTATTTTTCTTGAGTGAGTTCGGCATCGCTCTTGGTGCTGAATTTATACATCACGCCAAACTCGGCAGGGAACTTGTTGCTGGTGACGGTCTTGGTCCACCAGGTGGATGTTATGGGTTCCATGACGTTGCGTCCGTTCTCGGCCTTGTAGATGATAAATACGTTGCAGGCATCGAGCATATCTTGAGAGAATGTCATGCCATAGGTCGCTGTGGCGGTGAGCTTATCGTCGGGCTCGTCGCTGCCGCAAGAGTTGAGTGCCATCATCGATGTTAAAAGCAATAGTGCGGTAAAAAGGTACTTTTTCATGTTGTTTTGTTGTGATTATATGATTATTAATGTAATGAATGTGTCAATAGTTTAGTGGTTGGCGATTTCCTCGAGGCGTGCCAGGAAGGCCATGCGTCCGCCTTTGAGCAGGTTGATGGCGCGTGGCACGATGTCCTTGAGCTCGGGAGTGGTGTCGGCCAGGATTTCAAATGCTACCCACACGCTGGTGTCGTTCTTGCCATCCTCGTCCTCCATGTCCATTGTGTAGAGCTTCACGACCTTGATGCTGCCGTTGACGTCGTTCATGGCCTTGTAGATCATTTCCTCGTTGTCCTCGGTGACCTCAAAGATGGCCGGCATCATCAGCCTGAAGTATTGTTCGTCCTCATCGTCCTTGAAATAGAGGTAATTGATGCCCTCGCTCTTGAACGCGATGCCGAAAGGGGTCTCGTGTGGACGGAACCCTTCCTCGGCCAGAAAATCCATCATCAGTTTGTTTAAGTCCATATATTCTAACGTTTTAAATGATTGTTTTCGGGGTGTTTAGACGTTAAATCCCACTCGAGGCAGGGCGTTATTGCGCGAGATGCCCTCCATCTTGTCGCGCATTTCCTCATATTCCTTGAGCAGCTCCTTGTTGACCGACGGCTTGATGCCCTCGATGGTCTTGATGAGCAGTTCCTGGGTGATGTCCTCGTGGTTGAATGCGGCAATAGTCGCTGCCTCGTTCACGACGTAGGCGATATCGCTGGCCACATATCCGTCGGCCTTCTCAGCCAGTGCGTCGCTGTCGATCGGGCCACAGGGGCGGTCCTTGAGGTAGAGCTCAAACATGAGCTTGCGTGCCGTCTCGTCGGGCATGGGGACATAGATCTGCTTGTCGATGCGCCCCGTGCGCAGCACGGCTGGATCCACCTTGTCGGGCCTGTTGCTCGTGGCGATGACAAAGATGCCGCGCTTGGAGCAGTTGTTCAACTGGGTGAGGAACTCATTGACCTCGCCGGCCTGGTTACCGCCGGAATTGTCTCCCGAGCGGTTAGGCACAAAAGCGTCGAACTCGTCGAAGCACAGCACCGTGGGCGCGTTTTCCTCGGCCTTCTTGAACAGGTCGGCAATCTTGCCTTGAGAGCCGTGGACGTAGATGGAACCCAGGTCGCTGGCCTTGACCAGAATGAAGTTGAAGCCCGTCTCCTCGGCAAATTTTTCGGCAAAGAAGCTCTTGCCGCATCCGGGAGGGCCATAGAGCAGCATGCCGTTGGGAGGCGTTAGCTTGTATTTCTCGGCCAGTTCCTTGTCTTGCAGGATGAGGATGACGCGCTTGCGCAGCATCTCCTTGAGCTCATCCATGCCGGCGATGTCGGCAAATCCATTGCCCGATCCTCGCTTGATATCGACGTTGGCGCTAGTCTCGGTAGCGTGCTTGGAGGTGGGCGTGGAGTCGTTGTCCATCCAGTCTAACGAGTTGAACGGGTCGTCAGCATCCTCGTCCATGTCATCGTGCTGGCGTGTCGCCAGCTTGCTGCGTATCTCCTGGGCCATCTCGCTGTCGTCGCCGTCGATGAGGTCGTTGAGCAACTCATCGATGCTGCCATAGCGGTCGTTGTAGCCTAGAGCCATGCCCGTCGAGATGACGGTCTTGATTTTCTCGTCCTCGATGTCACTGACATCGATCTCGCCCTTCTCGTTGCGGGCCTTCTGGACGAGTTTGATTTTCTCTTTGCGGGTCATGTCGGGCTTGAACTCGATGTCCCAGGGGTCACGTCCGGTGAGCATCTTGTAGAACACTCCCGTCGCGGCAAAGATGTCGTTGCGCTCGTCATACTTGCCCAGGAACGATTGTCCGCTGGCATATCGCGGGTCGAGGTCGGCCGTGTCAAACGGCGCGTTGCCCATGAAGCAGAACGAGACGTGCCCCATGTCGATGAGTTCGGCAATGCCGCCAGTCTTGCTGCTGAGCATCACGTTGGTGGGGTTGATGTCGTTGTGCAGCAGCACGCCGGGCATGTCGTGCAGGTATTGTATACCTTGCAGCATCTCGATGAATATTTTGGTCGCCGTTGCAGTGTCCAGTTTTCCTTCACGCTGGAGCATCTCGCTGAGGAGTTCCCCGCTGAAGTAGTTGGCCACTAGGTAGCGGCACTCGCCCGCCTCATCATTATGGGTGCCATGGTCGATGCAGCTGATGATGTTCTTGTGGTTGATGAGCTGACACATGCTGATCTCGGTCACCTGTCCGTCATGAATCAGCTTCTCGGGCGTATTCTTGAGGCGGTAAATCTTCATGTAGTAGGGATTTCCGCTCTCGTCCTCGACGCGGTAGCTCTCGACATAAGGATTCTCCTTGATGAGATATACCACGTTCCAGCGGTTGTTGACGATTTGTCCTTCTTTGAGTATCATAGGGCTATGTGGATTATTGTCGGGGGGATTGATGTGACTTGTTGTGGCGCAAGGTGCGCTTGCGGTAGAGGTATCTCACCAGCAGGTGGGTGCGGTTGACCAGCAGCAGGGCCAGCATCACTGCCATATAGAGCAGCGTCAACCGTGACACGATGATGTCGGGCTGGAAGTCATTGCCCATATCGCTCAGCTCCACCGGCTGCTCCACGCCATCGAGCGACGACAGGGTGCGTTTCCACTTGATGGTGCCATCCTCGAGATAGACCACTGCGGGATTACCGCGAGCCACCATCTTGAGCTCGCTGTCGTCCATGTTGTGGATGGGATAACTGGCCATCGAGATGTCCTTCCAATGCTCAATCTGATCGCCAGTGGCCGGAGTGAGGCCGATGACGTCGGCATCGGCCACGAGGGCGGCATCGGTGAGCTCGTTGAGTGCAAACGAGTTGACAACGCCCACTCGGGGCAGGTCGGGGAAGAGCAATAGCACGGTGCGGCGGCTGTCACTCAATATGTCGATGGTGATGTCGCTGCCGTCCTTGTCCATGATGGCAATGCCGCCGTTGGGGTTATCGTCGAGCATGATGACCTGGCCGTGGGGGCGGCGAGCGTGGTAGCGGGTCACATATTCCCAGCCGTCTTCCTCGTCAGGAAGGCTGTCGATGGTAAACTCCTGCTCCTTGCCATCCTTGCTGTATATAAAGATGAAGTCTTCCTCGCCCTCGTCACTGTCCTGGATGGAGGCATTGACCAGGCGGGTACCGACGGGGTAGGGGCGGTAATCAATGAGCGGCTGGACGAAGTAGCCATAGTAGCTGATGGCCATGATCAGGGCAAACGATGCCGCCATAACCATCCATTGCACTGCAGGGCCATATACACCCCGCAACGACCTGTTGAAAAGTAACAGGTAGATGATACCCAGCAGTAGCAGCACGTTCTTGCCAAATGTCGCCCAGTTGCTCAGGTGCAGCGCGTCGCCAAAGCACCCGCAATCGGGCACCGCGTTAGTCACGGCGAGCCACAGCGTGAGCGGCGTCATCACCAGCATCACCAGCAGGGATAGCCAGGGTGCGCTGCGGCGGTAGGCGCCCACGGCAAGGGCCACGCCCAGCATGAACTCAATCGCGGCGATGGCTACGGCTATAAAAAGTGCCGTGCCCACCCACTGTTCCAGCCCCAGGGCATTGAGGTAGTCGGTGATCTTGTAACAGGTCCCCCACGGGTCAATCCCCTTGGTAAAACCAGAGAAGATGAACACACCGCCCACGGTGAGCCGCATGAGCGTCGTGATCAGTTGGCACCACTTCTCGCCCTTGACCGCATTGATGATAGCTTTGATGGTCATAGGTTGTAGCAAAACATCATTATTGGTTAGCGGCAGTTTCCTCGCTGTGCTTGATCAGGGCAAACACGCTGTAGTTGATCATGTCCTGATAGTTGGCATCGATGCCCTCGCTCACGAGGGTCTCTCCATTGTGGTTTTCTATCTCCTTGGTGCGCTGTATCTTGGTGAGAATCAGGTCGGTGTAGCTCGAAATGCGCATGTCGCGCCAAGCTTCGCCATAGTCGGTGTTCTTGGCAATCATCAGGCGCTTGGTCTCGGCGATGTGCAGGTCATACAGCTCCAGGGCGCGCTCCTTAGTGATGTCGATGGTGTCGCTGTAGCCCAGCTGTAGCTGGATGAGCCCGATGATGCCATAGTTGATGATACCGATGAACTCGGGCCAGATGCCTTCGCCCACCTTGGTCTCTCCGTTGAGTTCAAGTGTGCGGATGCGTTTGGCCTTAATGAAGATCTGGTCGGTGACAGAGCGAGGCCGCAGAATGCGCCACGAGGGGCCGTAATCCTTCATCTTGTTGACAAACAACTCGCGGCACTGGGCGATCGCATTATCATATTGTTGACTTGTATTTAGCATAATATACTGGTGTGAGATTGGTTTTAACTTACAAAGTTACTGCTTTTTCTCGTGCATTGTCATGATTGGCATCGGTTTTTTGACTTTTTGTGGATAATTGAGTACCTTTGCGACACAAATTAAGTATAATAATTATTTTTTAGACAGATATGAAGAAAATCGCATTAGTTACAGGAGCGACAAGCGGCATCGGCGAGGCCTGTGCACGCAGGTTGGCCGTGAACGGCTATAACATGATCATTACAGGCCGCAGGGCCGAGCGGCTTGACGCACTTGCCCGTGAGCTGTCCGAGATGGGTGTAGGAGTAATAACACTCGAGTTTGACGTGCGTGACCGTGAGGCTGCCACCGCTGCCATCCAGGGGCTGCCCCCCGAGTGGCAAGAGATTGACGTGCTGGTCAATAACGCTGGTGGCGCGTGGGGACTGGAGCCCGAGTATGAGGGCGACTATAACGACTGGGACACGATGATCGACACCAACATCAAGGGCCTGTTGACGATGACCCGCCTCATCGTGCCTGGCATGGTGGAGCGCAACCGTGGCCATGTGGTTAATATCGGTAGTGTGGCAGGCGATGCCGCCTATGCCGGCGGCAACGTGTATTGTGCCACCAAGTCGGCCGTGAAGGCCCTGAGCGATGGCCTGCGCATCGACGTGGCCCACACCAGCGTGCGCGTGACCAACATCAAGCCCGGTCTGGTTGAGACCAACTTCTCGGTAGTACGCTTCCACGGCGACAAGGAGCGTGCCGATAACGTCTATAAGGGCATCCAACCCCTGACGGGTGAGGACATCGCCGAGTGTGTCGCTTTTGCCGTGAATGCTCCCGCCCACGTCCAGGTAGCCGAACTGCTTGTGCTGGCTACTCATCAAGCCAGCGGCAGCGTCATCCACCGCCAGTAATAACTGTAGGTAAACACAAGTAAAGAGAATAGTTGTCAGGCATCCCCCTCGACAACTATTCTCTGTTTAATGTAGTAATGCTTCAGTCTTAAAAATCCACTAAATCCCATCAATAATCACACAAAGACAAACTCCTTACCGCAAGATGAACAAACGATGGTCTGGCCCTGGTGTATGTCATCGATATGGGTGATAGCGTTGCATTCGGGACACTGGATGCTCATTTTGCCGCATTTGCAGCAATAGCCATACATGTGTGCCATGGGTAAATCTCCAGTGTAGCCTTTATAAGCATTCTTCACGTCGTTGATGAAGTCCTTGTAGATTCTTCCTCGTTTTCCATTCAGGTTGGCGATAGTGGGAATGGATTTCACCCACTTGATTACACCAGTGGATATGTCTTTATAAAACCTTGTTCTGAAGCCCGTATTCGCTCGGCATGTGGGACAATAACCTAACATGGTTATACACATCCTGTGGTTGCAATGCGGGCAACGAAGGTATTTATTGGACTTCTCCCTGTGACTCTCGTCCAGGTGGAATGTCTCATGACAATCCGAGCATATGCACAAATAATTCATGATGCTGGCTATTTCTCGATTTCTTTAACGCGGTCGGGTGTGATGCCAAGCGCTGAAGCGAATTTTTCCAGGCGACGGCGCTCTTTCTCGGTGATTTCTCCTTTCTCGGCATACTCACGGTACATCTCGACATATTCCCGCTCGTCTTCGGTGAGTTGTGGCACTTGGATGCTGGCCATTAACTCCTCGGCGCGCTTTTCTGAGATGCCCAATGACACTCTCATGCGGTCGAGCATGCGGCGTTCCCTTTCGCTGATTTCGCCTCCATCGGTATAATCCATCAGGGTTTCAAGATAGTTCTGCTCGTTGGCGCTCAATGCGTTGCTCTTGGACGCACTGGGATTGTCGAAGTCATGCATTGATCTGAACTTCACGTCAACCCTCCATTGGGTCTCGACTTTCTGTTCAAATTCCTTCTCGACTCTTGACGAGGCATTAGCGTCAAGCTTGTTCCAGAGATATTCCACCGAACCCTTGATCTCATTGGCCTCGGTTGATGAGGTGAAACTGGTGTCGTAGGTGGAGACAAATTCGCTGTACTCTAACATATTGCCGTTGAGTCGGCTCTCGACCAACCTCTGCCATTTCGATTCCTCGGGATACCAGATCAACCCTTCGGGGACATAGGGCTTCTTGATAGGGTCAAATCTTTGGACAAGTGTTCGCTCAATATTCTGTTGCGTTGTT
The DNA here is from genome assembly GCA_946406035.1 of uncultured Prevotellaceae bacterium. GTDB lineage: Bacteria > Bacteroidota > Bacteroidia > Bacteroidales > Muribaculaceae > Sodaliphilus. The sequence continues at coordinate 9,111 of CAMJJG010000013.1, forward strand.
TGTCTGCTTCTTGAATCGTTGCCTCCCTCGGCTGAGCCCGACACGATGAGAAAGTCTGCACTGGCACCGAGTTTTGAGTTGGAGTTTTCAATCTCATTAACGGTTTTGCCCTTGACGGCGGTGATGGAGATTTCCTCAGCTCCCAAGCACTGCAGGATGTAGCTGAGCTCATGGATCTTATCTACAAAGAAAACATCTTCATGTCCTTTATATGGCACATATAGTTCGGGTTTGTAGGGATGACCGATATAGAGCTCGTTGGCAACAGGATGCCCCACGGGGAACTTGATACATGGCGGAATGTTCGACATCTTGAACGTGTCAACACCTGTTGCGGTGCAGCCGGCAATCTGGTAGTCACGCACGGGCATGAGGAATTTGCGGTCATTATACTCATAGGTAGTCAGATAGTTATCCCAAATGTCCTTCAGCCTTTCTTCGCAAAGGTCAAACATTTGTATGGCATCCTTTTTCATGCCATCGGCATCAGATTCCATGGCATTAATGAAAAAGTTGCGGGCATTGTAGTTCTGGCCAATCCAGGCGTAATTATATCCATACCAATAGGATGTGTACCAGAATATTTTGTTCCAGATATCGTCGCCCGCCAATTCGCGTGCCTTCTGAAGTTTGTCATTGGCAAGATCGAAGAGCTCTTCGATCGGCTCATCTGATTCCATGGACTTTTTGATGGCAATACGGCCATAAGCGAGATTCGTCCATGGGTCTTGAAGTGCATCTTGTGGGAGCTGAGCTAATGCCTGAAGGGCTTCATCATATTTCTCCTGGTCCTCCAGGTCAATGATCACGTCGCCAGCCGGCACTTTTCGTGCAACCTTGGATGTGGCTTCGGTCAGGAATTTTGCAACATTGGCTTTGTTGCTCTCCGTAAAGTCGCCGCCCTTGAAAAACATCCCTGAGTGCAGGGTGGCCACCAATTCGTTGTCATAATCATAAAAATAGAAGATATCATCTTTATAATTAACATATGAAATGATATCCCAGTCAAAATAGAAGAAACCGCTGGGGTCGTCGTTGTCGGGATGAACATAGATTGTCACATCGGTAATGACGATGCCTTGATTATGATCGCTCCAGAAACTGGTGTCACGCTTGAAGATGATTTCTTCTTCAACGGGTATCCCGTAATTGGCTCTCAATTGCTGGTTTTCCCATGCTTCGGGGAAAAAGTGGCAATCCATGTCACTATTCTGCCTCAGCCACTTTGAGGCGAGACCAGAGCCGCTCGAATGGGCGGAACGGAAGAATTCGTATATTTCTTGGTTGACCATAATTGTTATTGGTTAAAGGGTGATACTTGTTATTTGTGATACTATTGGTTATCCTATTCTCTCGACATTCAGGTATGTCATGTTGAGAGCTCCTGCCCGGCGAAGGTCAATGCCGTAGATGCGCATGAAGGCATCAACAACGGGTTGGCCTCCGTTGGTCAGGACGGGATTACTCATAGATTGGGTGATGACTTCAACGGACATTCCAGGCTCAATGCGGATGCCGTTAGTATTCTTCATTTGCTTGGTTGTTACGAGAAATCTTGCCATAGTTCAGTTTAAAGGTTTACACTGTATTATACGCTCTTGCCCTCTGTCCCCAAACTCGCTATCATCAATAGCGGTTATGTCAGAGAACAACTGCAAATATACAACATTGTTTTAGAAAAACGCCCCAAATGACGCTGATTTTTTCGTTACTCATGGGAAAAGTATGATTATTTCACTTTTACCAGGCCAATGGCAACAGCATGTATCTAACCAAAAAACAAATAGTTGCCATGGCTCTTTCATGACAACTATTATATAATACTATAGTATCTATAGCATCTATGTTTCCTACTTCTTGAAAGCCTTGACCACCTTGCCGATGTAGAAGGAGTGATAGCCGGCGGTGAAGCCGTCATAGAAATTGCGTGGCACGTCGTCGCGGAAGTGCTCGGGGGCAAACTCCTGGGAATACATTGTCTTGCACTCGATGACGCACTCAGCTTCCTCATAGTAGGGGGTGCCGTTCTCGGTGTAGGCCACGTGCAGCCCCAGGGCGGCAGCCTTGTCGCCGTCGCGTCCGCTGCGGGTGCCCATGTAGCGCAGCACGTCGCGATCCTTGAAGGTCATAATGGTGAAGTAATCGTTATTCTCCATGAACTCACGGGTGAAACGTTTCTCGGCGACATAGACGGTCACCGTGTTGGTGCCGTGTCCCCACAGGTTGCCCAGGGCACCCCAGCCGATGGTCATGGCGTTGCTCTTGTCACGGTTGCCGGCACACACGAGCATGCCGCCAGGTTGTGAGAAGTAGTTAAACGGATTGAGCAGGAAGTCCTCGGTCACGGTGAACTCGTGGAAAGTGCGTTCAGGCTCAATGACGTCGGGCTTCTTGCCGCCAAATGTGTTGTAGCTGATGTTGCTCTCGTCCCACTTGTCCTTGGGCGCCTGATACTTCTCGGGATAACCGATGACGATGGTGCAGAAGGGGATGATGTGCTCGGGCAGATTGAGCACGCGTGTCACGCCCTGCACCCGTTCGGGGGTGGGATAAGTGCCAGTCCACACAGCACCCAGGCCCATGCCTTGGGCTGCAAGGAGGATGTTCTGGGTGGCGGCAGCAACGTCCTGAACCCAGTAGTCGGGCACGCGCGTGAGCGCCTTGGTCTTATCACCACACACGACGATGGCGAGCGGTGCATGAGCCGCCATGCCGGCATTGGGGTTAGCCTGGGCTAGGCCCTCGAGAACAGGCTTGTCGGTCACTACGATAAAGTGCCACGGGCGCCTATCGACAGCCGATGGGGCCGCCATGCCGGCGCGTAGCAGCTTCTCGATTTTGTCCTGCTCGACAGGACGGTCCTGATAGGAGCGGATGCTGGTACGGGCCAGGATATTGTCAAGAACGATTTCTTCCATACCGATTACGTTTTGCCTCTTGTTGTTTTGAGCCATGGTCTGTTGACTGCTGGCAAGCGATGCCATCAAGACAACCATGGCGATAATATGTTGAATCTTCATATTTGAATAATGGTTATAAAAATAAGACCTTTTTTACCTTTCACTGGATATTCGGTTCCTCAAGCCCGTAGTGGCGGCGGCGGTCCATCCACAGCAGGGCCGTGGCGGTGATGATGGCGCAAACGCCGATGATGGCAAAGATGATGAGCGACTGGGTGTAATCTACCTGTTCGCCCACGGTGTTGCGTTCAAGCACCTTGCCGATGAGAATGGGGATGAGCATCAGGCCGATGTTCTGGATGTAGTAGATAATGGAGTAGGAGGTGCCCAACTGCTTCATGGGCACGATTTTGGGCACAGCGGGCCACAGTGCGGCAGGCAGGAGCGAGAATGCAATGCCCAGCACACACATCAGCGTCACCGCCAGCCAACTGGAATTGCCCGGCATGGCAAACACAGCCAGCACTACAGTGAGCATCACGCTGCCGATGACCATCATCGTGGCTCCGCGCCCGCGCTTGTCGCACCAGCCGCCAAACAGCGGTGTAAGCACGATCGAGGTGAACGGCAGGATGGCAGGAATCAGGCCAGCGAGTCCCGCCTCCACATTATATTTTGAGATCATCAACTTGGTGGCAAAGTCCAGGAAGGGATATAGTGCCGAGTAGTAGAACAGGCACAGCATCGTGATGAGCCAGAAACCCGGATTCTTGATCGTGAGCATCATGTCCGAGAAATGGAATTTCTCGTCGTCACCAGCCTGCAACGCCTGTTTGCCCTGCTCCTTGTCGAGCTGGCGGTCCATCGAGCAGTAATACAGGTAGGCAATCAGGCCCACGCCCACGCAGAACACACCGATGAGGATGGGCCGCGGCAACCCCCATCGCAGCGCGATGATGGGGCTCAAACCCAGTGCCAGTGCCGTGCCCAAGCGGGCCATAGCCACCTGCAGACCCATCGCCAGGGCCATCTCCTTGCCCGAGAACCAGCGCACGATGGCCTTGCTCACAGTGATGCCACACATCTCATATCCAATGCCAAAGAAGGCGAATCCCAGCGCGGCGACCACGACTTGCTGCTTGATGGTTCCCAATAGGGGGACATACATCATTGGGGCAGGAGACACGAGCGTGACGGCACCATAAACGGCAGCCGATCCCACGAGCATGAGCACGCACGAGAGGATGCCCGTGAAGGGCACGCCCATCTTGTCGAGAATCACGCCGCCGACAAAGAGCATCAGCAGGAACACATTAAAGAATCCGCGCGAACCGGCAAAAATGCCAAACTCGCCGCTGGTCCACCCCATGCCACCGTCCTGGACGCTCTTCTCGAGCATGAATTGCAGCGGAGACATCTCCTTGGCCACGACATAGCCGGCCATCATCGTGAACGACACAATGGCTAGCACTGTCCACCGTGCCCAAGCCCTCGTTGCTAACGCATTTCTAACGTTCTCTCTCATGAGTTGTGCTTTAAAGTTCAAAAATTAGGGGCTTTAAAGCCCTTAAGGTCCTTAAAGCCCTAATTTATAGATAAATAGAATATTACTCGGGTTTGATGTTGGGCTCCTCGAGGCCTAGGTGCTTCTGGCGGTCAACGACCTTGAGGTAGAGGCCGATGAGCAGCGCAGCAATACCCAGGCAAGCGAGCATGACCAGCGGCCAGGTGTAGTTGTACTGGGTGGGATCGGTCACGCCAGGGTTGGTCTTGTCGAGCACCTTGCCGATAGCCAGCGGGAAGAGCCACAGACCGATGTTCTGGATCCAGAAGATCAGCGCATAGGCGCTACCGATGATCTTGGAGTCCACGAGCTTGGGAACACTGGGCCACAGTGCGGCGGGAACCAGCGAGAATGAGGCGCCCAGCACCAGGATGGTGACATAGGCAATGATGATGCCGCCAACGGTGCTGCTCTTGAACATGGGCAGGATGAAGGCGAACGTCAGGTGGCAAATGATGAGCAGCAACGAGCCCAGCACGAGCATCGATGCGGCTTTACCCTTGTGGTCAACATAGTTGCCCAGGATGGGAGTGATGCCCACTGCCAGCAGGGGGAACACGGCGAACACGCTCTCGGCGCTCTGACGCATGTAACCCATGTAGCAGTAGCAGATGAGAGCCAGGATCGAGATGCACAGCAGGCCATACTTGGCGCTCTTGCTCTTCTTCATGAAGTTGCTCATGAATGCGGTAGCGGCGACGATAATCATGATGATGTATTGCCAGATGGCTACCGAGTCACCAGCCCAGAACGAACCCTCGGCGGGCTCAACAAAGCTGATGTTGCACTGCAGCATGTTCACAGCATACTTCTGGAAGGGGAAGATGGCGCTGTAGTAGAGAACGCATAGCAGCGATACCAGCCAGAAACCCTTGTTGGTCAAGATCTTGCCAATGTCGCTCACCTTGAACGGGTCGTCCTTCTCCTCGGCCTCGCCCGTCTGCTTGTCGAGCTTGCTGTCCATGAAGAAGTAAACGATGAACATGATCAGGGCGATGCACATCAGTACCACACCGAAGGCGACGGCGCGGCTAACGCTGATGTTGCCGCCCAACTTGGCAAAGTAGGGCGAGAAAATCATGCAGGTGGCAACACCCAGGCGGGCGAGAGCCATCTCGCTACCCATGGCAAGTGCCATCTCACGGCCCTTGAACCACTTGACGATACCGCGGCTAACGGTAATACCTGCCATCTCGACACCGCAACCAAACAGCATGAAGCCGCAAGCGGCCAGCTTGGCGCTGGCGGGCATGCCCTCGTAGAAGGGCGATACGCCCAACTCGTCAAAGCCAGGTATGTAGTTCAGGTTGTTGGTGAACCAGGTCTCAAGCCCGGTGCCGATAAAGGAGTCGGACACGGCATACCACTTGATGATGGCACCCACCAGCATCACAGCACCCGAGAGGACCGCTGTAAAGCGAACGCCCATCTTGTCGAGGATAATGCCGGCAAAAATCAGGAAGAACACAAACACGTTGAGGAATACCTCGGCACTCTCCTCGGTGCCAAAAGCGGTTGAGCTCCATCCAAGGTTAGGAGAGGACTCCAGCAGGTCCTTGATGGGCGAGAGGATGTCCATGAAAATGTAGCTGCAGAACATGCCCAGTGCGAGCAACAGGAGCGCCGTCCAGCGCATTGCAGCCGAGTCTCTTAAAGTCTGAATCTTTTCTGACATAAATCGTTGTTTTTTTAATGTTTTATTGTTTGGTTTATTGATTAATGGTTCTTTTTAGCTGTGAGCCGTTAGCCTTCAATATGATAGATAACGTAAACGTCAATCTGTCAAACTATTAACTGCTAACTGCTTCACGCGATGCCCAGCGACTGGCAGATGCGGTCGATTTTCTCGTCGGCCCAGTCGTTCTTGGCGTCATAGTTCTCCTTCTTGTCGAGCTGGTCGTGCACCTCGATGTAGAACTTGATCTTGGGCTCGGTACCCGACGGACGGATGGAAACCTTGGTGCCGTCCTGGGTGTAGTATTGCAGCACGTTGCTGGTGACGGGCATGTCGAGCTTGGTGACCTGGCCGGTGAGCATGTCGCGCTGTTCGAGCTTCAGGAAGTCCTTGATGAGCACCACGGGCGAGCCGTCGATGGCCTGCTGCGGGTTCTCACGGAAGTTGACCATCATCTGGGCAATCTCGTCGGCACCACTCTTGCCGGGGCGCACGACGCTGATGCCGCGCTCCTTGCTGTAGCCGTAGTTGATGTACAAGTCGATGAACAAGTCGTTCAGGGTCATGCCCTTGTCCTTGGCCCAGGCGGCAATCTCGCACATCAGGGGGATGGATGATACCGAATCCTTGTCGCGGGCGAACGTCTCGGGCAGGAATCCGTAGCTCTCCTCACCACCGCCCAGGTAGCGTCCCTTGCCTTCCATCTCGCGCATGACGGTAGCAATCCACTTGAAGCCCGTGTAGCAGTCAAACATCTTGATGCCTTCCTTGCGGGCAATCTTGGCGATGGTCTCGCTGGTGACGATGGTCTTGACGATGTACTCGTCGCCGGTGAGTCGTCCCAACTCGCGGTTGCGCACCATCAGGTAATAGAGGAAGATGATCTGTATCTGATTGCCGTTCACGAGCTCATATTTGCCCTTGGTGTTCTTGATCACCAGGCCGATGCGGTCGGCATCGGGGTCGCTGGCGAGCACCAGGTCGGCATCCACCTCCTCGGCCTTGGCGATAGCCATGGCCATGGCGCTGGGATTCTCGGGGTTGGGCGACTCCACCGTGGGGAACTCGCCGCTCATCACGTCCTGCTCGGGCACGTGGATGATATTGTCAAATCCCCAACGCTCAATCGAGCGGGGTACCATGTAGCGGCCTACGCCATGGATGGGCGTGTAAACGATTTTCAGGTCGTGATATTTCTTGTTTACCTCGGGGCTGAGCGACAGGGTGGCGATGTCCTCGATGTAGGGGGCGTCAACATCCTCGCCAATGATCTGGATCAGCTCGGGATTACCCTCGAATTTGATGTCGCGCACGTCCTCGATGGCGTTGACGTGGTTGATGATGTTCACGTCGTGGGGTGCGACTACCTGAGCGCCGTCGTCCCAATAGGCCTTGTAACCGTTGTAGATCTTGGGGTTGTGAGAAGCCGTGATGTTCACACCACTCTGGCAGCCCAGTCGGCGAATGGCATAGCTCACCTCGGGAGTGGGGCGTGGTCCCTCAAACAGGTAGACCTTGATGCCGTTGGCACTGAAGATGTTGGCAACGGTCTCGGCAAACAGGCGGCTGTTGTTGCGCACGTCATGGCCGACAACGACCGAGATCTGCTCCAGATCCTTAAAGGCCTCCTTCAGGTAGTTGGCAAGGCCCTGGGTCGCACTGCCCACGGTGTAAATGTTCATGCGGTTGCAGCCAGCACCCATGATGCCGCGCAGTCCGCCAGTGCCAAACTCCAGAATCTTGTAGAACGACTCTACCAGTTCGGTCTTGTCCTCGTTGTCAAGCATCGCCTGTACCTGGGCGCGCGTCTGCTCGTCATAACTGTCACTGAGCCACGTCTGGGCCTTTGCGGTCACTTCTTGTAATAATTTCTCGTCAAACATACTTGGTTCGGTTTATTTAGGTTGTTTTTTGATTTATTCTTTCAAACTGACAAAGTTACTGCAAAATCTTTAACCTTCAAAATTTTGTTGGAAGTTTTAAGCTATAAGGTTGATTACTCACCCTTGACTTTCATTTCTCACGCCTTTTATGGCCTCCTTGACCTGAGCCATGTTGCTGCGTGAGACGGGTAGATTCTCGTCACAGTGCTTGAGAACCAAGCGCATGGAGCCTGACGAGGAGACGATTTGCTCCACTTGATGCAGATTAACCAGGAAGGCGCGGTGACAACGCACTACCATGGGATAGCGGTGCAAGTCTTCCTCGATGCGCTTGGAGGTTGTGCGAAGCATATCGGAGCGCACCTTGCCATTGTGTAACCAGATGATTTTCATATAGTTGCCGACCGCTTCTGCATACAAGAGATTGGATACCTGCAGGGTGACGCTCTCGCTGGTTGAGCCAGTGAGTGTTATCGTGTCGGGGCGAGTTGTCGCGACAGCGGCTGGCAGATTATCTTGAGCCATGGGCGCGATGCGTGCAGCGTCGGCTTCTCGGTCACGGCACTCCGCTTCCTGCTGGAGGCGTTGCAGTTGCTCATTCAAGAGTCGCACTTCCATCAGCTCGGCTGTGAGATACTTGCTGCGAAACTTGAATCGCCAGTACAAGCCGATAGCAAACGAACAGAAGGCGATAATCAGCAGCGTTTCGAGGAAATTGCCCCATGAGAGCACATTGCCTGGCACGAGGTCACTCATCACGAAGTGACGGTACAGGCAGATGAGCAGAGCGACCAAAGGGGTGTTGATGAGTTGAAACCACAGGTTGCGACTGATGATGTAATCCACCCCGCGCTCGAGGGAGCGCGGTTTCTTGATGACGTGCTTCAAGATGGCCTCGGTGAGCGCACAACTCACAAAGCCCAAGCAACCCATTGCCGACAGGTGGACAACGGCCATCCATTGCCATGTCTGGAGCCCGAACGGCTTGAAAATCGCCAAGGCGAGCACCGTAAAAATAGTGCTGACGACGCGGGTGGTAATGGTATCTTTTTGCTCTTGGTTCATCGGGCAACAAAATTACTGTAAGTCACCGAAACGGCCAAACCATTCGTCACAAATATGCATTTTATCCCTTAATCCCAGCCATTCGTCACAATACCTTGCAGAATATCCCAGAAACTTGCTTGAACGGCCATTTGGCGGGAACTTTGCAACCGAAGTACATGACATCGCATGTGTCATTTAATATTCATGATTATGAAAAAGAAACATTTATTCAGCCTAATCGTCACCCTGATGTTGACAATGACCGGCATGAGCGTGAGCAGCTGCATTGCTACGCGTGACACGACCAAGATCAACAAAGTGGAAGTGGGAATGAACAAAGACGACATCAAGCACCTGTTGGGAACGCCCCTTTTCAAGAACGCTAACGAGGATGTTGAGGAATGGGGCTACCGAAAGACGGTGGGTGAAATCATCGATGCCGAGGAGATGTTGTTCGTCGTAACCTTTGACAGCAACGGCAAGGTCATCGGATACCAGTCGGTCAAGGAACACCCCGCTTTTCACCACCATTAATGCATAGGAATCATGAGCAGAAGAACAATCATCGGAATCATCTTCATCGTGGCTGCGCTGATCAAGCTGGCCGACATGTGGGGCATCGTTCACCTGAACTGGGAGCATAGCTGGACGGCATATTTCGGCCCGCTACTCCTCCTGTACATCGGTGCTGAACTCGTCATCTACGGATTCAGCCACAACCCGTCACAATGGCTCAGGCGCCCCCTACCACAGGGCGAGAACGGCAAGCGCATCAACTGCGTCGTGCGCCTGGGTGCCGACGAGTACGTCTATCAGGGTGAGCCCTTCCATGGTGCCCGCCTGGATGCCTTCCTGGGCGGGCTGCGGCTGGACCTGCGTGAGGCAGTCATCAGCGATGACGAGGAAATCGACGTGCGCACCTACCTGGGAGGTGTCAAGATACATGTTCCCGCCAATGTCAACATCGTGGTAAAGAGCAACAACTTCATTGGCGGCGTGAACAACAGGACCGGGAATCACATGATTTCACACGCTCCATGCCTGCACATCGTCGCCAGCAATTTCCTGGGGGGCATGACGATTGAGAATTGAGTATTTTTAAATTTAAATAATTACTTTAATATAGGGTTATGAAGAATAATATTTTCAAGCAAGTAGCTCTGGTTGCTGCAATGATGACAACAATCGTGTCGATGGCCAAGGGACCCGATGTGGGGGGAACGGTCATCGACGAGAAAGGGGAACCGATGCCCTATGTCAACGTGGTACTGCTGTCGCTCCCTGATTCGGCATTTGTGCAGGGTGCGATGACCGACGAGCAGGGACGGTTCCAGATCACGACACCACACAATGGCAGTCTGCTCAAGGTTTCGTGCATTGGCTACCAGACGCAATACTTGAAGGCTGTCCATGGACTGACCATCCAGATGAAAGAAGATGCGCTGTTGCTTGGTGAGTTAGTTGTCAAGAGTCAGCTACCCAAGACACACGTCAAGGGCGAAGCCATGCGCACCACCGTTGAGGGCACCATTCTCGAGAAGGCCGGCACCGTGGCCGACGCTCTCGCCAAGGTGCCGTCGCTGGAAGCCGAACGCGACGGTGTCGTCAAGGTGCTGGGCCGCGGCGAGGCCGAGGTCTATGTCAACGGGCGCAAGGTGCAGGATGCGTCAGAGCTATCCCGCCTGCGCTCCGACCAAATCCAGCATGTTGACGTCATTCAGAACCCAGGAGCCCGCTATGCAGCCTCGACCAAGGCCGTAGTACGCATCACGCTCAAGAAGGCCCAGGGCGACGGCTTGAGCTTCCAGGACAACGTGATGGCCCTGTACCAGTATAGCCACACGATCACCAACAATGTGGACTTGAACTACCGCACGGGCGGACTGGACATCACGGCATCGCTGTGGTGCGGCCGCTATGGTCACGCCAAGATGTTGCAAGAGAACCATCTGTTCTACCTCGTGGGTCCCGACCGGGTCGAGAGCCATGTCATGCAGGAGGGCAAGAACATCTGGAAAGGCATCTCCCCACAACTGCAGGTGAACTATGTGATAAACGATCACCACAGTATGGGTGCCTTCTACAAATACGACCGCCATCCCAGCACCGATTTTCACGACCAGTTTATCACCGATTGCTACGAGAATGGCGACTTTACCGAGCGCTCGGTGAGCGACATCAGGCAGAATGACAGTTTCCACAAGCACATTTTCAATGTTTACTATAATGGTAAAGCCGGCTCACTTGGTATTGACCTGAATTTTGACGGCTTATTTGACCGCACCACGGTCCCGGGCAACACAAGCGAGGAAAGCACCATCGATGGAAATAGCATCAAACGCAGCATTGAGAGCAACACCAGTAGCAGGAACAACTTCTGGGCTTCAAAGCTCGTCCTGAGTTACCCGGTGTGGCATGGCAACCTGTCGGCAGGCGGTGAATATTCCTACAACCACCGTACCGATGCCTATTCCTTCTCGGCAACAGCCAGTGTCCCCGTCAAGGCTACCGACAGCGAGATCAACGAGTCGTCAACGGCCGCCTTTGTGGAATTCGGCCGCCGTTTCGGCATGGTATTCGCCCAAGTAGGCCTGCGCTACGAGCACCTGACCAACAACTACTACAACTTTGGTGAACGTGAGGACGAGGTGTGCCGCGACTATGGCGACTGGTTCCCCACGGCAGTCATCTCGGCCCCCATCGGCAAGGTGCAGTTATCGCTATCCTACCGCCGCGACATCCAGCGTCCAGCCTATAGCAGCCTGACCAGCTCGACCATCTATATCAACCGCTACACTTATCAGAGTGGCAATCCCTACCTGAAGCCCACCTACACACACAGCCTGGTTCTCAATGCCGCCTACAAGTGGATGAACCTGGCGGTGAATTATGGCCGCATCAAGGACTCTGCTACTATGTCCACCGAGCTTTTCCCCGGCAGCGAAGACCCGCTCGTCAGCCTTGTGCGTCCCATCAACAGTGCCGAGGACTACAACCAGTTCAGCATCATCCCGTCGTTGAGGCCGGTTATTGGCTGCTGGCATCCCACCTGGAGCATTTTCACGGTATTCCAGAACTACAAGGCTCCCCGTGCCGACGGCAGCTTGATAACCCTTAACCACCCGTTGTTCCAGTTCTCGTGGGACAACGACTTCGAACTGCCTCACGACTGGCGCCTCAACTTGGTGGTGCAATGGGTATCCAGGGGTGATTACAACAACTTCAGGGTGAGCCGCAGCAGGTTCTATACAGCAGTGGGCGTGCAGCGTGACATCAACCTGCACCACCTGGGTTCGCTCACCGCCGACCTGCGCTGCCACGACCTGTTCAACACCAACAAGACCGAGGCGACCATCTATGGCCCGCGTGAGTTGACGACAAGCAATCCCGCCCGCCGCACCCTAGCCCTGTACCTCACCTGGAAGTTCAACGCAGCCAGCAGCAAGTACCGTGGCACCGGTGCCGGCGAGAAGCAGAAGGCGAGAATGTAATCGGGATTATTGCAAATATTAATTATTATGGCGACATTTGCTTAACATTAATAACCATTTGTCAGATGACTATCAGATTAGAACAACCCGAGGATTACCGTGAGGTGGAAAACCTCACCCGCGAGGCATTTTGGAACGTCTATCGTCCCGGTTGCACCGAGCATTATGTGCTCAACCAGTATCGCAACAATCCTGATTTCGTGCACGAACTCGACCTCGTGATGGAGGAGGACGTCAAGATTATCGGTCACGTGATGTTTTCCAGGGCCGAACTCGTTCTTGACGACGGCACGAGGTGCCCGTCATGGACCTTTGGGCCCATCAGCATCCACCCGGATTATAAACGCAAGGGCTATGGGCTCAAATTGCTGAACTACGCGTTGGAGAAGGCCCGAGTGCTGGGCATCGGTTTCGTGTGCATGGAGGGCAACATTGACTTCTATAGCCATGCGGGCTTTGACCTGGCCAGCAAGTTGGGCATCCATTATCATGCCGAGCCACGCGATGCCGTGGTGCCCTACTTCCTCGCCCAGGAACTAATCCCAGGTTGGCTAAAAAGCAAAGGCATCGCCGAGGCGACCTACGGCCCGCCCAAGGGCTACTTCGTTGCCGACGAGAACCCCGAAGCCTTTGAGGCCTATGAAGCGACTTTCCCCGAGAAAGTAAAACTCCGGTTGCCCGGACAACTGGTATAGTAACCGAGGAAATGAAACAGGAAATTAATCCCAAGGACACGAGTCGAGCTGTTGCTTTTGAACTTTGGATGAAGTCCCCGATGCCCATGGTGACGCTTACCAAGACCTTTGACGTGACGCAGCTCTGTAAGATGAGTCGGCGGAGCGGGCTGAAGTTCAACATGCTCCTGTGCTGGTGCATCGGCAATGCGGCATCACAGATTGAGGAGTTTTACATGTTGCCCGAGGACGGGAAAATGTACAAGTATGACTGCTTAGCCATCAATGTGATAGTGAATAACTGCAACGGGGGCATCAACTCTTGTGATGTTCCCTATTGTGATGACTTGGAGAGATTCAACAAGGACTATACGACGTTGACTCGGTCGGCAAGCAGTTCGTGTCAGAGCACCTTTGTAGATGATGCCATGGTGATAGGAACATCGGCCATGACGGCGACTGAACTCGACAGCATCGTCAACCAATATTCTGACCAGTTCTGCAATCCTATGGTGATGTGGGGCAAGTATCGAAAAGGTCTGTTTAAGGCTACGCTGCCTGTCTCGTTCCAGTTCCATCATGCGCAGATGGACGGTGGCCATGCCGCCCGCTTCCTCAACGACCTGCAGCAGACGATATACACCCAGCGTTGATCAGCCTATCCACAAATAAGAAAAGCGCCTCGTCTCACGACGAAGCTGCCTTGCTAGGAAAAAAGTATCATATTGAGTGCAAAATTAAACCATATATTTGAATTGTGCAAATTTTTTAGACAAATTTAAACAAAAAGCCTCCAATATGTCTCTAAACGCCCTGTTGGATGGCATGAATCATGCAGCGTGATAAAATTCTGTTGTAGAGGAGTTTATGTTTTGTTGCTGATTGTTGGTGTGTTTAATGGAGGGCGATTGGCTATCAATGATATAGCTGTGCTGGTGCTCGTCGTGGGGCATTGCTCGATGAATAGTCTCGTTTGGGTGATGGCTAGTAAAACTTGCTTTATTTTGTGCAAGTCATTTAAATTATTTATACCTTTGCCGATGTAAATACTTAACATGACGATAAAATGAAGAGAAATTTAATGTCTTTCTTGACGCTGCTGGTGTTGCTGATGAGTGCATCTGTGGCACAGGCGGCTAATTGGTTTGATGTGTTGTCGGGCGGTGGTGAGACCATCTCGCTCAGTCCCGACATTGTGACTTCGGATGGAGGGAAGAGTTTCCAGGTGTGGGTGCGCAACTCGTTTGATCTGCCCGAGACTCGCCAGGCGTTCACCCAGGAGCGTGGATATGACAAGACCGTTGCCTACAAGTTGACACTGTACAAGTTTACCGATGATTGGAATAACTTCAATATCATTCAGGTATCGATTTATGGCGAGGATGATGAGTTGATTGACCAGTATGCCAATCCCGACTTGGCCGCTACCGAGAGCGTCATCCCATCGGGCTCGAATATCGAGGCTGTAGCCGAGGCTGCCAAGGTCATCTATGAGGTGAAATCCAATCCAGAGTGATTTTTCACCGATAAGTTAATAGTTGGCACCTGCCGGCATAGCGATAAATCAATAAAAGCTGCGTGGAAAATTCTCCACGCAGCTTTTATTGATCTCAACGATGAAGGGTGCTCCCTTATCTCACGCCCCCAGATAGGTGCCGATGAAGAAAATGGTGCGCGTAGTTTCCTCGAGGATGAAATACAGGAATGGACGGTTGGCATGAAATTCAGCCTTCTGATATTGAACTGGCCCGGGCGAAGTCTCCCCAGCCTCCGAAACAGTGACAGCCGATGCCTTGGCTCCATCCTCGTTGACTTCTATTTTTGCCACTTGTCTCATCTCTGTAACAAACAAGCTGGCATCGGACATGTTTGAGAAGTCGGCCCGAGCGGTGAAGGCTGATTGTATCCCCATTGGCATGAGGACGTCAATCAAGTCGATGTCGCTCTTGATTTCAAACTTAGGCATGAGGATATCCACCTCGTGGGGTGTCCCGTCAATGCTATTCAGGTGGTCGGTCAATGCCTGTTGACCCATGTCGTGGATGAGGTCGCTGGTGGTCTTGCCCTCGGCAGGCAGCATGACGTACATGCTGTAGCCGCCACTGCCAAAGGGGATGCGCAGCATGGAGCACAATTCACTCTCGCAGGCCAGGGCCACAGCCTTGCGGTGCATTAAGGGCAGGTTCACGACCGAACCGTCGGCTCGCGTGAAACTCGAGTTGCGGGTGTCATTGGGATCAAATTTCTCGGTCCAGTCGGCATTGAAGTAGATGGCGTTGAGCAGGTACATGGCAGCATCGGGATTGATTTCGTCCAATATGCTCGGAATCATCCCGTCGGTATGCTTTTTGCACCAGCTGTTGATCTTTTCCAGGGTACTGTTTTTGGTGAAGTCCAGCGCATCAATCTGGGCGTTGTAGTACTTCTTGATGTCGTTGACATACTGCTTGAGCAGGGTGATGCCTCTGGCTGAATTGACATCAACGCAGTTGGCGATTCTCACGGTGGCAGCAGGATCGACGTTGGGTGCCCCATCAATCATCTTGTTGCAGAACTCGTTCACAGCTGCGGGGTCATCACCAAATCCCAGTGTTGCCGTGATTTCCTCGCGTGTAGCGCCTGCGGCACCAGCATTGAGCATTCCCAGCATGTAAGTAACGCCGATGGGTGACATCACTGTACTGGCATCGCCTTGATGTTCCTGCATGGCCTGGAACAGTCTCCAGGCAAACTCATTGTTGTTGTCACGCATCTGCCTTTGCTCCTCGCTGAGCACGATAGGTCTTTTCTCCGGTAGCATGTAGACGACATCCCCATCATCTTTACAAGACGACATAGTCGCCACAATCAAGGTCATAAGGACCAAAATTCTCCAAGTCTGTTTCATTCGTTTAATACGTTATAATTACTATCTGATACCCACTAAACCCGACGAAACAACAATCTTGCATCATCAGTTAAATAATTTCCATTGGCCAAGCGTCTTGCCACGGAAGATTCGGTATTCCACTTCAGTCAGATCGATTGTAAATGTAGTCAGGTCCACTTGGCTGATGATGTCCTTGAGTTTATGTACGTTCATCCGCGGGTCTTGCACCCTGCCCAGAGTGACGTGCAGACGGAAATCGGACTGGATGACGCACCCTTTGGACTTGAAATACCGCCTGACATCCTCGATTAGCGCCAAGAAGTCTGCTGGCGCATCGGTGGTGGTGAGGTGGATTACCTGCCTGTGATAGCCTGAGGCAAAAGCATCGAGCCGGTCGAAGGTGATAGATGGTGCTGCCGCGTCACTTAGCAAACTAGTCAGCCCGGGTATGAGATTCACTCTTTGGGGGGTATCGTCAAGAAATGCCATCGTGATGTGGTAATATCCCCGTTGCCAACGGATGTCAACGCCGTCAAGCAGGCCGCGCAACTCCCTGAACCAATCCTCGTCGAAGGAGATGGGCACTTTGATTTCCAAATAGCTCTTCATTGTCAGTCATGATTTTGTTGATGGCAAAGTTACTCTTTTTCTCTGAATTGGGAACGATCAGTGCAGGCTGAGTCGCAGTCCGGCGTTGAAATTGATATTCCAGGGCTTGTCCTTGAAGTAGTTGAGCACGGTGCTGCCGTTATTGTAGTAGTAACGGACTGTCGGCTCAACGTAGATGCCGAAACCCTTGTTGAGGTTCAACTGCAAGCCGGGCCCAAGCATCGTCGAGAACTGGATACGGTCCTTAGCGGTGTCACGGCTCATGGCTTCGGTACTGTTCTTGATAGTTGCCTTGATGTTGAAATCGGCTTGCACTCCACCGATGGCATAGAGCTTAACGAATCTCCATTTCCACAACGAATAGGTTACTCCGATGGGCACACCGATGTAGTGCAGACTTTGTTCTCTGGTAGTGAAATCACTCTTCAGTCGCGTATATACTAATCCTGAGGTCAGTGCCAAGCGTTCACTCAGCGGAATACTCACGCTCACGCCCAGTGAATAGGGCGCATGATGCTTGGCATGCTCTTGCCTTACCCGGCGAGGCACATTTCTATTGCCTTGATTGCTCTCGGCTTCCAATTGGGTGCTGTCAACAGGCCAGCTGGGGTTTTGTGAGTCAGATGCCATATCGGACCCGCCATTCCCGAGAAGGTCGAGGAACTGGTTGGAGGCGTATAATCCGACAGAGACGGGTTGCTTTTGCCGCGTTGGGGCAACCGGACGTGAGGGGGCTGTGTTGGCAAGGAAAGGATCTTGCCGGGTTGTGACAGTCCTGGGTTGTGCCGTGGTCGTATCGCTGGAAACCGTTTGGGCTGGTGCCTCATCTACATTTGTTTCGGGCTCCGGTGTTGGCTGTTCTTCCTCTTGAGGCAGAAGGGGCGATTGGCGCTGGATGGGTGCCATTGGGCGATGAGCCATGGTTGATGGCGGTGAGGATTGGACAGACCGCTCATCACTTTGGGGCCTGGTATCGACTAGGGCGACTTCTGGGTTGATGCCTTCAGTCTGTGCTATGGCAGGTTGCTCGGGCGCAGCTGTGCCGATGGAGTCAAACGGATTCCAGAGCAGAATCCCAGCACCGATAGTTACACCAGCAACGACAGCTGCTGCGGCATAGCGTAACCACGAGGGCACCACCTTTTGGCGTCGGGGCAATCGTCTGTTGATGTCTGGCCACAAACCGTCAGGGGCAGGTTCCTCATACCCCTCCATCGTTGATTGCAGTTGTTTAAACCATTCGTTGTCAGTCATCGTGCTCTTGTTTGTATTGGTTAATCATCTTGGCCAGCAGTCGCTTGGCTCTCAGCAGTTGGGATGCCGAGGAGTTCTCCTTGATGCCCAGCGATTGGGCGATTTCCTTATGGCTCTTGTGTTCAAACACAAACTGGTTGAACACGATGCGGTATCCGGCCGGCAGCGAGGCGATGATGCTGTTGATTTCCCCTGGTGGAATGTGGGTGACGTCGGGGGTCTCATCGTCAGGCTCTTCAACCACCTCGGCATCAAGAAATGTGATGCGCGCATGACGCTTCAGCTGATTGATCGACTCGTTGGCTATAATCCGAGAGAACCAGGCCTTGAGCGACCCCTCACCCCTGTAATGGAAGTCGCCCATGTGGGAGAATGCCTTGAGGAACCCCTCTTGCAGCACGTCGCGGCAGTCGTCGCGGTCGGCAAGATAGCGCATGGCGGTGGCCATGGCATGACCGGCCAGCAAGTCATACATCGCGTGCATGGCCCTCCGGTCATGGTTCTTGATACCATTGACAATCTGTTGCTCGGTCACTTATAGATCCTTTTATACCCTTGAAACGCAGATTTTCAACAATCTTGCATCAACCGCTGTGTAAAAAACAAAAAATCCGCAGAATCTGACAAGGAAACTGCGGATGTGTGATATGAAATGGTGCCTGAATGGCTGTTAGCGGCGTTTCCTGGCCGCTTTTTTCTGATTGGCTTTCTTCTTGCTGGTTGAGGTGGACTTGGACTTGGCTTGGTCTAGGCCCATCTGGATGTTCTTGATGATGGCATCGCTCGAGTAGGTGGCTCCGGTAGCGATGTCGGGGTCGAGTTTCTTGGCCTCGGCAACGGTCTTGCCGATGTACTGTGGCAGCACCTTGGCGGTGGCGCGCTTGAGGTAGCCGGGTGACTCCTGGTTGTCAAGAACCTCGATGTTCTCGATGACGCCGTTCTTGATGGTGATGTTCAAGGGGATGGGCCCATTGTAGCCAATCACCTTCTTGGCAATGTCGCCGGTGTAGATGACCTGGGTGGTGCTGGCCTTTGATTTAGAGGCCTTCTTCTTGGTGCGGGCATCAAGCGATGCGGTACCTGCCACGAGTAGCATGATGGCAGCGATGATGATGGTCTTTTTCATTTCAGTTTATATGGTTTATAATTGATTATTGCAGTAGCTGATGGGCTTGGGCCAGGGTCTCGGGTTTACCGATGTCTAGCCACTGGTAGCCGGTGTCAGGGTGATAACCGTGGATGAGGTGGTGCTTGCACTCACTGATGTAGAACGGGATGATCGAGAACTTATCTCCCTGCTGTCGCCGATAGCGCTCGAGGAGCGGGAAAATGGTGGGCGAGATGACATGCAGGCCGCCAAAGGCCAGTTCGTGCAGCTCCTTGTCCTGTAGCTTGTGGGCTTCGGGCTTGATTTCGCCTGTCGCCTTGTTGATCCAGCCACACATGCGGTCATCGCCGTCGAACAGCAGGTAGCGTTGTGTCTCGCGCTGCTTGACCAGGATGGTGGCCAGGGCATCGTGCTCGATGTGGTAGTCGTAGAACGCCTTGAGGTCCAGCGTGCTGATGATGTCGGTGTTATGCACCAGGAATGGCTCGTCGCCATCGAGCCACTGTCGTGCCTTGAGGATGCCGCCACCCGTGTCGAGCAACAGGCTGCGCTCGTCGCTGATGTGTATGTTGAGCCCAAAGTTGTTGTTGCTCTCTAGGAAATCGATGATCGTCTGCCCAAAATGGTGGATGTTGATGGTGATGTCGTCAAATCCCGCTGCTGCCACCCGTTCGATAACGTGCTGTAGCATGGGTTTGCCGGCAAGCTCAACCATCGCCTTGGGGCGGTCGTTGGTCAGGGGGCGCAACCGTGTGCCCAGTCCTGCTGCAAAAATCAGAGCTTTCATTATCGGTCTATCGGGTTGAGGGTGCGCTCGTGGTCGGGCTGCTCACGGTGTGATAGCTCGACACGCACGTTGAATTTCTCATGAATGTGTTGTGCCAGGTGTTCGGCCGCATAGACCGAGCGGTGCTGTCCGCCCGTACAGCCGAAGCACACCATCAAATCGGTGAAATTGCGTTTCACATAGCGCTCGACCGACTCATCGACCAGGGCATAGACGTGCTCAAGCCACTTGTCGATGGTGCTCTCCTTCTGCAAGAAGTCGATGACGTTCTGATCCAGGCCCGTGAATGCCTTGTACTTGTCATACTTGCCAGGGTTGTTGAGCGCTCGGCAGTCAAACACAAAGCCACCGCCGTTACCCGACGGGTCGTGGGGAATGCCCTTCTTGTAGGCAAAACTCATTACCCTGACTGTGAGGCCCTTGTCCTCGCTGACGAAGTCCTTGAGGTTGACCAGCTCGTCAATGACGAGACTCAGGTAGGGGTAACGCGTGAACGGCTGGTTGATGACCAGTTTGCGCAGGTTGGCGATGGCCGGGACGATGCTGTTTTTCATGAAGTCGGGTTTCTTCTCGAAGTATCCGCGGAAACCGTAGGCACCGAGCACTTGCAGGGTGCGGAACAGCACGAACAGGCGCAGGTTCTCGTAAAATTCCTTCTCGTCTAGGTCGGGGAGATACTCCTTGAGTTTCTTGAGGTAGGCCTCGACGAGGTCTTTTTTCAACTCCTCGGGGTACTTGGCGCGTGACTGCCAGACGAATGATGCCACGTCATAGTAATACGGGCCGCGGCGACCGCCCTGGAAGTCGATGAAGGCCAACTTGCAGTCGGCCGGATGGTCGGCATCGCCCACAAGCATCACGTTGCGTGACTGGAAGTCGCGGTACATAAACGTGTCACTGGGCACCGTGAGCAGGTCCCTGGTCAGGCGGTCAAAGTCATTTTCCAGCTTGTCCTCGTTGAAGTTGACGCCAGTAGCCTTGAGGAAGCAGTACTTGAAGTAGTTGAGATCCCACTTGATGGAACGCTCGTCAAAGCACTTGGCTGGATAGCAGTGATTGTAGTCAAATCCTTGAGCACCACGGAACTGGATGTCTACCAGGTCGCGCATGGCACGGCGCAGCAACTCCTTCTCGCCACTGGTAAAGGCGTGGGTAATGGAACTGCGGCGAATTTTGTTCCACAGTATGTTCTCGGGCTTCTTGCCCAGGTCCTCCTGGATATAGGCCATGTGGTCCTCGCTCACGCCATAGACCTCGGGCACCGATAACCCTTGCTCGCGGAAGTGGCGTGCCATGTAGATGAACGCGTCGTTCTCTTCACGTGACTCGCCGATGACACCCACGATGGTGCGCTCGCCGCTCAGGCGGTAGTACTGGCGGTTGGAGCCCGCCTTGTCCATGAGTGCTACCTGGGTGGGCTCGCTGCCCACATATTGCTCATATAATCTTTTAAGTCTCTCCATTGCTGTCTTCTTGATGTTAAATGTGTTGTGTTATGATTGTGGATGATATTAGAATTCACTGGTGAAGTGGAAGGTGATCTTGGGAAAATCCTGTTGAGCCATCTGCAGGACATAGTTGGAGTCGGCCAGGAACACATCGCGACCCTCGGTGTCCAGCGCCATGAACTGGTGCTTGCGTTTCTTGAAGGCATCGAGCGCTTCCTCGTCGTCACTCTCGATCCAGCAGGCCTTGTACAGGTGGATGGGCTCCCAGCGGCACTGGGCTCCGTACTCGTGCAGCAGGCGGTACTGGATCACCTCAAACTGCAGTTGACCCACGGTGCCGATAATCTTGCGGTTATTGAACTGGTTGATGAACATCTGGGCCACGCCCTCGTCCATCAACTGCTCCAGGCCCTTGTTGAGTTGCTTGGTCTTCATCGGGTCGGAATTCTCGATGTACTTGAACATCTCGGGCGAGAAACTGGGCAGGCCGCGGAAGTGCAGGTCCTCGCCCTCGGTCAGCGTGTCGCCAATCTTGAAGATGCCGTTATCGGGCAGTCCCACGATGTCGCCCGGATAAACCTCGTCGATGATTTCCTTCTTCTGGGCCATGAACGCCGTCGGGGCGCTGAAGCGGTAACTCTTGCCGCTGCGCACGTGCTTGTAATTGCCGTTGCGCTGGAACACGCCGGAGCACACCTTGACAAAGGCGATGCAACTGCGGTGATTTGGATCCATGTTGGCGTGGATCTTGAACACAAAGCCCGTGAACTTGTCCTCGCCGGGTTCGACAGTGCGCTCGATGGCGCTAACGGGGCGGGGCGAGGGGGCGATGCGCACAAAGCAGTCCAGCAACTCCTTCACGCCGAAGGTGTTCAGCGCCGAGCCGAAGAACACGGGAGCCACCTTGGCATCCAGATAGTCGAGCGTGTTGAACTCGGGATAGACGCCATCGATGAGTTCGATGTCGGCGCGCAGTTTCTCGGCATCGGCCTTGCCCACGGCCTGATCGATGGCCGGATCGTTGATGTCGTTGATAGCGACGCGGTCGGTCACATGCTGCTTGTCGGGCTTGAACAGGCTGATGTTGTGCTCATAGATGTTGTACACGCCCTTGAAGTGGGCGCCGATGTTGATGGGCCAGCTCAGCGGGCGCACGTCGATCTTGAGCTCTTGCTCCAGCTCGTCGAGGATGTCGAACGGGTCGCGTCCCTCGCGGTCGAGCTTGTTGACAAAGATGATGACAGGCGTGTTGCGCATGCGGCACACCTCCATGAGTTTTCTGGTCTGGGTCTCGACACCCTTGGCCACATCGACGACGATGATAACGCTGTCGACGGCGGTGAGGGTGCGGTAGGTGTCCTCGGCAAAGTCCTGGTGTCCAGGCGTGTCGAGGATATTTATCTTGTAGTCGCCATAGTTAAATCCCATGACCGAAGTGGCGACCGAGATGCCACGTTGCTTCTCGATCTCCATCCAGTCGCTGGTGGCGGTCTTCTTGATCTTATTGGATTTCACGGCACCTGCCACATGGATAGCGCCACCAAAGAGCAACAGCTTCTCGGTCAACGTGGTCTTGCCAGCATCAGGGTGGGAGATGATGGCAAAGGTGCGGCGGCGGGTGATTTCGGTAGTCAGTGACATGATTGAGTTTAGAGTTTAGGGGGTTAGCGATTAGCGTTTAGTGTGTTGAGGGTCTCCTCGAGGCTGTCGAGCCAGTAGGGCACCGTGACCCCGAAGGTCGTCTTGAACTTGGTCTTGTCGAGCACGCTATAGGCCGGACGATGTGCCTTGGCTGGGAACTCATCGCTGTGGCAGGGTTGCACGTCACAGCCCTGGATGCCGGCCAACCGGTGGATGGCGATGGTGAAATCATACCATGAGATCACGCCCTCGTTGCTGTAGTGGTAGATGCCAGGATGCCACTCGCTGGCCGTGATGGCCGTGACGATGGCGGTGGCCAGGTCGCGGGCACATGTGGGGGATCCCACTTGATCGAACACGACCTTCAAGGCTGGCTTGGTCTGTCCCAGCGTGAGCATAGTCTTGACAAAGTTCTTGCCGTAGGGCGAGTAGAGCCACGCCGTGCGCAGGATGATGGCGCCGTCGCCGAGTGTGTCGAGCAACAGTCGCTCGCCATCGAGCTTGGTGCGGCCATAGGCCGACATGGGGCAGGTGGGCATGTCCTCGGTGTATGGGATGCATCCCTGTCCGTCAAACACATAGTCGGTCGAGACGTGCACCATGCGGCAGCAGTGGCGCTTGGCAACACGGGCCAGGATGCCAACGGCCTGGGCGTTGAGGCGGGCGGCAGTGATTTCATCGTCCTCGGCGGCATCAACGGCGGTATAGGCGACGCAGTTAACGATCAACTGGATGCCGTTGGCAGCGATGATGTTCTCGACGGCGTTCTCGTCGGTGATGTCGAGCATCGTGATGTTGTCACCGGCCACATCGGTGTAAACGGCGTTGAAGCGCTGGTCATTGGTCAGCACGTTGCGCATCTCGTGACCCAGTTGGCCATTGGCGCCAGTGATGAGAATATTGATAGTGTCCATTGATTAATTGTCATTTAGGTCGTTGCCGAATAGCGGATTCTCCTCATCGCGCTTGTAGTAGGCAGCGAGCAAGCCGATGAAGTGGGAAATCTGGCTGATGGCGGCAGCTGTGTCTTGTGAAATCTCCTTGCCCTGCAAGTGGAGCATCATCACGCCATACAGGGCGTTGAAGCACGTTTCCAGTTCGCTGGGGCGTTCCTGTTCGGGCACGGTAGCTCGCAGTTGCACGATGTGGGGCAGCGTGCGGTAGTAGTCAGCATGGTAGTCGGGAAATCGGCTCTGGTCGGCTAGCAGCTGCTGGTGCAGGTCGTTGAGCCTGATGAGGACATTGTGGCACACGCGGATGTGACCACGCTCTCGCACGTTTTCCATCTCCATCATCTTGATCAACGACTCATACCACTCCTTGATGTCGTGGCGGGTGCTCTCGTCCACGTCATAGCGGTCGATGACCACTTTCTCTACCGTGTCGATGTCGAGATGGCAGGCGCGCAGCAAGTCCTCGACCTGCCACAGGTAGAGGAGATACTCGGCGATGTTTTCCTTGCGTTTTTGTTGGGCGATGATCATAGCTAGATTTATCCGAATCGGCTGATGTTGCGCAAACTGGGCTCGTCAACGATGCGGATGCGCCGTCCGTCAACAGTGATGATACGTTCCTGAGCGAATGAGGATAGCGTTCGGATGGCATTGGCCGTGGTCATGTTCGACAAGTTGGCCAGGTCCTCTCGTGCCATGTAGATCTTAAGCGTCTTGCCGTCGTCCTCATAGCCATAATTGTCCACGAGCATGCACAGGGCTTCGGCCAGGCGGCCACGAATGTGTTTCTGAGTTAGGGTGACAACCTTTGACTCGCTGCCGCCCAGGTGCTTGGAGAGCTCATGCAGGAAAAACCAGGCTAACTTGATGTTGCCGTCGATGAGCTGCTTGACCACCGTCATTGGCAGTGTCCCCACCTGTGATGGCTCGATGGCCATGGTGCTGGCCACATAGGGCTCGTTGGCGAACCAGGCTCGGTAACCGAAGTACTGGATTGGGCGGTACAGTCTCAGGATCTGCTGCTTGCCGCCAATGCCGTTCTTGAACCGCTTCACCTTGCCCTTGATGAGGACCCACAGGAATTGAGGCTCATCCTTCTCGGCATAGATGATTTGTCCCTTGCGGTAGTTGTGCAGGACGAAGTTCTCGGCGATGAGATGCTTCTCATCGCTATTCAGGATAGACCATATTTCTGACAGGTCTTCCTTGATGACGTCCTCTATTGTGCTCTTGATGACCATTCAATCGTGGTTTAACGTGCAAAATTACAACAACTTTGGCATCTATCAAAATCCATATCCCTAAAAATCGCTAAAACCGCCAAATCGGTGGCGTGCAATCAGTGGCGGAAGGCGTCGGGAATGGGCACCGGGCTGTTGGGATTGAAGCCTGGCTGGTTCAGGATGGCGCCTGGGGCCGAGACGGGACGGTAGCGTGGATCACCCCAGTCGCGGCTTTTCTGGCCGTTACCGAACACGTGCTCCAGCACCTGGTAAATCAAGGGACCGGCATCAAACGAGATGGGTGCCCCCAGCAGGTTAAAAGTGGGTTGCACGATGGGCAGGGTGCGCCATCGGCCTGTAAAGGGGTCATACAGGCGCCTGGCCCCCACGTCGAGCGAGAAGTTGTCGCTGGCCTTCCAGCCCAGGGTGCCGCCATAGGAGGTGCTGCCCAGAAACGACATCGCGGCTATCGAATGGTACCGCTGGTTGAAATAATACTGGCCGAAAGCGTTGAGCGACAGCCGATCGTTGAGACGGAATGACGCATTGCCGAACACGCCATAGTCGTTCCATGCCTCCCGGTCAAAGTGGTACTTGTTGCCTGTTAGGCCTGCTGTCAGCTGGAAGCGCTCGCCCATGGGCATCGATAGCGCTACGCTTGCGCTCGCCATGTTGCCCATGCCGGGATAGGTGGTGTGAGATCCAGCGCCCACCAGATAACCGCTGCCCACACGAGTGATCACGCCGCCCGATGACCAGTCGCGGCTGTAGGGGTTGGTGTCGTGGGTGAAGCGGGGCCTGGCAGTGAGGCGGTTATCGTGCCACTCCTGGTGATAGATGTTGAGCGAGTCGGCAAGGCCCGTCATGTTGTTGAGGCGCAGGTCGGCGGCGGTGGGAAGATTGGCATTGAACGTTGGCTTGATGTTGGTGGCGGGAGCTGCGGTCATCGGCAGCTCGGGTGCCGTGAACAGCGGGCTGATGGTTGACTGGTCTAATCGCAACTTCAGGGGCAGGTCGTCTTGGGCCGCCATCATGAGGCCCGTCAGTGTGAGCAATATGACCGCTATCTGTCTCATCATCAGTTACTGCTGGCTGGGCATGCTCTTCCACACAGCGCGCAGGGCATCGATGATGCTGTCATAGTCGTACTGGGTAAAAGGCTTGTCGCTGTTGGTCATGATGGTATAGGTGATGTTTTCAAAGGTGCGGCTCGTGGGGGTGTCCATGAGCCCATTGCGCACATAGAAAGCGTGGCGGCGCTGCCGCTGCTCGGGGTTGGGTGCGTCGGCTTGCAGGGGAGACTCGATGTCGATGATGAAGGGCCTCTCGCCGTGATACTTGTTTAGCACGGCAGTGAGGATTTCCTGGCCGTAGCCCTGGCCACGCAGTTGCTCTCGCACGGCAAAGTACCATCCCCAGTTGTAGTTGGGCAGGTGCAGCACCATCGTCAACCCCACCAGCATGTTGCTGTCGTAATAGGCCGTGTAATCGATCGGCACGGCTCCCATCAGGTACATCAGGTCGTCATAGGGTATCTGCTCCTCGACAGGAAAGGCCGTTGTGTATAATTGCCTCAACTCCTTGTCGTCGGCATTCTCGATTGTGATATTTACCGTGTGTAGCATCGGTCGCTAGTTTTGGGTGACTTTTTCCAGTTCGGCACTGGCCTCTTCCCATTGGGCCATGACTTCGTCTAGTTCCCGGCTAATCTGGGAATGCTTGTAATAGATGTCCACATCCTGGCTGGTCGAGGCCGACAACTGGTCCTCGATGTCGGCCAGTTTTTGCTCCAGTTCGGCAATTTTGAGCTCGCAGGTTTTGACCTTTTTCTCGGCTTGGCGGATGCGGCGCTCACGCTCCTTTTGTCGCTGGTAGTCCATCTTGCCCTGGCTTGAGGCGGCCTCGATGGGGGTATCGCCCGTGGATGGGGCAGGAGCGCTCTTGGCCTCGAGTTGCTGCAGGGAATCAAGCTGCTTCTTGCGCAGGAAGTCGTAGATACCGCCCAGATGCTCGCGCACACGGTGTTCGCCGAACTCATATACCTTGTTGACGATACCGTTCAAGAAGTCGCGGTCGTGTGACACGACGATCACAGTGCCGTCAAAGGCCTGGATGGCCTCCTTCAAGACGTCCTTGCTGGGCATGTCCAGATGGTTGGTGGGCTCATCAAGGATGAGCAGATTGACAGGTTGCAACAGCAGTCGGATCATTGCCAGGCGGCTCTTCTCGCCGCCACTCAAGACCTTGACCTTCTTGTCGGCCGCCTTGCCGCCAAACATGAAGGCACCCAGGATGTCGTTGATGCGGGTGCGTATGTCGCCCACGGCCACATAGTCGATCGTGTCGTGCACGGTGAGGTTCTCGTCGAGCAGTTGGGCTTGATTTTGGGCAAAATAGCCAATCTTGATGTTGTGCCCAATCTGTAATTTGCCATCATAGGGGATTTCACCCATGATGCACTTGACCAGAGTCGATTTGCCGGCACCGTTCTTGCCGACAAAGGCGACCTTCTCGCCCCGCTTGATGGTAAATGTCACGTCGTGAAAGACGTTCAGGTTGCCGTAGTCCTTGCGCAGGTCCTCGGCAATGACAGGATAGTCGCCGCTGCGTGGCGCGGGCGGGAACTTGAGCCTCATGCGCGAGCGGTCCACCTCATCGACCTCGATGCGCTCGAGTTTGTCAAGCATCTTGATGCGGCTTTGCACCTGCACGGCCTTAGTGGCCTTGTAGCGGAATTTCTCGATAAAATCCTCGGTGTCATGGATGAGCTTCTGCTGGTTTTCCCAGGCGCGCATCTGTTGCTCGACGCGTTCCTTGCGCAGCTCCACAAACTGGCTGTAGCTCACCTTGTAGTCATATATCTTGCCCAGCGAGATCTCGATGGTGCGGTTGGTCACATTATCTATAAAAGCGCGGTCGTGTGACACGAGCAGCAGGGCACCGTTGCGGTTCTTCAAGAAAGCTTCCAGCCACTGTATCGACTCGATGTCGAGGTGGTTGGTGGGCTCGTCGAGCAACAGCACGTCGGGGCGCCGCAGCAGCAGCTTAGCCAGCTCGATGCGCATGCGCCACCCGCCGCTGAACTCGCTGGTGGGCCGGTCAAAGTCGGAGCGCTCAAATCCCAGGCCGGTCAACGTCTTCTCGATTTCGGCCTCGATGTTCTCGCTCTGCATCAGGGCGCGCAGCTCGGTCTTCTCAGCCACCCGCTCGATGAGTTCCTGATAGTCCTCGCTGTCATAGTCGGTGCGGTCGGCCAGTTGCTGGTTCATGCGGTCGATGGCCTCATCCATCTGCTTGAGGTGCTCAAATGCCCGTGCCGCTTCCTGCTTGACGGTGAACTCGTCCTTGAGCCGCATCTGCTGCGGCAGGTAGCCGATGGTGATGTCGGCCTGTCGTGCGACCGTGCCACTGGTGGGCTGTTGCTCGCCAGTGATGATTTTCAACATGGTGGTTTTGCCTGCTCCGTTCTTGCCCACAAGCGCGATCTTGTCACGCTTGTTGACCACGAAGTTGATGTTCTCGAACAGCATCTGGCTGCCGAATTCCACCTTGAGTCCCTGAATTGAAATCATGTTGCTGTTGTAATTTTGGGTGCAAAATTACAAAAAAATCAATAAAAACCACCTAAACCGTCGTTCTAGAATAGGCTCATCGACTTGGGCTCGATACTGGCCCGGGCGCGCTTGATGTAGTCGGCATTGATGTCGATACCGATACTGCGCAGGTTCAGCTCGTAGGCGATTTTGCAGGCCGTACCGGTCCCGCAATAGGGGTCAAGCACGATGCCGTCGCGGGGGCACGTGGCGATGATGGGCAGTCGATAGAGCGTGTCGGGGGCGACGCAGTAGTGGGCGATGCCCGATCGCTGCACGCCGATGGTCCACACGTCGCCAGGAACGATGCCCTGCACATTGTCGGGCTGCAGGTATTGTTCCTTGACCCGTGGCGACTTGCTGCGTCCCTTGTCATCGTTGCGCAGGATGATGGCGCAAGCACGCCTCAGTTCCACATCATTATAATAGAAATCGTCATTCTTGACCAGGTGGAAAAGGAACTCGTGCACCTTGCGCAGGTGGTCATGGCTGCCCTGGGGCGATGTCGTGATCTTGTTCCACACTACCTCGTTGACAAGGTGCCATCCTTGCTGGTCGATCATGGCAAGCACGATGCGCCACGGTATGCCCTGAACAAAACCGTCGGTGGTGTCATCGCCCATGTTGATCCACAGTGAGCCTTGTGGCTTGAGGACGCGGTGGGCCTCGCCCATGACTTGGAGTATCTGGTTGATGAATTGGTCGGCACTTGTTGCGGTGATGCTCTCGGTGCCCTGGTTGCGGCGGCGCCAGTAGGGCGGGGTGGTGATGATGCAGTCGATGCTCTCGTCCTCGATGTGCCGCATCACGAGAGCGGCATCTCCTTGCTCAAAGTACGGCAACGTGGCTCGTCCCATTCTCTTGACCATGTCGCGCACAATCAAGGTGGTCTCAGAGCTCTCGGAGCTCTCAGTGTTCTCAAAGTTTTCAGAGCTCTCGGTGATGCCGAGCATGTCGTTGAGCAGGGTGGCGGCACGAGTGGCCATCTTGTCGTGGGCCATGTGGGAATAGGCCTCATCGGCGAGCCACATGGCTACGAGTTGGTCGGGGTCGGTCTTGAAAATGCGTGCGAGCCTGAGCACCTGCTCGCGCTTGGGGCGACGCTCGCCGTGCTCATAGCGGCTGTAGGCCGGCACGTCGACGCCGATGGCTTTGGCAAGGTCCTTTTGCCGCTTGCCGCTGTCGATGCGTAATTGCTTGATTTTTTCCGAGAATAACATGGCCCTGATAAATTCAAAAAGAGATCAACAAATACTTCACAAAAATAGGCAACATTCTGGATTTCTCCAAATTATTGCATAGAAAACTTTTTGGGGACTGCCATAATTAATGGTAGTCCCCATATCAGTCATGAAAATCAAGTTATTTTACAGCTTGAAGCGGATGTCTCTCTTCTTCTTGCGGCGGTGCTGATAGCGCCAGTGGTGCTGTACCGAGTGGTACAGGTAGTAGCGGAAGGGGTGATACATCCAGTAGTGATAGAAAAAGAAGGCTAGCAGCGCACCCGCGCAGGCAAAATACACATTAGTGATATTGTAGTAGTAGCCATGGCTGTAGATCATGAGCACCAGCTCCATCACAAACGACAGCACCGCTGCCACGGTAGCAAGGGCAATCTCGTGGTTGATCTTGCTGTGGTGGGGCAACTTGGCCTTGGCATAGTCCATGATGAAGACCAGGGCCACGAAGAAATACAGGATCAAGTGACCCACTTGGGCCGCATAGGGGAAAACCCTTAATGCGTTGATGCCAAATGGATTACGCGCCAGTGTGAAATAGAACACCAGCACCAGCATGATGATTGTGGAGAGGCCTTTGGGTATAGATAGAATGAATGATTTCATTTAAAGTCCAAAACGTGTTTTGTAGTTTTAATGTGCAAAATTACTAAAAAATATCATTGGGGGCACATTTAATTGGCAATTTGTGGCGAAAAAAATGGTTTTTTGCACAAAAAATCGCACCAAGAACCGATGAAGCTATTGTTTTTTATGATACCTTTGCCTTGTGATAAAGTTTGATGGCATAGGTGATTTCTTTAAGATGACACGTCGCGAGCGCCGTGGCACGATTGTGGTGCTGGCGGCTCTGGCACTGGTCATGGCAGGGTCGGTGGTCACCCGATCATGCGGCAATGCCACCGTAGATGCCGAAAGACTGGAAATGCTTGAGTTTGAGAGCGATGTCGATTCAACGGCAGCGGTCGCTTCCAAGCCTAAAAAGAACAAGCGCGCCACGGGCAGCAAGGCGCGCCGCCGCTGTTCGCCCTCCACGGCCCCCAAGCCTGCAAAGCCGCCACGCTCCATCGATCCCGTTCCCCAATTCTAACTGAAAGTGACAAATAGATAAATAATTTCCTCATAGTATAGGAATATTTAGTTTTTTTACTACTTTTGTCTAATCTTTTAAATCTTAAATTGGATTATGGCACAACGAGTAGGTTTTGCGACGCGTGTGGGCGCCATTGCTGCGGCCGTGGGCTCGGCCGTGGGTCTGGGTAACATCTGGCGTTTCCCTTTTGAAGCAGGCATGAACGGTGGCGGAGCATTCATCCTGGTGTACATTTGTTGCATCCTGGTGATGGGTATTCCCGTGATACTGAGTGAGTTTATCATTGGTCGATCGACCCACAGCAACATGAAGGCTGCCCTGAGGCGCTTGTCGCCAGGCAAGAAGTATTACCTGTTTACCTACATCTGCATCGTGGGCAGTTTCATTGTGATAGGGTTCTATAGCGTTGTGTGCGGTTGGATTATCGAGTACCTGTATCAGGCGGCTATGGGGCAGCTGAGCAATCACACGCCCCAGGAGTATAACGAGATGTTCTCCTCGCTGGTGGCCAATCCCTGGCGGTGTGTGGGATGGACGGTGCTGTTCCTGGCATTGAACTTCCTGGTCATGAGCCGTGGCATCGAGAAGGGCATCGAGCGCGTGTCCAGGATCATGATGCCGTTGCTGTTTGTGATTCTGATCATCTTCTGTATCAACTCGCTACTCATGCCAGGAGCGGGTAAGGGCCTCAAGTTCTTGTTCTATCCCGATTTCTCCCAGCTGACGCTGCGTGGTGTGCTGGATGCCTTCGGTCAGGCCTTCCTGTCATTGAGCATTGGCATTTCCTGTCTGGTGACCTATGGCTCCTACTTTAAGGACGACGCGTTGCTCACGCGCGATGCTGTCACCGTCGGTGCGCTCGACACACTGGTGGCCATTCTGTCGGGTGTGATGATTTTTCCCGCCGTGTTCTCGTTTGGTGTGGAGCCCACGGCAGGACCGCGCCTCATCTTTGAGGTGCTGCCGGGCATCTTCCAGCAGATGACAGGCGGCTACCTGTGGGCGCTGCTGTTCTTCCTGCTTGTGTTCTTTGCCTCATTGACCTCGACCATCTCGTTGAGCGAGATTCCCATAACCTTTATGATCGAGGAGCACAAGATGTCACGTCCTCGTGCCATCGTGTGGACTGCTTTGTTGACATTGGTACTGTCCACCCTGGCCGCATTGTCATTCAACGTGCTGGAAGACGTTAAGTTGTGGGGCAAGAATATCTTTGATATGATGGATTATGCCGCCAGCAACATCTTTATGCTGCTGGGTGGCCTGTTCACGGCCGTGTATGTGGGATGGATCATGGACCGCAAGATCATCCATGACCAGTTGACCAATGGCGGGCGGCTCAAGGGCGGTATTGTGGAGACCTATCTGATCTTCTGCCTGCGTTATGTGGCTCCCGTGTCGATTATCTTTATCTTCCTCTACCTGACTGGCATCATCTGATTATCCATTGAGTCGATAATCAGTCATTTAGGATGCAATCCACGATGTGGTTAGCATCGGCATTGTTGATTTCACCGCCGTTGTTGACGTCTATCGACGGGTCATAATCGTCGCTGATGCCGCAGATGTGGTGAAACTCTTTCCAGCCCTCGGCGGTGGCGTATTTGCGATAAAAACTGCATGGGACAGAGAGCGTAGCCTTGCCGCTCTTTTAAGGGTTTTAACAATCATGGGCCACTTTCACCACAACAGGTCGGCCATCCATGTCCGGAGGCATGGAAACTGATGTGACGTTATTGCTTGGCAAGGTGGTCTCGGATGGCGGCGGTGAATGGGCGCCAGTACTTTTGGCACTTGAGGTCGCCAACGCCATAGATGAGGCTAAATTCAGCCTGGGTTGTGGGCCGTTCGGTGGCCATGGCTTGTAATGACTTGTCACTGAAGACCATGTAGGGCGCAATATTGCTCGCCGTGGCTATAGCCTTGCGCAGGTCGCGTAGCTTCTCAAACAGGTCGCGATCCATCTGCCTGCTGGTGGTGCTTGACAGGGCCACGGTGGGCAGGGGGAGAGGGGTCGAGGTGGTCGTGGATTGTGCCATGTTGAAACGGTGGCGCTGGTAGCGGCTGAGTTGTATTGACTGGCGTCCGTAGAGCACTTCGGTTCCATAGCTGGTGATTTTCAAGTGGTTGTTCTCGTTGTAGGCGATGTCAAACAGCCCCATCTGCAACATCTGCAGCAGATAGGCGTTCCACTCGGGAGTGGTCAGGTCCCGTCCCACGCCGAAGGTCTTAAGCCTGTCATAGCCTTTATCAATAACCTCGGCCTTGCGCCAACCGCGCAGGATGTCTGTCACGGTGAACAGGCCGGCCTGCTCGCCGGTGCGCATGATAGCGCTCAGGGCCATCTGTGCAAGCCGTGAGCCGTCAAAGCGCTCGGGTGGATTATTGCACACGTCACAGTTGTGGCAGTCGTGGTCAAAGCGCTCGTTGAAGTAGCTAAGCAACATGCGCCGGCGGCAGACGTCGCTCTCGGCAAACTGTTGCATGCGCTTGAGCTTGTCCATATTGACCTGGACCTGTCCGGACTGGAGTGCAAACTGCTGCAAGGTCACCACGTCACCGTAGTTGTAGAAGAGCACGGCCTCGGCCGGCAGTCCATCACGTCCGGCTCGCCCGATTTCCTGATAGTAGCTCTCGATGTTGCGAGGCATGTTGCTGTGGATGACATACCTGACGTTGCTCTTGTCGATGCCCATGCCGAAGGCGACGGTAGCGCACACCACCTTCAAGTCATCATTGATGAAGTCCCGCTGTATGCGTTGCTTCATGGCGACACTCATGCCGGCATGGAACGGCTCAGCCTTGATGCCTACGCGGGTGAGCTCGGCCGCCATTTTCTCGGTGTCCTTGCGGCGCAGGCAGTAGATGATGCCGCTCTCGCCGCGGTGCAGGCTGATGAACTGGATGATTTGCCTCATCTTCTGCTTGCCAGTGGAGCCTTTCACCACGTTAAGCGAGATGTTGGGGCGGTCAAATGAGCTGATGAACAACTTGGCATCGGGGATGTGGAGCTGCTGGGCAATGTCGTCGCGGGTGATGCGGTCGGCCGTGGCGGTAAGGGCCATTACCGGAATGTGGGGAAACCGCTGCCTGAGTGTGCCCAGTTGGGTGTATTCGGGCCTGAAGTCGTGCCCCCATTGTGAAATGCAGTGAGCCTCATCGACGGCAAACAGGCAGATGCGGTCGGTGATGGATGTGCTCCAGCGGTCAATCTCGCTGAGCAGTCGTTCGGGTGAGATGTAGAGCAGCTTGACCTTGCCTTGCATGAGCAGTTCGACCGTCTGCCGGTTCTCGGCATCGGTTTTCTCGCTGTTCAGTGCCAGTGCGGGAATGCCGTTTTGCTGCAAGGCGTTGATCTGGTCGTTCATCAATGCCAGCAGGGGCGAGATGACGATGGCAAATCCGTCCTCGCTCATCAGGCCGGGAATCTGGTAGCACAGCGACTTGCCGCCTCCCGTGGGCATGAGCACGATGCTATTGCCGCCGTCGAGGGTGTGTGAGATGATGCTCCATTGTTGTCCCCTGAAGCTGTCGTAGCCGTAACAGCTGCGGAGCAAGGCTAACCCATATTCATCCCGCGTCATCTGGCTTGTAGAGAGTTGGTTCAATAAGCGTTGTCCTCGCCCACGATAGCGTTCCAAACGGTGCGGAAGATGATTTTCAGGTCCAGGAAGAAGGTCCAGTTCTCGGCATACCACACGTCATACTCCACGCGCTTCTCCATCTGCCACAACTCTTCGGTCTGGCCGCGATAGCCGCGCACCTGGGCCCAGCCGGTGATGCCGGGTTTGATGGTGTGGCGCAACATGTATTTGTCAATCAGGGCGCTGTACATTTCGGTCTGGGCCACCATATGGGGGCGCGGGCCAACAATGCTCATCTCACCACGCCACACATTATAGAATTGAGGCAGCTCGTCGATGCTCGTGCGGCGCAGGAAGTTGCCCAACTTGGTCACACGAGGGTCGCCCTTGGTCGCTTGCAGCGTGTCGCTGTCGTCGTTGACGCGCATGGTGCGGAACTTGTAGCAGTTGAACGCCTGGCCGCGGTAGCCGGTGCGCTTCTGCACAAAGAAGATGGGACCTGGCGATGAGATCTTGATGCCGATGGCCACTGGAATGATGACCAGCGGTGACAGAATCAATGCGATGGTCGATACCAACAGGTCAAAGGCCCGCTTGATCAAGCGGTTGATGGGATTCTTCAGGGGTGAGGGGTGAACGGCCAGGATGGGCACGTCGCCAATCGATTGAAGCTCAAACTGGCGTGTGACCGTGCGGCCGAACTGCGGCACATAGTAGAAATCGACCGCGTTGTTGTCGGCGATGCGTATCATGCGGGACACGTTCTGGTTGTCCTCGATGTCGGGAACACAACAGAACATCTCATCGACCTGGTGATGCTTGACAAACTGCTCGACATCATCGAGCGTGCCTTGATAGACCGCCGATGCCGATCGTGCCTTGGGGTTGTTGTCAAAGAAACCGACGATGTGGAAGCCATAACCCTGGTCGGACTGCATCTCGTTGATGAGCCGCACACCCACCGTGCCGCCGCCAATGACGATGACGCGCTTGAAGTTAAAGCCCTGGTTGCGGTATAGCTTGACCACCTGTCGAGAGAGTACCCACCATGTGGCCAGGGCAAAGAAGAAGACGACATAGAAGAGTAACATCCGTGGCCATGGCGTGTCCTGGTTGCTCAGAAACGAGGTGAGGGTGACGAAAATACCGGCGTGTGTCAACACCAGTTTTAGGGCCTGCCCGGCGACTTTCTCGGCAAAGAATACCCGTCGCTCGTGCACGTCGCTGTAAAAATACAGGCACACCAGCATGGCTATATTGAGCGCCATCCACATGGGG
Organism: uncultured Prevotellaceae bacterium; assembly: GCA_946406035.1. Classification (GTDB taxonomy): domain Bacteria; phylum Bacteroidota; class Bacteroidia; order Bacteroidales; family Muribaculaceae; genus Sodaliphilus. Next base: position 45,023 of record CAMJJG010000013.1, read on the forward strand.
CGGGAATACAGCATGTCGGCATTGGGCAACGAGTTGTGGTGCCACAGGAATGAGCAGAAGTACACCAGATTGACAATCAGCACGTCGATGATGCTGAAAATCCATCTGATGAATTGTCCGTATCGGCCTTTACTCTTCATTAAGCTATCGGCGCGAGTGATCGCCAGGGTTTATGTTAAATTTTATTGAAGGTTACTGGGGGAGGATGCTTTTGGCTCCCCCCCAGTAGGTCATGTTTTCACAAGTAGCGATGCGATGAATCACAATCGATTTCAAGCATTGTCGATTTCTTTAATCTTCTGTTCAAGCTCGGCGATTTCCTCCTTGAGGCGAGCGATGCGGCGTTCCATTTCCTGCACGAGCGAGTTGCCGCTCTTGGTGTTGGCGGTGAGGAAGCCCATGTTGTTCTCAAAGGTCTTGAGCTCGCTCATGCGCTGCTCATAGGTGCGCACGAGCCTGTCGCGTTCGCTCAGTCCGCGGTCACTGCCGCCGGCCGAGCGCCCACTGCGGGGCGAAGCGTTATCGCCGCGCGGGCGCGAACCACGCATGTTGAGTGTGTCAAACGCCTTGTCGATCAACTCCCTGTACTGGGCATAGATTTTGTCTTTCTCCTTGAAGGGGACGTGGCCGATCTCTTGCCAGCGGTCCATCAGGTCGCGAACAGACTGGGCGGCATCGTCGGCAGCCTCCTCGATTGTGGACTTGAGTGTGGCAATGATTTCCTTCTTGGCCTTGAGGTTGTCGTGCTCGACGGCGTGGATGTTGACGTTCTGTTTCTTCTTCTGCTCAAAGAAGTGGTCGCACGCGGCGATGAAGCGTTTCCACACGTTGTCGCTGTATTTCTTGACTACCGGGCCGATTGTCTTCCACTCCTTCTGCATCTCGACGAACTTGTCGGTCGCCTCTTTCCAGTCGGTGGAGTCCATGAGGGCCTCGGCACGCTCACACAGGTCAATCTTCTTGGCCAGGTTGGCGTTGAGCTCATCCTTCATCGTCTTGTAGAACTCGGCTTTCTTGCCGAAGAACTCGTCGCATGACTTGCGGAATCGGGCGAACAGAGCGGCATTGGCCTTGCGCGATGCATATCCCAGCTTCTTCCAGTCCTCTTGCAGGGCGATGATCTGCTTGGTCACCTCGTCCCACTGGGCATAGGTCTTGAGGTTATCGGTGGTGATTTGCTCAATCTTCTCGCACAATGCGGTCTTGGCATCGGCGTTCTCCTTCTCCTTGCTCTTGCGGTCCTCAAAGAAGGTCTGGTATTTCTTGTTGATGGCGCTTGATGCCGCTTTGAAACGAGCCCAAAGCTCCTCACGCAACTCCTTGGCCACGGGACCTATTTCGCGCCACTTGTTGTGCAGCTCCTGCAGCTTCCTGAAGGCGTTCACGATGTCGGGATCCTCGTCGAGAGCCTCGGCCTCTTCACACAGTTGCTGCTTGAGCTCCAGATTCTTCTTGAAGTCATAGTCGCGCAGCTCCTTGTTCATCTTGAGCACGTCATAGAAGCGCTCGGTGGCGCGCTGGAACTCCTTCCAGATCTCGGTGTCGGCCGTGGCAGGCACGTCGCCGGTGTCCTTGAAGTCCTGTTGCAGCTGCTTCACGCGGTTGAACTGGCGGTTGATGTTGTCAGGGTCGTTGGCGATCTCGTTGATGAGCGCGATGATTTGGCGCTTTTTCTCGAGGTTGGCCTCGCGGTTGGCCTCTTGGGCGGCATTATATTCGGTGCGTCTAACCTTGAGCACATTAAGCAGTTCCTTCAGGTTGTTCTCGTCGGGATCCTCCTTGGCGGTAAAGTCGTTCTCGTCATTGCCGTTGGCGAGGAATTCTTCTCTTTCCTTGTCAATCTCGTCGCGGCGCAGGGCAAAGAATGCGGCCTTGATGGCCTGCACCTCGTCCTTGACATCCTCGATGGGACGTGCCGCTAGCTCGCGCATCATGTCCACGAGTTCGGCCTTGTTCTTGCCAGCCAGGTCCATTTTGGGAGCGGCGTCGGTCGTGGCCACCTCGGTGGCCTGGGGAGTCTCGACGGCGGTTTCCTCAACTTTAACTTCTTCATTCACTACTTCCTGGGCCTCGGTCTGGGGCTCAGTGTTCAAGATCTGATCTTTCTCGAGATTGTTCATCGATTCAGATTGTTCACGCGGTTCCATCATAATAACTTTAGTTTTAAAGAGTGGCTTAGTGACACCCGTTGTTTTATTTCTAAACCCCAAATTTACTCATATTTTCTCAATTGCAAAGGTATTTTGGCATTTTTTTTAAAAAAAGGTGCTTTTTCTGCCCCTTTTCTCCCAAAAAGAGGCACTTGAGGCAATACAGCCTCAAGTGCCCATGTGGTAGTCATTGTAGTGGTTGTGGTGATTTCTGGGCTCACTCGATAATCGTGGCCTTGATGATCTTGACGTCATTGATGGGGCGGTCGGCAGCGCCGGTCTCGACATTCTGGATCTTGTCCACGACATCCATGCCACTGACAACCTCGCCAAAGACGGTGTACTGCCCGTCGAGGTGTGGCGTGCCGCCAACGCTGGTATAGGCGTTCAACTGCTCGTCGGTCATCGAGAAGGGGTTTTGTGCGGCCTCGGCCTCGGTGAGCTGGACGAGCTCGTTCTGTACCGTTTGCAGGCCGGCGTTGTCCTGGGCGCGCTGCAACTCCTCGATGCGCTGGCGGTTCTCGTTCACCAGGCGGCGAAAGATCTCCTGCTTGTGCATCTGCTCCATGCGCTGCGTCATCATCTTCAACTCGTCACTGCCATAAATCTTGCCAGTGACAATGTAGAACTGGCTGCCGCTGCTACGGCGTTCGGGATTCACCTGGTCGCCGGTGCGCGCAGCGGCAAGTGCGCCACGCTTGTGGAAGTACTTGGGATACACAAATTCGGCCTCAATCGTGTAGCCGGGGTCACCGTCGCCCAGCATGGTGTTGGGGCCGGCCGTCTTGGAATTACCGTCGCCGGTCTGGATCATGAAGTCCTTGATCACACGGTGGAAGAGCACGCCGTCATAGTAGCCCTGCTTGACGAGCTTGATGAAGTTGTCGCGGTGCTGCGGCGTCTCGTTGTAGAGCTTGACTACGATGTCGCCAAGCGAGGTTTCGAGTCTGACTTGTGTCATTGCGGTGTTATTTTTGGTTTCGGTTTGAGCAGGAGCCGAGGATTGGCTCTCGTTGTGGGTGCTGGTGGCCGAGCACGACATGAGCGTGAATGCGGCCATCACAAACAGTAATAATAAACTCTTTTTCATGACGCTGTGTTGTTGATTTGACAAGATGATGCTAGCACGTGGCGTAACCCTCCTTAACTTTAAATGCCGACGGGGTAGAGGCGCTTGTAGATGCGGCGAAAGTTATCGTCCTTGGCACTGAGCTCGGCAGCGTGCTCCTTGAAGTCGTCTCCCCAGAGCGAGGCGGCCAGGTAGGACAGGTACACGTGGTCGCGGTCCTTGGCAATGGCAGCCTTGACCAGCATGTCGATGCACGAGGCGTACTTCTCGCGGTCGATGGCATTGAGGTAGCGAGCGGTACTCACAACAAATTGTCCGGTGCGGTCCTTCAAAATCATGTTATCGACCAGGGCCGACATGTCCTCGTCGATGCTGCCCATGTTGTTAGCGATGTACTCATAGGTCAACAGCCCGTTGGTGTCGTCGTCGAGTAGCTTTTTAGTATTGTTGTCCATATAATCAATAGCGATATTGGGTCAATTATATTCGGCAAAGATAATGCTTTTTTCATTATCCGCGCCATTTTGCTCTAAAAAATAAATGACCTTATGAATTGTAATGACGGCTCGGGTGCTTGTGCATGCGGCAGCAGGCTGCAATCCTAGGGCGCTTACAAGGCGCTTGGCGTGAAAATGTAATGAAAATCGACTGTTTTCCTTTCAGAATGTAAAAGGATTTCAAAAAATTGGCAAAAAAAATAAAATAATGTGTTTTTTAAATGTATTGTGCTAAAAAATTGGCATAAAATGACTAACTTTGCACCGCAAAATGAGAAATTAATAATATTTGCAAATATATTCAATTTTTAGAAAAAAGTTTAGTAAATGAAAGCGATTTACACTTTTGGTAACGGTCAGGCAGAAGGCCGTGCCGACATGCGAGACCTGCTTGGTGGCAAGGGTGCGAACCTTGCCGAGATGAACTTGATTGGCGTTCCCGTTCCCCCGGGCTTCACCATCACTACCGAGATTTGCCGTCTCTACAACCAGAAAGGCCGCGAGGCTGTTGTCGAGATGATCAAGGAGGATGTCAAGAAGTCGGTTGAGCACATCGAGAAATTGACAGGCAACAAGTTCAATGACCCCACCAACCCTCAGCTGGTGTCGGTCCGCTCGGGCGCTCCCGTGTCGATGCCGGGTATGATGGACACCGTCCTGAATCTGGGTATCAATGACGCCGTGGCCGAGACCCTGGCCCAGAAGTCTGGCAATCCCCGCTTTGCATGGGATAGCTATCGCCGCTTCGTGCAGATGTATGGTGACGTGGTACTGGGCATGAAGCCGACCAACAAGACCGACATCGACCCGTTCGAGGCGATTATCGAGGAAGTGAAAGAGCAAAAGGGCGTGAAGTTTGACACCGACCTTGACGTTGAAGACCTCAAGGAACTGGTTAAGCGCTTCAAGGCCGCTGTGAAGGAGAATACAGGTAAAGATTTCCCCACCGATGCCTATGACCAGCTGTGGGGAGCCATCTATGCTGTGTTTGACAGCTGGAATAACGACCGCGCCATCCTGTACCGCCGCATGAACCAGATTCCCGAGGAGTATGGTACGGCTGTCAACGTGCAGGCCATGGTCTATGGCAACATGGGCAACAACAGTGCCACGGGCGTGTGCTTCTCGCGTGACGCCGGCACGGGTGAGAACCTGTTCAATGGTGAGTACCTCATCAATGCCCAGGGCGAGGATGTTGTGGCTGGTGTTCGCACCCCGCAACAGATCATGACCGAGGGCAGCCGCCGCTGGGCCAAGTTGCAGGGCATCAGCGAGGAGGAGCGCGCTGCCAAGTATCCCTCCCTCGAGGAGTCGATGCCCGAGTGCGCCAAGCAGCTCGTTGACATCCAGCACAAGCTCGAGGAGCACTACCACGACATGCAGGACATGGAGTTCACCATCCAGGACGGCAAACTGTGGTTGCTGCAAACCCGTAACGGCAAACGCACGGGTGCTGCTATGGTCAAGATCGCCATGGACCTGCTGCGTGAAGGCGCCATCGACGAGAAGACCGTCATCAAGCGCATGGAGCCCGGCAAGCTTGACGAGCTGCTGCACCCCGTGTTTGACAAGACCGCTGTCAAGAGTGCCAAGGTGATGGCCAAGGGTCTGCCCGCCAGCCCCGGTGCCGCTACCGGCCAAATCGTATTCTTTGCCGACGATGCCGAGGAATGGGCTTCGCGCAAGAAGAAAGTCATCATGGTTCGCCTCGAGACCTCTCCCGAGGACCTGCGCGGCATGAGCGTCGCTCAGGGTATCCTCACCGCCCGCGGCGGTATGACCTCACACGCAGCCGTTGTTGCCCGCGGTATGGGCAAGTGCTGTGTATCGGGTGCCGGTGAGATCAAGGTGGACTACAAGGCCCGCACCGTCGAGATGGGCGGCAAGACCTATAAAGAGGGTGACTGGATCTCGATCAACGGTAGCACCGGTGAGGTTTATGACGGCCTCGTAGCAACTGTTGACGCCGACCTGAGCGGAGACTTTGCTGCCGTGATGAACCTGGCTGAGAAATACAGCAAGATGGACGTTTACACCAACGCCGACTCGCCCCGCGACGCCAGCGTTGCCCGCAAGTTGGGCGCTCACGGTATCGGCCTGTGCCGCACCGAGCACATGTTCTTTGAGGGCGACCGCATCAAGGCCATGCGAGAGATGATTATCGCTCCCGATGAGGCATCACGCCGCATCGCCCTGGGCAAGCTGCTCCCCTTGCAGCGTGGTGACTTCGAGGGCATCTTCGAGGCCATGGACGGATATGAGGTAACCATCCGCCTGCTCGATCCCCCCTTGCATGAGTTCGTACCCCATCAGCTCGAGACCATGCGTGAGCTCGCCGAGCAGACGGGCCGCACCCTCGACGAGGTGAAACTCATCTGTGACGGTCTGGAGGAATTCAACCCCATGCTGGGTCACCGCGGTTGCCGCCTGGGTAACACCTATCCCGAGATCACCGAGATGCAGGCTCGCGCCATCATCGAGGCAGCCCTTAACATGAAGGCTAAAGGCATCGTTGTGAAGCCCAAGATCATGGTGCCCCTCATCGGTGTCAAGAACGAGATCAAAATGCAGGCCGACATCATCAACAAGACCGCGCAGACTGTATTTGCCGAGCGTGGCGAGACCGTGGCCTACAAGGTAGGTACCATGATCGAGATTCCGCGTGCCGCCCTCGTTGCTGACCAGATTGCCGAGGTAGTTGACTTCTTCTCATTTGGTACCAACGACTTGACCCAGATGACCTTTGGTTACTCGCGTGATGACGCCGGCAAGTTCCTGGCAGTCTACAAGAACTTGGGTATCTTGAAGGTTGACCCGTTCGAGGTACTCGACCAGGAAGGTGTTGGTCAGCTCGTTGAGATGGCCACCCGCAAGGGCCGTGCTGTGAAGCCCGAGTTGAACGTCGGCATCTGTGGTGAGCACGGTGGTGAGCCCTCGAGCGTCAAGTTCTGCGCCAGCCTGGGCATGAACTACGTCTCCTGCTCGCCCTATCGCGTGCCCATCGCCCGCCTCGCTGCCGCCCAGGCCGCAGTCGAGGAGTAAGTTAACTCTGTGACATAATGAAAGGGACTTGTCCGTTTGGGCAGGTCCTTTTTTAGTCTTCAGAAGAAGGCTTCCGACGATTATTGACTAAAAACGTCGCATAATATGCGATAATTTGCGGTTTTATTTGTCGATTCGGAATTGTAGTTGTATCTTTGTCGCAGAATTTGCGACGTTAATCGCTGTTTTATGTCGCACAAAGAAGGAATGCGTTATGTATATACACGAAAGAGATAATTGGACGAACTTCCGTTGGGATGCATCTGAGGTGTCACTCCTTCAGGAGAAAGTATTCCGTAAGCAGGGTTTGCTTTACGGCAGGCTGAGTTCGCTGGGATTCGACAGCAAACTGCGTGCAATGGCTGAGAACCTGACATACGATGTAGTGTATTCTTCGGAGATAGAAGGCATACGGCTGAATGTTGATCAGGTTCGTTCTTCCATTGCCCGAAAGCTTGGCATTGAGAACGTGAAATATACCGCCCCTTCGCACTATGTTGACTCCGTAGTGGGTGTCATGCTCGAAGCGGTGCAGCATTATGATAAGCCTCTCAGTAAAGAGAAACTGTGCGCATGGCAAGCTGCTTTCTTTCCAACAGGCTATAGTGAAGGCAGCCAGATAGAAATAGGCCAGTACCGTACAAACGAGGAGCATATTGTCAGCGGGATGTTTG
>CAMJJG010000014.1 GCA_946406035.1 uncultured Prevotellaceae bacterium
GGTGATGTACCACTGCGACGGGTCGGCATACTCGGGCGCAGCGGGCAGGAAGTCCGTATTTCCCTGGGGCTCGTTGCCATGCTTGCCGCACTGGGCGAACAGCAGGCAGGCCGTCATGACGATGATGATTCGGAGTGATGATTTCATGATGGATGAGATTTTACTTGCCATTCATGACACTGTCGATGTGCTGAATGATGGGCCGCAGGGTGTTGAGGTCCTTGAGCGTGAGCGTGTCGGTTCTGAAGTCAGATTGTATCGGTTTCTCGCCATCGATGTTGATGTCCTGTGTGCGTTGGTCGGTAAAAGCCATGACCTCTTCCTCGCTGATGCCGATGAGCGCCATGTTCTTACGGTTATAGTAACGGATGTTGGCCGCAACATAGTCCAGCCAGTACTTGCGGACGTGGAAGTCCTCGATCTTTTGCCTGAAGACGTTGTTGGTCAACAGTTTGGTCAAAGTGTGCTCACCAGGCTTCATCTGGGATACCACTTGGCTGATGCATGTCTCATACTCGTTGACCCACTGGCTCCAGTTGGCCTCCTCGGCATTCATCTTGGAGAAGCAGGCACCCACGTTGTCGATAAACTGGAAGTTACCCATGTTCTTCCACGTCTCGATATTGTTGCTGAAGATGTTCTCGGCAGTCTTGTCATGGGTGATCACATCAACAAGTGCCAGCACCTCGTTGATCAAGTCACCGACTTCCTCGGGGGGAATGTTGTCGAGCTTGTCTTGCGGCAGGCTGCGCATCCAGGCACCGATGGAGTCGCAGCGGGCAATCTTCTGGGACATGTCCTCCACGTTGCGTGAAAACTGCTCGATGTTGCTCATCACCATCATGGCCGACATCTTGCGGTCGTTGGCGCGTTGGCAACGGTCCAGCAGAGCTGCCGTGCCAAATGTCAATATAATCGAGATGGTGGTGGCTACGATGGTGAGAAACACCTCTCTCATGGTAGAACCCTTGGCCCAGGTGCGGGCAAATAGCGGTATTCTGACTTTGACTCTTGGAGGTCTCATAGTTTTAATAGTTTTATTGGCATGATTGATTAATCGGTGGTTGTGCGCAGTTCCCAGAAAGCGACTGCGGCGGCTGCGGCGACGTTAAGGGAATCGACGCCATGCTGCATGGGGATTCGCACGACGTGGTCGGCAGCGGTGATGGCCTCACGGGACAGGCCGTCGCCCTCGGTGCCCATGATCAGGGCCAGGCGGGGTTCCTGCTTCAACAATGGGTCATCGAGGGGGATGGAGTCGTCGCTCAGCGCCATGGCCGCGGTCTTGAAGCCCAACTCGTGGAGGCGGGGCGTGACGGGCTCGTCAATCCACGTCCAGGGAACAAGGAAGACCGACCCCATCGACACACGCACGGCCCGGCGGTTCAGCGGGTCACAGGCCGTAGGCGTCAACAGCACGGCATCAATGCCCAGCGCAGCCGCCGAGCGGAAGATGGCACCGATGTTGGTCGTGTCGGTCACTCCATCGATGACGACAACGCGGCTGGCGTCGCGGCAGACTTCGCTGGCGGGGCGGGGCAGGGGACGGCGCATGGCGCAAAGCACGCCGCGCGTCAGCGTGTAACCCGTCAGCGAGGCCAGCAACTCGCGCTCGCCCGTATAGACGGGGATATCACCGCATCGCTCGATGATGCTCGCGGCATCGCCCGTGATGTGCCGCCGCTCACACAGCAGCGACAGCGGCTCGTAGCCCGCGTCCAGGGCGACGTGGATGACCTTGGGACTCTCGGCGATAAAGATGCCCTTGTCGGGCTCCAGACGGTTGCGCAGCTGGGCCTCGGTCAACGTACCGTAGATTTCCACCCCTGGGTGGTCAAGAGTTGTGATATTGATAATCGGCATGATGTGTCAAGTGGTAGCTGGATTACCGTTGCCACTGCCCTGGATGGCGCGCACTTGGCGCTGGAACTCGAGCGGGCGCTTGATGTAGCGCAGCACGATGGTGCCCGCACCAGTACCCGACACCTTGATGGTGCCGTAGTTGAAGATGCGGCCCCACAGGCTCTGCTCGACCAGGATGCTCTCGACCTTGCTAATGACAATCTCGTGGGCATGGCGGTGCAGCCATCCATGACTGTGAAAGAAGCGCTTGTCGCTCACAAAGATGGTGGTCGTCAGGTTGCGGATGAAACTGCCCAACTGCAGGTAGGCCCACTTGCTGAGCCGCGGCTGGTAGATGATGGTCTCGCCCGGAGCGATAATTCGGCTGATTTTCATAACATATACTAAAATTTGTTTCTTATTGGGCAAAGTTACTGCTTATTTCCACATTATTTAGTAATTTCGCACCGAATTTTTCCCAATCAACTCAAAATCATGGCAACTGACAACAAGGATAAGAACAAGGATAAGAACAAGGATAAGAAGGAAGAGTATGTGAGGCAGACAGGATCGCTCAAGGAGCGCCTGGCACGGGTCAAGAAGACCCGCTGGTGGCGTTTTGGCATCGTGGCTCTCATCTATGTGCTGTGGACCATCTGGATGGGTAACCCCTTGCTGCTGCTGGGATTGCTGTTGCTGGCCGACATCTATCTCACCCAGTACATCCCCTGGGGCGCCTGGAAGGGCTGGAAACCAGGCCCCTTGCGCACACTGATGAGCTGGGTGGACGCCATTGTCTATGCCCTGGTGCTGGTCTATTTCCTGTTCCTGTTCGTCGGGCAGAATTACCAGATTCCCTCGTCCTCGCTCGAGAAATCGTTGTTGACAGGCGACTTCCTGTGGGTTAACAAGGTGACCTATGGTCCCCGCGTACCCCAGACCCCATTGCACTTCCCCCTGGCCCAGAACACGCTGCCCATCCTGGGCTGCAAGTCCTATATTGACAAGCCGCAGCTCGAGTATCATCGACTGAAGGGCCTGCGCAGCGTGGAGCGCATGGATATCGTGGTCTTTAACTTCCCCGCTGGCGACACCGTCTTGCAGAAGATGCCCCCAACCCACACCGACTACTACTCGTTGTGCAAGGACTACGGACGTGATGCGGTGCTCAGCAACAAGGAGGCCTTTGGCGACGTCATCTACCGTCCCGTGGATCGCCGCGACAACTATGTGAAGCGCTGCCTGGGACTCCCTGGCGAGACCTTGCAGATTAAGGATGGCATCGTCTATGTAAACGGCAAAGCCGTTCCCCAGCCCAAGAATGTGCAGTACATGTACTATGTCGAGACCGACGGCACCCAGATCAGCGATGACCTGTTCGAGGAGCTGGGCATCAGTGTGGCCGACCGCCGCCACGTCCAGGACATGTATGGCAACCTCATCCCCAACGTGTATATCCTGCCGCTCACCGGCGAGATGCACAAGACATTGCAGGCTGTCAAGTATGTAAGGAGCATCCAGCGCTATCAGCCCAGCGAGAGCGAGACGCTCGACACCTATCCCATGGGCACCGATTACGGCTGGACCCATGCCAACTATGGTCCCATCTGGATTCCCAAGAAGGGAGCCAAGATTGACCTCACGCTGCAAAATCTGCCGCTGTATGAGCGCTGCATCCATGCCTATGAGGGCAATTCGCTCGAGGTCAAGGGTGGCCAGATCTATATCAACGGCAAGCCCGCCACCAGCTACACCTTCAAGATGGACTACTACTGGATGCAGGGCGACAACCGCGACAACTCGCTCGACTCGCGCTACTGGGGCTTTGTGCCCGAGGATCACATCGTGGGCACCCCGTCGATCATCCTCATCTCGTTTGACAAGGACCACAGCCTGCTGGACGGCGGCATCCGCTGGAACCGCATCTTCAAGATGCCCAACCCCGACAAGAAATAGAAATTTGTTAGGAGTTAGGGATCGATTGCCCGAAACATGAAAAGATGCTTGAGACATCGGTGACAGCGGTGGTGATGGGTAGCATGTGCGCCGCCAGTGTGCGCTGCTATGCCGTAGCGCTCCAGGCCGGCACACTGCTGGTTGATCTGGATGAGCGCCGCCTGCCCCTGCGCCACAGCCACCACCGCTACCGCATCGACGGTCCTAACGGCATGCAGACGCTCACCGTCCCGCTCGTGGGCTCTACCAACAACATGGCCACCCCGTTGCGCGACGTGCTCATCTCGGAACACGGCGACTGGCGCCGCCTGCACTGGGGCGCCCTCTACTCGGCCTACGGCCGCTCGCCATACTTTGATTATGTCGCCGACGACCTCGCGCGCGTCATCCACGGTTCCCAACGATACTTGCACGAGTTTAACCGCGAGCTGCATGAGCTCATTGTCGATTTCATGGATCTGCCACTCGAGACCCGCTATGACACGGCAAGCATCGGTGCAGACGATGACGTGACCGACCTGCGCCAGCGCATCGCCATGAAGCGTCCCGACGCACTGCCAATAACCAACGTCCCCTATTATCAGATGTGGGCAACAACAGGCGGTTTCAAGCCCGACCTGAGCATCCTCGACCTCATGATGACCCAGGGGCGTGAAGCCATCTTCACCCTGCTCGCAATGACCAGTCAATAAAAAGAAAAAGGTCCAAGCATCACTGCTGAGACCCTCATAATTACTAATACTTGAAAACTATATTTACCCCATAAAAGCATTCCTCTTTCAATTGGCAAAACCCAATGGAATTGCCTCATGTCTTTGACATTTTGTTTTTATGTGACACAAATTAACGATATATTTCTCTAATCAAATCAATTTTAATATTTAAAAAATGTGAAAATTGCCGTTTTTTCTTCATTTTTCTAGTGAATTGCCATTTTTATTACATATTTGTTGCGAAATCGGGTTTTCTCAAGCATTTATATATAATGCGCCAGCAACTTTAAACCCACTACCGCACCCCCGTTCGGCCAAACCTCATAGGGGAATCTCGCATAATCGTCTAGAAAAAAATGCCGCAATGCGTTGCCAGTTCCCAATTATTTAGTAACTTTGCAGCCGCTTGAGAAGCATAGCAACTCACAGCCGGTCCTATAGCTCAGTTGGTTAGAGCACCTGACTCATAATCAGGGAGTCCTTGGTTCAAGCCCAAGTGGGACCACCCGAGAAATGAATTGCGCGAATTAAACCCATAGGCTGGAGCCTGAGTTTAATTCGCGCAATTTGCGTTTAAGTGCCGAATGTCAGTTGGCGTACAGCATGTTGATGGCCTCGTTGAGCTTGCGCTCGTCCTTGAGACCGTCGTTCTTGAACAGCATCACCTTGTCCAGAACGCGGTCCAGATAGTCGATGCTCTCGTTTTTCTCTTTTTTGTTGTACACTTTCCAGTACTTGGTGCCCTTCAGGCCTTTTTCAAATTTCTTGTAGGCGTCGGTGCTCGACGACTGGTAAGTCCATCGGGTCTTAGACAGTTCGGTCTTCTGTTTCTCGAGGAATTCCTTCAGGTTCTTGGTGTACTCGCCATACTTCTCGACGAGTTCCCTCTTCTTGATGACTTCCTTGGTCTCCATGCCCTCAAAGCTGCGCAGAGCCTCGTCCACGTCGCTCTTGTTGTAGGGGTTATATAATACGTCGACGATTTCTTGGTCATACACCATCTCGTCCCTGTCGGTGAACTTGTCCTTGCGTATCTTCACCTCGTTTTTCAGTTCCTTCTCGAGGGTCTTCTTTTGCGACTCCATGTCCTTGATGATTGACTTGAGGCTATCGATGCGCTCTTCCAGGTTCTTGATGGCAGTTTCCTTGTCCTTGATGTTCTTCTCGTGCATCTCGATGTCTTTCTCGAGTTGCAGCACGTTTTGGGTGGATGACTGTGCCATAACGGCGGGAGCCATGGTCATGGTCATGGCGATGACCAGCAGTTTGATTTGTTTCATCATAGCGTTATTGAATTGAATGAGTTAATCTGGTGGCAAAGGTAATAAATAGTTTCCACTTATAAAAATTGTCGGACCGATGCTTCTCCTTTCTTGCTGCAGGCCGACGTGATTAATGCCCAGGAGGAAAATCTGCGGGGCGGGCTTGGGGCCGTTGACACTCTCAAGAATACGGTTGTTGGGTGATGGATGGGGTGTATAAAAAGCGAAAGTGCACTTTTTCACAAAAGCACACCATCTTCATAACCAAAATTCAAGTATATATGTTCTTGTTGTTTGTTGCCAAACTTTCTCAAGTAGGATGGAATTCATTTTCCACTGCAAAGATAATAAATTACTTTGATATGTTCCAAACTTTTTGAGACTTTTTTTGAATAAAAATTCTTAATAATATACAGTAAAAAACAATAATATCTTGATTTACAGCAAGTAGGGTACAGATTGCGCCCTACTTGCTGTAAAGTTTATTTCTCGCGGAAGAACAGGTTGATTACCGTGCCATGCAGGTTCCAGTGCTCGCGTATCTTGTTCTCTAGATACCGCTTGTAGGGGTCCTTGACCCACTGTGGCAGGTTGCAGAAGAAGATGAACGTGGGCACGTGGGCCCCCTTGAGCATGGTGATGTACTTGATCTTGACATACTTGCCCTTGACAGCGGGTGGGGGATAGGCCTGGATGTCGGCCTGGAGGGTGTTGTTGAGTTGCGAGGTCGGGATGGTGATGCGGCGGTTGTTGTGCACGTCGATGGCCGTTTGCAGCACCTTGTGGATGCGTTGCTTGGTCAACGCCGAGCCAAAGATGATGGGGAAGTCGGTGAACGGGGCAAATCGCTCGCGAATGGTTGCCTCGAAGTGGTCAATCGACTGCTGCGTCTTGTTTTGGGCCAGGTCCCACTTGTTGACGAGCACGACAAGGCCCTTGCGGTTCTTCTGGATGATGGAGAAGATGTTGACGTCCTGGGCCTCGATGCCACGGGTGGCGTCGATGAGCAGGATGCACACGTCGCTGTTCTCGATGGCGCGGATGGAGCGCAGCACCGAGTAGTACTCGATGTCCTCGTTGACCTTGTTCTTCTTGCGGATGCCGGCGGTGTCGACCAGGTAGAAGTCGAAGCCAAACTTGTTGTAGCGCGAGTAGATGCTGTCGCGCGTGGTGCCGGCGATGTCGGTGACAATGTTGCGCTGCTCGTCCATGAGCGAATTGACCAGCGATGACTTGCCGGCGTTGGGGCGGCCCACGATGGCAAAGCGCGGCAGCTCGTCGTCGATGGCTTCATCGGCCTTGTCGGGCATGCGCTTGACTACCTCGTCGAGCAGGTCACCCGTGCCGTTGCCGTTGGCGGCCGATATCGAGAAGGGTTGTCCTAGGCCCAGGGCGTAGAACTCGGCCTCGGCATACATCGACTGGTTGTTGTCGTCCTTGTTGGCCACGACGATGACGGGTTTGGACGTGCGGCGCAGGATGTCGGCCACATGGTCGTCAAGGTCGGTGATGCCGTTCTTGATGTCGACGACAAACAGGATGACGTCGGCCTCGTCGATGGCCAGCTGCACCTGCTTGTTGATCTCTTCTTCAAAGATGTCCTCGCTGTTGACTACCCAGCCGCCGGTATCGACTACCGACATTTCCAAGCCGTTCCACTCCATCTTGCCGTACTGGCGGTCTCGCGTGGTGCCGCTCGTGTCGTTAACGATGGCGGCTCGCGTCTGTGTCAGGCGGTTAAACAGCGTTGACTTGCCCACGTTGGGCCTTCCCACGATTGCTACTAGTCGTCCCATATTTTGTCCTTGGTTTAATATTTTTTGTTTCTGGTTTCTATTTTCAGCTTTACTCGATGTAGCCGAATGCCTTGAGCTTGCCTTCCTGGTTGCGCCAGTCCTTCTCTACCTTGACATAGAGCTCGAGAAACACCTTCTTGTCAAAGAATTTCTCGATGTCCTTGCGTGCGAGCGTTCCAACTCGCTTGAGCATCTTGCCCTGGTGGCCGATGATGATACCCTTCTGACTATCGCGCTCGACATAGATGACTGCCATGATGTGTATGGACGTGTCGCTCTCGTCAAATTTCTCGACGATGACCTGGGTGGCATAGGGCACCTCCTTGTCATAGGTCTCTAGAATTTTTTCCCTGACAATCTCGGTGACAAAGAAGCGGCTGCTGCGGTCGGTGAGCGCATCCTTGCCGAAATAGGGCGGGCTCTCGGGCAGCAACTCGACGATGCGTTTCATGATGTTATCGACGTTGAAGTTCTCGAGAGCGCTCGTGGGGAACACCTCGGCCTGCGGTAGCAGTTGTTTCCACTGGTCGATGATGCGCACGAGGTCGTCGTTGCCCTTGAGCAGGTCGATCTTGTTGATGATGAGCAGGATGGGAATCTTCTCACGGGCCACGCGGTCAAGGAAGTCCTGGTTCTTGGTCGGGCTCTCGATCACGTCGGTGACATAGAGCAGCACGTCGGCGTCGATGAGCGCGCCGGTAGAGTATTCCAGCATGCTCTGCTGCAAGCGGAACTTGGGTTTCAGCACTCCCGGGGTGTCGCTGAAGACAATCTGGTAGTCCTCGCCGTTGACGATGCCCATGATGCGGTGTCGTGTGGTCTGGGCCTTGCTGGTGATGATGGACAGGCGTTCTCCCACCAGGCGGTTGCTCAGTGTCGATTTACCCACATTGGGGTTGCCCACGATGTTGACAAATCCTGCTCGATGCATGATGATGTTAGTTTTCTGTTTTTGGGGGTTTCTAGTCCCTAGTTGGATGGCTTCTATATTCAAGAAGCATCGCTACTCTATCTCGAAGTTGCAGGGTGAGTAGTGATGCTTCGTTGTCTCGCTATGGCCGCGCATTACAGCGACCAGACCAGGTAGAGGGCTCCCCACGTGAAGCCGGCGCCAAAGGCGGTGAGCACCATCTTGTCGCCCTTCTTGAGCCGATGCTTGTTCTCGTCCAGGCACAGGGGGATGCTGGCGGCGCTGGTGTTGCCGCGGTGCTGGATGTTGATCAGCACCTTGCTCTGGTCGATGCCCAGACGGTCACCAACGGCCTCGATGATGCGCAGGTTGGCCTGGTGAGGCACAAACCACTGGATGTTGTCATTGGTCAGTCCATTGCGCTTCATGATGTCCTTGCTCGAGGTGAGCATGTCGATGACGGCGTGGCGATATACCGCGCGGCCCTCTTGATAGACGTAGTGGAAGCCGGCGTCAACCGTCTCGTGGCTTGTCGCCAGTGCCGAGCCGCCTGCCTTGTAGATCAGGTGCTCGAGTCCGGAACCATCCACATGGAAGATGCCGTCCATCACGCCGATGGGCTCCTCGGTGGGCTCCAGCAGCATTGCCGCGGCACCGTCACCAAACAGTGGGCAGGTGGCGCGGTCCTGATAGTTGACCATGCTGGACATCTTTTCGGAAGCGACTACGATGACCTTCTTGTACATCCCGGAGCGGATGTAGCCAGTGGCGTCATATAGTCCCACCAGAAATCCGGCGCATGCAGCCTGTATGTCATAAGCGTAGCATTTCTTCTCAATACCCACATTATGGGCAATTACCGATGCCGTCGAGGGGAAGCGGTAGTCGGGGTTAGAGGTGGGGCAGATGAGCAGGTCGATCTCGTCGCGGCTGGTGCCTGTCTCCTCGAGCAACTTGTTCACGGCCTGGATGCCCATCCATGACGAGCCGACTGGCTTCTTGAGGATACGGCGCTCCTTAACACCCACGCGCGTGGTAATCCATTCGTCGTTGGTGTCCACCATCTGAGATAGCATCTCATTATCCAGTATGTCGTCGGGAACATAAGATGCGATACCAGTAATCTTAGCGTTCAGCATAAGCTTGAAAGCAATCTATTTTTTTCTTGTGCTTGTTGTTTTTAAAATCAATATCCCAAATGTGGATGAAAACCAGTTCTGATTCAGCCCATTCAGGATATCTTCGTTGCTTTAATCGCAGTGCCGCGACACAACGGCAATCGTGGTCATGGCGGCGCTCATGCGATTTAGGCTTCCTCCTTGTTCATCACGTTCTTGCCACGGTAGTAACCGCACTCGGGGCATACGGTGTGATAAACATGCCATGCGCCACAGTTTGAGCACTGAGCGATGGTCGGAGCCACTGCCACATCGTGGGTGCGGCGTTTTGCGGTACGAGTCTTTGACTGTCTTCTTTTAGGATGTGCCATTTTCTTGTAGTTATTTAAAAGTTATTGTTCTCTCAGTTTCTTCAGCGCCTCCCAGCGGGGGTCGGTGCCGGTTGTCTCACTTTGCGGTTGATCATCGTCGTCGTGGACGGTCTCGACGCGATGGCTCTCGAGCATGTCGAGCATGTCGGCATTGCAATCGTCCTCGCTGTCGTGGCAGTGGGTCATCGGTATGGCCAGCAACACGGTGTCTCGCACTAGGGGCGCTGTGTCCAGCTCTCGCCACTCCGACGGCACAACCAGCAGCTCGTCATTGCTGTCGTCCAGCTCGTTGCCCGTTTGCTCCACGTTCAGGCGGTATTCCTCGTCCACCGGCAAATCCAGATCGTCCAGGCATCGGTCACAGGGCACTGTTACCGAGCCATGGCAGGCAATCTCCAGGCGGTAGGTGGTCTCGCTCTTGCGGGTCACGTTGACGGTGACGTCCACGTCGGCGCGACGCACCTCGGTCTGCTCCATGTCATTGAAAAATGACTCGTCCAGATGACACTCAACCGCATGAGTGCCAAATGGTAACGTCTTGATTTTCAATTTCAAAGCATCTACCATCTCCTGAAATTTTCGTTAAAGCGCCACAAAGGTATAACAAATCCCGCTAATATTCAACGATTTTCACGTTTTTTTTGAATAACGGTTGATTTTTGGCGACTCGTCATGATGACGACTTGAATGGTGGTGTGGCGGCAGTGTGGGGTCAGGAATTTTTCTTGTAGCTGCTCACGGCCCAGACGCTCATCAAGCATGAAATGCCCGTCAGGGCCATCACTTGGTGCCCCACGCTGGGGAGGTTGCCACCACGTACAAAGACGGTCCTGATGCCGTCAACAAAGTAGTGCATCGGGTTGATGTAGGTCGTGGCATAGGCCCAGTCGGGCATCGACCGTGTGGGGGTGAACAGCCCGCTCAACAACATCATCATCACCACAAAGAACCACATCACAAAAATTGCCTGCTGCATGGTGTCGCTGTAGTTGCTGATGACCAAGCCGAAGGAGCTCCAGAATAGTGCCAGTGGTATTGCCAGCAGGAACACCAGCCACAACGGGCCCTGGCAGGTGATGCCGTAGATGAGCCACGAGAGCAGCAGGCACACCACGATGACAAACAGTGCTATCAACCAGTAGGGGATGAGCTTGGCAAGGATGAATGCCCACTTGGGAACTGGGGTAACGTTGATCTGCTCGATGGTGCCGGCCTCTTTCTCGCCCACGATGTTGAGCGTTGGGAGGAAACCGCACATGAGCATCATCACCAATGCCAGCAGCGCCGGAATCATGAACAGCTTGTAGTTGAGGCCCTTGTTGTAGAGGAACAACGTGGACACGCGAGACTGGATGGCGGCGGCATCGGGATTGACCGTGGCGGTCACGATCTGTGACAGATAGGCATTGCCCATGGCCCCCTTGGTGCCGTTGACGGCATTGGCGGCGATGAGCACTTGGGCCTGGGTGCCGTTGGCTAGATCACGGCTCAAGCCTTGGGGCAGCACCATCACCACGTCGGCCTTGCTGGTCTTCACATCCTTGAGCGCGGCCTGATAGGACGGCTGTAGCCCGTTGAAGATGAAGTAATTGCTTGCCTCGATGTTGCGGATGAGCTGTCGGGACAGTGTCGAGTGGTCGTTATCCACAACCTCGACGACAATATTCTTGATTTCCATGTTCATCACCCAGGGCATGACACACATCATCATGATGGGGAAGATGACGATGAGGCGAGGCAGAAACGCGTTGCGTCGCATCTGTAGGAATTCCTTTTGGATGAGATATTTGAGTATCATGGCGGTGAGATTACTCCAATCGGGTTTTGAACTTGAGCAGGGATAAGGCCAGCAGTGCGGCGGTCATGGCGGTGAGGATGGCGACTTCGCGCAGCACCTCGTTAATGCCCACGCCCATAATCATGAGCTTGCGCATGGCCTCGATATAGTAGCGTGGCGGTACTACCGCCGAGATCCATTGCAGCACCTGCGGCATTGACTCGACAGGAAACAACATGCCGCTGAGCATCACGATGGGGACGAGCAGCACCATGGCCGAGAGCAGCAAGGCCATCAATTGGCTGGTGGCAATGTTGCTGATGAGGAGCCCCAATGACAAGGCGAGCAGGATGTAGATGGTGCTCACTACATAGATCCACACGATGGAACCATGCAACGGAACCTCAAGCACATAGCGTCCCATGAGCAGGATGGTCGTGAGGATGGCAAAAGCCAGTACCAGGTAGGGTACCGCCTTGGCGATGATGATCATCAGCGGCTTGATAGGAGAGACGAGCAGCACCTCCATGGTACCCTTTTCCTTCTCGCGGACTATAGAAATCGATGTCATCATTGCGCACACGAGCATGAGCAGCATGCCCATGATGGCTGGCACAAAGTTGTAGGCCGACTTCATCTGAGGGTTGTAAAGCATCTTGCTGTTGATTAGTGTCGTGTCGGCATTGGTGATGACACCGGTGGCATAGTTGGTCCATTGCTGAGCCATATTGGGGTCGGCGCCATCAACGATGAACTGTACTGGTCCCCGCCTGGAGGCAAAGTCATTGCTGAAGACGACGGCAAGGTCGGCCTCCTGGTCCCTTATCAGCCGTTCGGCCTCCTGTGGAGTAGCGACCGCTGCGGTAATGGAGAAATACTCTGATGCCGCCAGCCGTTCTATGGCTTGGCGGGTGAGATGGTCCTGCGAGGCGGTGACCACCACCGTGCGTACGTTGCGCACATCGGTGGTAATGGCAAAGCCAAAGATGAGCATCAGCACGACAGGCATGCCGAACAGGATGAGCATCGTGCGCTTGTCACGCACGATGTGCTTGGCCTCCTTGATGATAAATGAGTTGAACTGTTTCATGATGAGTTAGTCGCTGCTGCGGGTAGCTTGGCGCGCCAGATAGGTGAACACGTGGTCCATATCAGGCTGGTGGAATTTCTTTTTCAGCTCGGCAGGTGTGCCCATCGCGCTTATCTTGCCGTCGACCATGATTGAGATGCGGTCACAGTACTCGGCCTCGTCCATGTAGTGGGTGGTGACAAACACGGTGATGCCCCTGCTGGCAGCGTCATAGATGAGTTCCCAAAACTGACGCCTGGTAGCGGGATCAACACCACCAGTGGGCTCATCGAGAAAAACGATATCGGGCTCATGGAATATCGAGACCGAGAAAGCCAACTTCTGTTTCCAGCCCAAGGGTAACGACCCGACCAGGTCATCTTTATGGGCGGTGAATTGCAGTCGGTTGAGCAATTCGTCGGTCTTGCGGCTGATGTCGTCGTGACTCATGCCGTAGATGCCGCCAAAGAGGCGGATGTTCTCGGCCACGGTCAGATCCTCATAGAGTGAGAAGCGCTGACTCATATAGCCGATGTGCTTCTTGATCTGCTCATGCTCGCTGCGGATGTCAAAGCCCGCCACGCGCCCCGTGCCGCTGGTGGGCTGGTTCAAGCCGGTGAGCATGTGCATCGCTGTGGTCTTGCCGGCACCGTTGGCGCCAAGAAAGCCGAAAATCTCTCCCCTCTTAACGGTAAAACTGATGTCGTCAACAGCATGGAACGAGCCGAATGCCTTGACCAGATGCTCCACCACGATGACATTCTCATCGTGGCTCTCATTGGCCGTGGTGTGCTCTATGCCGGGTGGGTTGAAGATGTCGGCATAGCGTGTCAAAATCTCGTCGGGGGTGCCTATACCCCTTATCCTGCCCTGATCCAGGAACGCCACGCGCTCGCAGCGGCGCACCTCGTCGAGATAGGGCGTCGAAGCCATGATGGTGATTTGGCGCTCCTTGAGGGCTCCCAGCATGTCCCAGAACTCCTTGCGTGACACGGGATCGACACCCGTGGTGGGCTCATCAAGTAACAGGACGCTGGGCTGATGCACCAGGGCGCAGCACAGGGCCAGTTTCTGCTTCATGCCACCCGACAGCGCTCCTGCCTTGCGGTCCTTGAAACGTTCAATCTGGCTGTAGATGGCGCTGATGCTGTCATAGCCCTGCTCGACAGTCGTGCCAAACAGCGTGGCAAAGAATTCCAGGTTCTCTTGCACCGTCAGATCCTGGTAGAGAGAGAACTTGCCGGGCATGTATCCCACGCGGCTACGGATATCGGTCATCTGCCGCACGGTGTCATAGCCGTCGACCGATGCTGTCCCCTGGTCAGGCTTCAACAGGGTGCACAGGATGCGGTACATCGTGGTCTTGCCGGCACCGTCGGGGCCGATAAGCCCGAAGACCTCACCCTTGCCCACCGTGAACGACACGTCGTCAAGCGCCTTGACCTGCCCGTAGGACTTTGACACATTATGAATCTCAATAGCCTTCATCGCGGTTTTTATTACCTAAAGACCAGGAAAATCTAGAATTTCACTTCACCATACATTCCTATCTTGACATAGCCGTCGTTGCGGATGGCTATTTTCACGGCATACACCAGGTCAGCCCGCTCGTCGTCGGTCAGGATGGTCTTGGGGGTGAACTCAGATCGGCTTGAAATCCAGGTCACAGTGCCCGGATACTCCTTCTTCAGCTCGTTGCCATAGTCGGCGAACACCTTGCACGCTTGTCCCACCTTGATGCCATGCAGTTGGGCCGAGGTGACATAGGCGCGGATGAACATGCGGTTCACATCGGCAATTTTAAACAAGGGTTTGCCTGTGGCTACAAATTCCCCTTGCTCGACATACTTTTCCAGGACCGTGCCGCTGATGGGTGACAGGATATCAGCATTGGCAATCTGGTCATCGAGTTGGCGCTGTTGTGCGTCTATGCCTTCCATCTGTGCGTCTATGCCTTCCATCTGTGCCAGGATGCCCTTGCTCTGTTCGGCGAGTGCGGCATTATTGCTGCCAATCTGGTCACGGGTGGCCTCAAGTTGTCGGTTGAGCACCTTGATCTGGTTGTCGATGTCGTCAAGCTGCTTGCGGGGCACGGCGCCATCCTTTACAAGTTCGGAATAGCGCTGTCGTTCGCGCTTGGCGTTGGCAATCTGCTGCTGGATGGACGAGAGCTGCTTGTTCAGGTCCAGTTGCTGGCTGCTAGCTGCCGAGCGGCTGGATGACATCTGACGCTTGCTGGCGGCGAGTTGGCCGCGTTGAGTCTCGAGCTGCTGCTTCTTGAGCGTCAGTTGATAGGTGTCGATGCGTCCCACTTGGGCATCGGCTTCAACCGTGTCACCCTCGTTGATGGCAAAGAGTTTCAGTTCGCCAGTGGCTTTGGCGCTGACGGTGACCTCGGTCGCCTCAAAGGTGCCTGTGGCGTCAAATGCCTTCTCCTTTTTGCCGCAAGCGGTTGCCATCAGCACCACGCTTGCCAGTATCATGATCTTTTTCATCATCTTGTTTGTTGTTTTTTAATCGTTGGTTGAATATTTCAGGTCATACATCTGCTTGAGCATCTCGATCTCGTGGATAGAGCGTTGAACGCGGGCGGAATTCTCGCTGTTGATGTCGCGCAGCAGGTCGTTCACGTCGATGATGCC
This sequence comes from uncultured Prevotellaceae bacterium, assembly GCA_946406035.1. GTDB lineage: Bacteria > Bacteroidota > Bacteroidia > Bacteroidales > Muribaculaceae > Sodaliphilus. The sequence goes on from CAMJJG010000014.1 coordinate 15,457, forward strand.
ATGCGCGAGCTTGGACTCGGCAGCCTTGCGCACCCGCTGCCGCAAGCCGATGATTTCATTGTCCTGCTGCATGAGGTCGCGGTAGCGGTTGATAGCCTCGCCTAGCTGCATCTGCTCTAGCCGGTTGTTGAACAGGAACACTTCGCGCTGGTTCATGGCGGTTTCGCGCTGCAATTGCAGCTTTGCTTTGTCGTTGCGCCGTGTGTACAGGGCGCCGATGTCCCACGTCAGGCGTGCGCCAACCATGCCGTTCCATGACCAGTCGCGGCCCATCATATCCTTGAACATGTTGTAGCCGGGATAGCCGTAGTAACCCTGGGCAAACACGCCCAGTCGCGGCATCAATGCGGCATCGAGGGCTTTCTCCTGGGCATCGGCTAGACGTAGCTGGCTGTCGATGAGAGCCAGCTCGGGCCGCTTGTTGACCGTTCCCGCCTCGATTGCGTCGGGCTTGCTGATGTTACTCACCTCCATGCCGCAAAAGGTGCTCAGCATAGCCAGGAGCACGCGGCGTTGGGACTGTAATGTGGTCATCTGCTGGGCGACATTCAGCCGTTCGGCGCTGATGTTGTCTAGGTCGCACTGCGCTGCGGTGCCGTGTTTCACCATCGACCGCAGTTTCTTTTCATTAGAGGCCAGTTGTTCTTGCAGGTCACTGTTGAGCCGGATTTGGTCATCAAGCAACAGCAGGCCGAAGTACATCTCGTTGACACGTTGCTTGACGTGATACAGGTCGACATCGAGCTGGGCCCGTTGCACTGCCCCCTGCTCGCGGGCGATGCGCGCTTGCGCGTTGATGGTTCCGCCATCAAACACCGTCTGTTGTACGTCAAGGCCGATGCGGTACTGGTCTCGTGCAAGCCCTTTCATGTCTATCCCCATCTGTTGCATCATGGCATGCATCTCGTCGGGCCAGGATGCGACAGAGCTTTGATAAGTCGCTTGGCCTGTTGCCTTGACTTGAGGCAGCCAGCTCTTCTTGATGTTAGAGACGGTCAGGTCGGTCGTGCGGCCGAGGAGGTCGTGCTGGGCTATGAGCGGGTAGTTGTGCTCGGCGGCACGCTGGCATTCCTCAAGCGTTTGCCCGCTGGAGATGAGTGGCAGCAGGGCCAATGCTATGAACACTAGATTTTTTATCATATCGTAATGCTTTATAGTTTCACTATGCAAATTTACAACGACTATCAGGATGGGCCTTTATCCATTTTGATGGAAAACTGTCCCTTTTGTACAATAATCGTCAGATAATGCCTGTATAAAGGTGTTTTTTCTTATCTTTGTATCCAAATTTCATAGAATAAAGACATGTCAAAGCAAGAACCCAAGCGTTTACCCTTGTCTAGCCTCAAGGAGATGATCGACGCCGATTTCAAGACACAAGGAGTGAGTCCCTACCTCTCCCCCGACTTTGCCATTGTGTGTGGTTCAAACACCTATCTGGAGATACGAAACATTTTTGAGCTTTCAGTGCCCTATCGTGTCGACGATTTCCGCTTCATTGCTTTTCACAAGGGTGATGTTGATGTCACCGCCAATCTGTTGAAGTATCATGTCTCCGATAATGCAGTGGGGTTTATGGGCAATGGTGGCATTATTCAGATGGACAGGATCTCGTCGGATGTAGTGATGTCGGGCATTGTGGTCAAGGAAGATTACCTGCGCCGCGCCATGGGAGGCAGGTTGCCCGCCACTTTTAACGGACGGCTCCACAATTTTTATCTTCAAGTGACTGACCGTGAGTGTGACATAGTGGGCCGAATGGTCCTCACGTTGCGTGTTATGGTCGAGGATGGGCAATGTGGCCACGAAGCGCGGGCCTCGATGATTGCGGCCATAGTCAACTACATCGCCGAACTGTATGAACACTACGGGGCCGATGTGCCGGCGACCCAATCACGCCAGCAGGATGTGTTCAACCGCTTCATCGCTCTGGTCAACGAGCATTGTTTTGTCCATCACACGCTGGACTTTTATGCCGACAAGTTGTGCATTACTCAGCGCTACCTGGGCTCCCTCGTCAAGCAGGCCAGCGGCACTACCGCCAAGGAATGGATTGACCGAGCGCTCGTCAACGAGGCCAAGGTGGCCCTGAAACACAGCGATGTCACTATAGCGCAACTTGCCGAAAACCTCAGTTTTCCCAATCCGGCCTTTTTCTCAAAATTCTTCAAGCGCATGACTGGTGTGACCCCGTCCCAGTACAAGCACCAATAGGAAAAACGATTGATGAATGTGTTCCGGCATCAGTCGACCGCTGGTGAATCTGGCGAGCGGCCAAAGATGTGGTCATAGATGATCGCCGTGCCGCCCAGGTGGGACTGGATGTACTCGCCCGCGGCCCTGCCGCACTTGCGGCGCAGCGGCTCGTTCTCGAGCAGGGGGTCCATTGCAGCCGAGAACTCGTCGGCATTGTGGATGCTCATGGCCCCGTCCAGGGCGATGAGATCCCTGGCTTCCAGGAACTTGTGGTGCTTGGGCCCGAAGATGACGGGGATGCCATAGACGGCCGCCTCGTTGATGTTGTGGATGCTCACTCCGAAGCCGCCGCCCACATAGGCCGCCTGCCCGTAGCGGTAGAGCGACGACAGCAGCCCAAAGCTGTCGATGATCAGGCAATCGGCGTTGGCGACATTGCTGGCCGTCGCTTCGCTATAGAAGCGGGCAGGGCGCGAGAGCTTGGACATGAGCACATGCAGGCGGTGACGGTCAAACTCGTGGGGAGCGATGATGAGCTTCATCCCCTGATGGGTGTTGAAGTAGGGGATGACGATATCCTCGTCGGGAGGCCACGAGCTGCCCATGACCAGGGTGAACTTGGCTCCCTCGACAAACTTGGACACAAGTGGGAACTCGCGGGCTGCGGCGCGCACGTCGGCCACGCGGTCAAAACGTGTGTCGCCCGCCACCACCACGTTGTCGACGCCGATGCCGGCCAGCAGTTCGCGGGACTGCTCGTTCTGGACAAACAGGGTGTCAAAGCACTTGAGCATCTTGCGGAACATGCCGCCCCAGGGGCGGAAGAAAATCTGGCCCGGGCGGAAGATGGCCGAGATGATGTAGGTGGGCACGCCGCGGTGCTTGAGGGCGCTCAGGTAGTTGCCCCAGAACTCATACTTGACGAAGATGGCTACCGACGGCTTGACGATGTCCAGGAAGCGCTTCACGTTACCAGGCAGGTCAAAGGGGAGATACACCACCGTATCGGCCAGGCTGAAGTTCTTGCGCACCTCATAGCCCGAGGGCGAAAAGAACGAGAGCAGGATGCGGGCCTGTGGGTTGTCGCGCTTGATGCGCTCGATCAGGGGCCGTCCCTGCTCAAACTCGCCCAGCGACGAGGCGTGAATCCAGATGTAGCCGCCAGCTGGGTCCAGCTTGCGTTGCAGCGTGCGGAAACAACGACGTTGCCCTCGCAGCATCAATTTGGCTTTGGGATTGCGCACGGCTGCCAGTTTCACGGCATTGCGGTAGGTGGCTACACCCAGGTTGTAGATGGGATCCATTTCTCGGTAATTTGGTCAATAAAATCGTTGGTGAGTGTCAATAAAGAGGTTGCAGGCGACCGCTCTTGAGGTAGGAGCGGTCATGGCGCCGATTCCACATGTGGCTGTCGATGTAGAATCGGCATGAGATCTGCTGCCAGAAACCGCACTTGTTGTCGGTCGCATGAAACGTCAGCGAGCCGGTGAGGTCCACAAAGCGGTTGCTCACGACGTAAAACGACAAGTCGGTACGGCTGTAGATCTTGTTGTGGTAATAGGGGTCCCCCTGGACGAGCTGGCTGCCCAGGGCGGGATACAATGGCATCAGGTCCTTGCCTGCATAGAAGGTCTCGTCGAGTTGCAGCCAGCGCCACCTTGCTGTCGCCGTGGCGATGAATCCGGCATGATTGATCCATTCGTCCATGCCACGGTCTCGCTCCATGGTGACGATTGAGCCTGCCGACAGGCGCAGTGAGTCGAGCAATGTGTAACGGGTCAAGTCGATAGAGGCCATCGGGTTGATGAGCACGTCATCGTTGACGTGCTCGCCAGGAGCATGGGCTCCCGACATGGCCAGGTGGCTGTACTGCACGTGGCCTCCCAGGCTCAGCGGGCCGGTGATGCGCCAGTCGGTGTTGGCCATGATGGTGAAGGCCTCGCGCTGATGTTCGGTCTGCATCTGTCGCCAGTCGACAAGGGCCTCAGCATAGCCTGCTGGGGTGATGTACTGCGTCATGACGCCGCGGATGTTGGGCTGGCAGTATGCCAGCGAGTCGCTCCACATGTAGCGAGGGGTACGCTTGACCATGAGCGTCCGTGGCATCATGCCGGCCGTGACATGCCACCCGTTGTCGCTGTTATAGCGGTAATAGACGGTGGGCAACACCTTGTAGCCCTGCATGTTGTCAATCATGGGCTGATACCAGACGGCACCTGCCCTGAGCACATGGCTCCCATCCATGAGCGAGACACCCACCTCGGGGGCAAGCCGGATGAAGGCAAAGGTCTGGTCGGGGGTGGCCTCGTCCTGGCCACCCTCGCGGTTGTTGAGCAGCATGCTGGCGTCAACACTCCATTCCACCTCCTGGGCTGCAAGAGGCAGTATGCAGAACAATGCTATTAATATGAATATCAGTCGGTTATGCATCAGCAGGCAGCTGAATGTTTTCAATGCCGGCGTTGAGGCGGGCAAGGGTCTCCTCGCGGCCCAGTAGCTCGGTGATGTCAAACATGTGCGGGCCGCGGCACTCGCCCACCACGGTAAGCCTGAAGGCGTTCATCACGTTGCCCTTGTGCAGGCCGTTCTTGTCAATCCAGTCCATGACAACGGCTTCACATGCCTGGCTCTGCATGTCGGTAGTCTCGAGCAGGGCACACAGTTGGCGCATCAACTCGGGCGTCTCGGCCTTCCAGCGCTTGCGGATGTCCTTCTCGCTATAGGTCGTGGGGCGTGTGAAAAAGAAACCAGCCTGTTCCCACAGGTCGCCCACAAAGTTGGCGCGGCTCTTGACCATCGCCACGGCGCGGGTGATGAACTCGTCGCTGTAGTCGGCCACGTTGACACCATGCTGTTCTAGCACGGGCTTGAACATCTGTGCCAGCTCGCTATCATCCATGTTCATCAGGTACTCGTGGTTAAACCACTTGCCCTTCTCGAAGTCAAACTTGGCGCCCTTGCGGGAGCAGTGGTCGATCGAGAATTCCTTGATGAGGTCGTCCATCGAGAAGATTTCGCGGTCATCGCCGGGATTCCATCCCAGCAGGGCCAGGAAGTTGACCACAGCCTGGGGCAGGTAGCCGGCCTCACGGTAGCCGCTGGAACGCTCGCCACTCTTGGGGTCGTTCCAGTCGAGCGGGAACACCGGGAAGCCCAAGCGGTCGCCGTCGCGCTTGCTCAGTTTGCCCTTTCCGTCGGGCTTGAGCAGCAGCGGCAGGTGAACAAACGCGGGCATCGTGTCCTCCCAGCCAAAGGCCTGATACAGCAACACGTGCAGTGGTGCGCTGGGCAACCACTCCTCGCCGCGAATGACATGTGACACCTCCATCAGGTGGTCATCGACGATGTTGGCCAGGTGATAGGTGGGCAGGTCGTCGGCGCTCTTATAGAGCACCTTGTCGTCGAGAATCGACGAGTTGATCGTCACGTCACCACGCAGCAGGTCGTGGACCACGACGTCCTGGTCGGGTTCGATCTTGAAGCGTACCACCCACTTGGCACCGCCGTCCATGAGGGCCTTGACCTCATCGGCGGGCAGCGAGAGTGAGTTGCGCATCATGCCGCGGGTGCGGGCATCATACTGGAAGTTCTTGATTTCCTGCCGCTTAGCCTCCAGTTCCTCGGGGGTGTCAAAGGCGTAATAGGCCTTGCCAGCATCGACCAGCTGCTGCATGTGCTTGCGATACAGGTCGCGGCGCTCGCTCTGCTTGTAGGGGCCATAGTTGCCGCCCTCGCGCACGCCCTCGTCGATACCGATGCCCAGCCATTGCAGGGCCTCGTTGATATATTCCTCGGCACCGGGCACAAAGCGGGTGCTATCGGTGTCCTCGATGCGCAGGATCATGTCGCCGCCATGCTGGCGGGCGAACAGGTAATTATACAGTGCCGTGCGCACGCCGCCAATGTGCAGCGGACCCGTGGGCGATGGCGCAAAGCGCACTCTTACTCGTCGTTCCATGATGTGAATTGTCTCTTTAAGTTTATTGTGGTTTAATGAATGTGTGATGCTATGTTTATCGTCAGAGCAGTAACTCAGCGATTTGACCCAATGACTGGTGGTCGGTCTGGTCGATGTGGCACGGCGTTACCGTGGCATAGCCGCGGCGCAGCCAGTACATGTCGGTGCGGTCGTCGGCCTCGTCCAGCATCTCATATTCCCCAGTCATCCAGTAATAGTCGCCCCCCATGGGATGGCTGCGCCGTTCCCACTCGTTGACCCAGCGCCCCAGGTCGCTGACGGTTACCTTCAAGCCCTTGACGGGTTCTTGACCCAGGGGCGGGATGTTGACGTTGAGACACACTCCGCTGGGCAGGCCGCCAGCGAGCACGCGTTGCAGCACCTGCTCCACGATGGGGATGCAGGCCTCCGTGTTGGCATCGCGTGTGAACACGCCATAGGAGAACGCCACTGCGGGCACGCCGTGCATGATACCCTCATAGGCGCATGCCATTGTCCCCGAGTACAACGAGCTGATGCCCATGTTGTAACCATGGTTGATGCCCGCGAGCACCAGATCGGGTTGGCGGTCGGCCATGAGCTCGCTGATGGCGAGTTTCACACAGTCGGCAGGTGTTCCCATGACCTCATAGGCCGTATAGCTGCCATCATCGCGCTCATCGACGAGATGGGCACGAACGGGGCTGTCCAGGGTGATGGCGCTCGACTTGCCGCTCTGGTGATGGGCAGGGGCGGCGACAAACACGTCGCCATAGCGCTGTGCCACCTGGATTAGCGTCTTGATGCCATTATAGTGATAACCGTCATCATTGCTGATGAGGATGAGGGGTCTCTTGTTGTCCATCGGGTCGGTTGTGTTAAATTTAGCCGCAAAGTTACAACTTTTTTGCGTGAATTTGTCAGATTTGGAGTAACTTTGCCCTATCTATAGTAAATCTAATCAAAATCAAGAATTATGAGACTGATCATTGAACCCGATTACGAGAATGTATCCAAGTGGGCCGCCCGCTATGTGGCCAGGCGTATCAACGAGGCAAAACCTACAGCCCAAAAGCCCTTCAAGCTCGGTTGTCCCACGGGTAGCTCTCCGCTAGGCATGTACCGTGAACTCATCGAGATGAACAAGGCCGGCAAGGTGTCCTTTGAACATGTGATTACCTTCAACATGGACGAGTACTGCAATCTGCCCGAGGAGCACCCCGAGAGCTATCACTCCTTCATGTGGAACAACTTCTTCTCGCACATCGATATCAATCCCGACAACGTCAACATCCTCAACGGCAACGCCCCTGACTTGTTGAAGGAGTGCGCCGACTATGAGGCGCGCATTCAGGCCGCCGGCGGCATCGACCTGTTTATGGGCGGCGTGGGTCCTGACGGACATATCGCATTTAACGAGCCTGGCTCGTCGCTCACCTCGCGCACGCGTCAAAAGACGCTCACCCAGGACACCATCATCGCCAACAGCCGCTTCTTTGACGGTGACCTGAACAAGGTGCCCAAGACGGCCCTCACTGTGGGCGTGGGCACTGTGATGGATGCCCGCGAGGTGATGATCATCGTCAACGGTCACGGTAAGGCGCGCGCCCTGCAGCAGGCCATCGAGGGTGGCGTGTCACACATGTGTACCCTGAGTGCTCTGCAGATGCACCCTCATGCCATTATCATTGCCGACGAGATGGCCGTCGAGGAACTCAAGGTGAGCACCTACCGCTACTTCAAGGACATCGAGGCCGCCAACCTCGACCCCGACACTCTGCTCTAGAATTATTCCACACCGCCATAGTGAGAAACAAGAGAACCTGGAAATCCTCCAGGTTCTCTTGTTAAATAAAAAAGCTGCTCAGGCCTATCGGCGGGAACAGCTTCAAACTTTCTTGTTGTAAAGTCTTGCTTACTCGGCGGGAGCAGCCTCAACGGGAGCAGCAGCCTCGGTAGCAGCGCTATCAACAACGGCAGCAGCGCTGTCAACAACAGCAGCAGCAGTGTCAACGGTCTCCTCAACAACGGCGGTGGTGTCAACAGCCTCCTCAGCGGTGGCCTCGGTGTTGTTGGACTGGCATGAAATCATGCTAACGCTAGCGATAACAGCAAGAGCTAAAACTAACTTCTTCATTTTCTTTTGTAATTTTAAATAATAAAACAATTAATTTTCAGTTGTTAAAATCGGTGCAAAATTATAACAAAATTTTCACCTGCAAACCTTTTTCCGTTTTTTTTTAATCGATTTTTCGTTCCATGTTTTTGGAGTTGCCGAAAGTTTGATGTTTATCGGCTGATTATCAGCTATATAAAGAAACAAGTGGCATAGGTTTGCCACTTGTTAAATTTTGTTAACGCTACGTCCTGCGCCTTTATTTTCCACAAAATTTGGTGCCAGAATCAGTTGCTGTAGAGGTAGCGTTTAATGCTCCGTTTGGGTGTCTTGTCAAACTCAGTTGCCATCAGCTGGATCTTGGCAATGCGTTCATAGGGGGCTACCAGCTTGTTCAGCTCAGTGCGGATGTCTTCCATCAGTCCCGGCAGCTTGTCACGGGTAACGCCCAGCTGGTCCATCGCGTCATAGTCGGGATATACCAGTGCCACGAGTTTGCCCTCGCGCATGACCACCAGGCTCTCGCTCACGTAGAGCATATTGTTTAGCTTGGCCTCGATTTCCTCGGGATAGATGTTCTGTCCGCTCGAGCTCAGGAGCATCGTCTTCAAGCGGCCCCTTATAAATAATGTGCCATCGGCATTCAAGGTACCCATGTCTCCGGTGTGGAGCCATCCGTCCTCGTGCAGCACCTTGTCGGTGGCCTCGGTGTTGTGGAAGTAGCCCTGCATGACGTTCTCGCCTCGCACGCAGATCTCGCCCGGAATGTTCTCGGGGTCATCGCTCAGGATCTTGCACTCCATGATGCCCGGCAGGATGCGGCCGGCACTGTGGGGTACAAACTCACGCCAAGGCGTGTGACTCACCAGGGGTGCGCACTCGGTCATGCCATATCCCACCGTGAAGGGGAACTTGATCTTGTAAAGGAAGTCCTCGACCTCGGCATTGAACGGAGCGCCACCCACGATGACCTCCTCGAACTCGCCGCCAAAGGCCTCAATCAGCTTGTTGCGTATCTGGCTATAGATGCGCTTGTCGAGGTAAGGTACTGCCAGCGCCCAGCGCAGCGCGCCCTTGCTGATCATGGGCACGATCATCTTGGTATAGATCTTCTCAAGCACCAGTGGCACGGTGAACACGACGTTGGGCTTGACCTCGGCCATGGCCTTTACCAGAATCTTGGGCGAGGGGATGCGTCCCAGCAGGGTGATGTGTCCTCCCACGGCGAGCGGGGTGAGCAAGTCAAATGCGCACCCGAAGGCATGTGCTAGCGGCAGGAAAGCCAGGTCTCTGGAGCCCTTGAAGTGCAGACCCGAGTTGATACCGTAAACGAGGTTGCCGGCCAGGTTGTTGGCGGTGATCATAACCCCCTTGGAGAAACCTGTGGTGCCTGATGTGTAGTTGATCTCGACCAGGGCATCGTTAGGCACCTCGGGATAGTGGATGTCGTTGCGGTAGAAGCCCTGGCTGTATAGCTCGTCAAATGCGGCCTGGTTGTTGGCCATGGCTTGGGTGACGACCTCGCTCCCCTCATTCTCGGCCAGTAACTTCATGTCCTCGAGCTGGATGGCGGCTATCACGCGGGGCATCTTGTCAAACTCGAGGTTTTCCCAGATGTTCTTGCTGATGAAGAGCATCGTGGCCTCGCTGTGATTGATGATGTGCTGTGCGTCGGCGGGGTTGAACTCCTGCAGGATGGGGACAATGACGGCGCCATAGGTGATGGTGCCCATGAACACGGTCACCCAGTTGGGGATGTTCTTACCGATGAGGGCAATGCGGTCGCCCTGTTTCACACCACAGTTCTGGAACAGCAAGTGCAACTTGGCGATGTTGCGGGCAAAATCGCCATAGGTCAAGCTCTCGCCAGTATTGTAGTCGGTCAATGCAGGCAGCTCCCAGTTGTCGATGAAACTGCGCTCATAAATCTTGATCAGGTTTTCCTTTATCATAACGTAAGAGGTTTATTAGCTGCAAAGGTAAGCAAATAAATCCAATCACGTTTATTAAAAAATGAAAATTGACCAGCATTGTCAACTTTTGGAACAAGCTGTGTTCTTGACTGGGAATCAGATGTCGGGGAACTTGAGTGCTGCGACCTGCATCATGCGGGAAATGTCAAAGTAGAAGCCCTCGGCACTCTTGCCGGCGACGGGCTGCACCTTGATGTAGTCGATACCGCCATCGAGCGTCTCGTGGTCGGTGGCGACAAAGCCCAGGAAGTTGATGATATTGTACTCGTGCTCGGGAGTGATGACGACCCAGGGCTCCTCCTTGGTGCCCTTGCCGCTCGACATGATGGCGGCAATCAGGCGGTCAAGCCGGTACTGGCACACGGCGGCGCGGGCGTGCTTTTTCTTCTCCTTGAGGACGTAGATGTAGAAGTTCATCTGGTTCAGGTCAAACATGTTGTCGTTCAGCGACAACTCGGCATACTTCTCGATGCTGTCACACTCGGCGCGTGAGTGGGGCTGCTTGTAGTAGAGTTGCTCAACCACGTTACAATACACGCTCTCGCGGAAGGGGTTGTAGTCCTCCTGATAGGTGTAGCCATAGTAGAAGTTTCTCCAGGCCTCGATCGACAATGTGGTGTCGTTGCTGTTATAGGCCTTCATCAGCTTGGGGTAGTAGTAGGCGTTCTTGGGATTGGAAATGACCTGGCGAACGTGGTCAAAATCCACCTTCTTGATGGCAAATTTGCTCTGCTGGTTGCGCTCGGGAATCTGTTGCTGATTCTGGGCCCAGCATGGGGTCGATGCGATCAGGGTGATGGCAAGGATGAGTATATATCTGATTCGTTTCATTTTAGTCGGTTTTTCAGTCAATAACAATGCCCATGACGGCGATACACACTATCGACACGGCGACAATAGCAGGCAGACACTTGGCGGCAAAGTAGCGCCAAAACAGCATCGACGGCGACAGCATCCACTTGCCGGCAGGGGTGCGGCTATAGGCCAGTTGTCCCATCGCGGCGCCCAGGATCACTCCCAGCACCATCACGCGCGGTGCCAGCATGATGCCCAGCATGCCGCCGGCCATGGCCGTGAAGCCCACATACAGGTTGCTGGAGCGGTTGCCATCGGGCTCGCCGCTGGGCGACAGGTAGAACAATCCCACAGTGATGGCTGTGGCGATGCCCCAAAAGACGAAGGTGACCATCGGCACGGCGATGTAGTAACTCCAGTGCATGAGCAATAACCCCGCATAGGCGGGCACGGCGGCGACCCAACGGGGCCACAGCACGAGTGCCAACGCGGCTGCCAGGCATGTCACGCCTGCAATGAGCAGTATGGTTTGTATCACCATGAGCGGTCTGTTTTACAAATTATCCTTCAGTTGTTATAGTAAACACGATTTTGTGCCTGTTTATTGCGTGGCATCAGCCATTTTTCTCTTCATTGTCCTTGGTGCCGTTATAAGGTGGGGGCGTGGTGCCGTCGGCCGGTTCGTCGGCCTTGACTTCGCTGGGATAGGACACGCGGGCGTGATAGGCCGTGCGCAGCCGTTCCACAAACAGCTTCTTGATGGTTTCCACGTCGCGGAAGCTGATGGGAGCCTCACGCAGCAAGCCGTCGGCCACTTGCCCGTCGATGATCTTGCCCACCATGGCGGCAATCGCCTCCTCGCTGTGGTCACTTAGGCTCTTGGTGGCCGCTTCACACGCGTCGGCCATCATCAGGATGGCGGCCTCTTTGGTCTGTGGGTTGGGGCCGGGATAGGTAAACGGCGCCTTGTCCACCTCCTGGTCGGGGCGTGCTTCGCGGGCCTTGTAGTAGAAGTATCGTGTGATGCCCTTGCCGTGATGCTGGGCAATCAGGTCCTTGATGACCTTGGGCAGATTGGCGTCGTCGGCGATTTTCAGGCCGTTAGTCACGTGATCGATGACAATCTTGGCGCTATCCTCGGGACGCACGAGGTGGTCGTGAGGATTCTCTCCAATCTGGTTCTCGGTGAAAAAGGCTGGATTCTGGGTCTTGCCGATGTCATGATACAGGGCACCAGCGCGCACGAGCTGCATGTTGGCTCCAATTTCCAGAGCCGCTTCACCGCCCAGGTTGGCCACCTGCAGCGAGTGCTGGAATGTGCCCGGGCAATTGGTGGACAGTCGGCGCAGCAGCGGGTTGTTGATGTCGGCCAGCTCCAGCAATGTCATCGACGAGGTGAAGCCAAAGGCTTTTTCGATAATAGGGATGATAAATGAGGCACACGCGAGAATCACGCTGTTGATCAAGAAGTTCCTGAAGCTGTACATGTCCAGCTTGGCAAAGTTGCCCTCGTTGATCAGCATCATGGCAATGTAGATGATGCTGTAGGCCAGGAAGATGAGCGCCGCACAGCGCACCAGTTGGGAGCGCTTGGTCAACTCCTTGATCGACACAATGGCGATGATGCCTGCCAGGAACTGCATGATGATGAACTCGGCCTGGTGACCGCTGGCAATGAGCGAACAGATGAGTACCGTGACAATGTGTGTAAAGAATGACGTGTGGTCGTCAAAAAACGAGGACACGATGATCGGCACCATGGCAAACGGTATCACATAGTACAGGCCGTACCTGAATTTCACGCACAAGAATACCGCGATCACAAATACCGTGATGAACGAGATTAGGAATACCATCTTGCGTGTGTTGTTGAACACCTGCTTGCGCAGCATCTTCATGAAATAGTAGAATGCCAGCATCAGGGTTGCCACAATGAGTATTTGACCCAGCAGGTTCAGCGTCTGGTCCACGTTGCGGCTCTTGTAGCGGCGCGTCAGCTCGTTGTGATAGCTCTCGATGGCCGCGGCCTTTTGCGGCGTGACGATGTCGCCGCGCGCGATGATTGCCTCGCCCTGCTGGACGGTGCCAGGAGAGCGCAGGGCGTTGCGCAGGTCCTCGCCCAGCCATTTCTCGTTCTCCTCGGTATCAACCTTCATGTTGGGAACGAGGTAGTTGCTGATGTCAACGGCCTTGAGGGCTTCCTGGATGGCAACGTTGGGCCGCAGGGAGTCGGTAAGCCAGGCATAGGCTTGACGAACGGTCCTCATGTTGGTGGCATCCACCACTTGCAGCTCGTTGTTGCCCACCAGAAATCGCAGTTGCTTGCCGGTGCGGATGTCGTTAGCGGCATCGTTGTCAACAATGCCGTCGTTGTAGAGCTTGCTGACGGCCTGGAGCAGCGCGTGGCCTCCTGGGCGTCCGCTGAGTGCTCTGGACAACAGGGCCTCTTGCTGCTCGGCTTTTTTCAGGTCCAGTGTGTAAATCTTGGAAAAGTTCTGGTTCACGCTGTCGGTGATGTGCTTGCGGGTCGCCTCGTCAAACTCGATGTCAAACTCAAAGTTGGCCTCAAGGCGGGAATGGAGCCAAGGCTTTCCTACCTCAAAACTGTAGATGCGCGTCTGCTCACGGCAGTAGAAAAGCGTCGTGGCTATCAACAATACCGACAGCACAAGCAGCAGGATGACGATGAGGTTATTCTTTTTTCTGGATGATTTCATCATTGAGTGTTCTGGTGGTTAATACTTGGTCGTGGCGTCACAGCCTGTTCATGCGAGTGGCGCTGTTCACTCCTTTCACTTTCTTGATCTCGCGGCACAGGTTGGTAACGGCCTTGGCATCGCTGATGAGGATGTCGAGGTCGCAGCGGAAAACGCCCTGGTCCGAGGTTACGTTCATCTTCTTCATGTTGATTGACATGTTGGTCGAGATGATATTAACGATGGCTTGCAGGATGCCTTTCTGGTCGATGCCCTCGATGCGTATCGAGGCCAGGAACTTGTCGCTGTGGTCCTCCCACGACGTTTGAAGCAGCCGCGAGCCGTAGCTGGCCTTGAGCCTTGCCAGTGTGGCGCAGTCCATCTTGTGGACGATGACCTCGCCGGCATCGTTGATAAAGCCCACCGTGTCATCGCCGGGGATGGGGTGGCAGCAGTCGGCGATGTGGTAATTGCTCACGCCATCGCTGCTGGTAACCAGGCGGTAGATCGACTTGGTGTCGATGGCCTTGTCGGCCTTGTCGGTGGTCTCTTTGTGAGCTTCCTTGCCCCTGAAGGGGTTGCGTCGCCACCAGTTGAAGCGCAGGCCTTGTTCCTTCTTGCTGATGATTTCCTCGTTGAGTGTGATCTCATCATTGCCAATCATGTAGAAGAGTTCCTCCTTGCCGGCCACGCGCTGGCGGCCGATGGCCTGCGACAGCAATTCGTTGCTGAACTTGGTGTTGTGCTCCTCCAGGAAGTTCATGAAGCGTTTCTCGCCCTCCTCGATGATGAGGCGGCGCTGGTGGCGCAGGGCGGCCCTCAGGCGCGCCTTGCCCTTGGCGGTGACGACAAATTTCTCCCACTCGGCCTTGGGCCTCTGGGTGTTGCTGGTCAGGATCTCGACTTGGTCGCCGCTGGCTATCTTGTAGGATAGGGGGCGCAGCTTGTGGTTGACCTTGCCCGCGATGCAATGCGTGCCCAGGTCGGTGTGTAGCGTGAACGCCAGGTCGAGCACCGATGAGCCCTTGGGCAGCTTCATCGCCTCGCCCTTGGGTGTGAAAACGATGATCTCGCTGGCAAACAGGTTAAGCTTCATCGTGTCCAGGAAGTCGATAGCGTTGGGCTCTGGCTCCTTGAGGATGTCGGTGATGGTGCTCAACCACTTGGAGAGTTCCTCCTCCTCCTCGCCCTCGCCAATCTTGTATTTCCAGTGGGCGGCAAAACCGCGCTCGGCTATCTCGTCCATTTTGCGACTCCTGATCTGCACCTCCACCCAGTTGCCGTCGGGGCCCATCACGGTAACGTGCAGGGCCTGGTACTGGTTCACCTTGGGAGTGGTGAGCCAGTCGCGCACGCGGTCAGGATGCTTGGTATAGACCTCGGTAATCTCGTTGTAGATATTCCAGCACAACCGCTTGGCGGCACTCTCGTCCTCGCAGTCAAACACGATGCGCGCGGCATACAGGTCATAAACCTCCTCAAACGGGATGCGCTTGTTCTGCATCTTGTTCCAGATCGAGTAGCAGGATTTCACGCGGGTGTAGAACTCATACTTCAGGCCCATGTTGTCCAGCCGCTCGCGTATCGGGGCCGAGAATCGGGCAAACAGCTCGTTACGGCCCTCCTCGCTGGCGGCAATCTGATCCTTGATGCGCTGGTACTCTGACGGGTGGTTGTACTTGAAGCTCAAGTCCTCGAGTTCGGTCTTGATGGCATACAGGCCCAGCCGATGAGCCAACGGGGCATAAATGTAGAGCGTCTCACCGGCAATCTTGTACTGCTTGTTGGGGGGCATCGATGACAGGGTGCGCATGTTGTGCAGGCGGTCGGCCATCTTGATGAGCACGACGCGGATGTCCTCGCTCATCGTCAGCAGCAGTTTCCTGAAGTTCTCGGCCTGTAACGAGGCCTGGTCGCCAAAAATGCCGCCCGAGATCTTGGTCAAGCCGTCAACGATGCGGGCGATCTTCTTGCCAAATTGTGCCTCGATATCCTCGACGGTATATTCGGTGTCCTCGACAACGTCGTGCAGCAACGCCGCGCTGATGCTTGTTGAGCCCAGCCCGATTTCCTGGCTCACGATGGTGGCCACGGCCAGCGGGTGCATGATGTAGGGCTCGCCTGAGCGGCGCCTGATGCCCTTGTGGGCATCGCGCGCAAACATATAGGCTTTCTCAATAATCTCCACTTTCTTGCGGTGATTGCTTGAAAGATAGCCGTTTAACAGGTTCTGATAGGCCTGCTCAATCATCTGGTCTTCGACCTCGGGCGATAGGTTACTGTTCTGCATCATGACTCTTGAGGGTTTGTTTTAAACTACAAAAGTAGCGAAAAGTTTTTAGTCACCAGTCTATCATCATCAGTTTTTTAGGGTAAAACCGAGAGCTGTAAGTTAAAATTGTCATCAACCTTGTCCCTGGCTGGCGGGGCGGGTGCCCAGCGTGGGAGCGGTAACGTTCATGCGGCGGCGCCAGTCGCCATTGGCGCTATGGATCCACACGTTGCCCTCGCCGATGCTGATCTCGTTGATGGCGCCGCAGCCCAGCGGCAACCGCAGGATGGCGCGCACGCGGCCGTTTTGGTCACACACTTGCAGTCCCATGCTCGTGGCGGCCCACAGGTTGCCGTTGCCGTCGAGTGCGATGGATTGGATGTCCAGTGGGCGGCTGTTATCGTCGTTGTGCAGCCAGTAGAATGGCTCGCCGTGGGCGGGCTTGCTGTCCTGGAGGATGTATTGCCACACGGCGTTGCCTGGTGTGGATGGTATCATGGCGACGTTGGTCAAGTCGGGATAGATGATAGAGGTCGTGGCCTTGCGCTCCACACCGTTGCCCATGCGTTCCCAGCCCTTGTCGTCGCTGGTGAGCAGGTCCTGCAAGAAATCGTTGCGGGTTTGGCCCGGCACAACGGCAGCCGGCCAGTCGCGCCACATCCACGCCATCACTTGCGCGAGAATCTGGGTCGAGCGCGTCACGTTGTGGCCGCCATCGCTCCAGTCACACTCCATGTCATATCCCGCGAACCGCAGCGCGCTTGCCAGCATCTGGTTGCCCTCATACCAGTGCCCGAACAGGGGATTCCAGGCGTCATTGCTGCCATCCTGGATATATACGCGCAGGGGCAACGGTTCGGTCTTGCGCACCAGTGCCTGCAAGTCATTGCCGCCGCGCATGGCCACAAACGTGCCCACGCCCGTGAACACCTTGCCGAACAGGTCAGGCCGGTGCCACGCGGCGTTAAAGGCCGCTATGCCGCCGCTGCTCAGGCCGAAGATCATCCGGTCCTGAGGCTGGCGCGACAGGCGGATGGGACGCCCGTCGCTGGTGGTCATGCGCTCTACCGCGGGCAGCACCTCGGTTTCCAGGAAGCGGGCAAACAGGTCGGTCGTCGAGTCGAACTCATAGCTGCGGTTATAGCGCAATACCGTGCCGTCGGCAGCCCTGACAACACCAGGCTGCAGGAATACGCCGATGGTTACCGGCATCTGGCCCGTGGCCATGAGCGAGTCCATCACTTGGGGAGCGTTGCACAGCACGCCGTCTAGACCAACATACAGTGCGGCTGCCTTCTTGCCCTTGTACTGGTCGGGAACGCACACCTGGAAGGTGTGCACCGTCCCGGGGTAGATAGCCGATTGCTCCAACGTCCCGTCGATGAGCACATGGCCCGCCGTTGCCCGCGACAGCGCCACAAGACAGATAATGATTAGGATAAGAAGTCTTGATTTCATGTCTTTAAGTGATTAATTGCCGCAAATGTACACAAAATTCGTTCCACAAGCAACCCTCAGTATAAAAGAGATATCGCGGATGCCAAACCCCATGTTGGCACCCGCGACGTTTCTTAATTAGGTAGTAACAGCGATATCAATTGCCGCTGAGTAGCATGTCAATGAGAATTGTTATATCCTTAATGTTGACGTTGCCATCACCATCAACGTCGCCCCATGCTGGAAGGTCGTCTGTACCCAGCAACATGTCAATCAGGTTGGTCACGTCGTTGATGGCAATGTTGCCGTCGCCATTGATGTCACCAGGCCCGGCACCGATAAACGGCACAATGCGCGTGAACTTGCCCCACTCCTCATGAGCACGATAAGCCTCAATGGACTCAGCAGGGACAAAAAGAGTCGCGTTATTGTAAATGAGATCAATCGAGTAATAATTTCCCTTGAACGAATCATACGTATCGGGAGGATTAATCGCCCTACAAGTGACTTTAGCAAGATCTTGGCAGTTATAGAATGCCAATGAGCCGATACTTGTGACAGTATTTGGAATGTCAACACTTACTACTCCACAATGGTAGAATGCATAATCAGCGATTCCAGCTACACTGTAAGTCTCATCCCTAAACACGATTTCCTCTGGAATCACGACTTCGCCCGTATAATAAGAGTCAGTACAAAACTTAGGATCAAAATCAGAGCAAACCAAGACTTCACCGGTTTCGCTCGATGGCGCATTATAGTCGGAGTGGACAATATAATAGTTGATACCATTAACGACACATGCGCTGTACTCAAAATTCGATGAAGGCATTATTGATACATCTTCAAGGTCGGCTGTACTGACCACATCGCTCATCAGTTTGCCCTCGGCCTGAGCGTAGGCTTCAATCACATAATTAGTAGGATACGACCCATTAGAATAGCATAACACAGGGCCATAATATTCAGTCCATTCATCGGGTCCATTACCTTCAACAACCCTATAATAAATAGTCGCTTCGTCTGCATCAGCGTTCACTATCGAGACCAAGAAATCAATCATAAGATATATTTCTCTATAGTCATCCTCAAACTGACCGGCATCCAACTGATAAGCATGCATATTGACCTCAAAACTTGGTGCCGCCGTCTTCTCTGCTTCATCCTGGGCACTCATGGTCGCAGTGGCAGCGACCAGCAACATCAAGACTAATAGTAATTTCTTTTTCATTGTCGTGGGGGATTAAGAGGTTAATAATAAATGTTTTTGCGAAATTACTTAGCTTTCACCACTTTTACAAATAGTTATAAGAAATAATGTAGGAATCTCTCATTTTTTTGGCTAAAGTGTCTAATTTTTTTACACTTTATCAATTGGTTGAATGAATTGCCGTGTTTTCAAGCCCAATGCACAAGATGCTATGAGGGGGGGGTGAAACACAACGTGCGCCCCGCGATGGGACGCACGTTGTGTTTTGTTATTTTTAATTTGGTAAATGCCTTTACAACACGCGGCAGGCGCCAACGTAGCGACGGCTGTAATAGGACTCGGTGTTCTTGCTCTCGGTCACACCACTGCTGCATGCCGAGTGGATGAAGTGGAACGTGTTGTCGTCGTTGACACGGGTAACGATGCCCACGTGGCCCACGCCGCCACGGCCCGAACGGCCCTGGAAGAAGACGAGGTCGCCAGGCTGCAGGTCCTTCTGCTTGATGCGCACGCCGTCAAAGATCTGGCCTCTCGACGAGCGGTCCAGCTCGATGCCAAAGCGCTTGAACACATAACTGGTAAAACCCGAGCAGTCAAAACCGCGCGGGGAGGATGCGCCATAACGATAGGGCGTGCCGCGAAAGCGGTAGGCATACCTGATGACTTGGTCAACGATGTTGTTGCGGCTATTCTGCTCTAGCTGTTCAAGGACGGTACCATGACTGCGGGACGCCAGCTGCTGTGACTGAGCAGTGAATGTGGTGAGAGTGATTGCAAATAGAATGAATAATGCTGATAAACTTATTTTACTTTTGATAAAACTCATAATTTTTGTTTTAGTGGACTGGAAAATCCGCTCATCGGCGGCTTTTTCGTTAAGGGCATCGAGAACGATTTCGACACCGTGCGCCCTGGTTTGTGATGCAAAGGTAGTTCAATCGACCAACCCGACCAAACATTGTAAACACTTGTAAACATTTGGCATTTTTGATGGTTTTGGGGTTGTGTTCCACGCCAATCCCCCTTATAATAGGCACTCTCGGGAGATCGCAATGTTTAATTTTTGGAAATTAAAAATGAAAAAGTTTACACTTTTTAACATTAAATGGCATCCTATAAGATTTATTTTTTGAATTTTTGCTACCCAAACCGTTCACGATGCATCGATGCGTCGCCCTCTGAATTGCAAAATGCAATCAAAACCTGCTCTTTTATTAAAAAATGGATTCCAGACTCCAGCTGGCACCCATCGATTGCCCCACGGGCCGTGGAACAATCGATGGACTTGATGGCTTCTTGTGGTGTCAATTGGCGATGATGTAGCCGCCATTGCTGGGATAGACGTGATAGGTCCTCATCCCCACCTTGTTGGTGATAGCGACTCCGCTTATCGGCCCCCCGGCGCCCATCAGCGGGTTGAAGCGTGAACCGCACTTGGAACACACGGCCTCGTAATACTCGGGGTTGATCGATAGGACGACGTTTTGGCTCGCCTCGACAGGGCATGCCAGGTCATAGGCCATGGGCCCCTCCATACCCATCATCAGGAGCACACCCCCATAACCAGTGTAGGTGTTCACATTATAGGGGAAATTAGAGGGTAGGAGCTTCTCGCGGTTGAAGATGCGGTAATCGCCCATGCCGAACACGCCATAGGTGCCCCACAATGCATAGTTTCCCAGGTCGATGCGCACCATGAAACTGGGCACCGACTTATTGTCAATCTTGTCGCAGCTGCTTGCCGTGGTCAGCATCGCGAGCAAGGCAATCATTGCCGCAAATGTCTTGTATAATCTCATTGTAGTCACTTTTTATCACTTGATTAACGCAAAAAAAGGTCATTTGATTGTGAAGTTCCCCAAAAATCTATAATTTTGCGTGCACCAAAACCGCTTTTTTACTAAGCATGGATCCATTATTCTCGATCATAACAGTCACGTGGAATGCCGCTGCCGTCATCGCTCCTACCTTGCTGAGCGTGCAGCGACAGACGTCCAGTGACTATGAGATGCTCATCATCGATGGAGCGTCGACCGACGACACGCTCTCCATCGTCAGGCAGGCGTCTATCGCCGCGTTGCGCATCTTCAGCGAGCCCGACAAGGGCCTCTATGATGCGATGAACAAGGGAATAGCCAGGGCACGGGGACGATACATCATGTTTCTTAATGCCGGCGACGCGTTGGCCGACGCCGCCGTGCTGGCCCGGCTGGCCCTGTTGGCTGCCGACGGCCCAGGCGTCATCTACGGGCAGACCCAGCTGGTCAATGCCCAGCGTGCGGTCGTGGGACAGCGTCACCTCACGGCCCCCAAGCGATTGGATGCCGACAGCTTTCTGAACGGCATGGTGGTCTGCCACCAGGCCTTTGTGGTTCGACGTGACCTGGTGCCTCAGTATGATCTACAGTACAGGCTCAGTGCCGACTATGACTGGTGCATCAGGGTGCTCGAGAAGTCTCCTGCCAATGCCTATGCAGGCAGCACGCCCATCATCAGCTACCTGGCCGACGGCATGACCACCCGCCACCACCGTGCGTCGCTGTGGGAACGTTACCGCATCATGTGCCGTCATTACGGTACCCTCAAGGCCACAATCGTCCACGTGGGCTTCATTCCACGCTACCTCAAGCGCCGCCTTGCTGGCGGCCCCAACAAGCAGTAACGTGGCCATTATCAACTAGCGATCAATCATCTAGGACAAAGCTATAACACATGAACGATAAGAAAACCGGCAATATCATCTCCCGCAACTGGCACCGCTTCAAGGTGTGGTACAAGGGATTGTACCGCGGACGGCCCTGGTGGGTCAAGCTGCTGGCTGGACTGGGCACGTTTGTGGTCCTGTTCATCTTGTACCTCATCGCAGTGGACCTGAATCTGCTGTGGTTATTCGGCAAGTCGCCCAGCACCTATAGCATCATGCATCCACGCAACCCCGAGGCCAGCTACCTCTACAGTGCCGACGGGCAGGTCATCGGCAAGTACTATGACGAGAACCGCACGCCTGTTGCCTATGACTCGATCAATCCGCAATTCTTCCAGGTGCTCATCGACACCGAGGACGAGCGATTCTATCATCACCACGGCATCGACTTCAGTGGACTGGGCGCTGCTGCCAAGGACATGGTTTTGCACGGGCGGCCCCGTGGCGCCAGCACCATTACACAACAGCTGGTCAAGAACATGTTCCGCACCCGTAGCGACTACTCCACGGGACTGCTCGGCTACATTCCGGGCGTGAAGATGCTCATCATGAAGAGCAAGGAGTGGATCATCGCTACCAAGCTCGAGATGTTCTATAGCAAGAAGGAGATCCTCGAGATGTATGCCAACACGGTGGACTTTGGCAGCAATGCCTACGGCATCAAGACGGCGGCCAACACCTATTTCAAGACTACCCCGCGCAACCTCAAGCTCGAGGAGAGCGCCGTGCTCGTGGGCCTGCTCAAGGCCACCAGCACCTACAATCCGCGCATCAACCCCAAGAACAGCCTGCGCCGCCGCAACCAGGTTCTCAAGAACATGGTCGAGCGTGGTGACCTCACCGAGGCCAAGTATGACTCGGTTTCATCGCTGCCCATCGACCTGAAGTACACCCTCGAGACCAGCTATGACGGCATTGCGCCTTACTTCCGCGAAGCTGTCGCTCGCGAGGTCGAAGACATTGCCAAGGCTCAGGGCATCAAGATTGACCTGGAGCGTGACGGCCTCAAGATCTACACCACGCTTGACTCGCGCATGCAGCAATATGCCGAGCAGGCCGTCAGCGAGAAAATGAAGATCGTGCAGCAGAACTTCAAGCGCCACTGGGGCGACCAGGACTGCTGGCTCGACGAGAATAACCAGCCCATTGCCAACTTTGTTGAGGACAAGGCCCGCAACACGCCCATCTATCACGAACTGCTGGCCCGTTATCCCAACGACCTGGACTCGGTCAACTACTTCATGAACCAGCCACACATGGTCCACTTGTTCGACTATGAGAACGACTCGCTCTACATGGAGATGAGCTCGATGGACTCGGTGCGCTACATGCTGCACTTCATGCACTGCGGCTTCATCGCCATGGAGCCTAGCAACGGACACGTCAAGGCCTGGGTGGGAGACGTGAATTTCGACACTTGGAAGTATGATAAGGTGCGGGCCAAGCATCAGCCAGGCTCGACGTTCAAGCTCTTTGTCTATGCTGCCGCCATGGAGCGCGGCCTGGTGCCCTGTGACCGCCGCCTCGACGAGTATATCGACACACTGGTCTATAACGAGGAAAAACATGAGCTCGAGCACTGGCGTCCCACCAACGCCAATGGCACCTTCACCGGCGGTGAGATGTCGCTGCGTGCGGCCTTTGCCCAGAGCATCAACAGCGTCACCGTGCGCGTCGGCTCCGAGGTCGGCTTCGGCGAGATTGCTCAACTGGCGCGCGACATGGGCATCAAGTCGCCCATGGATCCCAAGCCTGCCCTCTCGCTGGGTGCCAGCGATGTTGACTTGATGGAGCTTGTCAATTCCTATTGCACCGTGGTCAACGATGGCATGCGCAACGATCCTGTCATCGTCACGCGCATCGTGGATCGCGATGGTAAGGAAATCTACCGTGCCCCCAGCCATCAGGAGCGGGCGCTGACCTATCGCTCGGCTTGGCTCATGCAGCAGATGCTCATGGCTTGCCGCACCGACGCCGGTGGCACGGCAATGGCGCTCAATGGATACATTACCCGTCCGCTCTATGACGTGGACTTGGGTGGCAAGACGGGCACCAGCAACCGCCATGCCGACGCATGGTTCGTAGCCGTCTCGCCCGGTCTTGTCTGCGGCTCGTGGGTCGGGGGCGAATACCGCCAGATTCACTTCCGCTGGGGCGCATTGGGGCAGGGTAGCCGCACGGCATTGCCCATCTGCGGCCGATTCCTGCAACTTGTCTTGAGCGACCCGCAGTTCCAGCATTATCACCAGCGCTTCCAGCCCGCCAAGGAGCCCATCGATGCAGCTCTTTATTCGGGATGCTCGGCTCTGGCTCCTGTCGAGGAATATGACTCAACCCTCATCGATATGGAGGAGGATTCGCTTTTCGTCCCGTTGACCGACGATTTCAACCCCGACGAGAAACTCAAGACCGACGAGCCCGCCGCCATCCCCGACTCGGTGTGACCGACAATCGGGTGTAGATAAGCTAGAATAATTTATGAGAAAGTTGTCCCTTTTGCTGGCGATGACCCTGTTGCTTGCCCTTAATTCACGGGCGGCCTATTATATCGTCGGCAGCAATCCGTTTGGCGACTGGAATCCCTCTAGAGGTGTTGAAATGACCGACAACGGCAATGGCATTTACACCTATAATTATATAGTGCCTTCTGGGGGCGGAACGGTTTGGTTTGTCTTTGCCGATGGCTTGGCTGGCGATTGGGACACGTTTAACGCCCGTTATCGCATGGGCCCAACCAGTGGCGACCAATACATCAGCCTGGATACCCTTTATCCCACCCAGAAGTCCAGCTCCCATTACGCCTATTGCGTGAATATCGCTGGCGATTGTGTCATTACCCTTGATGCGGTCAACTATCAGTTCAAGGTCGAGAGTTTAGTGACAATGGAGTCATTCTTTATCGTCGTCGGCAGTGAGCCCGCACTCTTTGGCACAGTGTGGGACCCTGGCAACGAGAGCAACGTCATGACCAGGGTTGACAGCTTTCACAATGTCTGGACCTGGTCAAGGCAGGGCGTCCATCTCGATGCCGGAGGATTCTGCTACCGTGTGGTCGAGGATTTCGACTGGGCGGTAGCCTATCCCAGCGACGGCGAGCGCTGCCAGGAGATACCAGTTAGCGGTACCTATGACGTGACCATTACATTTAACCTTGATACCCAATCGGCTGAATGCCTCTTGCACCTTCTGGTGCAGGATTCAGAATCGCCCAACTGTGACCTGAATCTCGACGGCGAGGTCAACATAACCGACCTCAGCTACCTCATCGACGCCCTGCTCACCAGCAACGTATCCCCTCTCTATGACGTCAACCACGATGGCGAGCTCAACATCGCCGACGTCACCTCACTCATCGACCTCTTGCTGGCCTCAAAATAGAGTCCATTGGCACTCATTGACAAGCCCAAGGCAGCGGCAGGAAAACATCTGAAAACCAGTCTGTCACCTCCTTTGGATGGTGGCTCATGAATGGTTTTCAGACCAATCCGAAGTTCGTTCAATTCGCTGTGATTAGCTGCCTACAGCGTGTGGGCGTCGGTGGCCAGCAGGCGGTGGCCAATGCGGCAGTAGATGCACTTGCGCGCTTCGCAGTAGTTGCGCCGCAGCTCTATCAGTGCCTGGCTAGTCAGCGCGTCATCACACTTCACCCCCGCCGCCCGAAACATCGCCACAATGCTGTTTTGTTCAGGGCGCAGGTCCTCGAGCAGCGCGATGGCACGATCGGTCATCTGGTAGTCGTCGGTCATCTCGCCCCGGGCATAATAGAGTGGGGCCACCGTGTTGATCAGCACGATGTCGATACTGCTGTTCGACAGCGCCCGTCCCGCGCTGGGTGACGGTTTGCTGAAGCTGTAGTGCGTCGTCCAGTAGCCGCTCAACTCGATGTCGAACAGCTGGCGCAGGTCTCGCGTGTCCTGGGCATTGATGATATCGTTCATCAGGTTAAAGCCGCCGTGTATGAATTGGGCAAGCAGCGCGATGCGGCGATAAGGAAAATTCTGCGGGCGGCTGCGGAACAGTCGCCATGCCGTGCCCTCGATGGGGCGCAGCGAGAACTTGTTGGCCAGGAAGGCATATTCTCGCATCAGCTGCTGGTAATAGGTCTCACCACTGTGGGCTCCATTGAGCAGCCCCGCCTGGCCAAACAGCAGTGCCTCGACTTGCAGGATCGAGTCGCTGTGCTTGTGCAGCAGTCGCAGCGGCGTGACCCTGGCCAGCCGCTCAAACGCGTCATTGTTGATGCCAAAGCCCAGCGTCCTGGCCAGCATCACATAGCAGATGTCTTCCCAGCTGCCGTTGTAGCGGTCATACAGATCACGCACTCGATCCACCTTGCCATGCAACCGCTCGAACGCCAGCGCCTCGATCCACTCGGTCACCGTCAGCGGCGGCACATCCTTGAGCCGAGCGGCACACGGTAGCTCTACCCGCGCGTTGACCAGTCTGTCATAGCTCTCGTTAAAGCGTGGCGACACCCGCAGCTCCACCTGGGGGATGAGTTCGCCGTTGATGCGGTGCACTGGCGCGTCATCCTTCTCGACCACATGCAGGATCACGCTGTCATAGGCAGCGTCCTCGTCATGGTGATGCCGTTTCCAGTCACTGGCACGCACGTGGATCTCGACATTGCCCACCCATAGGTGACCATCAATCTCCACCTTGGCGTTAAAGAAGTCGGGTCCCGAGTCGGTATTGAACAGCCCAGGGTCAAGCACGCGCACCCGGCGGCCATCGTTGGTCACCATGTCCTCGCTCAGCCACAGCTTGTGCTGCCAGATGTATTGAAGCAGTCCTTCCATTCGCTAATCTATAATCCACGAGCGAATTTACGGCTTTTTCCTTTCTCAGCCCTCATCAGAGCCCTAAAAAAGCACCCAGATAAATATTTTTTGGAAATTTCTGCCAAAAAATTTGGCCATGTCAGATTTCTGACCTAATTTTGCACTCGCTTTTGAAAGGTACCTTAGCTCAGTGGTAGAGCAGTGGACTGAAAATCCGCGTGTCCCTGGTTCGATCCCCGGAGGTACCACATCAAAAACACGGAGCGACCGACTGCCAGCGCAGCCGGCCGTTTTTTTGTTTGAGATGTATTGAAGATGTGAATCCGAATAGGGGCTGTTCGCTGCCAGCTTAGATGACAGTTTTTAGTCGCTTTTCTTGGCGATTGACTTTTTTGGGGGGGATGAAATGCTGCCTCAGCAAAATGAGACCTATGCCGCGACCAACTATTGGAACAAGTTCCGGCACATCGAGAGTTGGGAAAGTCTTGTAATCGGTGACGTGAATGGCGAGCATGAGGTGAATATTGCTGATGTGAACGACATCATCATGAGCGGCATCTGTAATTGAACAATCTCGGTTGTCAAAATGGCAATCGGGATTGGGTCCTGGCGATTCAAGGTGAGCCTTGATGAGTGTTCAGCGGCGATTTGATTATTAGCGCCATCAAGAGGTTATTTCCAGAGTGTCCGGTGAAAAATAATAGATTTACTCTATATTCCTGGTTACCAAAGGATTACGCGATTCTATTATATGCGGGGCTTGCCTTGACTGGCGGGCAGGTCGAATGATTTGCACAAGGCCGACGCCCTTGTTGTCGCTTTCTAGCACGTTTATTTCCCCCACCACCTTATATCGGGTGTGTCATGAAAGTAATCGCAAGCCGCGATTTTCTCGGGCTTGCGATTACGTTTAAATGTGGATGTGGTTGTTATCCTTTACTTCTTGAGCACCTTGAAGCTGCGCTGTGAACCGTCGGTGTAGCGAACCACCTTGACAAAGATGCCATTGGCAGGGTTGCTGACCATGCGGCCCGTCAGGTCAAAGTAGCTGGTCGAAGCAACCTCCTTGTTCTCGTCGCTGATCTCATTGACAGCCGAGTTGCCCACCTTGACCTTGGCGGCATTGATGACCTTACCGGTAGCCTTCTCAACAATGATGGCCACTACACTGAGCTTGTCCTTGTTCTGGACGAGGGGCTCATAGCTCGTGTTGTAGATGTCATCGACATTGAATGTGTAATCAAAATTGTTGATCGTGCCAGCCGTGATAGACTCGGGAAGGCTCTCGTCGATAACGCCCGAGGTTGCCACGAGGACATCATTGAAGTGGTAGCCCTCGATGGTGGAAGGCAAGCTGCACAACGGACCCAGGTTGGGCTCATTGCCATACTGGTCGGCCATTGTAGCATAGTAGTTGTGCTGGTCCCAATCGGTACCGGCAGGACCATACATGTCATCCTCGACGAGCATCATCTCGATGGCATAATCGCTGCCCTGAGCATTCATGACGAAGTTGCTCTCGACATCAGCCTCGAGTTGGGTGTGGCTCTCGTCGGCCCACTCGGCCTTGACGTTGAGGTCAACGACAGCCAGTTGAGTGATCAGGTAGTCAACCAGATCCTTCATACCAAAGCCGGTGTTCTCATATCCATAATAGGGATCTACGTCATAGTACCTCTCAACAAATGCAGAGGGGAATCCCTGAACGTCGTTGGGGTAGTTGGTCGTGATCTCCATGGGATCGGCGTTATGGTAAGCAACACCGATAAAGTTGTCGCCGAAGGCCTCGGCAAGCAGTCGCATAGCCACCAGACCACGGGTGCACCATCCACACCAGGTACCGGTATACTCCTCAACGAGCACGCGGTGCTTAGGCACAAAATCCATGACGTTCACCATAGCGGTGCTCACGGGGTTGACGTCCTGATTGTTGACATTGTTGACCTTGGTCAAGTTGACGGTTAACGGATAGTTGCCTGCACTGGCGATACCAGGCATCTCAATTGTGATGTCGCTGCGACGACCCCAATGGTCACCCTTGATGTTGGCGTTCACGGTTGTGGTGTTGGTCACGCCATTGATCTCGTAGGTGTACTCGCCGCTAGTGAGCGTGGCGGTACCGTGGTTGACGAGCGAGGCATTGATGTAGATGGGATCACCCATCTTGACATAGCTGTTGGCAGGCAGGATGATAGTTGCGGCATTGGCCTGCTGGCCCTCAAGAATGAGTTCGATACAGGGGCTGCCCATGCTGGACATGTCCTTCCAGTTGCGCAGGGCGCTCGAGGTGTGCATCCACAGGCCGCCACCCATGTTGTCGCTGGTGATCATCATGGGTTTTCCCTCGTCGGTAACGGGGATGGTGTAACCGGCAAAGAAGCCGTTCTCACCGATCTCATAGGGCGTGTCAAAGGTGACCTCGGCATAGCCTTCAGCCACGTTGCCGGTCTGGCTCATGATGTCGGCACTGGCAACCTTCACGCCATCGACTATCTTAAGGTCCAGACTGTTGGACAACCAACCAGTGTACTGGTTAACTGTTGTGCCGCTGGGTGCGCTGATGCGCAGGCCCTTCACCTTCATGCCCTTGAGGCTGGGATCGTTGACAAACATTGCGAGGTCATAGGCTTGTGCCCTGCCGGCTGTCATGCCCTGGGACTGGGCATTGTCGTCGCAGTAGCCGGCATAGAAGTCTGCCGTGCCTACAGGGGTAGCGCCGTCAGTGAGGTCCATAT
The DNA here is from genome assembly GCA_946406035.1 of uncultured Prevotellaceae bacterium. Lineage (GTDB taxonomy): Bacteria > Bacteroidota > Bacteroidia > Bacteroidales > Muribaculaceae > Sodaliphilus. Next base: position 44,309 of record CAMJJG010000014.1, read on the forward strand.
AGACAATCTCGCTCACGTGCTCCTCGCCACCGCCGCGGAAGACGCTCTGGATACCCACGCGCTGGAAGCCCGTCTCATAGAAATAGATCGTTGAACCGCCCACGCCGAAGTCATAGCCATCGGTGTAGTTATAGGGAACGTCGGTCATGTACTCGGTCACCTCGGGATACTCGTCGGGACCAAAGGTAAACAGCTCATCGTCATCAAAGTAGATGCGGTAGTACAAGTCGTTGGGGTTGATGAAGTTGCCCTCGGTGTCAACAGTGGGAACATTAAATGAGCCATAGTTGTAGCCACCCAGATCGCCCTCATCTACAAAGTCGATGACCTCGGGGTTGGCCGGGGTTGCGGCATGGTCGGCATAGGGGGTAAAGACTGGTTGGCCATACTCTTCCTGTATCGACGTGCCCGCAACTACGCCCAGGATGTCGCTCGCGGTCATCGTGCGCGTGCCGGCGTCATAGGTAAATGTCAGATTATCAAGCGCCATGTATTCGGCATCTATACCCGTCATATGCAGGAACAGGCCGTTGCCCACTCCGATGTACTGGTCGCTCGGGAAAATCATTTGGTCGCCGTGGAGAACGCCCTTCATAACACCATCGGGGACAGACGATGAGAAGCCTTGCACATACACGTCATTACCCATCATGGCCACCTTAGCCATCTTGCCGCCAGCATTGCCATTAGCGTCAAGATAGGCCATCGAGTAGTCCTCCAGCACAGCGCCATCGGGCAACTCTACAGGCGTTTTGGTAAACGGAGTGTAAGTGGACTCCCAATCGACATAACCGGCCCATGACAGGTCGTCGTCATAAATCAGGCCGATACCACCGCCTTCAAACGTATCCACGTCACCGGTCGAGCCGTTGAGCGATATTGTGCCATCGTCACCGATTGTGAAGGTGGCCTCGTTGATATCGGGGTTGGCTGTGGCGACAATATAGCCATCGGCGTCGGTAGTGACGTCAATCCAGGCGATCATCAAGCCGTATTCCACATCGGGATAATAGATGATAAACTGATTCAACGGCATGGTCAGCGTCTTGCCGTCATCACTCAACTCGGCCCTTACCCAGTTACCAGTGACTGCCTGAGAAATGGGATCCTGCAGATAGACGGTCTTACCGTCATCGGCAAACACGATCCGCATGGCGGAGCCATCCTGATAGGTCGAGAACAGGTAGCCCCAGTAATTGTAAATGGCACCACCACTGCGTTCATAAATTTTCATCTCGCCCGCAGGCTGATCGGTAATTACATCCACACGCGCGGGCGCCTTGCGGTTTTGTGCCATGGGCAGCACGCCACTACGTTTAGCAACCTTGTGCTTGTTGGTGAATTCATATTTGCCCTTGACCTGCTGGCCCGACAGCCGCGGATTCGGCGTTAACCGCTGGCCGCTAGCAGCCATTGCAAAGGCAAATGCCAGAAGAATAAGTAAAGTCTTTTTCATCATACAAAATTCTCTTGAAATTAATAAAAATTTTGAATAGACACGAAATGTTAATAGTGATATGTTGATCAAATTAAAAGGTAGTATTATCGCACAAATGTAGTTAAAATTTCTGAATAACAAAAAATAATTCATTATTTCTTTGTTTTATCTTCCAGTTTTTAATTTTAATGAGATGATGCTACAAGACGCTCTACTCAACCACATTACCCCAAAAACAATGCAACTGGCCGAAATTCCAGCCAGTTGCATTGTTTTTGGGAGTAATCAAGGAGCCGTTAGCGTCGGGCGCGCTGCTCCCATGTGGCGGGGACTTGGTCCTCGTGCTGGACGGTAACGGGCATGCCGACGTAGGCGAAGTGTTCCTTCAAGGTAATGATGTCCTTGTCGAGCAGGCGGATGCAACCCTCGCTGGCGCGGCCGGGCACGGTGTGCTCGTTATTGGTGCTTCCATGGATGCCGATGCCGCGATGGCCTGGCGTTTCGAGGCGCAGGAACCAGTGCCCGTAGGCCAGAATGCTGCCGCGGCCGTCCTTGAAGTCGTGGTGCCATGACGAGGCATCTTGAATCATCGTGATTTTAAAAGGTTTGCCGTCGGGGCTCTCGGGCGTGCGCATGTCGCCTCGCTTGACCTTGTCACCCTTGTTCTTGCCCATGCAGCAGGGGAATTGAGCCACGAGCACCGTGTCGCCGGCTGCGTTGCGGTCATACACGCTCAGTGTCATGTTGCGCTTGGAAATGACTATCCAGGCAGTGCCCGTGGGCCGCTCGGGGGGCGCGGGCAGCATGATGGCGGCGGTGTCGCCGCTGGTAGTGCTGACTGCTGGGGCCGAATCGGGTGCCACATCGCGTTGAGCGTTGGCCTTGCCCGTGCAACTGGTTGCCGTGAGGGGCAGCGCCAGCGACAGTATAAGGATGAGTTTCTTGATCATTGCTTGATAGGTATGCTTTATGTATTATTGTAGCGAATTGTCGTTTTGGTATGGCAAAGGTAATATAAAGCCGTCAAACAACGAGCATCACCCGGCAAAAAGTAATCCGCTACCTTGTATTCAAGACAGCGGATCGTTGTGTGCTCCAATAAAAACTATAAACTTGTGGTTATGAAAATGTAACTGATGTCCTCGTTTTCTACTGCAAAAATAGTTTTTAGGGTTTAATATCCGCAAGATATTTAGACCAAATGGTTTTTTTTATCGACAAATGGCCACGAAAATGATAATTACACGCGTGCACCCTGGTGGGACATGTCAACAAAAGGAGACAAAATTTGTTTATATCTGTTGGATGTGTTAACTTTGCAGCCGCTAAATGATATCAGCATTAAATTACAAACCAATAGTTTAAACGTTATGTATATTGAAGAAATTCATGCCAGAGAGATTCTGGATTCGCGTGGCAATCCTACTGTAGAAGTTGAGGTAACCCTTGAGAGTGGCGACATGGGTCGTGCATCGGTGCCCAGTGGTGCTTCCACTGGCGAGAACGAGGCTCTGGAGCTGCGTGACGGCGACAAGAACCGTTACGGCGGCAAGGGAGTGCTCAAGGCTGTCAAGAACGTCAACGAGGTGATTGCCCCCGAGATTGAGGGTATGGATGCCTTTGACCAGCGTGCTATCGACATGGCCATGTTGAAGCTCGATGGTACCCCCACCAAAAGCAAACTCGGCGCCAACGCCATCCTGGGCGTGTCGCTCGCAGTGGCTCACGCTGCCGCCAACTACTTCGGTGTGCCCCTGTATCGCTACATCGGCGGTACCAACGCCCATGTGCTGCCCGTGCCCATGATGAACATCATCAACGGTGGTGCACACAGTGACGCTCCCATCGCCTTCCAGGAGTTCATGATTCGTCCCGTGGGTGCCAAGAGTGAGCGCGAGGCCGTTCGCATGGGTGCCGAGGTGTTCCATGCACTGGCCAAGTTGCTCAAGAAGCGTGGCCTGAGCACCGCTGTGGGTGACGAGGGTGGTTTCGCTCCCGCACTCAATGGCATCGAGGATGCTCTGGACAGCATCGTGCAAGCCATCAAGGACGCCGGTTACAAGCCTGGTGACGACGTGAAGATTGCCATGGACTGCGCTGCCAGTGAGTTTGCCGTGGTAGAGGATGGCAAGTACTACTATGACTACAGCCACCTCAAGAACGGTCAGCCCAAGGACCCCAACGGCAAGAAACTGAGCGACGACGAGCAGATCAAGTATCTCGAGGAGCTCATCACCAAGTACCCGATCGACTCGATCGAGGACGGCCTGGACGAGAACGACTGGGACGGCTGGGTGAAGCTCACCAAGGCCATCGGTGACCGTTGCCAGCTCGTGGGCGACGACCTGTTCGTGACCAACGTCAAGTTCCTGGAGAAGGGCATCAAGATGGGTGCTGCCAACTCTATCCTGATCAAGGTGAACCAGATCGGTTCCTTGACCGAGACGCTCGACGCCATCGAGATGGCACATCGCCACGGCTACACCACCGTGACCAGCCACCGCAGCGGCGAGACCGAGGACACCACCATCGCCGATATCGCCGTGGCTACCAACAGCGGCCAGATCAAGACCGGTTCGCTCTCGCGCACCGACCGCATGGCCAAGTACAACCAGCTCATCCGCATCGAGGAGGAACTCGACGAGGCTGCCGAGTACGGCTACAAGAAGCTCATCTGATAGCCCTGACTTAAGGGAATATCACCGAATTGGTCTCACGCTAGGCCGCGAAGCCGCTCCATTTATAGGGCGGCAGGGCGGTTTAGCGTGAGCCTTTTTATTTGACCCTTAGGCCTATTTTGTGTCTGATCGTGTGGAACTGTCAGAGGCTGAATAGATTGCGGGCAATCCACCAAATACAGAACAGGACAACATAGGCCTTGAGGACCGTGGGGTGGAACACGATGCGCTTCAGGCCGTCGAGACGATGCCCGAAGTTGTACCATGATACCAGCACGGCCACTGCGGCATAGGGGATTGACAGGACAAAGAAGTAGTTGTAACTCAGAGCCTGTCCGATGTTGCCGTGAACTAGAGCGTTCAAGGCCCGTTGAGAGCCGCACGCGGGACACAGTGTCCCCGTGAGCACGCGCCAGGGACACTGGATGGGATGCCCCTGCAACGATGGATTGACATAATAATAGATGATGCCCAGCAGTACCAGAATGACAGGAAATGCATAGGTCATTATTCTGTCAATCTTGTCAAGCCTCATCGATTTGTCAATATTTGTCGAACACAGCGAGCACTACAAAAAAGAGGATGTATAGTACAATGCAGATGACAGAAGCGATGGCTCCCCACATGGCGAATTTCTTGGCTTTGTCGGCTGAATCTTGAGCTCCAAGATAGTCACCTGCGTTATACTGACTATCGACCTTAGATGAGTAAATGATCGAGACAATGCCTAGCGGCAGACAGCAGAAAATTGTGCTCAGGATAGCCCACACCAGATAGTTGTCCGGCTTCCCGGGGCGTTGTCCTTGGGCATAGTTGGGCTGGAAAGGAGGTTGCTGATACTGTGGCTGCTGGAAAGGCGGCTGCTGGTTGGGTTGTTGATACTGATTCTCCATAATAGATATAGATTTGTTATTGTGATACTTACTGCATTGGCGCAGTGTACTAGGTTGCAAATTTACGAAAAAAATGCGAACCTTCTTGAAATCTATACGTTTTTTTTGAGGTTAGGGGAGTTTGTGGATGAGGGTGAGGCCATCGCGCAGAGGGATGATGACCTTCTCGACACGGGGGTCGTCCTTCACGCGGTCGTTAAAGGCGATGATGCCGCGTGTCTGGGCCTCGCGTTGTGCCTTGGGGTCCACGACCTTGCCGGCCCACAGGGTGTTTTCGGCGATGATGAAGCCCCCGAGATTGAGGGTATGGATGCCTTTGACCAGCGTGCTATCGACATGGCTATGTTGAAGCTCGATGGTACCCCCACCAAAAGCAAACTCGGCGCTAACGCCATCTTGGGCGTGTCGCTCGCAGTTGCTCACGCTGCTGCCAACTACTTCGGTGTGCCCCTGTATCGCTACATCGGCGGTACCAACGCCCATGTGCTGCCCGTGCCCATGATGAACATCATCAACGGTGGTGCACACAGTGACGCTCCCATCGCCTTCCAGGAGTTCATGATTCGTCCCGTGGGTGCCAAGAGTGAGCGCGAGGCCGTTCGCATGGGTGCCGAGGTGTTCCATGCACTGGCCAAGTTGCTCAAGAAGCGTGGCCTGAGCACCGCTGTGGGTGACGAGGGTGGTTTCGCTCCCGCACTCAATGGCATCGAGGATGCTCTGGACAGCATCGTGCAAGCCATCAAGGACGCCGGTTACAAGCCTGGTGACGACGTGAAGATTGCCATGGACTGCGCTGCCAGTGAGTTTGCCGTGGTAGAGGATGGCAAGTACTACTATGACTACAGCCACCTCAAGAACGGTCAGCCCAAGGACCCCAACGGCAAGAAACTGAGCGACGACGAGCAGATCAAGTATCTCGAGGAGCTCATCACCAAGTACCCGATCGACTCGATCGAGGACGGCCTGGACGAGAACGACTGGGACGGCTGGGTGAAGCTCACCAAGGCCATCGGTGACCGTTGCCAGCTCGTGGGCGACGACCTGTTCGTGACCAACGTCAAGTTCCTGGAGAAGGGCATCAAGATGGGTGCTGCCAACTCTATCCTGATTAAGGTGAACCAGAT
>CAMJJG010000015.1 GCA_946406035.1 uncultured Prevotellaceae bacterium
TCTGGCAGAAGGCATCGGCAGTACCAATGACCGAACGTCAGACCCAGATGCTCAACCTCTTTCTTGATGGCTATGAGGCAAAGATAACATCAAAGACTTGGGCAACATTGGCAAAGTGTTCGAAGGACACTGCCATACGTGACATCCAGGACCTCGTGAAAAAGAATGTCCTGATAGAAGACATTCCTGGGGCAAAGCGCCCAAGTTATTCCATCGTATATGATGCAGAAGACATGACGCAGTTCTTCACAGATATAAGCATTACGGAGGAGAATGGCATTCCTTATCTCAATGCTTTATATAAAGGTAAGAAAACTATCTGCGAAAGAATTTTAAGGCTCGATGCAGACAGATACCAGAATGGTGATTTGCCTTTGTCCAATCTTCTCAGTAAATACTGCTCGTATATCGTTGCAGGCAATAGGGAATAGCATAATAAACAGATAAATCGGGATTTAGTAATGAATACAGGAATTGAGAGCGGATACATGCCGGCAAGGACCGGTAAGATATTACAATCAAAATTGGATTCTTTGAAGAGTGAATCCAATTGGACAGGAATGATAAGAATGCTCAAAAGGTATGCGATGAGATATCCTAATGAATACTATATTTACCAACAATTGGCTGCAACTCTTTATTGTGATAGTGTTTCTCAATTCAAATTAGCCTATAAATATGCAGAGCGCGCGATGAAAATCGAGCCAGATGATGACCTCAATATATACACTTATGCGTGTGCGCTCTATTATGTTGGCCAGCTTGACAAGTCATTAGAATACTTCACAAAGATTATAAATAAGGACATACACGAAATAGCATACGGAGAGCATGGAGAGGGGGTTCGGTATGCCAAACAACTGATAAACGACTCTGTTTATATGTCTGGAGTTGTATGTCAGGACATGCATAGATACAATGACGCAAAAGACTTTTTCATGCGCTATATTGAAAGTAAAAAGCCCTTTCAATATAGCGACTTTACTAAAAAACAAGCGATGAATCACTTGTTGGAATTGGCAAATAAGTAAATTCCAATTTATCGAAAAACATGAAGATGACATAGAAAAAGATAATTCTGCTGCAAAATCACGCTTAAAATGTGCAGAATGAGTCTAAAAAGAGGTGCCAGAGCTATAACTAACTTCGTAAGTGGCGATACTCAGTATTGCTTTGCCACCGTGTAGAGCACGGTCGAGGAGTAAGTTAACTCTGTGACATATCAAGTAAATGAGGGACTTGTCCGTGTGGGCAGGTCCCTCTTTTATTGGGTTCGACGTGCATGTCATACATTTGTGGTCGTGCTTTCAGCATTGGGAAACGCTGTGAGCTTCAAGTGGGTCAGAGCAGGTCTTTAGACTCGCTCCCAGGCAGGTGGGCCCAGTATATAATCGGCTCGGGCTATCTGTGTCAGTCAGAGATGAAGGGCACAGAAATGATTTTCCTCCGGGCACTTACTCTACTTGAGGAACTCGGCTAGTTTGTTGGCGAGGGCGTCACCGGTGAGGTCGCGGGCCTGGATGGTGCCATCGGGGCCAAAGACGATGATGTGGGGTATGCTCTTGATGCCGTAGAGGTCAGAGGGCTCGTTGAGTTGCTGGGTGCCGATGATGACAGGCCAAGTGATGTTGAGCTCCTCAATGGCCTTGCGGGTGTCGTCGGGGTTGTCCCACACGGCAACGCCAATCACGTCAAACTTGTCGCCATACTTGGCTGTGAGTGCTTGCAGCTTGGGAATCTCGGCACGACAGGGCGGGCACCAGCTAGCCCAGAAGTCGACGACGGTTATTTTGCCCTTGGCCACATAGTCCGAGAGTTTCTGAATCGAGCCGTCCTGGGCGGGCACCTGAAAGTCGGTAAACTTCTGTCCCACAGCGGTAACGGTCAGTTGGTGAGAAGCTCGTTTGATCTTCTTGACGCGCACGAGCTGGGCATACTCGGCGGGTGCCTGCTTGAGTATGTCGTCAATTTGGGACTCGGTAAAGTCCTTGTACATCAAGTAGTTGCAGAATGCCCAAGGGCCGATGGCATTGTCCTTGTTTTGCTCATAGAGCTTTTTTAACCCTTCGGCATAGCGGGCATCACTCTCGGCCTCGGTGATGGTTGAGTCGTTGGCGATCTGTTCCATGTCCTTGCTCCATGCTGCCATCTTGTCGTTGAGTGGGCTGATGGCAGTGCCCTGTGCGATATCGAGTTTGACCTCGCCCTGTTCGACGATGAACCCATAGCGGTTGCCGCCAACGAGCAGACGGGCAAAGAATCCCTCGTCGGCAGTGCCCTCAAAGGTGCACATCTGGTTCTCGACGGTGGCGCTGAGCAGTGTGTCGCCCGTGTCATAGTTGGTCAAGAAGGCGGTCTCGCCATTGGCGCTCTCGTCGGGGAAGGTGACCGTCACTTTATATCCCTTGCTGCACGATGCGAGCAGCAACATGGCTGTAATGAAAAATCCAATTTTCTTCATAACAATCGATTGTTGTGTATAGTATCTAATAATAATAAATAATCTCTCACAATTTACCTTTGGCTTACTGCCTTATAGCCTTGTAGATGAGCGTATTGATGTGGGAACGGGCGCTGATGCGGCCAAAGTTGGGGTTGTTGCGTGTGGGGCTGACGCGGTTGCTCAAGAAGATGTAGAACATGTCATTCTTGGGGTCCACCCAGAAGCAGGTGCCCGTGAATCCCGTGTGACCATAGGTCTCGGGTGTTGCCTCGGGGCAGGTGTTGCTCTCGCTGGGGTTGCCCACGACAGGTTTGTCAAATCCCAGTCCGCGATGGCTGTTGGGGCTCTTTTGGGTCGTAAAGGTCTCGACGGTAGATGCCTTGAGAAGCCTTGCGCCGCCATAGGTACCTCCATTTAGCCACATCTGGAATAGTTTGGCCAGGTCATTGGCGTTGCTGAATAGTCCGGCATTGCCTTGCACGCCGCCCGAGAAAGCCGCCAGCTCGTCGTGGACGTAGCCGTGGATGTGCTGCCGACGCAGGAAGGTGTCGTTCTCGGTATAGGCGATCTCGTCGCGTGAATACTTGCTCAGGGGCCTGTAGAGGGTGTGATAGGCTCCAAGAGGCGCGAAGATGTAGTTGTTCACATAGTAGTTGAGCGGCGAGTGGGTCATGCGCTGCACGGCATCGGCCAGGAGCGAGAAGTTGCAGCAGCTGTAGAGGTATTTCTTCTTGCCCAGCTTGGCGTGGTAGATGCGGTTCATGACCGAGTCATAGGTTACTCGTCCGCCCCAGATGCCGTCGGCAATGGCGATGTTGAATCTATCGGTCTTGACGGTCGATAGGATGTCGGTGCGCAGCTTGGCGTCCTTGTGTCCCCATGCCCCGTTCATGACCTTGATGGGGTGGGTGGCATCCTCGGCGCCGGCGATGAGCACTCCGCTGTAGGTTTTGGGGTCCATCATCATCTTCCACATGTCGAGCGACGCGGGCATGCCCGTCTCGTGATACAGCAGGTCGCGGAAGGTGATGTCTTGCTTGTCGCCGTCGCGCAGGCCCGGGATGTACTCGCTGGCCTTGTCATCGAGGCGGAACTTGCCATCGTCATAGGCCTTCATCACACCGCTGATGGTGCCGGTGGCCTTGGACACCGACGCAAGCCCAAAGAGTGTGTTATCGTCCACCTTGATGTTGCTGCCATAGTCGATGGTGCCAAAAGACCCCTTGTATATGACCTTGCCATGGCGGGCGACAATCACCTGGCAGCCGGGGAAGGCATGTTGCAGCACGCCCAAACGGCACACCGAGTCGATCTGAGCCGTCAAGCGGTTGTCAAGCCCGACCTCGGCAGGAATGGAGTAACCCAGGCGGTTGGCGGCATAATGGATGCCGTGGCCGGCATCGTATCGGGTTTTCTTGCCATCAAAGCTCAGCGAGATGGGCAGGTTGCCGTTAGCGGCATTGCCGCCAAAGATGGTCTGGGCGGCATAGTCCTCGGCGAGCGTCGAGTTGTCGTAGGTGAGCACGACGGCCTTGACGTGCTTGTGGGTGATTGCTTTGCCAAATTTCTTGATTTCGTAGGGCTTGCACGTGAGCACCGCAATGACGTTCTTGCACTTCCTGGCAACGGTGTCGAGTGCCGTGCGGTTGGCATCGTCGGCACCGTTGACCTCGACGATGATGGTGTTGAAGTGGCCATCGTGCAGCTGCTCGGCGAGCTGGGCGGCGCTGCCGGCCTTGGCCAGGTCAAAACGCTTCACCTGGGCGTAGTCGGCGCAACGGCGGGTGAATGTCGATGCCGTCCCCTTCTCGTTGCCGATGGTGGCCACGGCGATGTGGCGGCTCTGCAGGTTGTGGATGGGCAGGATGTTGTCGTTGTTCTTGATGACGGTGATGCTGCCGGCGGTGAGTTGTCGCTTGAGCACCTGGGCATGCTGTGAGTTGACGTCGCTGGCCAGGTTGGCTGTGTTGACGTGCTGGCGGCTGGTCAGGTTCAGGGCATACTTGTAGCGCAGCATCTTCTTGCAACGCTCGTCGATGACGCTCTGATTGATGGTGCCCTTGTCAACAGCCCGCATCACGGCGGCGATTTCGTCGCCGATGTTCTCGGGCATGAGCAGCACGTCGTTGCCAGCCAGCAGGGCATTGACACATGCCGAGCCCTTGAGCATCTGGGTCGCGCCCTTCATGTTCAGCGCATCGGTAAATATGAGGCCGTTAAAGCCCATCTCGTCGTGCAACAGCGAGGCCACACAGTCGCTCGAGAGGCTAGTGGGAGCCTTGCCGCCATCGATGGCGGGCACGAGCAGGTGGGCCGTGAGGATGCCGCTCAAGCCAGCGTCGATAAACTTGCGGAACGGAACCAGCTCGCAAGTGTTGATTTCCTGTAGCGTCTTGTTGATGACTGGTAGTGTCTTGTGAGAGTCCTCGCTGGAGGATCCATGACCGGGAAAGTGCTTGCCGACGGCCATCACCCCGCCATCCTCGAGGCCTCGCGCAAATGCGATAGCATGCCTGGCCACCAGCTCGGGACTCTCGCCAAACGAGCGGTTGCCAATCACGGGATTCAGGGGGTTGTCGTTCACGTCAAGAACCGGGGCAAAGTTGACCTGAATGCCCATGCGACGGCACTGTCGTGCCACCTCGCGACCGTACTCATAGAGCAGCATGTCGTCGTCGAGGGCTCCCAGGATGAGGTTGCGCTGGAAGTTGGGCACCTCCTTGAGTCTCATGCCCAGTCCCCACTCGCCATCGATGGTGATGAGCAGGGGCACCGTGGCGAGCGACTGTGCCAGGTTGGTGACCTCGGCCTGTTCGGCGATAGAACTTTCCTCATAGATGAGTCCGCCCACCAGATGCCGTGTGACGAGGTCCTTGACCAGGTCGCGTGTGGCATCGTTGCCGCGAGGGGTGACAGCTGCGACGATGAGTTGGCCGATGCGTGCCTGTGGTGACATGGCCTCAAACACGCTGTCCACCCACTGATTCATGGCCACGGGGTCGACATGATTGAACAGATTGGGCAGTTTAGCCGATTCTCGAGCTGTCGCGCTCATGCAGGTGGCCATCACGGCCATTACCATTAAAATCCGATTGAATTTGGTCATTGTGTAATAGAAAATGTGATCTGTATTTAGTACTCGCGAGAGGGTGGGGCGGAAGAGTTAAAATATCTTATTTCTTCTGGATTCTCACCTCATTTTTAGCGTCAATTTTCTTGCCGGCGGCTTGCAGTGCCTTGACGTAGGAGAGGATGTGGTTGCCATACTTCTGGGTATCGACAAACAGGCGCTTGCAGCGGGTCATGGGCGTCATGTAGTCGCCGCCGTTGGCCAGGTAGTCGATGGTGGCAACGACATAGGTCTTGCTGGGGTCGATTTTCTTGCCGCCCACGGTGGCCTTGACCAGTTCACCCTTGTCGTTGTAGGTGGCGCGCAGCTCCTTGCTCACGGCATCGCCGCCGCGGCCGCACATGATCTTGACGCACTCGATGAACTCATTGCCTGGCATCTCGAGCACTACAAACCGGTTGTCAAACGGGAACATCGAGCGTATGACACCCTCGGAGACCGTTCCCTTGGGCATGTCCATGCGAATGCCGCCCTTGTTCATGATGGCGCAATCGATGTGCTTAATGCCCGAGAGCTCCTTGATGATATCCATTGTGGCGTCGCTCACCCAGTTCTGGGCGGCATCGCTCGAATTCTTCATGAACCGCGCGCTGGTGCACACGGGGTTGTTCATGATGCTGTCCACACCATGGCGGTACTGGTCGAGCCATGCATTCATCGCCGTGTAGCGGCTTGCCTGCTCGTCCCACGAGGCATCGACGTCGATGTGGTTATAGATGATGTCGCCAGTCTCCAGGTCCAGGTCATAGGTCGATACCAGCTTGCCGCTCTTGCCGTTCTGGCCGATGGGAATGAGCTTGCCGTCGGCATTGGCGATGCGTGACCACTCGCTGCCAGGCTTGATGACCGTGTGGGAGTGGGAGCTGATGACCATGTCGATGTAGTGGCTGCGCCCGATGATGAGGGTGTCGTTGGGCTCGCTGGGCTCATAGCTGCTGTAGCCGATGTGTGACACCATGATGGCATAGTCGACGTGCTGCACCTGCTTGAGGTAGCGTGCGGTGGCGTCGGCCACATCAGGGGCTGAGAGGTAACGCAGGTTGGCGCAGTTCATGTCGGCAATCAGGCCAGCGGGATTGACGTTGATGCCAAAGAAGCCGACGCGCTTGTCGCCCACGGCCTTGATCCAGTAGGGCTGGAAGAGTCCGTCGAGCGGTGTGGCGCTGAAGTCATAGTTGGCGCTCATCTTCACAGCGTCCACCTCGCGGTAGTGTGCCGCCAGTTCCTCCATGCCGTTGTCAAACTCATGGTTTCCCGGGATAATCGCGTCATAGCCGAGCGTGTCCATCAGCGCAAATTCCACATCGCCGCGATAGAGCGAGAAGAACAGCGTGCCCTGAACAGCGTCGCCGGCGTGGATGAGCGCCGTGTGGGCGTTGGTGGCCCGCAGGTGGTCATAGATGGCCCTGCGGCGTGCCACACCGCCCTTGCCGTCGCTGGCGGGGTCGATCTGGCTGTGGGTGTCGTTAACAGCGATAATCATCAGGTGCTCGGCGCGCAGGGCGGGAACGACCATGAGTGCACACAGGCACATGAGCAGGAGGTAGCGTGATTTTGCCATAATAAAAATAAGGTGTGAAAAGTTCATGTTTCAATCGGCAAATTTACAAAACAATTACCAATGTCACAAGCCTGAAACCCAAACTGGAGAATAAAACATGAAAAAAACGGCGACAGCCGCCACTGCCACGAGGGCAGTGCGGCTGTCAGCACGAGTGGATAGTGTGATTAGACCGTCAGTCTCTCATCAGGGCATAAGCACCTTGCTTGAGGAGCGACTGCCATCACTATAGGTCGTCACGATGATGTTCAGTCCGTTGAAGGGCTTGTCGCTCTCCACGCCCATCAGGTTGTAGTAGCGCTTGCTCACCGGTGTGCGGGCGACATTCACTTCCTTGACCGTTGTCACGTTGCCCAAGTCAGCGCCGTTAGAGTCCTCGTTGCTGCCACGCAACGGGAAGACGATGAACTTGCTGGTTGCCAAGTCGTCATAGGGCGCAAATGCCATGTCAAGCCAGGTGGTGTTGCTGCGGCGCGGTGCATTGGACACGTGATCGGGATTTTGGGGATTGTTTCCTTCATTATATCCATCACCCTTATACACGCCAGGCGAGTATTCAACATCGTCTAACTTGTCGCCGTGAGCATAGCGGATGATAGCCAAAATCTTATAGGCCTGGCCGGGCTTGAAGATGCGGTACCACGGCTCTTGTTCGCGACCTTGTTGAGCGTTGGGGTCGTTGGGATTGAAGGGGATCTCCATGTCCTCGAACAGCGACCAGTTGACCTGGAAGGCGCCATATTGCTTGTAGCCGTTGCTGAAGGGGCCGTATGTCGTTCCCCAGGCGCCATACGGGTCGTTAGGATCAGATCCGTCCCACAATTGTCCCTTGCGGTTCCAGTTCATGGGCACATAGAATGCGCCGGGCTCGTTAGGCTCTGTAATGCATTCCGGGGTGCCAACAATGTTATCGGGATCGGGATGGTAAAACACAGCCCAGGTGATGTAGGCCACCTCTTGGGGCTTGGGAGCTACATAGAACATCTTGTAGAGCGTGGACTCATCCTCCTCGGTATCGACAACAATCTGGTTGCCCTGCTGGTCGGTACCCATGATGGGCCTGGTCTTGTGAACACCATTGTAGGGGCCTTGTGCCCACTCCTGGTGCACGTAGTTGAACACAACCGAGTCGTTGAAGTGAGGTGCGATGTACACGTTTTTCTCATAGTTGTAGGCGTTACCCGGAGCCGCGATGTTGGTAATGTGCATCTGCGGATTGACGTTGTTCACAATATTACCCGACATGGTGCGGCCAGGAATGATGCGGCCCACATATTGCTCGAGGTAATGTTGATCATTGATTAAGATATTGTTCTCGATATCCTCGTACGTCATCTGGTCGAAGTTGCCGCTCTGGTTGACATCGCCGTTGCTCTTGGCATTGGCGTTGTCAAAGTTGGGCGAGATGATGATCTTCACCCAGTTACTCTGGTCATAGTAGGTGCGCTTGAGCTGTACCTGGGAGCCGCCGGGATAGGTCGAGCTCGTGGTGTGGGCACAGATGTCATAGACGTAGTCGATCGTGCCCTCGGGCATCCTCGACTTGGCGGCATAGTTCTCCATGTCCTTAGCATACAGGGCACCGTGTACCTTGAGGGTCTCGAGCGGATTTCCTGATTGGTCAGTAACCAGAATCTCGGTCACGGCATTCTTGTCATAGTAAACGCCCACCAGGTCGTCCTCGACCGTGTATTTGGGTCCATAGACAACGCCGCTGTTGATGATGGCGCTGAGCGAGTTGCCCAGGTAGATCAGTCCCAGGTAGTCATAGCAGGCTCCGTTGTTAAAGACAAGGTCGCCCGTCTGCTGGCGCACGTTGTCGCCGGCCTCGCCTTCGCTGCCGCCACCCAGTCCGTTGTCAAAGATGACATTGGTGGGAATCATGTCATAGTCCTCAATCAGGCCGAAGTCGTAGCACCACACCTCATAGCCAGCCTCGTCATAGCCGACAAAGGTGCACTTGGAGCCGGGGTAGGGACGGGTGAACTCGACAATGTTGTCGCCCACTTCATACCACGCGTAGCAGTAAACCGAGTCCCAGCCGGTGGTGTTGGTGTAATAGACGTAGTAGTGGTCCTCGAGCATGGTCTCGCAATCGCTCACGCCTCCCGCGCTCACCTGGTAGTAGTCACGGGTCACCTCCATCAGGCTGTCGCAGTGCTGGGCATTGTCCTGGCGGTTGCTGGTGGCGTCCTCGTCAATCCATGTGAGCCAGATCTCGCCCGAGCGGCGAATAATCTTCTGTGACTTGAGGTCATTGGCATTGTTCTGACGGATGAAGTAGAACTCGCAGATCGAGTTGCTCACGCTCCATGCATACCACTGCTTGCCGTCGATGGTCGTGGTGTCGTTTATGTCCTTGAGGTAACCGTTGCCCACGTAGCCCTGTCCGTCGATATCGACCTCGCCGTCATAGGTGTAGTTGGTGGGACCATCGACTGCGACTGTGTAGGTTTGATTATTTTGATTCCTGAGGTTGAGCTTGTTCCAAGCATAGATGCCGCCGCGCTTGCCCTCGAGCGTCTGGCCCTGATAGGTGCCGCCGGCGGGGTCAAGCTCTACATTCGAAGTCTTCTGAAGATAGATCTTGGTCTGGGTCTTGGTGCCGCCATCGGCGGTGCGGCGCAGGGTCACGGTTCCCTTTTCCAGATTCACCACGACGATATACTTGCCGGTGGCGCCCACAAAGTGGTAGTTGTTGGTAGTGTTCTGATTTAACTTCTGGCCATAGTTGACCATGAAGTCGTTGATCTCATAGCCGTTGTCGTCGGCTCCCCATGTATTCTCGCCGGTGGGTTGTTCGGCAAACAGGAAGTAGTCGCCCTGGTTGAGCGTGATGGTCGCCTGATAGACATTACCGTCTACCGTGGTCATCATTGTGCTGTTGTCCTGCCAGTTCCAGTTCACGCCATAGGCGATGTACATGTCATGGTTGCTGCGGGCTATTTTCACCTTGCGGGTCGAGGGGTTAAAGAAGATGTCATAGGCACCCTGGCGATCAACATACCAGTTGTGGTTCTCGCCACTATAGGGTACATAATCCATCCAAGTGTCGATCCAGTCCTCGGTGATGGCCCAGTTGCTCTCGCCGTTGGAGCTGAAGCGGTTGGCATTGGTGGTCTCCCAGTCGGTGCTCTTCTCGCCCAGATAGGTGGCAAAGGCGAAGTTGCTGTTGGCCGTGAGAACCACATTTCTCCGCACATAACAACCTTCTATTGCATCATACATCATCGGTAAACCGGCATTAGCGGCCCATTGCTGGGTGTTGGCATAGCCGATGACATAGACATTGCTGATGGGATCTGGCTCGATAAGGGTAACCGTCGCATCCACGGTACCGGTCGAGCTGTCGTAGGTCACCGTAACGGTATAGGTGCCAGGGATGTGGACGTCAAATGTCTTGTTGTCGCCATCGGGATGCCAGGTGCCGTCGCTGCAATACACCTTGTAGGAGTACAGAGAGTCGGGGATGAGGTGAACTTGGGCCGCGGTCCAGGTATAGATGCCGTTATCCAGGGTCATCTGGGTCTCGGTGCCAGTGCTCCAGCCGTTGGGGAAGATATTGGTATCCTCGCCCGTGACATAATAGGCGATAGCGGCGTCGGCCTCAGCGTTAGGGCCGCTGACGGTGCTACCGCCACCATAGGTGAAATAGCTGGTGCCAGGCTGCAAGGTCAAATCGGCAGTCTGGGTCGAGCTGGAGCCGTTCTCGTTAAAGATGGCGTTGATGGTCGATGAATAGGAGCTGTAGGTCACCTGGTAGTAGGTGTAACCGTTAATCTCCTGTGAGGTTAGGCTCGACAGCGCGGTGCCGCCAGTGCTTCCCTCCCAAGCATCCGAAAGAGTGCCGTTGGAGTCCCAAGCATACAGGTACACGTTGCCGATAGGCTCGGTGCCATCGTAGCGCACGTAGATGTCGTAAGTATAGATCGGGTCGGCCTGAATCAGCGTTGCCACAGCATTCACGTTGGTGCCGTCGAAGGTGAACACTACATTGTAGGTGCCGCTGGCATCTACGCTGAACGTGGCGTTATTGCCGCTGGGGTGCCAGGAGTTGTCACTGCCCAGAACCTTGTACTCATAGTTGGTGCCTGCTACCAAATGGACGTTGTTTGCGGTCCAGGTATAGGTGCCGTTGTTGTCAATCATTAGGTTCTCGGTGCCAGTGCTCCAGCCGTTGGGGAAGATAGTGGTGTTCTCGCCCACAACATAATAGTCAGCGGGAGCTGCGGGAGCTGTACCTACAACCTTGAATCTTGAGTGGGCGATGTCAAAGGTGATGGTAACTTGACCGGGATCCACCGTAATGTAATAGCTGTTAGCGCTCTTTTGAGTAGTGGTCCATGTTCCATCCACGTTCACTTCAGCATTGCCGCCAGTGGGGCCATAACGGTGGTTGGCGTTAAAG
Organism: uncultured Prevotellaceae bacterium; assembly: GCA_946406035.1. Lineage (GTDB taxonomy): Bacteria > Bacteroidota > Bacteroidia > Bacteroidales > Muribaculaceae > Sodaliphilus. Next base: position 11,543 of record CAMJJG010000015.1, read on the forward strand.
TCGTCCCAACTGTTGCTGCCACCGTCGGCGAAGGCGAAGTAGTAAGTGCCTGCTGTAGTGACATTATGGCTGTAAGTATAGACATCATTATTTTCATCATAGGTCATGGCGGTGGTAGGAGCGTAACTCCATCCACTAGGCACCAGACCACCGTCACCCGTGATATAATAGTTAGGGGTGACAGGAGTAACAGACTTGGGGGTAACGATGGCAGTGACTTCCTTGCTGATGACATTGAACGTGTAAGTAATATCATACTCACCAGCCGAGGGAATATTGTAACTAACGTTGCCTCCAGCGCTGTTGCCATACCATGTGTTGCCATTATAGACCACTTTGAACTCTTTGTTGCCTGATGCCGTGTAATTGACAGTGCGGGTCAACTTGAGGGTACAGGCATCGCATGTGGTCATTCCATTATTGCTGTCATTGCCTGACCAGCTGGAACCCAGCGCTTGCGTGTCATTGCCTGCCACCACGACATTGAACGTGCCGTAAAGAGCCACATTATGGGAACTGTTGTTATAAACAAACACCAAACTATTGGTGCCGTTGGCAGTAAAACTGAGGTTGCTGCTCGGATACCAAGAACCGTTGTCAACAACCTTGTACTCGGTGGTGCCGCTCAACGTCACGTTTGGCTTTGCCAGGTAGTAATCGTTGGAACTGCCATACCGCGTCATCTCGTTCGAGCCGTTGGCGTTAGCGGACCAGCTGGCGCCAAACAGTGACGTGTTGTCGCCTGCTACCACAATGGCCGCATGCAACTGCGGCACGGTCGCAGCCAGACATAACATCAAGGCCAATAGCCTCCATGTTGTTTTGGTTAGAAATTTTACCTTTTTCATCTGTAATTAAGTGATTAAAAATATGTTAATTCGTTCAAAGTTAATATATTAGCACGCAGATGCATGCATCTTGAATCATCCTCGCTTGAATTCTGGTTGGAATCATGTGCCGAAGATACAAGAAGATACAATTAACATCTACAGTTTTTCAGCGAGCAAATATAATTGAATGTTATTATAATAATGTGGTGGAAAACAACCTGTTAACATTTTTTATATATGCAAACGATTGCACATTTTTATTATAAAAAGTGGGAGGGCACACCGGAACTGTATTGACACACTGTCATCAGATTGCGTTATGCTCGAGAAATCAAACCATTATATTATCGCAGTCCGACGGATGCCTATGTAAACTATTCGATTTCTTGCGAGCTATCCATGGAACGCTCGTAGAGTCAGCAGACAGTTGAGGCGTGGTGTACTCTCCCTAGGGTGGTTTTCATGGTATTAGATTATGGTTCAGGAGACTTGCAGCAGCTTGGCGATAGCAGCCGCGGTGTCGGGGTTGTCGGCGAGGAATTGCTTGGCAGCTTCCCGTCCTTGCCCCAAGCGCATGTCCTGCCAGCTGAACCAGGCGCCGCTCTTCTTGATGATGCCGGCCTCGACACCCATGTCGATGAGCTCACCCTCGTGGCTGATGCCCGTGCCGTAGATGACGTCGAACTCGGCCTTGCGGAAGGGTGGGGCGACCTTGTTCTTGACGACCTTGACACGCGTCTGGGCGCCGAGCACGCGGTCGCCGTCCTTGATGTGCGCCAGGCGGCGGATGTCCAGACGCACACTGCTGTAGAACTTCAAGGCGTTGCCGCCGGTCGTTGTTTCGGGATTACCGAACAGCACTCCCAGCTTCTCTCGCAGCTGGTTGATGAAGATGCAGCAGGTGCGCGTCTTGGCGATGGTGGCGGTGAGCTTCCTGAGCGCCTGGCTCATGAGGCGGGCTTGGAGTCCCATCTTACTCTCGCCCATCTCGCCCTCGACTTCGGCCTTGGGCGTGAGGGCGGCGACGCTGTCGATGACGATGACGTCGATGGCTGCCGAGCGGATGAGTTGATCGGCGATTTCCAGGGCCTGCTCGCCGTTGTCGGGCTGCGAGATCCACAGGTTGCGCGTGTTCACGCCCACGGCCTCGGCATAGGAGCGGTCGAACGCGTGTTCGGCATCGATATAGGCCGCGATGCCGCCCTGTTGCTGGGCCTGGGCGATGGCGTGTAGTGCCAGCGTGGTCTTGCCCGACGACTCGGGGCCATAGATCTCGATGATGCGTCCCCGCGGGTATCCGCCCACTCCCAGGGCGCGGTCGAGGGCGATGGAGCCGGTGGGGACAACATCGACGTCCTCGACACTATCGTCGTTCATGCGCATGATGGCGCAGTGGCCAAAGGCTTTCTCGATCTTGGCGACGGCGTTCTGCATGACTTGCAGCTTCATGGGGTCGATCTCGACCGAGCGCGGCATGTGGGGCGCCGTCTCGCTCACGTGGTTGCTCACGATGTCGGGCGTGGCGATGCTCAGCACCTGTTGCCCGTCAATCATCACTTCTTGTTTTAAGATTTGCTCTGTCATAGTTGTTATATCGTTATTATGGTGAATAATTTCGTTTGACAGTGCAAAGGAAAAGCATCCCTGTGCCAAATCTTGGCACGGGGATTTTAAATGATATTAAATGGCATGAAAAATCAGGCCGAGCGGGATGAGTACCTGCTGCGGCCTGATGTATAGGGTTGGCGTCGAGTGGATTAGAACTCGGCGTTGTTGGGAGTGCGGGGGAACGGGATGACGTCACGAATGTTGGCCATGCCGGTCACGAACAGGATGAGGCGCTCGAAGCCCAGACCGAAGCCGCTGTGAGGCACGGTGCCAAAGCGACGGGTATCGAGGTACCACCACATGTCCTTCATGGGGATGCCGCGACGCTCGATCTCGCTCATGAGCTTGTCGTAGTCGGCCTCGCGCTCGCTACCGCCGATGATCTCGCCGATCATGGGGAAGAGCACGTCCATGGCGCGAACGGTCTTGCCGTCCTCGTTCTGCTTCATGTAGAAGGCCTTGATCTCACGCGGATAGTCGGTGAGGATAACAGGGCGCTTGAAGTGCTCCTCGACGAGGTAGCGCTCATGCTCGCTCTGCAGGTCCACGCCCCAATCCACGGGGAACTCAAATTTCTTCTTGGCCTGCTTGAGGATCTCGATGCCCTCGGTATAGGTCAAGCGGACGAACGGCTCCTTCAAGACGCTGTGCAGACGGTCGATCAACGTGTTGTCATACATCTTGTTTAGGAACTCGATGTCCTCCTGGCAGTGCTCCAGCGCGTAGTTGACGCAGTACTTGATGAACTCCTCGGCCAGGTCCATGTTGTCGGTGATGTCATAGAAGGCCATCTCGGGCTCAATCATCCAGAACTCGGCCAGGTGGCGCGGGGTGTTGCTGTTCTCGGCGCGGAAGGTGGGACCAAACGTGTAGATGGCACCCAGCGCGGTGGCGCCCAACTCACCCTCGAGTTGGCCCGACACGGTCAGGCTGGTCGATTTGCCGAAGAAGTCCTTCGAGTAGTCGGTCTTGCCCTCCTCGGTCTTGGGCAGGTCGCTCAGGTCGAGTGTGGTCACTTGGAACATGTCGCCGGCGCCCTCACAGTCGCTGGCGGTGATGAGCGGCGTGTTCAGGTAGAAGAAGCCCTTGTCGTTGAAGAACTTGTGGATGGCAAATGCCAAGTGGTGACGGATGCGGAAGATGGCACCGAAGGTGTTGGTGCGCATGCGCAGGTGAGCCTTCGAGCGCAGGAATTCCAGCGTGTGGCCTTTCTTCTGCAAGGGGTATTCCTCGGGGTCGGCTGTGCCGTAGATCTCGATAGTCTGGGCCTGTACCTCAACGGTCTGGCCTTTACCCTGTGACTGGACGAGTTGGCCCTCGACGTGCAGGCTGGCGCCTGTGGTGATGGGACGCAACTCCTCCTCGGTGAATTTCTCGAGGTCGATGACGATCTGCAGGTTGTTGATGGTCGAGCCGTCGTTCAGGGCGACAAACTGCACAAACTTGTTACCGCGTCGGCTGCGGACCCAGCCCTTGACGCACACCTGCTGTCCCACCAGTGCGGGATCAAAGACGTCAACGATTTTAGTACGTTTCAATGCCATTGTGATAAGTTGTATAACCGTGTTATTGTTTATAGGACCTTGACCCGACGGTGTGCCGGGTCAAGTGTCGTGTTGTGTTGATTATTCAAATGAGTTCTGCTTCAAGAAGTTGACCTCTTCCTGGGTGAGGTAGCGCCAGCGGCCGCGCGGCAGGTTCTTCTTGGTCAGACCGGCGAAGTAGACGCGGTCCAGCTTCACCACGTGATAGCCGAGCGATTCAAAGATGCGGCGCACGACGCGGTTGCGGCCCGAGTGGATCTCGATGCCGGCCTGCTTGCGGTCGGTGGGGGAGACGTAGCTCACGGCGTCGGCGTGGATGGGGCCGTCGTCGAGCTCAACGCCGTCGGCGATGTGCTGCATGTCCTCCTCGCTGATGGGCTTGTCGGTCCACACCTGGTAGATTTTCTTCTTTACATATTGCGGGTGGGCCAGTTTGGCAGCCAGGTCGCCATCGTTGGTGAGCAAGAGCACACCGGTGGTGTTGCGGTCGAGGCGTCCCACGGGATAAATGCGCTCTTCACAGGCGCCCTTGACCAGATCCATGACTGTCTTGCGGCCATTGGGGTCGTCACTGGTGGTGACGCAGTCCTTGGGCTTGTTGAGCAGGATGTAGCACTTCTTCTCGGTGGTAACAACCTCGCCGTTGTACTTAACGACGTCCTTGGGCGTGATCTTCATGCCCAGTTCGGTGACAACGACGTCATTGACCATGACGAGACCCTTCTGGATATATTCATCGGCCACACGGCGCGAGCAGATGCCGGCGTTGGCCATGAACTTGTTCAGGCGAACCTCCATGTTGGGATCGATAGCGGGCTCCTCATAGATGATGCGTTGGGGCTTGGGCGTGAAGCGCATCTGGGGCTTGGGACCCTTGCGCTGGGGACGCTGTTGGTAACCGCCGCCCTGGCGTTGCTGGTAACCGCCGCCCTGGCGCTGCTGGTAACCACCGCCCTGGCGCTGCTGGTAGCCGCCACCCTGGCGCTGCTGGTAACCGCCCTGGCGCTGCTGGTAACCGCCCTGGCGCTGCTGATAACCGCCCTGGCGCTGCTGGTAACCGCCCTGACGCTGCTGGTAGCCGCCCTGACGCTGCTGGTAGCCGCCCTGGCGCTGCTGGTAGCCACCCTGGCGCTGCTGGTAGCCGCCCTGGCGCTGCTGGTAACCACCCTGCTGACGGGGCTGGTAACCGCCTTGTTGCTCTTGATTTATTGCATTGCCCTCGGCGTTGGGGTCTTGCTCACCAGCGGCCTGAGGTTGCTGATAACGTTGTTGATATCGAGGCTGGTAGCCGCCCTGTCGCTGCTGGTAACCGCCCTGACGCTGCTGATATCGGGGCTGGTAGCCACCTTGACGCTGCTGGTAGCCTTGACGGTGATATCCGCCCTGCTGACGGGGCTGATAGCCTTCCTGTTGCTGGTAACCTTCGGGTGATGTGGATTCTTCTCCCTGATGCGGCTCATGAGCATTATACTCTACTTTCTCGTAGCGACCATTCTCCATGTTCTCATCAAGATTTGCGTTGGCCTCTCCAATCCTTGGCCTTTTCGGTTTCTTCAAATTCTCGTCCATAATTGCTGTCGATAGTTTGGTTAGAGTTTGACAAATGAAAATGTGTATATAATTTAGTGGCCTCGCGGCCGTTTTATAAACTTTGTAATATAGTCTTTGTATTTTTAGCACTGCAAAATTACATTAAACTTTCCTATTCCCCAAAAAAATAAGGAAAATTAATAATTGAGCCCATTTTCTGGAATATCCAAGTCCCTAAAGGGCAGCCTCGCTACTTTATAAACCATCGAGGTAAAAGAATAAAAACAGGCTGGAACAACCATGAGTGGCGCTCCAGCCTTGAGACTGTGTGAATAATCAAGCCCTGTCGGGCCTGTGGATTACAGGTTGGGATTGATCTTGTTCCACTCGCTGATGGGAGGCACGATGCCCAGGTCAACGAGCTCGTCACGCATGTGGCACAGGTGTTCGTAGCTGGCGTCGAGCTTAGCATTCTCCTCGGGCGTGCCCTGGGGAACCTTGTAGGTAGCGCCGTTCTCGTCGAGCACGGTGTCCATGGCCATCATGATGTGGTTGTACTTGTCGTTGCTCACGTAGGTGCCAACGGGGAAGCGGAACTTCTCGCCGCCCATGACCGAACGGATCATCTCTACCGACATCTGGGCCGGGCTCTGGAATGAACTGCGGCCGCGCAGTTCGATGATCTTGGCGCCACCCTTGGTGACGTCGGTCTTCATCTGCTCCCACTCCTCGGCGGGGAACTCGTCGGTGCCGATGATGTCAGTCAGCTTGCGGCCAGCGATCTCGACGTGGCTGCCGAACACTGCCATCTGCTCGCCGTGGCCACCATAGGTAGCACAACCGGTGATCTCGTTGCGCAGGACGTTGAACTTCTTGGCCAGGGCGCTCTGCAAGCGGGTGGTGTCGAGAGCGGCCAGGGTGGTTACCTGGTTGGGCTTCAGGCCGCTATAGAGCAGGGTTACCAGACCCGTCAGGTCGGCGGGGTTGAAGATGATGATGACGTGCTTCACGTCGGGGCAATAGGTCTTGATGTCCTTGCCCAGGCCCTCGGCGATCTCGCAGTTGCCCTTGAGCAGGTCCTCGCGGGTCATGCCGGCCTTGCGGGGAGCGCCACCGCTCGAGATGATGTACTTAGCACCGGTGAATGCCTCTTTGGGGTCGGTGGTTGCAGTGATAGTCACATCATTGAAACCGCTCTGGCGCATCTCCTCGGCCACGCCCTCGGGCGAGAATACGTCATACAAGCAGATGTTGCTGGTCAAGCCCATCGTCAGGGCGGTCTGTACCATGTTAGAGCCGATCATGCCGGCGGCGCCGACGATGACCAATTTGTCGTTAGTTAATGCCATGATTTGTTTCCTCTTTCTTATTTAATCTTTAATAATTACGTTGAAATTTTACCACCGCAAAGGTAGTGCTTTTTTTTGGGAGAGCCACAAGCAAAATGCAACTTATTATGATTAAATATTGTGAAATCGGCCCCAATGCGTGACAAAATGACTAACTTTGCCCTCTCAACGATTAAGGTTCATGGAACAGGAATTTGCATCAAGGTTATTGGAGTCGGCGGTCAGTGAGTTCGCCAAGTTGCCGGGCATCGGCCGCAAGACGGCCCTGCGACTCGTGCTGCACTTGTTGAAGCAGGACGAGCAGGAGGCGGTCAACTTTGGCGAGGCGATCATCAAGATGCGCCGCGAGATACGCTATTGCAAGGTGTGCCACAACATCAGCGAGACCGAGGTGTGTCCCATCTGCAGCAACCCGTCGCGTGACGCGAGCACCATCTGCGTCGTCGAGAATGTCAAGGACGTGATGAGCATCGAGAATACCCACCAGCACCATGGCCTGTACCACGTGCTGGGCGGCCTCATCTCGCCCATGGACGGCATCGGCCCCGGCGACATCGAGGTCGATAGCCTCGAGGAACGCGTCAAGCAGGGTGGGGTGAAGGAGGTCATCCTGGCCCTGAGCGCGACGATGGAGGGCGACACCACCAATTTCTACATCTTTCGCCGCTTGGCGCCGTATCCTGACGTGAAAATCACCATCCTGGCCCGCGGCGTGAGCGTGGGCAATGAGATCGAATATACCGACGAGTTGACCTTGGGCCGCTCCATCATGAACCGCACCCTCTTCAGCGACACCTTCCACAAGGAATAACGTTAAAAGTAAAAACAATTAATACAATTATTAATCATCGAAAAATCAGATAATTGTATTTCTTGTGTTTCTTGTTTTCATAATAATGAAATAAAACGATAGTGATTGTCGTTTCTAGATTATGGCCGACAACGATTTTGCATACCGCCAGGAGGACGCCGAGAAGCGTCGTCGCCGCCGCGAGCAGGAACGGCAGCGCCGCCTGCGCCACGCCCGCGAGGAATACATCAAGAAGAAACAGAACCTGGAAAACGACTAACCAGTCATGAGCATAAGCAAAATACTGGTGCGTGCCTATTGTGTGCTGGAATTTGTTGCGGCACTTCTCGTCACGGCACTGGTGATCGGCATGCGCGTGGCTGACCCGATTCATGACCGTGCCGAGTACCTCGACTATTGGGAGATGGGGCTAATCGGGTTGGCATGGATGTTCTTCATCAGCTTGCCCGTCATCCTTATCTATCTCATCTCGCTGGTGCGTGCCATCCCGATGCACACCCTCAGACAGAAAGCCATGATTGCCATCCACGTTCTCAATGTGGCATTATGGGTGGTTTTCTACCTCGCATTGCCCAAGACTGAGCCCTGCACTGCTGCCGAGATGGAGCGCCATTACATCTCTCATCAAGACCAGATCCATGACCTGATTGCCTATACCAAATCGTGCCTGAACGACTCTACTGCTATCCATTACGAGATCAAGCATGGCGGTGACACAGCACTCAGTGCCAACAACTTTGGCGGCCAGTGGAATGTCTACCTTGATGACAAGGACTCGGTGCTGCTGATCACCGGCATCACACACGCACAATTTGACACCATCACTGCCATGATGAAGAAAGCAGGAGTTACGGGCCTTGATATCAACCGTGGCGGCTACAACCGCAAGTCCAGCCTCGTCTACCGTTACTATGGGTCCACAAGCTATGAGTACGTCATCAACCACGACCTCTCACAGCAGGTAGACACTACCGGTGGCCCGCTGGGCGACCTGCAGGACATCGCCTATAATGATAGTATCCATTTCCAGAGCCTGGGCGGTCTCGTGTGGCACGGTTTCCCTGACCACGACCAATACAACAAGAAGGGGCAAAGCGTAGCCAGTAGTCAGTGAATCCCCCTCGTTGGCATTTTAATCCAAATATTGGTTGTTTTTGCTGTTGATTAGTTGTCCTTGTTGTCTGATAAAGTGTCGGCGAGGGTGAGGACCTGGGCGGTGAAGTCGTCGGGCGGGAGGGTGCTGGAGAGCCAGTGGATGGGGGTGCCGCGCTTTTCCATACCGCGGAACCAGGTCATCTGGCGCTTGGCGAACTGGTGGATGGCGATTTCGAGTTGGCGGAACATCTCCTCCTCGGTCAACTGGCCGATGACATACTGGGTGACGAATTTGTATTCCAGCCCATAGTATATCAAGTCCTCGGGAGCGATGCCCTCGTCAATCAGGCGACGCACCTCGTCGATCATGCCCTCGTCCAGACGGACACGTAGGCGGCGGCTGATGCGGTCGCGCCGCGTGTCGCGATCCACCTCGACGCCGATGACCAGGGCGTTGGCCATGGGGTGAGGCTCGGTGAGTGCCTTGAGTTCGGGGTGCTGCTCATAGTAGCGGCATATCTCGATGGCACGCGTAGCGCGTGCCACAGTGTCGATATCGCTGTTGTTACGCAGGGTCTTCATCGTCTTGAGCAGGGCGGTCAGTTCGTCGAGCGACTTCCCGGCCAGTTCGGTCCGCAGTGCTTCATTGCGGGGCACGGGTGGCAACTTGATGCCCTTAACGACGGTCTCGACATACATGCCCGTGCCGCCGCACATGATGACGGGCTTGCCCCGCCCGCGGATGTCGTCATAGGCCCGCTCGAAGTCCTCGAGGAACTCATAAAGGCTGTAGCGGTAGCCAGCGGGGCGGATGTTGATGAGGTGATAGGGCACGTCGCCATACTCGGCCAGGTCCTTGCCTGTGCCGATGTCCATGCCGCGGTAGATCTGCCGCGAGTCGGCGCTGATGATCTCGCCGCCGATGGCCTGGGCCAGATGCACGGCGCGCGCCGTCTTGCCCGTCGCCGTCGGCCCCGTCACTACAAAAAACACATCACGATAGTCCATATCCATACTTGATTTACCCTGCAGGGAGAAGTTACTTGAGGTACTGGTCGTAGAACTCGAGGGCGCGCTTGTAGACCACGTAGCGGGCCGAGCAGTCACGGATGCTGTGGTTCATGTTGGGGAACACCATCATGTCACACGTGCGGTTCATGTCGACCAGCTTGGAAACATACTGCATGGAGTTGACGATGTGCACGTTGTCGTCGGCGCTGCCAAACATGATGAGCACGCGGCCGTTGAGGTTCTCGGCACGGTTGAGCGGGAAGTTGCTGTAGCCCTCGGGGTTCTCCTGGGGCGTGCGCATGTAGCGCTCGGTGTAGATGCTGTCATAGAAGCGCCACGTGGTCACCGGGGCGATGCTCACGCCGCAGGCATAGTTGCTGCCCGGCTCGCTCATCGCCATGAGCGTCTGGAAACCGCCGTAACTCCATCCCATGATGCCGATGTGCTCACCATCGACCCACGGCTGGCTGGCCATGTATTGGGCGGCTGCCACGGCGTCCTCGGTCTCATATTTGCCCAGGTTCAGGTAGGTCACCGACTCAAACTCCTTGCCCCTGAAGCCCGTGCCGCGGCTATCGACCTCACACACGATGTAGCCCTGGGTGGCAAAGTACTGTTCCCAACCCATGCGCCACTTGTTGAGCACCTCCTGTGAGCCGGGGCCGTTGTAATGCTCCATGATGACGGGATATTTCTTTGTCGGGTCAAAGTCCACCGGCTTGATCATGTAGCCGTTGAGCGTGTAGCCGTCGTGCTCCATGGTGAAGAACTCCTTCTTGGGCACATCGACAGCAGTGTAACGGCGGGCATACTCCTCGTTGAGCTGCAGATCGCGCACGCGGCGGCCCTTGCGGTCATAGATGCGGTACTGGTTGGGCGTCACGGCGTCGCTATACACGCCGACGTAGTAACTGAAGTCGCCGTTGAACATGGCCGAAGCTGTGCCCTGGCCGTCGACTGTCGAGGGAGCCAGGCGCGTCACCTTGCCCTTGGGGTCGACACACTCCACGACGCGGTTCAGCGGTCCGCACGAGGCCTGGTAGTAGAATCGCTTGGTCGCCTTGTCATAGCCGTAGAACTGGGAGATGATCTTATTGTTGTCGCCCGTGAGCTGGCGCATGAGATTACCCTGCAGGTCATACTGGTAGAGCTGCATGTAGCCCGAGCGCTCGCTGGGGATGACAAAGAAGTCTTTCTCGTATTGCACCTGCTGGCTGGTCTCGGCATCGACCCAGGTGTCGGACGTCTCGTGATAGACCTCAAGGGCGCTGCCCGTGCGCGGGTTGACGGCATAGATGCGCAGGTCGTTCTGGTGACGGTTCAAGCGCTGCACCATGAGCCTGCTGGGGTCGGGGCTAAAGGTGATGTGGCACACGTAGTCTTCCTCGTCCAGAGGCACGTTGAGTTTCTTGAAAGTGCCGTCGACCACGTCATAGCAGTGGACGCTCACGATAGAGTTCTTCTCGCCGGCAACGGGATACTTGAAATCGTAGCGGCCGGGATAGAGTGCATACTCGTCACGCGGGTTGCATGTGCCCTGATAGATGACCATCGAGGCCATCTTGACCTGGCTCTCGTCCCAGCGCAGGAAAGCCAGCGAGCGGCTGTCGCTCGACCAGTTGAGGGTGTTGAGCATGCCCAGTTCTTCCTGATATACCCAGTCGGGCACACCGTAGATGATGTTGTTCTTCTTGCCGTCATGGGTGACCTGCACTGTCGTGCCGTCCACGAGGTTGCGCACGTACACGTTGTTGTCCTTGACATAGGCGACGCGCTTGCCGTCGGGCGACAGGGTGGCGATTTCCTCGCCGCCGCCATCGCTCAGGGCCTTCATCACCCTGGCCTTCAGGTCATAGACGTAATAGTCGGCACTGAAGCTGTAGCGGTAAATCTCCTGCGAGTTGTTCCACAACAGCACATAAGCGCCGTCGGCCGTGACTTCAAAGTCGTCCCAGCCGGTAACCAGCTCGTTGCTGGTGTCAACAAGCACGCTCTCGTCTCCCTTGGCATAGCCGATGCGATAGATAGCGTTGCCGTCGTCGCTCAGCCGGTAGAAGTAGCGGCCGTCGCTCTTGGACGGTTGCATCGCCCCGATGCCACGGGGAGAGCTGCCGCGCAGCACACATTCCTCAAGAGTCAATGCGTTGGCCCCCATTGCAATCAGGAGGGTCGCAAGTGTTAAAAGTATCTTTTTCATTATGATCAATATCTCTTATCTATTGCCTCTAATCTGTTAACTATTAACCACTTCAAGTATCTGGTTGGCACTATCCTTGGTCTTCACTTTATCGATAATGTGCTTGACGATTCCGTTCTCGTCGATGATGAAGGTAGTGCGCACCGTGCCCATGTAGGTGCGACCGGCCATCTTCTTCTCGCGCCACACGCCAAATGCCTGGTTCAGCCGCGTGTCCTCGTCGGCAATGAGCGGGAAGGGCAGGCTGTATTTGTCGGCAAACTTCTGGTGGCTCTTGGCGCTATCCTTGCTCACGCCCAGCAACGCAAAGCCGGCCCGCTTCAGCGCGCCGTAGCCCTCGGCCAGGCTGCAAGCCTCGGCGGTGCAGCCGGGGGTGTTGTCCTTAGGATAAAAATAGATGATGAGTTTCTTGCCTGCAAAGTCACTTGCTTTTATCTCGTTGCCGTTCATGTCAACGCCCAGGTCTTCGGGTATCTTGTCTCCGATTTTCATAATGTCATTTAGTGTTAAGATTGTTATTCTAGGTGCAAATTTAGTGTAACATGGGCGAAGTGCCAAATTATTTGGCCTTTTCCTCGCACCGCATTTAAAATATTTTCAGGTTCAGCTTCAGTATCGTTTCCGTTTTTTACAGATGGAATACACGTGTTGTTCATTTTAATCCCAAAGACTGATACCATCTTCAGTTTTTTTAGTACTTTTGCGGCTGTCTAAGAGATTAATCAACGTAAATTCCAAGGTGTGAAGTCACGCCGCAATAGAAATGGATAGTCAAGTTTTATCAAATTCTGGCCAGCAGTTGCCAACCGGCACCAAGCGAATCGAATATATAGACGCCCTGCGAGGCTTCACCATATTTTTGGTGGTTTTGTATCATGTTGCCTTTGTGTGCTTTAACCTACCTATAAAGCAGACTAATTTTCATAGGTTTTTTGTTCAGGTTCGAATGCCTATGTTTTTTTTAATTAGTGGCTTTGTTCTTTATAAATCTAGCGTGGTGTGGAATGCGAGGCAGATTGTTGCTTTTTTCAGGAAAAAGATTCCAGTTCAATTATTGTCGCCGTTATTGTTCTTTGTTGTGTTTATGCATGTTTGGACAATAGATTATAGAGATGGTTTTTTCAATGATCCCAAGTATGGATATTGGTTTACATATGTTTTGTTTATCTATTATGTGATATATGCTGTTGTCCGTTTTATTATCAGAACTAATAAATCCGATATAGTCCTTTTGGTAATTGGAATTTGTCTGCTGCCTGTGGGGTGGCCCCGCTTGGCGGAATTCATTCCAGTGCCGGTTGAAATTTTGAGTTTCTTGAGTTTCCAACATTGGAAGTATTTTCTTTTTTTTGTTTTAGGTACCCTGCTGAAATAGTACTATAGCCAAGTTATAGCAATTATAAATGGCAATTGGTTACTAACTATTTGTATTGTTTTTTATTTCATGATTAATGCTTATAAGGATGTAATTCCTGTTCATCGTGAAATTAAAGCCTTTTTCTTAACAATCGCGGGTCTAGTAATTCTTTTTTCATTCTTTTATAAACAGCAGGATTTGTTTTCTAAGAAGAATCGATTAGGGTGCACAATGCAATACATGGGAAGAAGGACTCTTGATGTCTATTTAATTCATCATTTTTTGTTGCCCAGGAACCTGACGATTGTTACCGTGTTCAAGGATCATCCCATGCCGGTGCTGGAGTTTGCGGCATCGTCGGCGTTGGCGATCTTGATTATTGCACTGTGCCTGCTGGTGAGCAACGTCATCAGGTTGAGCCCGTTCCTGGCTCACTGGCTGTTTGGCGTGAAAAAGGCCTCGTGACAAGCAATAAGCCCGTTAAATTTTGCGAAATAAAGTCGATGTCCTTGTACATATTAAAAAAAAGGCGTAATTTTGCAGGCTAAATGCGCAAAATCAACTTTTCGATGATAAAGAAATTGACGGTAATAATGGCTCTGGCTTGTGTGTTGGCGGGCTGTGGCGAGTACAACAAGGTGATGAAAAGCAGTGACCTTGAGTACAAGTACGCCTATGCCAAGAAGGCGTTTGAGAACAAGCGTTATGCCCAGGCCTATACCATCTTGACCGACCTGGTGCCTGTCTTTCGTGGCACACCCCATGCCGAGGAGTCGCTATATCTGTTGGCGTTGAGCTACTATGAGAACAAGGACTACATCAGTGCCGGTTCCTATTTCAAGCAGTACTACCAGCGTTATCCACGTGGCCAGTATGCCGAGTTGGCCCGGTTCTATGCCGGATATGGGTTCTATCTGGATTCGCCTGATCCCCAGCTGGATCAGTCCGAGACCATTCGTGCCATGGAGGAGTTGCAAGCCTTCTTGGACTATTTCCCCAAGAGTGACAAGGCCTCGATAGCCCAGAGCGCGGTGTTTGAGTTGCAGGACAAGTTGGTGCTCAAGGAGTTGCAGAACGCTACACTGTATTACAACCTGGGCAATTACATGGGCAACAACTACGAGAGTGCTGTCATCACCGCTCAGAATGCCATCAAGTCCTACCCCTATAGTAAATACAAGGAGGACCTGGAGATGCTCGTGCTGCGTTCGCGATACAAGGAGGCGAGCGAGAGCGTCATGGAGAAGAAACTGGAGCGATTCCGCACGGTTATCGACGAGTATTACTCGTTTATCAACGATTATCCCGAGAGCAAGATGCGCAAGGAGGCCGACAACATCTTCAAGATCGCCAACAGGTATGTAAACGGCCATTAAGTTCAATAAAAAGAGAATAACAACACATTATATAATAATTTCAAGTAAGACATGGATTACAAGAAAACAAACGCGCCACTCACCACTACCGTTCATGACATCATCGAGATGGCAGAGCCCACGGGTAACATCTATGAGACCGTGTGCATTATCAGCAAGCGAGCCAACCAGATTGCTGCCGAGATGAAGTCTGACCTCGAGAAGAAGTTACAGGAGTTTGCCACCCTTAACGATAACCTCGAGGAGATCAGCGAGAACCGTGAGCAGATCGAGATCTCGAAGTATTATGAGAAGTTGCCGAAGCCCACGCTGATAGCCA
The DNA here is from genome assembly GCA_946406035.1 of uncultured Prevotellaceae bacterium. Classification (GTDB taxonomy): domain Bacteria; phylum Bacteroidota; class Bacteroidia; order Bacteroidales; family Muribaculaceae; genus Sodaliphilus. The sequence continues at coordinate 26,570 of CAMJJG010000015.1, forward strand.
CTCAAGAATATCTCGAAGACAAGCTCGCTTATCGCAATCTCGCTAAAGAAAAAGAAGAATTCTGATTGATGACGGTGCCTCTCAAGGGCGCCGTTTTTTTTGGCGGTTTGCTCGAGCCGTGATATGGCGTTGGCTCCTAACCCTGCGGGCGAATTGAGTTGAATGGAAATGAATATGTGATTTGGTATAATTAATTGGCTCGATTAGCGATATCAGCTCTAAAAGAACGTTTGTGGACCGCAACAATTTATTCGAGCCGCGCGGCTGCTAGCGTGAAAACCGAGACGCTCACGCCGTTGATGCCCTTGAGCAACTGGGCACAAGCTGTGAGGGTCGACCCCGTAGTGATAACGTCATCTACCAGCAGGATGTGTTGGCCAGCCAGTTGCTGGGCTTGGTTGTTGAGCGCGTAATTGCCCTGTATGTTCTGCCATCGCTCGAGTGCCCCCTTGTGGGTCTGGGTGGAGTGGGGGCGCACGGCCCTCAATGCCTCGACATATTGCACACCCAGGGCCCTGGCGATGCCACGGGCCAGATACTCGCTCTGGTTGTAGCCGCGATGGGCGAGCTTGCTGCGGTGTAATGGCACCGCCGTCACCACATCAATGCGGTCAAAGAAGTGGCTGCTGGCCATGTCGCCCACGGCGCGGGCGGCCAGCCATTGGCCCATCAGGGGCATGCCGTGATACTTGATGTCGTGGAGGATGCTGGCATAGGGCGCCCCTTTCTCGTAGAAGAAATAGGCGGTAGCCCGCTCGATGGGCACCTTGCCGGCAAAGTGCTGCTCCATTGTGTTGAAATCGGTCTCCTCATATCGAGTGCGCGGCAACTTGGCCAAACAACGCCTGCACAGCCATTTCTCGTCGCCATCGAGAGCCTGGCGGCACACGGGGCAGACGCGCGGCATGGCCACATCGGCCGCCGCTTGCAGCCATTGTTTAATCGTCTTGATCATCGAGGGCGGTCACTCGTTTAACACATTGGCTGGCGATAGCAGTCTCAAAGCCCCGTGAGGCGGCAAAGCGCATCATGGCCGCCCATGCGGCACGTGGCTCGCGCTGGTTGAGTGAGCGCCATTTGGCACGCAGCAACTCGGTCAGCCGCCCGATGTACTCATCGTCGTCGATAGCGGCTGCCATGGCCTGTTCGATAACCGGGGCGGGAATGCCTTTTAGCTTGAGCTGGTAGGCGATTTTGATTCTTCCCCAGCCATTAAACTTGAAGCGATCCTTGATGAATGCCGTTGCAAACCGCTCATCGTCAACAAATCCCTGCTCGGTGAGCTTGTCCATGACCCTGCTGGCGTCGCTAGCCGACAGCCCCCACTTGATGAGCTTCGAGCGGATGTCGGCTGGGGCCTGCTCGCTGCGTGCGCACAATGCTGCGGCACGGTTCATGGCTTGGGTCGCCGTGAGCGGCTGTCTGGGACTATTCATTGCGGGTTGGCGTTTCGATGGGTGCATTCAAGAACTTCTTGAGGTCATCGAGTTGTGCGAGGGCCTGCTCGCGCCCTTGCTGATAGACGCGGTTCATCTCCTCGGGGTCGTGAGTCGTGCGACTCACGTCGAGTGGCTTTAATGGTCTGAAGACAAATGCGTTGCCCTTGCGCTCCTGTTCCTTGACATATTGCAGCTGCTTGTTGTAGAGGGCGGGACGGTGTTGCAGTGCCTCGATGACTTTGGGCCACTTGCGCAGCAGCGGCTTCATGAGCCAGAGGCCGTGCTCGGTGGTTTTGCGATAGCCGTCCTCGCGGGTGAGAACGACTACATTGCGATTGTATCCCTTGTTGATCATGAATTCCAGGGGAATGGAATCGGCGAGGCCGCCGTCGAGCAGCAGGTGCCCTCCCACCTCGACGGGCTGTGCCACCACAGGCATGGAGGCCGAAGCGCGGATCCACTCAAAGCAGTCGTTATCGACCCTGTCCAGCCGATGATACACGCCCTGTCCTGATTTCACATCAAAGCACACGGCATAGCACTCCATGGGCGAGTCCTCGAAGGCATTGTAGTCAAACACATCATAGTGGGTGGGAACCAGATGGTAGGCAAACCAGGCATTGTAGTAGTTGCCGGTCTTCAATAGCGACATGATGCCGCTGTAGCGCTTGTCACGGGCAAACCGCACGTTGTAGCGCAGTGCGCGGCCCGCTTGCCGTGACTTGTAGTTGCAGCCAAAGGCGATGCCGGCCGACACGCCCACCATGCCGTCTAAATAGATGTGGTTCTCCATGAGCACGTCCAGGATGCCACAGGTGTACATGCCCCGCATGCCACCTCCCTCAAGCACAAGTCCTGTTTTATCAAATGCCATATTTCTAGTCAATGAGAATAATAGTTGTTATTGAACGGCAAAATTAATGAAAGTTTTCTGAAACGGCAAATGTTATCAGTCACGCTGTGGGGCATTGGCTCGCGTTAGTGCTATCAGACTCCCCGTTAACATGTTTTTTGGAAAATATTTATCAATATGTGGCATGAAACCGCCAGAATTTTGCTAATTTCGCCAATGTTTTCAACCTTTAATGACCAAAATGAAGAAATTAGACACCTTACTTGCCGAGAAATTGATGCAGATCAATGCCATCAAGTTACAGCCCGATAGCCCATTTGCATGGGCAACTGGCTGGAATTCACCCATCTATACCGACTTGAGGATGACTTTGTCCTATCCCGAGGTGCGAAACCTGATTAAGGTGGAGATGGCAAGACTCATCATGGAGAATTACGGTGATGCCGACGTGATAGCCGGAATCGCTACCGGGGCGATTGCCCATGGTGCGCTGGTGGCCGACTCGCTGGCGATGCCCTTTGTGTATGTGCGTTCCACGCCCAAGGATCATGGCCTGGAAAACCTTATCGAGGGAGACATCAAGCCGGGGCAAAAGGTGGTGCTCATCGAGGATCAGCTCTCGACGGGCAATAATTGCAAGAAGTGCCTCAATACCGTGCGCGATGCCGGCGGTATCGTCGTTGGCGCAGTGGTGATTTTTGATTATCAGTTCTCGATTGCCGCCAAGGCCTTGAAGCGCGCCAAGTTGCCCATCATCACGCTCACCAACTTTGAGACGATGCTCGACGTGGCCATGGATAGTGGCCATCTCACCCAAGCCGATGCCGATGCCCTGCAGCAGTGGCACAGCGACCCCGAGAACTGGGCTCCCGCAGGCTTTGACACGGTTGATTAATGACAAGCAGCAGTAGTAGTATTTATCCGCTAAAACCCCCTAACAATGGAATCATTCAAGAGTGCTCCCCATGCCATCGCATGTGATGCGGCAACGATATACAGCAAACTCACTAATCCCTCGCTCATCCAGCAGCAGATCGAGGCTCATGCCGACAAGATTGACGAGACCGCCCGTCAGCACCTCGACACGGTCAAGTTTACCCAGGACACCATCGCCATCCAGTCGCCGATGGGCGAGGTGACGCTAGCGCTCGACCACGAGAACAGCGTTGAGGGGCAACGTGTCGTCTACACGGCGTCCCAATCGCCGGTTCCCATCAACATGGTCATTAACCTTGAGCCGCAGCCCGATGCCACGACGATGAGTACGGCCGAGCTGCAGCTGAATCTGCCTTTCTTTCTGCGCAAGATGGTCGAGGGGCAGCTGCAGGAAGGGGCCAACCGCTTCGGCGAGCTGCTGGCCCGCATTCCGTTCGACAGGCTTTAACCAAAATTCGATAAGTTATGAAACGATATTTTATAATGGTGCTCGCGGCTGTGCTGCTATCGGGCACAATTACTTGTGCCTGGGGCTATGGTATGCCCAAGCGGGAATTCCGCTCGGCATGGATCGCCACCGTGTGGGGCCTTGACTGGCCGTCGCAGGGGGCTGGCGCCACCAAGCAGATGCAGCAGATGGATCGCTTGCTCGACTCGCTGCGGGTCAATAACTTCAACGCGGTGAACTTCCAGGTGCGGTCGATGTGTGACGCGATGTATCAGTCCAGCCTGGAGCCATGGTCAAGTTTCCTGACCGGCCAGCGTGGGCAGTATCCTGGCTTTGACCCGTTGCAGTATGTAGTCGAGGGGTGCCACAAGCGCGGCATGGAGTGTCACGCGTGGGTCAATCCTTACCGCTGGAGCACTGGCTCCAACTGGAATACGCCTCAAGATCAAGAACTCAAGGAGGACGGGTGGCTCTTGACCCATGAGTCGACCGTGATCCTGGACCCGGGTCAACAACGCACCATCGACCGCATTGTTGCCGTTTGCAAGGAGATCATTACCAACTATGATGTTGATGGTATCCTCTATGACGATTACTTTTATCCTCAAGGCATTCCCACCGATGCAACCGCCGGCGACTATGACGAGTGGCAGGCTTCGGGAACGTCAATGACCTTTGGCGACTGGCGCCGTGACAACGTCAACCGCATGGTGCGGGCCGTCTATGACATGATACAGCAGACCCGTCCCGAGGTGCGTTTCGGCATCTCGCCGGCAGGCGTCGCCGCCAGCAGTTCGGCAGTCGCCAGCCAGTATGGCGTGGATCCGTGTCCCGCGGGTAGTGACTGGCAGTATAACGGCATCTTCAGCGACCCGTTGGCCTGGTTGTCGTCGCATAGCATCGACTATATCTCGCCACAGGTTTATTGGAAAATCGGCGCTACCGCCGACTATGGCAAGATCACGCCCTGGTGGGGCAAGGTCGCCAAGAAGTTTGAACGCCATGTGTACATATCCTCGTCGATTTCGTCAATTACCAGCGCCTCTACCCAGGAGCAGTACAAGGAGTATGCCGACGAGGTCGAACTCAACCGCACGAGCTCGCTGGACGAGAATCCCGGTGCCATTTTCTACTCCTGCAAGTATCTGTATGCCATGAACCGCAATTCGCTGGGGCATTACTTGAAGAACACGGTGTTCACGCGTCCCGCGCTGCCGCCCGTGATGGCGTGGAAACCGCAATACAACCCGGGCGTGGTGCAAAACCTCAAGCGCGTGGGCAACCAGCTGCAGTGGTACGGCCAGGATAACGCGCGCTACACGGTTTATGCCATGCCGATGACGATGAACACCTCGACCTTTGCTTGGCAGGTCGATTACCTGCTGGGCATGTGCTATGACCAGTGGTTTGACATTCCGGCCCAGTATCAGCAGGGCTATCAGTACGCTGTGTGTGCGATGGACCGCGTTGGCAACGAGTGGGAGCCAGTATTCTTGAGCGTGGAGCTTGACCAGCTGGGTGATCCCGAGCTCGTCTCGCCCGAGGATTGCGAGTGGACCAATGCCCCCTTTGAGTTCAAGTGGCATCCGGTTGATGGCGCTACGAGTTATTTGGTCGAGTTGACGTTGTCTCCCGAGTTCGCCAGTGTGCTGGAACGCGTCAGCGTGACCGATACCGTGGCCAGCAATCTCTTGTTCGGCAAGCTCGAGCATCGAGGCGTGCTGTTCTGGCGCGTGCAGTCGTGTGCCGACAGTTGCTATAGCGGCGTGAGCGAGGTGCGTAGCATCACTACCATGTTGCTCACGATTCTTGAGCCAGCCGACGGCAGTGAGGAACTGGAGGCCCCCGTGACCATCTCGTGGTATAACTGCGGCAGCACCGAGGCGGCGACGCTTCAGGTCGCTAGCGATGACAGCTTCGCGTCGCTGGTGTTCAGCGGCTCCTCGTCAACTGGTTCGCTCGTTATCCCCGATGGAGTGCTTGAACCCGGCAACACCTATTTTGCGCGTGTGCTTCTCACTGTCGATGGCATTGCGATGACCAGCAATGTCGTGCGTTTCTCGGTTGCTCATGCTGCGGCCCACTTTGCCGTGCCCGTCGATGGCGGAACGCTCCATGCCGGGCAGCACATCACCCTGCAGCCACAGCAATGGGCCACCAGCTATGTTATCGAGGTTTCTCCGAGCGCGACCAGTTGGGCCCGCAATCGCTTCATCGAGACGTTGAAGGATGGCCGTTACCAGTCCACCCTGCCGGCTGGGGAAATCAAGGTCAATGGCAAACTCATGGAGGATGGTGCCACCTATTATGCCCGCAGCAAGACCAGCTACCTCGACTTTGACGGCAATTCCCATACCACGGGTTACGGCCCCGTTATCTCGTTTGTTTATCGCATGGACGATGCCGTGCCAGGCGATGTTAACAGCGATGGCGAGGTCAACATTGCCGACGTCAACGCCGTTATCGACTTGATCCAGTCTGGCGCATTCATCCCCGCCGGTGACGTCAACAGCGACGGCGAGGTCAATATCGCCGACATCAACTCAGTCATCGACCTCATCCTCAATGCTTGACTAGTGTTTAATAGAATAGAAAAGGAACTCTTGCCTTTCTATCACCGTGGATGGGGTGTCAATGTTGTAAATGATGTTGTCCTTGCTGCTTGAGCAGCAGGATGGCGAGCGATGCGGCGAGGCCGTAATAGACGGCATCGCCAGGCATGTCAGTGAATTTGGCCATGAGCATGGCGGCAACACCCACGGGCATCGAGAGCAGCATGCCGCCGGGTTGGAACCGCCCGGGACACCACAGGGCGAAACATAGCGGTAGCAGGATGGCAACTGCGCGCAGGCCCAGTGACAGGAAGCCCAAGTCGTTGATGAAGGTGCCGTGGAACAGCAGGGTCGCGATGACGGCTGCCGTGAGGATGTCCACAATCGACAGGCGTGTTTGGGCCAGTTGGGATAGCGGAGCCGACGTCATGCCCATGCGGCGCTTGAAGTTGCCGTAAACGTCGCGCACAAGGATGGTCGCCGCTCCCAGCGACAAGCCGCTGCCACACCCCAGGATGTTGATCAACATCGTTCCCAGCATCAGGCCTCCAAGCCATGCGGGCAGATACTTGAGGATGAAGGCGGGAAATGCCTGCGCCGAGTCCTCGATGACCCCGATTCCGGCAGGCAGTGTCTCGCCAGCAGCCTGTAGCATATTAAGTTCCTGGGCCGTGACGAAGTGGCCGCGCATGTAGATGCCCACGAGCGTGCATGCCGCGCCGATGATGGGCATGAACAGTGAGCACAGCAGGGCACCGCGGCGCGCCTTGCGTGTGCTGGCCGCCGACCAGATGCACTGCGCATAGCTCTGGGTGCACACCACGCCCAGCACGAGCGACAGGCAGCCGCCCAGGTCCTTGAACACACCACGGGCAAACATGCTGCCATAGCGCTGGTGGATGCTCTCGGCATCGGTGAGGCCGTTGAACTGGGCCAGGGCAGGGGAGTGATAGATGCTGTCCACGCCCTCGCGCAGGCCCGTCATGCCGCCTGCGACATGCCACACCACCACGCCAGCTGCCAGCGAGGACAGGTACAGCAAGACCAACTTGACGATGCCGCCGGCGCCAGCACTGCGTATGCCGCCAAAGAGCACCATCAACATGATGAGCACAGCGCCCGTGATCGACGCCCACAACGTGGAGATGCCAAACAGACTGCCAATCATCGCCGACGATGACAGCACCTGGGACATGATGCTGATGAAAATACCGATCAGGAACAGGATGGAACCGACGGTTTCGGCCTTGTGGCCATACTCGCGGCTGACCACCTCGAGCAGCGTGTTGCAGCCGCTGCGGCGCAAGGGCCCGGCGTAGAATAGGCCCAGTACTAGCGCTCCCAGGCCGGCACCGATGGTAAACCACCATGCCGACAAGCCGTAGCAAAACGCCAGTTGCGCCGTGCCGATGGTGGATTGCCCGCCAGCCAGCGTGCCCAGCAGAGCGCCGCACACCATCCAGGACCCCGAGTTGCCACCAGTGGTGAAACTGTGTGCGTCCTTCACATGACGTCCCGATAGCCAGCTGACCGCCAGCAGCAGGACGATGGTCAATATCACTCCTGTGAGATGTATAGTCGATACCATGAGTTATCCTTATTGTTAGTAGGGGGTGCAAAATTACAAAAAAATGCTTTTCCAGTTGTGAAATTGACCCGCGTCAGGGACCAAATTCCCCATAAATTGCCTCTGGAATCAGGTCGATTGTCGAGAAATCGGTTTAGATTTTTAGACCCGTGTTATGGAGGTAAAATATTGTGGATAAATGGATTGTGTTTTTGAAAAGTTTAGATTTTTCGTTGTAATGAGAGCGAGAAGCATTTTTATGTGTACCTTTGTAAAAAATCTGGAACATATTTTATGATTATAACCAAAATGAAGCGGACTCTATCTCTTACTTTTGTATTGATGGTAACCTTGCTAGCTGGTGCGGCCGTATATGAGCCGTCGCTGGTGAGCGACAGCGAGGTGTGTGTGTTCTTTGAGGCCAATAGCACGGTGGGCGACGCACCCAAGATATGGGTGTGGGAAGGCAATACCGATGGCCGCGATTATGTGGGTACCAGCTGGCCTGGCCCGTCGATGACCTATATGGGCGACACCCAGAGCGGCAACAGGATTTACAAGTGGACCTATAGCGGAACGCTGGCGATGCCCACTGGCCTGATTTTTACATGGAATAACCAGTCGGACCGCGTTGACGGTTCGTTTACCAATCATGGCTACTATGTCATGGGGCAGTTGAGCAAGTTGATTGGCGCTGGCGAGAGCACCTATGTGCCCAACCAGAACGTCATTTACCAGCTTGACCTGTATAACTTCACCAGTCAGGGAACGCTTGCTGCAGCCCAGCAGCGGCTAGACTACCTCCAGGACCTGGGCATCGACATCATCTGGCTCATGCCCATCCATCCCCGTGGTGTGTTGGGCCGCATCGGCACATTGGGTAGTCCATACGCCCCCCGCGACTATCATGCCGTGAACAGCGACTTTGGCACCATGGCCGACCTCAAGTCCTTTGTCACTGCGGCCCACCAACGCGGCATGCAGGTGTGGCTCGACTGGGTCGCCAACCACACCGCCAAGGACAACGTGTGGATTACCGAGCATCGCGATTACTATAACTCGACCCTGACCAGTCCCAACGGCTATGGCGACGTGTATCAGCTCGACTACAGCAAGGAGGCAACCCAGCTGGCCATGATCGAGGCGATGACTTACTGGATCGACCAGGCCGACATCGACGGCTATCGATGCGACTACATCAGCAGCACCACGATTCCTACCAGTTTCTGGACCCGCGCCATCAGTGCATTGAAGAATTACAAGCCAGGCAAGACCATCACCATCATGGGTGAGGGCGACATGGCCAATAGCGTGCAGCGCCTGCTGGGCTGCGGCTGGGATTATGACTATGCCTGGAACTTCCAGTCGTCGCTTGTCAACAACAAGAATAACCCCTCGGGGGTGCTCACGCAGTGCCGCAACCTGGTGAGCGACCTGCGCTTCATCGACCTGAGCCGCATGGTCTATCTCACCAACCATGACCAGAACTACAACAGCTCGATGAACTCGCAATATGGCAACAATGTCTATGCCTTTACCGTATTGACGTTCACACTCTATGGCATGCCCATGCTCTATAATGGCCAGGAAACCGGCTACCTGCTGTCGCGCAAGCTGGACTACTTCAACCGTACGCCCATCAACTGGAACACCGTCGATAGCAAGATGCAGAGCACCGTCAAGGCCCTCACGGCCCTCAAGCACAGTTGTGACGCCCTGATTGACAACGCCGACCGCGCCAGCGAGGTTGAATTCCTGGCCACCGGTAACAACAATGTCATCGCCTATCAGCGCAGCCACAAGGCCCAGAAGTGCCTCGTGGTGCTCAACTTGGGCTCTAGCACTGTCAATACCATCGTCAGCGGGCTCGAGGCCGGCGGGTGGAAGCTCGCCATCGATGTGGAAAACATTTCGGCCGGTTTGACATCTACCCCCGTTAACTTGTATGCCACCCAGAGCTTCTCAATGCCAGCTAACGGCTTCAAGGTGTATGTGAAGGGCGAACCCGAGCCCGACTTCATCAGGGGCGACGTCAACAATGACGGCGAGGTCAATATCGCCGACGTGTCGTCGTTGGTCGACGTCCTGCTGGGCGGCCAAGCCGATGCCGCGACCATGCAACGCGCCGACGTTAATGCCAATGGCGAGGTCAATATCGCCGACGTGTCGTCGTTGATCGACATCCTGTTGTCGTAAATCCTATAGTTCTGTACTAATAACGATGATTGCTGTGCCAAAATGAAGAATTAGGGAATGAATAGCATTATAAAAAAGATGTTGCTACTGTCGGCGCTGATGTGGCTAACGGCAACCAGTAGTGCTATGGGCAGTTCGCGCGAATCTGATTTCTCGCGGCTGGATAGCCTGATAGCCGCTCAACCCCAAATCGTCGCCGCCAAGGAAGCCCATCTGGCCCAGATGAAGGCCACCATGGACAACACGGGCACAGCAATCACCCGTTATCACGCGATGAAACGGCTGTATGAGGAATATTCAGCCTATCAATATGACTCGGCCTACGCTTGCGTGAGCCAATGCCTGAGACTCGCCCAGTCGATGGGCGATAGCCGACTGATGAACGATAGCCGCCTGAACATGGCGCATATTCTATCTACTGCCTGCCTCATGGACGAGACTCGCAAGACCCTGGAGCAGGTGGACACCACCACCCTGGATGCCGACCAGCTCATCAAGTACTACCGCACCCAGATTGACCTGCTCATCTACCAGGCCGAGTATATGCAGGGCACACAGTATGCTGGCGCCTATGTTCAGCGCCAGATGGACCTGCGGCGCCGCTTGACGTCTATTGCCCCTCCCGACGGCAATGTGTATTACCTGATCACCGTAGCCGAGGGCTATGCCGATGCCGGCAACTATCAGCAGGCCATCCTGTTGCTGGACAGCCTGGCCAAAGGCCATAAGAGCGGAGACCGCATGTACTCGGTCATCGTCAGCACCATGGCCTATTACTACTCGCAGCTGGGCGACAGAGAGCGACAGATGCAGTGTCTGATCCTCAGTGCCGAGAGTGACCTCGAGGGCTGCATCCGCGAGAACACCTCGCTCAGGACGATTGCCGACCGCCTGTTCGATGAGGGCGATATCGACCGTGCCTACCGTTATATGCGCGTCGCCGTGGACGATGCCAACTTCTATGGCACGCGCCTGCGCAACATACAGGCCTCGCTCATCGTCCCCAAGATTCTCACAGCCTACCAGACCAAGCAGGAGCAGAGCCATCGCAACATGATGTGGCTGCTCGTGACCATATCGGTCATCGCCCTGCTGCTGGTGGGAGGCGTCATTGCCATCTACCAGCTGCTGATGCGCTACCGCCGCCTCAACGAGCAGAAGCGGGCCATCAACGAGCAGTTGCGGCAGGTCAATGACCAACTGGGCGACACCGTCGAGCAGTTGCACGAGAGCAACGCCCTGCTGCGCGAGCGCGAGAAACTCAAGGAGGAGTACATCGCACGATTCCTGACCCTCTCGAGCCGCTTTATTGACCGTGGCGAGGAGCAGCGCAAGGCACTTTATCGCCTGTACCGTGACCGCAAGACCGAGGACCTGGCTCGGGAGTTAAAGAGCACCCACTCGGGCAGCGAGAACGCCCAGTTGTTCTATGAGAACTTTGACAACGCTTTTCTCAACATATACCCCAACTTTGTCGATGAGGTGAACAAGCTCCTGCAGGAAGACGGGAAAATCGAGGTCAAGCAGGGCAAGCGCCTGACCACCGAGTCGCGCGTGCTGGCGCTCATTCGCATCGGCATCACCGATAACCAGAACATTGCCAACATCCTGCGTGCCAGTCTCACCACCATCTACACCTATCGCTCCAAGCTCAAAGCCCGCGCCATCGACAAGAATGACTTTGAGGACCGTGTCAAGTCGCTTGATTGCTAGCGGCCGTTGCTACACCCCTCGGAACCCCGCCGGGAGGCTCTCCTGATTGCTCAACACATGGTTTGCAGGTAACTTTTCTCTGAGAAATTGATTAGATTTTTGAGGGATGGCATCTGTTTCAATATGTTGATTTTCAGATGGGTAATTTATTTAGCGGGTTAGATTTTTATTTGAAGGTGTTGGGCTGTATTGGTCTTCACTTTAACTTTGCGATTGCTTAACATTGACCCCACTGTGTCGATTGAAAAGAATAAGTATTATCAACCAATATTTTAATCATTAATGAGCATGAAGAAATGTAAAACAGGAATGCTGCAACGCATGCTGCTACTGTGCGTTGCGCTGATGTTTACCCTGGGCATTTCGGCGCAGACGCTGACCCTTACCGGCCACATTGTGGATGAGACGGGTGAGGATCTGATCGGCGCCAGCGTTGCCGTCAAGGGTACATCCAACGGAAGTGTGACCGACTTTGAAGGTCGATTCACTATCGAGAATGCACCAAGTAACGGAAGCCTGGTCGTCTCTTACATCGGTTTTGAGACCCAGGAAGTGGCCATCAATGGTCAGACCCATTTTGAGATTACGCTCGTCGAGGAGCGCTCGCAACTCAACGAAGTGGTCGTTGTGGGTTACGGCTCACTGGCCAAGAAGGAAATCTCGAGTTCGGTGGTACAGATTGACAAGAAGCAGTTCAACCAGGGTGTTGCCAGCGACCCGCTCGCACTAGTTGCCGGCAAGGTGGCTGGCCTTAACGTGAGCACCAGTGCTGCTGCCAACCCCAACTCGATGACCGATTTCCAGATTCGAGGCGCTGGTTCACTCACTGCATCCAACGGTCCGCTCATCGTCATCGACGGCATCGCCGGCGGTGACCTGCGCAATATCGCGACTCAGGATGTCGAGAGCATTACAGTGCTGAAGGATGCCGGCTCGGCTGCCATCTATGGTACCCGCGGCGCCAATGGCGTCATTCTGGTGACCACCAAGAAGGGTGCCGGAGCTCCTGGAGTGACCACGGTAACCTACGACAGCTATATCGCCACTAACTTTGCCAAGCCCAAGCCCGACATCCTGACGACCGACGAGTTCCGTCGTTCACGCCGCGGCCAGGACTATGGCGGTGACACCAACTGGTGGGACGAGATCACCCGCCCCATGAGCTACAACTTGAACCAGTATCTGTCGATCGACAGTTCGACCAAGAATGGCTACTTTGGGGCTTCGGTCAACTACAAGCGCGGCAATGGTCTGGACATCGTCTCGGGCCGCGAAGAGTATGGAGCACGCTTCGTCGGTGAGCAGCGTGTGCTGGACAATTTCCTGCAGTTCAACGCATCGCTCTCGGGCCGCAAGGTGCATGAGAAGTGGGGCAACGACGGCCTGTTTGACACGGCCCTGACAATGAACCCCACCATTCCCGTGTTTAATGAGGACGGTACTTATTACCAGCCCAACAGTCCCACCGACATCCACAATCCGGTCAATGACCTGAAGAACAACGTGAGCAACGGTGACCGCATCTATCTGTTGGGCAATGGTGACGTCAAGCTCAACCTGATCCAGACCGACAAGCACTACCTGAACACATCGCTCAGCTATGCCTTGCAATACAACGACTTGAAGTCCAACTTCTACACTCCCAGCACCTCGAGCGAGAGTTACTGGAACGGATATGCCGGCCGCGCCAACATCAATTACCAGAAGTGGTGGACCAACCGCGTGGAGTGGCTGGGCAACTACACGCTCACCCTCGACGACCACCAGCTGAAAGCCGTTGTGGGCTACTCGTGGGAGCGTACCCGCTGGGAGCAGAGCGGCAACGAGAACATGGGCTTTGTGTATGACAGCATGGGCTATCACGGCATTGGCAACGGAACCTATCTGCATGATGGCAAGGCCAACTTGTGGGCCGGCTCATCAGAGTCCACCCTGATTGGCTTCTTTGGCCGCTTGAACTACAACTATCGCGACATGCTGTTTGCAGCGGTGTCGATGCGCCATGAGGGCAGCACCAAGTTCGGCACCAACAAGAAGTGGGGTAACTTCCCGTCGGCCTCGCTGGCATGGGAAATCATCCGCACCCCGTTTGCCGAGGGCCTGTCCCAGACGTTCCAGAGTCTCAAGCCCCGCATCTCCTATGGTGTGACGGGCCGCAGCGACTTCAACGCTTACCAGTCACTATCGACCTACAGTAGCTATGGTGCCTATTATATCGATGGCGAGTGGGTCAACGGCTATGCACCGTCGGTTAACGCCAATCCCGACCTGGCCTGGGAGAAATCCACTGCCTTTAACGTGGGTGTGGATTTTGTGGCCCTGGATAGCCGCCTGCGCGGTAGCGTCGAGTATTATGACCGCCGCAGTCAGGACCTGCTCTACAACTATACCGCACCGCAGCCCCCGTTCATCTACAACTCCATCCTGGTCAATGTGGGCACGACCAAGAATACCGGTGTAGAAGTCGTGCTTGACTATGACGTGCTCACCAACAGCGCCTTCAAGTGGACCACTGGCATCAACTGGAGTACCGGCACGACCAAACTGACCAAGCTCTCGAGTGACGTCTATCAGATGAGTTATCTTGACCTGTATCGCAAGCCCGGTGTGGGCACGAGCGAGTATTTCTTCCGTGTCGAGGAGGGAGGCACCATCGGTCAGTATTACGGCTTTGAGCACGCCGGCATCGATGAGAACGGCCTGTTCCTGGTCTATGACAATGAGGGCAATGCCGTGTCCGCCGCTCAGGCCGATCCAGCCTATAAGCGCAACATCGGCAATGGAGCACCCAAGCATTTCCTCTCGTGGACCAACTCGTTCACCTGGGGTAACTGGGACTTGAGTATGCTGATGCGTGGCGCCTTTGGCTACAAGATCTTCAACATGCGCCGTTATGGCATGGGTCTGAAGGGCTGCGGCACCGACAACGTGTTGGCAAGTGCCTATACCGACTATGCCGACGTGAGCGCCGGTGGCAGCATCATCTCGAGCTATTTCCTCGAGAAAGGCGACTACTTCAAGCTCGACAACGTGACCCTGGGCTACACCTTCATGCCCAAGAAGCGCAATCTGCTAGAGAGCCTTCGTGTCTATCTGTCGGCCAAGAACCTGTTCACCCTCACGGGCTACAAGGGCAACGATCCCTCGATCGTCACCTCGACCGGCATCACCCCTGGCATTGACTCCAACAGTGCCTATCCTCAGGCTTACCAGTTTACACTGGGTGTGACCGTTCGTTTCCATTAATCGATTAATAGACCAATGACTATGAATAAGATCAAATATTTCATGATTGCGATAGCACTGGGTGTCACTGCACTATCGTCATGCACCGATCTCGACGAGAAGGTGAATGACCGCATCGATGCTACTGTGTATTACCAGAATGAAGCCAGCGTGAAGGGCGCCGTGGCCGCCATCTACAATCAGACGTCATCGACGCTCGCTGGCGAGAATTTCTTCCACCTGAGCGAGTACCCTGCCGACCAGCTCACCTGGCGCGTGTGGAACGGTGGCCAGTGGGGATGGGACGAGGCCATGAAGACCGTGCTCTCGTGGCATAACTGGAACAGCGAGTCCACCATTATCCAGAATGCCTGGTCAAGTGCCTGGACAGCAGTGGGACTGGCTAACCTGTTGCTCAACGACCTTGAGGGCCTGGACGCTGCAAGCCTGGGCATGACTCAGGATAAGCTCAACCAGTATGTTGCCGAGGTGCGTACCATACGCGCCTGGAATTATTACTGCCTGTTTGAACTGTGGGGTGGCGCTCTGCCCTTGAACATCAGTGCCGGCAGTGAGGTTCCTGGCACCGCCGATCCCGACTGGGATACCTCTTGCAAGAAGATTTACCAGTTTATTGCCGATGAGCTCGATCAGACTGTTGACCAGCTTGCCCGGGAGGACGGGTCACGCAGCACCGTCAATCGCGCCAACCAGGCGATGAATCGCCTGCTCAAGGCTCGCTTGCTGCTCAATGCCGAGGTCTTCATCAACGAGGCTCACTATGACGAGTGCGAGGCGCTCTCCAAGCAGATCATCAACGGCGAATACGGCCGCTACTCGCTTGCCGAGAATTACCGTGACCTCTACAGTATCGACAACGTGAAGTGCCCCGAGGTGATCTTTGCTCTCGCTGCCGAGGACGGCATGGGCGCCGCCAATGCCATCAGCAATGTTCGCACTATGGTGGGCATGTGGTATGGCTATGCCGACTACTTTGGGCAGTCCTATGACGGCATCGGCGCCTGGAACTGTGTGTGCCTCGTGCCCAGCTATGACAACTCGGGCACCGTTCTGCCAACTGGTGGCAGTGAGGGCGCCAAGTGCTTCCTCGATGCACCTTATAACGACAAGCTGGGAGCCCCCTATGAGCGCTTTGACGATCGCGACATACGCAAGCAGAACTATGTATATAATGTGACAACCCGCACTCACGGACCCGGTATGTTCCTCAAGGGCCTGATGCGTGCCAACTTTGGAACGGGCGACGTGCTCAAGGCCGATGCCGACCGCGATGGTCAGGATCTGGTGTATGTCGATCAGGTGGGTACCTTCCTCAACCAGGGACGCAACCTCGAGCCGGTGATGAGCCCGCGTTGGGGTGAGACCAATTCGGGTGTCCGTCTGGTAAAGTATCCGCTCTATCCCACCGACGATGCCGGCGGCTTCAAGTCGATTGATGACGTGCAGTTCCGTCTTGCCGAGGCCTACTACAACGTGGCCGAGTGCGAGATGCGCAAGGGCAACAGCGGTGAGGCTAGGAACTATGTCGATGCTGTGCGTCAGCGCTATTTCACTGCCGCCAATCGTGCGTCGGCTCTCTCGGTTCCCGGTCCCGGCTTCTCGAGCTTTGACATGGACTGGATGCTCAGCGAGTGGGGCAAGGAGTATCTGGGCGAGGGCAACCGCCGTCGCACCGACCTGCGCCGTTTCAACAAGTTCACTCAGGGCACCTGGTGGTTCTGGGGCCGCGCTACCGAGGCCGGTGTTGATTTGCCTGCTCAGCGTAGCACCAAGTATGAGTGGTACCCGCTGCCTCAGTCGGCACTGTCGGTCAACCCGGGCTTGATCCAGAATCCCAATTATTAATCGCAACTTGAAACAAATGATAACGATATGAAAACAAGGAATATATATAGTCTGATAGTGGTGATGCTGGCTGCACTGACGGTGACAACCGGTTGCTCCAGCGACGAGGACATCATCTTTGACCACGAGCGTCAGCAATTTGAGACGCGCGCCGACCGCATCCTGCTTGAGTTCATTGCCCCCTATGGCACGGCTGTTGACGAGGAAATCTACATCATGGGTGCGTTCAATGGCGACAGTGCGTCGATGGGCAAGGAGGAGTGGAAACTCATGAAGGCTCCTGGCAGCGACATCAAGTGGGGCATCTATCTCGATCCTGCCACGTTTGTTAACGGTAAGACGCTGGGCGACGGTTTCCGCTTCTACAGTGCCACCCAGGGCACAGAGTTCACCGTGAAGGGCGAAATAGCAAACCACAATGACAATCCCGGACTGGGCACATTCACCAATGTGTGGGGTGAACGCTGGGAGAGCTATTACTGGAGTGGAGAGGGTCCCGAGATCGAGCACGATGGCTATGTGGTCTATGTGCTTGACGAGACGGGATGGGCCAACCTGAACCTGTACATGTGGGGTGACGTCAACGATCTGAACGGTGGTTGGCCGGGTATGACACCCACGGGCAAGCAGTCGATAGGCGGTACCCAGTACACTTACTTTGACATGGGTGCGGCCAACACTGGCTTGAACGAGAATCTGATTTTCAATAACGGTGAAGGCAGCCAGCTGGCCGACTTTGCCTACACCATCGACCACGACGTGTATCTGCGTGTCACAGCCAGTGGCGTCGAGGAATTGGGCGAGCCGACAGTAGTCGCTCACGACGGGTTTGCCGTGTTTGTGGTCAACAAGACGGGATGGAATGCGTTGAACCTGTACATGTGGGGCGACGTGAACGACCTGAATGGCGGCTGGCCAGGTATGGTGCCCACGGGCGAGCAGACCATCAAGGGTGTGACCTATACCTACTTCGACATGGGTGCTGCCAACACGGGCCTGAATGAGAATCTGATCTTTAACAACGGTGAGGGCTCTCAGCTGGCCGACTTTGCCTATACCATCGACCACGACGTCTATCTTGAAGTGACAGCCAGTGGAGTGACCGAGATTGATCCCGCGACCTATACTGGTGGCGGTGACACGCCCGAGCCCACACCTGGTGAAACCCACTACATCTATATTGACGACCAGACGGGTTGGGATGCCATCACTCTGTATGCCTGGGGCGACAAGGAATTCTTTGGCGGTTGGCCAGGCGTTGCACCCACGGGGAGCAAGACTGTTGACGGCGTGAACTACACCTACTGGGAGTTTACCAGCAATGGCGAGACCGAGCACCTCATCTTCAACAACAACGGTGGTGGGTCACAAACGCCCGACTATGATGTTGTGCTTGATCGTGACTACTACCTCACCGTGACCGCTAGCGGTGTGACAGCAAGATGATTTCTGTTTCCCTCGTCAGGGCAGAATGCTAACCTGCTTCTGTTGTTCTGCCCTGATGGGTTTTATCGGGAGGTGTTAAGCGACAACAATGCCTCCCGTTTTTTAAAAATGCATCATAAAGGTTAGCGTTCGTGAGGTGAGGATTAAAAAATTGTTACTATATTTGCAATCGTAAATGAAAAATTAACAAATGTAATTATCGATATGGTAAAGAAATTGATACTCTGTGTGTTGATGTGCATGTCGCTGGGTGTGATAGCGAGTGCCCGAGACATAAAGCTGTCGAGCCCCGACGGGTCGCTCACGTTAATCGCCGGTGTTGACGGCGGCCAGGCCTGGTATGAGGTGAAGCGTGGCAGCGAGGCTGTCATCAACCGTTCACAACTGGGATTTGTGCTCAGCGATGGCGACCTCAAGGGTAACTTCAAGATGGGCAAGGTGACCCGCACGTCGCTCGACGAGTTGTGGAGCCAGCCCTGGGGCGAGGATGCCGTGGTGCACAATCATTACAACGAGATGCGGGTGCGCCTGCACGAGAGGGGCGGCATGAAGCGCTACATCGACGTGGTGTTCAGGGCGTTTGACGACGGTGTGGCCCTTCGCTACGAGTTCCCGCGCCAGCAGGGCCTTCAGGACTTTGTCATTGTTGACGAGGTAACGCAGTTTGCCCTGCCCAGCGATGCTTATGCCTGGTCGATTCCCGCGTTGACCCCCTATTATGAGGGTATCTATACCCGTGAGCCGGTGAGCAAGAAGGGCAATATGTCGGCTCCCGTCGCCCTTGAGGTCAATGACTCGCTCTACATGGCCGTCATGGAAGCCAACCTCACCGATTACTCGACGATGAACCTTGCCCACGAGGGCACGACGCTCAAGACCGATCTGGTGCCCTGGCAGAACGGCGATCGGGTCAGGGTGGGGGACACCCGTGTGTCGCCCTGGCGTGTCGTGATCATCGGTCGCAAGGCTGCCGACATCCTGTTGTCGCGCATGGCCCTGAACCTGAATGACCCCTGCCAGATCGAGGATACCTCATGGCTGAAGCCGACAAAATATGTGGGCATCTGGTGGGCGCTGCAGAAACAGAAGTGGACCTGGTCCCAAGGCGATCGCCACGGTGCCACCACCGAGCACACCAAGCGCTACATCGACTTTGCCGCGCGCCATGGCCTGGGAGGCGTGCTGGTCGAGGGGTGGAACTATGGCTGGGACACCGACTGGACCCGTCATGGCGACGGATTCAGCTTCACCCGTGCTTATCCCGACTATGACCTCGAGGGCCTGTGCCAATATGCTGCCGAGCGTGGCGTGCGCATCATCGCCCACAACGAGACCGGCGGAGCCGCCCAGAATTATGAAGACCAGCTCGAGGATGCCTATCGCCTGTATGAGCGTCTGGGCATCAACACCGTCAAGACAGGTTATGTCAACAGCCACTTCTACAACGGCGAGTTGCAGCACTCGCAGTGGGGCGTGCGCCACTTCCGCAAGGTGATAGAGACCGCCGCGCGCCACCACTTGATGATTGTCAACCACGAGGGTGCCATGCCCAGCGGCTTGCAGCGCACGTGGCCCAACCTCATCGCTACCGAGAGCATGCGCGGCCAGGAGTACAACGCCTTTGACCGCGGGGGCGGCAATCCGCCCTATCACGAGTGCATCCTGCCGTTCACGCGTGGCCTGGGCGGGGCAATGGACTTCACTCCAGGCATCTTTGAGTACCGCAACGACTCGGTGCCCGGCACCCGTCCCCAAAACACGCTGGCTCACCAGCTGGCCGAGTATGTGGTCATTTACAGCCCCGGCCACATGGCCGCCGACTTGATAGAGAACTATGAGCACCAGCCCGCCTTCAAGTTCATCGAGGACGTGCCCACCAACTGGGAGCGGACCGTCGTTCCTCATGCCTCGATGGGCGAGTATGTGACCTATGCGCGCCAGGAGCGCGGTACCCGCAACTGGTACATCGGCAGCGTGACCGATGCCCACGAGCGCGACCTGACGTTGTCACTGGATTTCCTGGGTGACGGCGCCTATCATGCCATCATCTATGAGGACGGTCCCGATGCCGATTACCGTGACAATCCCTATGCGATGACCATTCGCCGCCTGGATGTGGACAAGACCAGCGTCATCCGCCTGCACCTGGCTCCCGGCGGGGGCTGCGCCATCCAGATTCTCGCCAATCCCGAGTAGCGCGTCATCAGGGACAAGAAAACCAATTGTGGCAATGCACACTAGTGCTTGTCACAATTTTTTTATGATTTGTATGGTCGTTGGGGCAAATAAGCGTGATTTTTTCGTGAAAATTCATTGAATTCCGAAAAAATGTTTAATTTTGCGCCGTGTCCCTCTTGTGTAAGGGGCATGAGTTGTATTCCAACTGATGAATGATGAAGTTTGAAAAAACTAATTAATGAAAGGACTTAAAGTGATAGAAGTAATCGGTAAAGGTGTGACCTAGTAGTGTCGGGTCATGCCAGGAAACCTTGACTAATTCACATGTGTCCGGCATTAACCGGAATTCAACCAAGCGTCAGCAACTTAGAGCGCGATTGCTGATACACAACACCTTAGAGATTATCAACATTATTTCCCAGGCTGGGTCGGGTAAGCGCTCGCTTGAATCAGTCCGTGGATTAACTAATTGTTTACTGTATGAAGAGACTTTTATCTACTCTCATGGCGATATGCCTCATCACGATGAGTGCATGGGCCAGCAAGACCGTTACTGGTAAGGTCGTCAGTGCTAGTGACAATGAGCCGTTGATAGGCGCCACCGTGCAAGCCATCGGCTCATCACAGGGTACTTCTACCGACCTCGACGGTCAATTCACAGTAACCGTCAACGACAATGTGACCCAGCTGCGCATCAGCTGCGTGGGTTACAAGACCCAGGTTGTTGCGGTATCGAGTTATGTAACTGTCGCCCTCGAGGATGCCAACACGACGCTCGACGAACTCGTGGTCACGGCGATGGGTATTAAACGTGAGGCTAAGGCCCTGGGTGTATCGGCTACGCCCATCAAGGGTGATGTCATCGCCCAGGCCCGCACCAACGACATCATGTCGAGCCTTGCCGGTAAGGTGGCTGGTGTGCAGATTGCCGAGACCTCGTCCGACCCCGGTACGTCCAAGTCGGTCATCATTCGTGGTGTGAGCTCGCTCTCGGGCAGCAACCAGCCGCTGTATGTAGTGGACGGTGTGCCCTTGAACAACTCGGCAACCTACAGCAGTGATGGTCTGAACAGCGGTTACGACTTTGGTAACGGTGCCAGCGCCGTCAACCCCAACGATGTCGAGAGCATGACCATTCTGAAGGGTGCCGCAGCTACCGCCCTGTATGGTAGCCGCGCCGGTGCCGGTGTCATCCTGATTACCACCAAGAAGGGTACCAAGCAGAGCCGCGGCGTGG